>JBGSIT010000085.1:0-21447 GCA_041742335.1 Rhizobiaceae bacterium
CACTGAAGGTAAGGAACACGGCGGGTTGTTCTTGCTGCTGGATGAACCGCTGGGCGCGCTTGATCTCAAGCTGCGCGAACAGATGCAGGAAGAACTCAAGGCGCTGCAGAAATCGCTCGGCATCACCTTCGTCTTTGTCACCCACGATCAGGGTGAAGCGCTTTCGATGGCCGACCGGGTGGCGGTTTTCAACAGCGGCGGCATCGTCCAGGCCGGCACGCCGGAAGAGATCTACCAGCAACCCAAGACCCGCTTCGTCGCCGATTTTGTCGGCTCTTCCAATATCCTGCCGCCAGACTTCACCGCCAAAGTCACCGGCAAGAGACATTGGGCCAGCCTGCGCCCCGAAGTCATTCGAACAGGCAGCGGAGCCGAGGGCGAATGCTCGGTTACCGGACGCCTTTCCAACCGCAGCTTTCTGGGGTCGGTCACAAGGATATCGGTGGATATCGACGCCATCCGCCTGCATGCCAATATTGCCGCGGAAACAGTGCTTCCCGCTGAAGGCAACGAAATCACGCTGGCCTTTGCCCAAGCCGCAGTCCACCACCTGGATGACGCGCCATGACCGCCCTTGCCCCTACCGGCAACGAGACCGGCGCGACAGGTCCGCTTGCCAGGCTGTCGGACACGTTCTGGCGCAGGCCGAAATTGCTTTTGTGGCTGATGTTGACGCCGCCGCTTCTATGGCTCGGCATCATCTATATCGGATCGCTGATCGCGCTCCTGTTGCAGAGTTTCTTCTCAATCGATCAATTTTCCGGCCTGATCGATTATCGATTGACCCTTTCCACCTATGGGCAACTGTTTCACGCCGCCAATTTCGACATCATCGTGCGAACCCTGCTGATGGCGATCAGCGTCACCATCGCCTCGGCGGTCATTGCCTTTCCGGTCGCCTATTTCGCCGCACGCTATGCCAAGGGGCGATGGAAGGCGTTTTTCTATCTCGGCGCCATGCTGCCGCTGTGGTCGAGCTATCTGGTCAAGATCTATGCCTGGAAAATGATTCTTGCCAAGGAAGGCGTGCTGACCTGGGCATTCGAGAAACTGCACCTGACCTGGCTGCTGGATGGAGTGTTGGCAACACCGGTCATTGGCGGCAATTCGCTTTCGGTCAGTTACCTCGGCACCTTCATCGTCTTCGTCTATATCTGGCTGCCTTATATGATCCTGCCGACCCAGGCCGCCCTTGAACGGGTGCCGGCCAATCTTGTCGAGGCTTCCTATGACCTGGGCGCCTCGCCCGGCCAGACCTTCCGCAATGTGCTGCTGCCTTTGGCATTGCCGGGCATCATCGCCGGTTCGATCTTCACCTTCTCGCTGACTTTGGGCGACTACATCTTTCCGCAGATCATCGGTTCGTCACGGCTGTTTATCGGCCAGGCGGTCTATGCCCAGCAGGGAACGGCCGGAAACGTGCCGCTGGCCGCCGCCTTCTCGGTCGTGCCGATCGTCATCATGGGCTTCTATCTTTGGATGGCCAAGAGGCAGGGGGCCTTCGATGCGCTCTGACAAGGCCGGAACGGCCTCCCTTTCGCTCAAGATTGCCGCAGCCGGCGGGCTTTTATTCCTGCACCTGCCGATCCTGCTGATTTTCGTCTATGCCTTCACCACCGAGGAGAAGAGCTATAAATGGCCCCTGCCCGGCGTGACGCTGAAATGGTTTGCGGTCGCCTGGAACCGGCCCGATGTCTGGGATGCGTTGGGGCTTTCTGTCCGCGTGGCGCTGATCGCCACCGGGGTGGCGCTAGTGCTCGGCACCTTGTGCGCGGCGGCGGTCGCCCGGTCGAAGTTTTTCGGAAAGGAAGCCATATCGTTGCTGGTCATCCTGCCGATAGCCCTTCCCGGCATCATCACCGGCATCGCGCTGCGCTCCGCCTTCAGCCTGGCCGAGATTCCCTTCTCCTTCTGGACCATCGTTCTCGGTCACGCCACATTCTGCGTCGTCGTGGTCTACAACAATGCCGTGGCCCGCTTCCGGCGGACTTCGTCCTCGCTGATCGAAGCCTCGATGGATCTGGGCGCCAACGGCTTTCAGACCTTCCGTTATGTCATATTGCCCAATATCGCCACAGCCCTTCTGGCGGGCGGCATGCTGTCCTTCGCGCTTTCCTTTGACGAGGTCATCGTCACCACCTTCACAGGCGGACAGCAATCCACCCTGCCGATCTGGATGCTGGAGGAATTGATCCGGCCGCGCCAGCGTCCGGTCACCAATGTGGTGGCCATGATCGTGGTGCTGCTGACCTTCATCCCCATTCTCGGGGCCTATTACCTGACCCGAAACGGCGAGGAAATCGCCGGGTCCGGAAAGTGAACACACCCCGCACTGACCAGGAAATTCGCCGCTAAGCCTTAAAAAAGGGAGAAAATATATGCAAACCCAAATGTTGATCGGTTCCCGCTTCGAGACCGGAACTGAAAACGAGGAACTGGTGCTCAATCCCAAGACCGGCGAGACCGTTGCCAGGATTCCTGAGGCCTCTGTGGGCCAGATCGATGCTGCCGTGGATGCAGCCGAAACTGCCTTTGACACCTGGGCGCAGACCTCCCCGGCCCAGCGCGCCGGTTATCTTCTCAAGATCGCCGATGCCATTGAAAGCGATGCGCTCGCCTTCGCCACGCTTGAGGCGCTCAATTGCGGCAAGCCCATCAATGCGGCGCTGAATGATGAAATTCCCGCCATCGTCGATTGCTTCCGCTTCTTTGCCGGCGCCATCCGCACGATGCACGGCCCGCTGGCGGGCGAATATGTGCCCGGTTTCACTTCGATGATCCGCCGCGACCCTGTCGGCATTGTCGGTTCGATCGCGCCGTGGAATTATCCCTTGATGATGATGGCCTGGAAACTGGCGCCTGCGCTTGCCGGCGGCAACACGGTTGTCTTCAAGCCGTCGGAACAGACGCCGCTGACCGCGCTGAAGCTGGCTGGCGTCATGGCCGACATCCTGCCCGAAGGCGTCATCAATGTGGTGCTGGGTCGCGGTGAAACGGTCGGCAATGCGCTGATCAACCATCCCAAGATCGCCATGGTATCGATCACGGGCGACATTGCGACCGGCAAGAAGGTGCTGCAGGCGGCCGCCAAGACGGTCAAGCGCACCCATCTTGAACTGGGCGGCAAGGCGCCGGTCATCATATATGACGACGCCGATATCGAAGCCGCCATCGAAGGCATCCGCACTTTCGGCTATTACAATGCCGGCCAGGATTGCACGGCGGCCTGCCGCGTCTATGCCGATGCGAAAATCTATGACAAATTTGTCGCCGGCCTTGGTGATGCCGTCTCGTCCATCGCCTTCAACAAGCCTGATGACGGCGACAATGAAATCGGGCCGTTGATTTCCAAG
This sequence comes from Rhizobiaceae bacterium, assembly GCA_041742335.1. GTDB lineage: Bacteria > Pseudomonadota > Alphaproteobacteria > Rhizobiales > Rhizobiaceae > Rhizobium_E. Next base: position 3,354 of record JBGSIT010000085.1, read on the forward strand.
CGCCAGCGCGACCGGGTTGCCTCTTTCGTGGAGCGGGCCTCGGAACTCAAGCATATGGAAATCGTCACCGGCGGAAAACTGGGCAGCGACAAGGGCTTTTTCTATACCCCCACCGTGATTGCCGGTGCGCTGCAGAGCGATGAAATCGTCCGCCGCGAAGTCTTCGGGCCGGTGGTTTCGGTCACCCGCTTTACAGACGAGGCGGACGCCGTGAAATGGGCCAATGACAGCGACTACGGCCTGGCGTCGTCCGTCTGGACCAAGGATATTTCCCGCGCCATGCGCACTGCTGCACGGCTGCAATATGGCTGTACCTGGATCAACACGCATTTCGTGCTGACCAATGAAATGCCGCATGGCGGCGTCAAGCAATCTGGCTATGGCAAGGACATGTCGGCCTATGCGCTGGAGGATTACACCGCCGTGCGCCACATCATGATTGCGCATTGATTTCATGGGATGTGAATGGCGAATACGGGCCCGGCAGCGATGCCGGGCCTTTTGGTTTCAGGAACCATTGCGGGCCGGAAGGCCCAATTCGCTCAGGATTTCCGCGCTGTGCTCGCCCAGTTTTGGCGCACGGCGCTCAAGGGCAAGGTCTGCATCGGAAAAGACGATTGGCGTGCGCAGGCCGGCAATGCCGTCAGGCGAAACCTTCATCTGCCGGAAGATGAATTGCGGATCGGCAAAGACATCGGCAACGCTGTTGATGGGGCCTGCCGGAACGCCGGCCTTTTCCAGAGCGGCCAGCAGCTCGTCGCGGGTCCAGGTCCGGGTCGCCACTTCCATGGAAGCGGTCATCGACACACGGTTTTCCACCCGCGATGCATTGGTCGCATAACGGGCGTCACTTGCCATGTCCGCCAACCCCAGCAATGTGGACAGACGCTTGAACTGGCCGTCATTGCCGCAGGCGATGATCAGGTGCCCGTCGGAGACCGGGAATGTCTGATAAGGGGCGATATTGGGGTGGTTGTTGCCAAGCCGCTTTGGCGACGTGCCGGAGGCCAGGTAATTCATCGCCTGATTGGCAAGCACGCCCGACATGCAGTCAAACAGGGCCATGTCGATATGTTGGCCGACGCCGCTGGCCTGCCGGTAAAGCAATGCCGATTGAATGGCGATGACGCCATAAAGGCCAGTGAATATATCGGCGAAGGCCACACCTATCTTCTGGGGTTCCCTGTCAGGCTCCCCGGTCAGGTCCATGATGCCGCTCATGCCCTGGATCATGAAATCGTAGCCGGCCCGCTCGGCATAGGGACCCTCCTGCCCGAAGCCGGTCACCGAGCAATAAATCACCTTCGGATTGATCGCCTTGATCGCCGGATAATCCAGGCCATATTTCGCAAGCCCGCCTACCTTGAAGTTTTCAATCACCACATCGGCGTCCGCCACCAGTTTCAATACCAGCGCCTTGCCTTCGTCGCTTGAAAAATCCGCCGTGATCGAGCGTTTGCCGCGATTGCAGGCATGGAAATAGGCGGCCGTCTTTTCCCCGTCTGTCTCGATATAGGGCGGACCCCATTTGCGGGTATCGTCGCCTTCCGGGCTTTCGACCTTGATGACATCGGCGCCGAGATCGGCCAGCGTTTGGCCGATCCAAGGTCCGGCAAGAATTCGCGCCAGTTCGATGACCCTGATACCGGCCAGAGGTTTACCTTTTTGCATTGTCTGTCCTCTTGGCTAAAAGATAGGGGAGGAAACCGAAAATGACCTGCGCCACCAGGCCAACCCATTTGGCCGGCGAGTGCCAGCTCACGGCATAATCGACAGCATTTTCAGCAAAACCCAGCGGGCCAAAAGCACCCGCCAGCAATATCTCGCCACCTTGCAACAACAGGAATGCCATAAGACCCATGGCCAGAAGCGCGCCGTTCAAACCCTTGAGGTGAAACCGGCCGGCACACCAAATGGCAAACCAGGCGGAGACGGCAAGCATCACCGGCGATTCAAGGCTCACGGCCGCAAGTTCGCCAATTCGCGGCGCAATCACCAGCACCCGCAACGTGCCGAACACAAAGCCCGCCACCAGCCCCAGCAGGGCGTAGGACAACGCAGCCATGCAGATACGGATGGCCATGTTGCAGACCCTCAGAAAAACGCCTGTATGCCGGTCTGCGCCCGCCCGAGGATCAGCGCGTGGACGTCATGGGTGCCTTCATAGGTGTTGACGGTTTCCAGATTCTGGGCGTGGCGCATGACATGGTATTCGATCTGGATACCGTTGCCGCCATGCATGTCGCGCGACATTCTGGCAATATCCAGCGCCTTGCCGCAATTGTTGCGCTTGATCAGCGAGATCATTTCGGGCGCCATCCGCCCTTCGTCAAACAGCCGGCCTACCCGCAGGCTGGCTTGAAGGCCGAGGGTGATTTCGGTCTGCATGTCGGCAAGCTTCTTTTGATAAAGCTGCATTCCGGCCAAGGGCTTGCCGAACTGCTTGCGGTCCAGGCCATATTGCCGTGACCGGTGCCAGCAATCCTCCGCAGCGCCCATGACGCCCCAGGAAATCCCGTAGCGGGCGCGATTGAGGCAGCCGAAGGGGCCTTTGAGGCCGGAAACATTGGGCAGCAACTGGTCTTCGCCGACTTCAACGCCATCCATGACGATTTCACCGGTGATCGAGGCCCGGAGGCTCAGCTTGCCGCCAATCTTTGGGGCCGAGAGGCCCTTCATGCCTTTTTCAAGGATGAAGCCGCGAATTTCGTTGTTGTGGGCCTGCGATTTTGCCCAGACCACGAAGACATCGGCGATTGGCGCATTGGAGATCCACATCTTGGAACCGCGCAGGCGATAGCCGCCCTCGATCTTTTCAGCCCGGGTCTTCATGCCGCCGGGATCGGAACCGGCGTCTGGCTCGGTCAGGCCGAAGCAGCCGATCAGTTCGCCCGATGCCAGGCCCGGCAGGTATTTGTCGCGCTGCTCCTGCGAGCCATAGGCGTAGATCGGATACATGACCAACGAGGACTGAACGCTCATCATTGACCGGTAGCCGCTGTCGACGCGCTCTACTTCTCGCGCCACCAGGCCATAGGCGACATAGCCTGCGCCGGCGGTGCCATATTCCGAAGGAATCGTCACTCCCAGCAGGCCTGCGCGGCCCATCTTGCGAAACAGTTCTGGATCGGTGGTTTCATCCATATAGGCGTCCTGGATGCGGGGCTGCAGTTCCGTCTTGGCAAAGGCGGCCGCCGCATCGCGGATCATCCGCTCGTCGTCAGTCAATTGTTCATCCAGAAAAAACGGATCGTCCCAGGAAAATGTGCTACCGGCGCTCATGAAAAAACCTCCAATTCGATTTGGACCGACTTTATCATCAAGGCGGCACAAAAACACAAACCATATTTACGCGGTCAGATATTACCTATAGTAATATCCCATGAGCTCGATGCAACGCCGTCTCCTGCCTTCATCTTCCGCCATGGCGGCTTTCGACGCCGTGGCCCGGCATGGCAGTTTTTCGGCTGCCGCCCTTGAATTGTCGCTGACCCAAGGCGCAGTCAGCCGTCAGATCAGCCTGCTGGAAGAGCAACTTGGCGCGCTTTTGTTCGTCCGCAACGGGCGCGGCGTGTCACTGACTGGTGACGGCGTCAATTATGCGCGATCCATCGGCGAGGCCCTGGCGATCATCCGCAATGCCTCCCTTCAGGTCATGACAAAAATGCATGCCAATACGCTTAACCTGGCGATTTTGCCGACTTTCGGCACGCGCTGGCTGATGCCGAGAATTCCCCGCTTCGTGGCGCGCCACCCGGAAATAACGCTGAATTTCGCCACCCGGATCGGCCAATTTGATTTCGAGAAAGAAGGCATTGACGCCGCCATTCACGTCGGGCGGCCCGATTGGCCGGGCGCTGAAAGCCGGTTCCTGATGCACGAAACCGTGGGTCCTGTCGCCAGTCCCGACTTTCTGGCGACCCACCGGATCGCCGCGCCTGCCGATCTCCTGAACCTGCCGTTGATGGAGATGGCCTCGCGGCCCGGCGCCTGGCAGCATTGGTTCAGGGGCCTTGGTATATCCGGTCAGCCGGATCGCGGCATGCGCTTCGAGCAGTTTTCAAACGTGGCCCAGGCGACAATTGCAGGACTGGGCGTGGCGCTGATGCCGTTGTTTCTGATCAGCAACGAACTGGAAAGCGGCCAATTGGTGCTGGCCCATGACTTTACCATACAGAGTGAAAGCAGCTACTTTCTGGCGGCCCCGGTATCAAAAATGACCACGCCGTCAGTGGCAGCCTTCATGAACTGGCTGCTGGGAGAAATCGAAATGGACCGCAATGGCCCTGGTTCCCGTCCTTGAAACATCCCCTCAATCGCATCCCCAATAACGAACCACCACTTAGGCGGTCATGCGCTGGTCTGAGGAAAGATGGTGGTGAATGGCCTCGCGCACCTCGCCCGCTGAACTGAACAGGCGTGAATCCAGCTCCATGACGTGAAGCTTGACGGCGATGAATTTCAATGCGTCCTTTTCCGGAACGACAATTCCGACCGGCTGGCCGGCATATTCAATAACTTGTTTCCGCATGGCGTAAATTCCCTTCGGCGATTGCACAGCCGTTCCCAAGGGAACCTGCAGTATGCAATCAAAATCCGGTGTGCGCCGTACAGGCGCTCGAACCCGGATGTTTTATCTTGTTTGAGGCAGTAACGTTTTACAGGCCGACTTTGTTCAGGCCGTACACATCATAAATCGACGTTGAAGTCGCACGAACGGTGACGAGGGACAATAATCCAAAAACCTGCTACGCTTTTTGCAATGTGAGAGGTCGTGACGAAACTTCATCTGAATCTCCCTTTCCAGCGCCTGTTGATTGGACGATGATTTGTTCAACCATTTCATTGTGTCAAAGATGCGCTGATTTGCGGTTAATTTCAAGGGTTGGCGATTGCGCAACTGAAAAATATTTCTGTCAGATTGTCATAAATCAATCATATTGTCATAATATCTGCGCTGCAGTGCAATATATGGAATTTTATTCTGCATTTGAGCAAAACTACACAGACCACCGCTTACCTAGAAATTGCCCTGAAATTGGCGGAAGTATGAATTTTTTCGCCTGCCGCGGCGCTTCCCGCCGAAAGTTGGTCTAAGTACCTAATAAGAAAAGGCGTTCTCGGACCATTGCAAACGAAGATATTTTGACGCGCAAGCCGTTTTCGCCTTAATTTCTCCTTGTTTCGATTGCTCCAAGCATAGGTGAAATAACATTCTGAAAATCGCATGTCTGAAACCATCGACCGCCCTGCGGGGGCGATCAAGTCAAGGTGGCCAAAGGCCTGGATTTCCCTCTGTAGAGTATCGGCAAATCGTTCCGGCAATTGGCGGGAACAGAATTAGGGCGAGTACCTTGAGTAGTGTGCGTAAGAGCGTGATAGGGCGCAGAACAGGTCAGTGGAGCGCGCTGACCGGGTCTGTTTGCCACACGACAAACACAATCGTTAACAAATGCCTATGCATTGCCCAATTTTCGGCCTCTTTTCGCATCATTTGCATGGTTGAACCTATCTTGTGGAAAAGACCACGTGCGATTGCGCCACGTCTTGCAGGAGGGACTCCAATGGCCATGACCAAGGCAAACGTACAAAAATGCTCGTATTGGGCGATCAATGGCGCGCCTTTCGACCTGAAACAGCCTTTGCTGCCAGTCAGGGCGTTCTTCGAGCGCTTCTGGCAGAGGTCTTGCATGGACTTCTTCGGACGCAGCCTCTCTCACCGGCAGATTTGCTGAAATGATCGCCTGAGGGCCTTCCGCCCAGTGCGAAGGCGCAAATTCGTCCACTCTATATGACTGAATATCACTGACCCCGCTCGCAAGGACTGACTTCAAAATGGCAATCACTTCAGATATCGAATGGCTGGAAGTACCGGTAGCCGGCGCGCGCAGCGCCAGCATGTCGAGCCAGCGCGTATTGATATATGGCATGAACTATTCACCTGAAATTGCAGGCGTCGGAAAATATACCGGGGAAATTGCCGAACTTCTGGCCAGCCACAATGCCAGCGTCACCGTCGTGACCACGCCGCCGCATTATCCCGGCTGGCAGGTAACCGGTGATTACAAGAATGCCTATTCATCGTCGGAAGACGGAAATCTCCGCGTCTTGCGGGTTCCATTGATCCTTCGCAAGAAGATGGGCGGCATCTGGCGGCTGATTGCGCCGCTGTCCTTTGCCGTGACTTCGGCGCCGGTGGTGTTCTGGCAGATCCTGCGCCAGCGGCCGGATGTAGTCATGTGCGTCGAGCCGACCCTGTTTGCTTCCCCTGTCGCCCTTCTGGCGGCAAAGATGGTGGGCGCGCGCACCATCCTGCACGTGCAGGATCTTGAAGTTGACGCCGCCTTTGCCGTCGGCCACCTGAAACCCAATTCCTTCCTGAAGAAAATCGGCCATGCTTTCGAGCGGTTGACCTTGGGCGGCTTTGACAAGATCGTCACAATTTCCAACCGCATGGCCGACAAGCTGGCGGAAAAGAATGTCGACCGCAATCGCCTGTCGATCATCCGCAACTGGGTTGACCTCGAACACATTCACCCGCTGGGCCGGCCTAGCAGCTACCGTGAAACGCTCGGCTATGGCGAAGATGATTTCGTCGTGCTTTATTCCGGCAATATCGGCGCCAAGCAGGGGCTGGATACCTTGCTGAAGGCAGCCGCGCAACTTCAGGATCAGCAGGATATAAAATTCGTCATTGCCGGCGAAGGCCCGTCCAAGGCCGATCTTGAATCCGCTTATGGCAGCCTGCCCAATGTGCGCTTCCTGCCCTTCCAGCCCTATGAAAAATTGAACGAATTTCTCAATCTTGCCAATCTCCACGCACTGACGCAGGACCGCGGCGCGGCCGATTTGGTATTGCCTTCCAAGATCGGCGGCATGTTGGCCAGCGGCGCGGCCGTGCTTGTGACCGCCGACGAAGGCACCGAGCTTCACACCTTCCTCAATGACAGCGCGCTCGTCAGCGCGCCGGGCGATTGCGTCGCCATGGCCGACATGATCCTTCATGCCCGGTTAGGCGATTGCCCAAATCGCAGCTATCGCCGTTCCGAGCTTGCAAAAGTCCTTTCAAAACGCGAAGGTTGCGCATCTTTTCTTTCGGTCGTTACGGCCTGAGATACGCAATTTCCGTCTGGGGACGATTGAATGCAGCTTGTGCGCAACAAGGCCCTGATGGTGCGCTTTGCCAATCTGGCGCTGCTCATCGGGGGCTTTGGCATCGGCCAGGGTTCCATTTTCCTGGCGCAGACGCTGCTTGTGGCGACCGGCCGGATGGAATTGCTGGCCTCTTTCGGCACGCACTTTTCTTTTGCCATGCTCGGCATCATCGCCGTTGAAGCAGGATCGCTGACGGTTCTCGCCCGCCAGGCGAGCCATCTTGCGCGTGACGGCGGCGAACAGGCACCGGTATGGCAGGCCTATTGGGAAACCACAATCTTCCGCCTCTGCATGGCGGGCATCGTCACACTCTCCATTGTGGCCTATAGCCTGTTTGCCGCGCCGGAAGCCTTTTCACGAAATTACGCCATTGCCGCCCTGCCCGCCTTTTTGTTCTGGGCCTTCAATGGCGCGGGCTTTCTCGACGGATTGCAAAAAAGCGGCATCAGCGGCATTACCGGCTCGATCGCCTATCTGGCATCGGCCGTCACCCTGGTGCTGGTGCGTGAGCAAAGCCCGGAAACAGCGGGCCTGGCGCTGGGCGGCGCATTGTCGGCAGGTTATGGCCTGACGGTTCTCGCGCAATATCTGAGCCTTGTCCGGTCCGGCTGGAAGCCGATGCTGGTGGCGCCTGCGCCGGGCGGCATCGCCAAGGCGTTCCGGGAAGAATTCGCGATGCTGTCCGGCCTGCTGCCGGGCCAGTTTTATTTCCGCATCCAGTTGACCTTGAGCACGGTGTTCCTTGGGCCCAATGCGACCGCCTTGCTGGTCTATGCCAAGCAGATCGTCGGCGCCGGATCGCAGATTACCGGCTTCATGCGGCGGGTGGAATTTCCCCACTTGCTGCATCACCTCAGAGACCGCCCGCAAGCCGGCGCCGCCGACCTCATCAAATTGCAGAAAGGCAGCCTGGCTTTCGCATTGGCGCTGACGCTGGTCATCGTGGCTGCCAGCTTCTTCATGATCAGCCAGTTTGACGGCTTTACGCGGCAGGCCTGGCTGCTGCTGTCGATATTCGGGCTGACGGTGCTGACCGAAGCCTCCGGCCAATCGCTGGTGCAAATCCTGTTTGCCCATGGGCTTTTTAGCGTCGCGGCCGCCATCCGCATCGGCGCAGTCGCCATGGGCGTCGCCTTCGGTTACCTGTTCATTGACAGGATCGGACTGACGGTCTTCGTCATTTCAGATTTCTGTTCACATGCAATCGTGGTAACGCTTTCGCTTGTCTATCTGGCCAGGAAGGCGCGTCAAATATGAGTTTGGGCTTGAGCCAGCGACTGCAGGCCGGCATTGTCTGGCTTGGGCGCAAAGACCTGTTCCAGCTTTATGTGGTCGTCTATGCCGTCTTCTATGTGCTTGTCTCGTTTGGGCTGGAGCATGGACTCGGCATTATCGGCTTTTCCAAGACGCCATATCTGAACGGCGGCGGCTACCTTTATGCGCTGGCATTCGTGGCCCTTGCCTTCCTGACAAACCGCGTCCGTCTCTCCTTCTTCGCCTTCGGGCCGCTGACCGTGCTTGTTCTGGTCTCGTTGTTTGCCTCCAGCGTCATCGGCTTTGCCAACCACAATGCCGTTACCTATATCGCGGCCTGGAACCTTTATATCCTCACCGCGATCCTGCTTTTCTCGCTGTTTCGGCACAATCGGGATCCTGAAGGCGCCTGGCGCGATTCCACAGGGGTGATCTTTTCAAAGCCCTTCCTGCTCTTCGTCCTGGCCGCCGCCTTCGCCTCGATCTTCTCAAAGGACAATCAATATCAATATGTGCTGACGGAAGTCATCGCCATATACGCCATGCTGATCCGGCCCGGGCTGATCGACAAGGGGTTGGGACTGCTGATTTATCTGATGGTTCATCTCGGCTCCAATAGCGGCTTTGTGCAGGTGGAAATCAACCGGGCGTCAATCCTGGCTGCAGGTCTGGCGGGGCTTTTGTTCCTGATTTACCGGCGCTATTTCATCACCACCGTTTTTCTCATTTTCGCAACTCTCGGCGGACTGGCCTATGCGGTATCGATGGACGACGCGACTGTCGAAAGCCTGCCGCGCAACATTTCCGAAGCCATCATGCTGATGAAGGGCGATGATATCTATAATCACGTTTCCAGCTATCAGCGGATCTATGAAGGCCAGAAAGTCATGGAAGACTTTCGCGACGCCTCGACAATGGAGACCCTGTTCGGCAAGGGTCTGGGGCGCACGGTCGACATGACCGGCGCTGCCGACAGCACCGTTGGCCAGCATGCTTTGCTTGGAGTGCTGGATGTGCACAATATCCACTTCATCAATTATGCAATCCTGCATAAATTCGGCTATTTCGGACTTGGCGTCTTCGGCCTGATCGTAATTGCCATATTGGCCATGTTTGCCAGCGACTTTGCCAGCAGGCGTCTCGACGACGCCTTGATGTTTTTCTACTTCTACATCTTCTACAATCTGATGTTCGCCATGCCTGCATCCAACCATCTGATCGGCAATCCGCTCTGGCCGGCCTTTCTGGGAATGCTGTGCTACTTGCGAAAAAAACCACGCCTGTCAATTCCATGAGGTCGCCCGCTTTGACAATTGATACCCAGTCTGGCAGCAATCCGGCAATCTGTGCCCTGCCCTGTCTGCGCCATGACGCACAGGCTTTCGCACCCGGTTCGGCAATGGATGGCCCAGCAACCCGCTGCAAGGAATTTCGCCGATGAAATTCATGATCGTCAACGCCTTTGGCCGCTCCAACAGGGGCGACTCGGTGCTGCTGGATGAATGCATCCATGATATTCGCGCCAGGCATCCCGATGCGGAAATTTCCGGAGCCGTCTTCGAGGGCATTGCTGCGGCGCAAAGGGTGCATCCCAATGTCGCCTGGTCGGAGCGGATCGGCAATGCGGCCGGTCATGGCCCGTGGCAGCGCATCAAATCTCTGTTTTTCCTGAAAATGGCGTTCTTCGCAGCCCTGTTCGGCTGGTCATGGCTTGGCTGGTTTATGCCCATTGAACAGAGAAAGACGCTTGCCGCCATTCGCAATGCGGACGTCGTAATCAGCGCCCCCGGCGGCTATATCCATGATACCAATTTTGCCTATTTCATTGCGCTGCTGCATATTCACCTCGGCACGCTTTTTGCAAAGACTGTCATCCTCGCGCCGCAGAGCGTGGGACCCATCGCCCGGCCCTTCTCACGCTGGGTCGCACGCAAGGTGCTTGGCCGCGTGGCCTACAATTGCGCCCGCGAAAGCTATTCATACGGCTTTTTGACCGAGGAACTGGGGCTGGCGGAATCCACCGTATACCGGACAGGCGACAGCGCCTTCTGGAACGACCATGTCGAAGACAATGCCGCGCTGATTGATGAAACGTTCAGCGCCCTTGGCGTGAAGCCGGATGCCGGGATTTTCGGCATGACGGTGGTCAACTGGTCCTTTCCCAAAAGTGCAGCACCCACTGAGGACTACCGGCGCTATGTCGAAGCCGTGGCCAGGGTGGCCGATCACATGAGCGAGACTTTCGGCCTCGTGCCGGTCATTTTCAATCAGGTCTCCGCCGATCTCACAACCGCATTTGACGTCAGGAAAACCGCCCGGAACCCGGTCATCATCGATGAGACCAGCCGCGAACCGGACCATCTGCGCGCCATGATCGCCCGGTCGAAAGTGTTTTTGGGAACACGCTTTCATTCCTGCATATTCGCCATGATGGCGGGTCGGCCGACCTTCGCCATCGCCTATCTGCCAAAGACCGAATATATCATGAACGACCTGAAGCTTGCCCATCGCCACACGCCGATTGACGCCATCGACCAGGCTTATCTCGTCAGCCAGCTTTCCGCCGATTTTCAGGATCTTGCCGGCGCAGAAGCGGAAATCCGCAATGCGGTGCTCGTCTATCGCGAGAACTATGCGCGATTGCAAGATATTCTCGACCTGATCGACCAGAGGGCCAAGGGCCGATGAAACGCCTCGCCCTCGCCCTTCCAACCCTATCGCCGCTGGGCGGCGGCGTGGCCGAGGCTGCAAGGCTTCATGTGGCGACGCTGAGCCAGGCCGGTCTGGAAGACATATCCGTCCACACGCTCGATCCTTCCATGGAAAAGGTGGACCTGACGAAATGGCCGCGCGCCACCATCTGGCTCAACCGCACTTTCGGTCCCAAAAGTTATGCCTTTGCGCCGGCAATGCTGGTGTCGCTGTTTCGCGCCCGGCCGGACATTGTCCATGTCCATGGCGTCTGGCAATTTCACTGCCTGGCGGTCTGGATCTGGTCCATGCTGACCGGCAAGCCCTATGTCGTCACGCCGCACGGCATGCTCGAACCCTGGATCAGGGCACGGTCTCCGGGGCTGAAAAAGCTGGTATCGCGCCTTTACCAGGACCGTTTCCTGCGCAATGCGGCAGCGTTTCACCTGCTGACCGAAAAGGAAGAAAGCGACGTGGCCGACTATCGCACCGGCCAACCCGTTGCCATCATCCGCAATTTCGTCGAGCCCTTTGCCAGTGACGGCAGTGATCCTCTTTGGTGGAAACCGGATTTTGCCGGAAAGCGGATCTATCTGTTTTTTGGACGCATTCATGAGAAGAAAGGCTGCATGGAACTGTGCGAAGCCTGGGACAGCCTGTCTGCGTCCGACCCGGATTTCAGAGACAATTCGCTACTGGTTTTCTGCGGCTGGAACGACGGGCTTACAGGATTTGAAAACCGGGTGCAGGCCTTGGCCGCCAAGCATTCCAACGCGCTTTTTGCCGGGCCGCAATATGGACCCGACAAGAACCGCTCAATGGCAAAGGCTTCTTTCTTCATGCTGCCCTCCAAAAGCGAAGGCCTGCCGATGGCGGTGCTGGAAGCCTGGGCTGCGGGCATCCCTTCGATCATGTCACCCGAATGCAATCTTCCCATCGGCTTTGAACGGGGGGCCGCGTTTCCGACGGGCTATACGGAAGCCTCCATCCTGGCATCGCTGAAGAAAGCCGCCTTGTTGAGCGAACAGGACCGCGCTGAAGCGTCCGCGCAGGCCCGCGAGCTGGTGCAGTCCGAGTTTTCCGCTGACAGGGTCCGCGCCGCCCTGCTGGACCTTTATCAAACCGCCATCGCATGGAAGGCAGGAAAAAAATGACGCTGCTGGATGCAAAACAGTCCAATCCGCGTGAAGGGGGCCCGAGCTTTTCGCTTCGCCATCGCTTGTTCCGGCTCGTCTGGAATATCTGCTGGGCGATGCTGGGTTCCTGGACGCCGGTTCCATTCCATCGCTGGCGGCGCTTGCTGCTGCAATCTTTCGGCGCAAGGCTTGACGCCACGGCGCGGATCTACCCCAAAACCACCATCTGGTATCCGCCCAATCTGGAAATGGGGGCTCATTCGGTCATGGGGCCGGGGGTGATCTGCTATAATATGGACAAGATCGCCATTGGCGATTTTGCCACCATTTCGCAACGCGCCCATTTGTGCGGCGGCACGCATGATCCTGATGATCCGCATTTCCAGCTTCAGCCCAAGCCCATTCACATTGGCAATCAGGCCTGGGTGGCGGCGGAAGCCTTTGTCGGGCCGGGCGTGACCATCGGCGATGGCGCGGTCTTGGGTGCGCGCGCCGTTTGCGCCAAGGACCTTGAGCCTTGGACAATCTATGTCGGCAATCCGGCCAAAAAGGTGCGCGACAGAAAGCGGTTCTGACTTCGCTTGCAGGAAGGGTTACCGGTAGAGTGCAAGCTTCTTCAGGTTTACCCGGTTAAGCACAACGCCCAGAAGCCTGGCGCGAACGCCGGGCGCATTGGCGAGCGCCTCAATTATCACGGTCGCATCGGTCCTGCCCCAGGCAGTCACCATCACAAAACAATCCGCCAGGCCGCTGACGGCTTCTGCATCAGCCGCCGCCGCAAGTGCCGGCAAGTCAATGATGATGAAATCATGACCCGTCCTTGCGTTGCGCAGCAGCTTTTCCATTGCCTCACCGATCAACAGCCCTGCCGGCTCCACGACACGGCCGTTCAATCCGGCAGGCAGGATGGACAGGCCGGACGTCTGGTCAAGAATGACGGTCTCGCCCAAGGGCTTTTCTTCAAGCAAATTGTCGGCAAGGCCTGTCTTGGCCCCCGGCGTCAACCACCGGCTGGCGGCCTGGCCGCGCAGGTCACCATCCACAAGCAGCACTTTGCGGCCCTGGCCGGCAAGATGTGCGGCGAGATTGGCGGCAAGCAGGGTCTTTCCCTCGCCTTTGACCGCTGAAACGACTCCAATGACCACGGCTGAATTTCCGCCTGCGGCCTTGCGGGCCGCGACATGGATGCTGCGCGCGGTTTCGCCGAAAGGCGCATAGGGGTCTGTTACCGAAAGGCGTGATTGCGCGTCTGACTGGATGGATGCGGTTCGATCCGGCGTCTGCTGCTGCACATTCCGCTTGACGCTTGTCAGCGGCAGGCTTCCGAGAAACCGCAGCCCCAGTTGCTGGCTTACCTGCCTCGGACTGCGGATTGAACGGTCGGCGAATTCCCGCAATCCGCCCCAGGCCGCACCCAGCGCCGCGCCAAGAATGCCGGCGACGATCAGGATGAAGCCTTTGCGCGGCGATATCGGCTGACCAGCCGGTTTGGCCTCCGACAGGATCACGGCATCAGTGGTTGGCAGAATGCGATCCTCCATGTCCTTCAAGTAAGCGTCCTGCAGAGCCTCCCGCTCGCGAACCTGCTGTCTTGCCTGCCTGACCAAAGCTTCAACAGCTGAATCGTCGGTGGTCTGGCCAGCGGCAGTCGCAGCCTTCACGGCCTTGGCCGCAGCCTCCTCGCTTGTCAGAGCGCGGTTGATCTCGTTTTCATACCAGGCGGCCATGGCCTGCGTGTCCTGCTTGTGGGCCGCCGCGAGACTGTCGCGGAAGGCCTCCGCAAACCCCTGGGCGATTTCGGCAGCCAATTTCGGGCTGCGATGCGTAAAGGCAATATTGGCTACATAGGTCCGCCCGATACGGCTGACTGAAACGCCCGATTTCAAGGCCTGGACAATCCGGTCATCCATCAGATCGGAATTGTCGACTGGGCTTTTCTTGCCATCGGCGGCCTTGGCCGGATCGCGGAGAAATTCGGCGTCATCAGCCAGCGTCAGTTTTTCGGCGACACGTCTTGCCACGTCCCCGGATTTGATGATTTCCAGCTGGCTGAGAAACAGGCCCTCCTCTTCCGGCGTAATGGTTGCGGGACGTTCAAAATCACCCTTGATCGCCGGTCCTGAGCGAACCATGACGGTTGCCGCCGAACGATAGAGGCGCGGCTGCAACTCTGCATAGATCCAGCCAAGGCCGATAGAAACGGCCACCAGCAGCAGCACGGTCTGCCACTGCCTGCGAATGACGCCGAACAGGCTTTCCAGCACCAGGGCGTCTGTATTGACGGCTGCAAAGGGCATGCGCGTTTTATCCGGGCTGGGCTGGGCTTGGTCTTGCAAGGAAACACCTGTTGTCATGTGTGGCGGAGGCTGCCTTCAGAAAGCAACAAAATGGCAATTTTGCAATGGCTTGCCGCTTTCCATCGTTAACAGCGGCAATTTGCCTGCGGGCGGCTCAGCTTGCAGCCACGGCCTGCTCGCGTTTGCGCTCTACCAGCATGATGAACAGTGAGGCGGACAGGATCATGACAGCACCCACCCAGAGCAGGCCCGCAGGCGCATAACCGAAGACCAGCCAGCCCGCCAGAACATTGAGCGGCAGTTTCAAATCGTCAAATGGCTGGACATAGGCAGCGTCGGCGATCGCATAGGCCCGCGCCAGCCAATATTGCGCCAGCACCATGACAAGGCCGGAAGCCGCCAGCCAGAGCATGGAGACGCTGTCGGGCATTACCGATCCTGTGGCCAGCGCCAGGGCGCCATTGATCGGCGTCAGCAAGGCCAGCAGCCAGACCGTTACCGTTTGCGAGGATTCCTCTGCCAGCAGCCGTTTCATCACCAGCGACGAAGCGCCCCAAAGCAAAGCTGACAGGATGGGCAACAGCGCATAGGGGCTGAAACCATCCGACCAGGGCTGCAGGATGATCATGGCCCCGCAAAAGCCCACAGCCGTTGCCAGCCAGCGTTCCGGCCCGATCCTCTCGCCCAGAAACAGCCCCGCGCCGGCTATGATGAAGAAAGGCGAGGTCATGACCAGCGCTATGGCCTGCCATATAGGCACATGGGCAAGGCCAAGCACCCAGGCCTGCACCCCAAGGGCCGCCAAGGCCACCCGGACGAGGTGCCAGATCGGTCGGGACGTCTTCATCGCCCGTAACCCCAGCCGGAAAAGCAGCGGCAGCGAAAATATCAAAGCGAAGAAATACTGCCAAAAGGCGGTTGCAGCCGATCCCACTTGCAGCACCATGGTCACCCACTGGGTGGCGATGTTGAAGGCGGCAAAGGCAATGCCAGCGATGATCATGAAGAAGGCGCCGCTGAAAGCTGGCGATGCGATGAGCGTATTCCGGCTCTGATTCATGTATTAGCTCCCAAGGACCAACATAAACCAGGACGCACGAGCATTTCGGCGCGGACCATGCGCCAGGCCATCATGACGGATGACAAGACGCGCAGGACCATGCCTACCCTACCCGCTCTCTTTCATCCGGACTATGACCGTCGGCTTCGGAATCACACCGAATCTGCTGGCATCTCCGGAAACCGCTCGCGGGCTTGAACACAAAACCATGCCGCATCCGCGCCAAGTCGATATGCTCTTTACCGCCGGTGGGGAATTGCGCCCCGCCCTGAGAACGTATTGCCGGATCACTCCGGCCAATCCTGTGTATTTCAGCCCCGGCCGCTGCGCAAGTCGCAAACCGAAAACACAGCGTCAAGCAAAGGAAAAGGCCCGAAGCAGAACTTCGGGCCTTTCAAATTTCGCGGGAACAATCCGGCTGCCGCATCTCTGGCCTGCCGGCTGACCGGCAATATTAGTTACAAGCGTCCTTGAGACCCTTGCCTGCAGAAAACTTGGGAACATTGCGGGCCGGAATATTGACCTTTTCGCCAGTTGAAACATTGCGTCCAACCGAAGCTTCACGGCGCGAAACCGAGAAATTTCCAAATCCGATAAGACGGACGTCACCGCCGTTTTTGAGCTCACTTTGAATAGCGTCAAAAACCGCATCAACAGCCGAAGCTGCATCTGTCTTGGTCAAACCTGATTTGTCGGCCACTGCGGACACGAGTTCACTCTTGTTCATGTTTCCACCCCTTTCTTATTGGTATGAAACGACTCACTTCTGATCTGGGGGCAGCATAATCTTCGCCCTTGCAACCACAACCCTGATACATGAAAAACCCGGCAAATCCACCGGGTTTCGCCTGTTTTCCATAAAGAAATTGGCCGGCCTTGCGGCCGACCAACGATTTTTGCCTCAAAACGATCCGTTCGACGCCAATCAATGGGCGATTGTGTGCCCGGCTTCGTCGACCGACTCGGTCGTCTTGGCCGTTGTCGCCTGCAGGGTGCTGTCCCATTCAATCGCAACAGGCTGGCGAGTCAGCGCATGTTCAAGCACTTCACCCATCCGGGAAACCGGTATGATTTCCATGTTGTTTTTCACATTGTCCGGTATTTCCACCAGGTCCTTGGCGTTCTCCTCAGGAATCAGCACCTTCTTGATACCGCCGCGAAGTGCGGCAAGGAGCTTCTCCTTCAGCCCGCCAATGGGCAGGACCCGGCCGCGCAGGGTGATTTCACCCGTCATGGCCACATCCTTGTTGACCGGAATTCCGGTCATGATGGAAACAATCGCGGTGACCATGGCGACGCCGGCCGACGGGCCGTCTTTCGGCGTAGCGCCTTCCGGCACGTGAACATGGATATCGCTCTTTTCGAACAAGGGCGGCTCAATACCGAAATCAACCGCACGCGAGCGGACATAAGAGGCCGCCGCTGAAATTGACTCCTTCATGACGTCCTTCAGATTGCCGGTTACCGTCATGCGGCCCTTGCCGGGCATCATCACGCCTTCAATCGTCAGCAACTCGCCGCCAACTTCGGTCCAGGCAAGACCGGTGACAACACCGACCTGATCCTCGCGCTCGGCTTCGCCATGGCGGAACCTCGGCACGCCGAGATAATCGGAAAGATTATCCGCAGTGACTTCGACCGATTTGGTCTTGCCCTTGAGGATCTCGGTCACGGCCTTGCGGGCGACCTTCATCAGTTCCCGTTCAAGGTTACGCACACCGGCTTCCCTCGTATAGGTCTGGATGATCCCGGTCATGGCTCCGTCAGTGATGGAGAATTCCGCAGGCTGCAGCGCGTGATCCTTTATGGCCTTGGGCAACAGGTGCCGGCGGGCGATCTCGAGCTTTTCGTCTTCGGTATATCCGGCGATGCGGATGATCTCCATGCGGTCCATCAGGGCCGGCGGAATGTTGAGCGTGTTGGCCGTGGTGATGAACATCACGTTCGACAGGTCATATTCCACTTCAAGATAGTGGTCCATGAATGTCGAATTCTGTTCCGGATCGAGAACCTCCAGCAAAGCGGATGAAGGATCACCGCGGAAATCCTGGCCCATCTTGTCGATTTCATCGAGCAGGAACAGCGGATTTGCCTTCTTGGCCTTTTTCATCGACTGGATGACCTTGCCGGGCATGGAGCCGATATAGGTACGGCGATGGCCGCGAATTTCGGCTTCGTCGCGAACCCCGCCCAGAGCCATGCGCACATATTCACGGCCGGTCGCCTTGGCGATCGACTTGGCAAGCGATGTCTTGCCGACACCGGGAGGTCCGACCAGGCAGAGGATGGGGCCTTTGAGCTTGGAGGCGCGCGCCTGGACTGCAAGATATTCGACGATGCGCTCCTTGACCTTGTCGAGGCCAAAGTGATCGCCTTCCAAAACCTTCTCGGCATTGTTGAGATCGGTCTTGATCTTGGAATTCTTGCCCCAAGGCAGACCGAGGATCCAGTCAAGATAGTTACGCACGACGGTGGCTTCCGCCGACATCGGGCTCATCTGC
>JBGSIT010000086.1:0-30521 GCA_041742335.1 Rhizobiaceae bacterium
CATCGAGCGCATGTTCAACAAACTCAAGCAGTTCCGCCGCATCGCAACCCGCTTCGACAAAACCGCCGCATCATTCGCCGCATTCCTGGCAATCGCTTCAACAAAGATTTGGCTGCCATACTTTGTCAACAGGGCCTAGGGTAGTGAATATCGCGGTGGTTTTTTCGGCTACGCTTTGGAGGCGCCGAGCATTTGCAAGATGGTCAAGAATAAACCGGGTAAGAATATATGCCTTGCGCCATTGTTCGAAACTCATGGCGGCAGCGCTGAAGTTTAGGGTGGTTGATATATTTTACGCACGGGTTTGAGGCTCGCAGCCACGAGAGGGAAAGCGGAGATTAATGGGCATTGCAGTAGGCCGGGATGTTCCCGGAGAAATTACACTCGATATATGCATAGTTGGCGCAGGCGCCAGCGGATTGACCATCGCATCCGACCTTCTTGCGAAGCCGCTGAATGTGGGGATTTTGGAAAGCGGCGGTCACGAAAGTCGACCGGATGCCTCCGAGACGGGTGACGAGTCAACAGAGAGCCTGCACTATGCCGCCCTTTCCACCAGCCGGCTCAAAGGTTTTGGCGGAAGCACGCAGATGCTGGGCTGGGGCGGACTCTGCAAGCCGCTTGATCCGCAGGATTTCATGCAAAGACCTTGGGTGGCCGATAGCGGCTGGCCATTTGATTATTCCCATCTGAAGCCGTTTTATGATCGCGCCGGAAAAACGCTGGGGCTCGGCGATATTGATGTGCTTGGCTCAAGACAGAAGATCTTCGACGGCCGCTCCAGCCTGATAGCGTCGGACAATGTCGAACTTTGCCGGCATTACCGACTTGGACGGCACCTCAGGGCGCCGATCGAGAAATCGACCTCCGTCAATGTATTGACCCGGGTCACAGTGCTCTATTTCGAATTCAGCGACGATGGCGCCTCCATCCGCTCGGCAATTTGCGTCGATGCGGCCAACAACCGGTTCCGTGCCGTCGCCAAGGTTTTCGTGCTTGCCGCAGGCGGCATTGAAAATGCGCGGCTGCTTCTGCTGAGCAATGACCGGGCCAAAAAGCCGCAAGGCCTGGTTGGCAAATATTTTATGGACCATCCGCGGTTTACCATCGGCACATTGAAGCCGGCCGACGGCAAGGTCCGCCGGACCCTGGCGCATTTCGACCGGATCCGCGTAGCGCGTCGCCAGCGGATCACCCGCAAGCTGAAACTGGAAAAAGACCACCATTTCCGGGTGCAGGGCCTGACTTTGCCGTTTGAAACCCAGCAAAGCGAGAAATTGCTCAATTACCGCGCCTGGGTGGAGCCCTGCTATGTCGGGCAATATCCCGAGGCGCTTGAGAAATTGCGCAAGGATCTTCTTGAATACCGTGACAACGCCATCATGCGCGGCCAGTCCTCAAGGTTGGGTCTGCTGCTGAAGGATTTAAGCTGGACAAAAGGCATGCACATCATGCGGCCATTGTCGCTGGTCCGGAATTTCCGCCTGCACCATATTCTCGAACCCGAACCGCTGGCCTCCAGTGCAGTGTCGCTTTCCGCAAGAACTGACCGATTTGGCATGCAATTTGTTTCCCTGTCATGGCAGATATCAAGCGCCACCTTCGACAGCCTGAAGCGGACGATCGCCATATTTCAGGGTGAATTGAAAAGGACTGCGCTTGGCAGCCTGGACGTTGCGGCTGAGGAATGGGAACAACTCAAGCGGCCGATGTGGACATGGCACCACATGGGGACAACCCGGATGCATTCAGATCCGGAAAAAGGCGTTGTGGATGCCAATTGCCAGGTGCACGGCGTCAACAATCTCTTTGTTGCCGGGAGTTCGGTTTTCCCCACCGCCGGCAATGACACGCCGACAATCACCATCGTTGCGCTCGCACACAAGCTTGCAGATCATTTGCTGAAGATTTTCATCTGACCGCTGTCGCGCCAGGCGGCCAGTCCCTCTTCCAGGGATTTGGGCCGATAGGCCAATTCACCTGCCGGCTTGGCAATATCCAGAGCCGCAAAACCATGGCGGCCGGCGATGCCCTCAACCACGATTAGCTTGCGATCCGCACCGACCGCATCTGCAACGGCGCCGGCGACGGCCAGCGATGTGCGCGCCTGCCCGGTTCCGGCATTGAAGATGCCAATGGCTGCGGTTTCGATTGAACGGAGCGCCAATTCGACAATATCATCGACGAAAACCAGGTCCGCCGTATAGCTGCCGCCGTCCTGAACAATGACCTGGCGACCTTGCGACAGGTTCCTGATGAAATTTGGCAGCATGCCGCGGTCATGCATGCCGGCGCCATAGACTGAAGCCAGACGCAGGACCGTGACTTTCATGTCCTTCGACCGGCCAAGCGCCTGAACGCACAATTCGCCCGCAAGCTTGCTTGTGAGATAATAAGTGGCTCGCTCCAGCGGATAGGTCGACGCATTCTCGTCTGCCGCTGCTTGACCTGCTGAATAGATCTGGCCGGAACTGAAATAGACGAATTTGGCCACGCCCTGATCAGCGGCTTGTCCTCCCAAGGTCATCGCGCCCAGGGCATTTGCCTGAAAGCACAGTTCGGCTTCCTCATGGGCATTGAAATTCTGCGGAATGTAGCCCGCGAGATGCAATAGGGCGTCACAACCGGCGATATCCGGCGCTGCTTCACCAAGTTGCCATTGCAAGAGCGTCAAACCGGAGCGCATTGGCTGCGGCATGGTGGACGGATCTCGAACCAGCGCCACAATCTCCATTCCGCGATCAAACGCAATCTCAATCAGACGACGGCCGATAAAGCCGGTGGCGCCTGTCACTGCAAGTTTCTTGATCACATCAGCCTCCGGCAATATTCTGCTGCTTCATTGAAAAGAGCGTTTACGGCGGTTGCGGCCAAAGGCGCCGCTTGGCAGCCGCCGCATGCACCGTGATGCCCGATTTTCGCGCCATTCCGGTACATTTCATGCCCCGGATTTGCTCAACCTGTTTCGCCTTGGGCCTTCAATATCTGGTCGTCCCTCAGCACTGTTTCAGACCAGTGCCTCAGTATCGTTACCGGTTCCAGAACCGGCTGAACAATCGGCTGATCATAGAGGATGTGGCGTATGCACATTTCCACCTCATTGAAACCAGCATGAATCCGGATGGCGGTGGTACCTGAAAAACGCCCGTTGATCTCGAAAATGCGCGGAACGCCCTCATCGAGCCTGAACTGGAAATTTGCCGGCCCATAGGCCTTGAGAACGCTGGCGGCTTCCTCAACGGCCTGGTTGAGTTCCGAATAGGGTTGCGTGAAGGCCCGATATGTATTGCCGTCACGCAAATCGCGCCGCATGACGATTGAGGCCTTGCACTCGCCACCGAAGGTAATCGTGCCTGCGGTGAATTCGGTGGAATCGGTTCCGACATATTTCTGGATGACAATGTCAGGCTGCTCGCGGATCGCGCGCTGAAGCTGGTCCATATTGCGAATGACGCTGAAGCCGATCGAGCGCGCGCCGACCCTCGGCTTCACGATCAGCGGAAAGCCGACGGATGCAATCAACGCGTCTTCGCCACCTGGCAGGCAGGAAGGCACATAGCCCAGGCCTTTTTCACGCAGGAATTCGGCAGTCAGCCATTTGTCGTCGGCAATTTCCACAACCTCGGGCGAGCTGACGATGACATGGGTCGAAAAGTCCCTCTCAATGGCCGGCCGGTGGGCCGCCAGGATATGCAGTTCCACATCGGTGCCGGGGATCACGATATCGGGTCTTTCGATATCAATGATTTTCCGGATTTCCTCCAGATAGGCCGGGTCATTTGCCATGGGCAGAAGCCAGGCATTATCGCCCCAATAGAGCCCTGCAGACAATGGGTTGGGATCGGCTGTGACGATTTCGGCCTGCAATGTCGAATGCTTGAGGGCGCGGATGATGCCTTGTCCCAGCAGGGCTCCGGCGCCAGTGATCAAAATTTTCAAGATTGTCCAATCCCCAGTTTCAGCAAGGTGTCGCGGCATTTCGCCATCTCGTCAAGGCGGTGGGCATCCGAGCCGATGGAAACGATTGGATCGATCTCCCGGCAAAGCGCTATGAATCCCTCCATGTCCACAAGATAGGACGAATTGATTTCAATCGCGATGCCGCGTTCAAGGGTGGCGCGCATCATTTCCCTGAAATAGTGCTCGGGAAACGCCCCATAGCGGCGCTGATACATGCCGCCCGGATGGCCCAGTACGTCTATCGGCGCGTTGCGTATCATCCCCATCGACAGACGAAACTCGATATCAGCCGTCTGCTCCGGCGTCAGGTTCTTGTAGTCCATATAACCGCCTGAGCCGTCGGGAAACCGATGCACGACGCCGAGCACGATGTCGGATGCTTCAAGAATTTCAGGCGATATGTCGAGGGTCCCCTCCTCGTCCATCGCCTTGGTTTCCGATCCGACATAGGTTTTCAATTCGGGATGAAGGAGCGCCGCCTGGCGTATCTCCGCAACGAAACCGTCAAACCAGTCGGTGTCCTTGCGGACATGTTCGGTAAATGCCACAGCGCCCAGCCGCCGTTCGGAGGCCACATCGAGGATCTCCTTCGACGTCGCCTTGCCGTCCGTCCAGCTCGTATGGATCTGGTATTCGACATTCACCGTGACTGGCGACAATGCGCTGAAGCGACAAAAGACCGGCTTGGCCATCTTATGTCCCCACTGCTGTCAGTGTCTTGGCGCCAATTGAGGCGCTCTCCACCACCCGGCAGAGAATGTCGCCGTTTCGTTTGGCGGTGGCTGCGTCAATGGTCGGATCAACCAGCATCGCTATGCTGGTTTCACCAAGCTGACGGGCTACCGGGAGACGTTCCTTCGGCCCAAATCCAAGATCGACAAAGCATTTTTCCAGATACATTTCCGAACAGCTTCCCGAAAAACAAGGCGCGCCGGCCGCGTTGACTTCGGCCACGATGCGATCCCGGTCATAACCGGGCTTCAGCAGTTCCGGCCGGACAAAGGTGTAAAACCGATAATAAGCGTGGTGGATTCCGGGCGCCGGTATCGGCGTCCGCAATGCATCTTGCGTCTCAGCGGCGGCCTGCAGGATCATCGCATTATTGTTGCGAATATTGCGCCATTCATCCAGCCGTTCAAGTTGACGCGAACCGAGCACCGCCTGAATGGCGGTCATCCGCCAATTGGTTCCGATCGTTTCGTGCAACCACCGAAATCCCGGCGGATGCTGCTTGTTGAAGATCGTATCGTAGGACTTGCCGTGATCCTTTCGGCTCCATGCTTTTGACCACAGTTCATCGCTGTTCATGGAGATGAGGCCGCCCTCGCCGCCGGTCGTGATGATCTTGTCCTGGCAAAACGAAAAAGCGGCAATGTCGCCGAAGGTGCCGACCGGTTTTCCGTCGATCTCCGCGCCATGGGCCTGGGCGCAATCTTCGATCACCCAGAGGCCGTGCTTGCGCGCAAGCTCCATGATGGCGGGCATGTCGCAGGGCCAGCCGGCCAGATGTACGACGATGACCCCTTTGGTACGCGGCGTAATATTCGCCTCGATCGTGGCGGGCGTTATGTTCTGGCTGTCCTCATCGATATCGGCAAAGACCGGGGTTCCGCCGCCCATGACCACGCAGGCCGCCGAAGCGACAAAGCTTCTCGGCGTGACGATGACTTCATCGCCGGTTTGAAGCCCGAGCGCGTAAAGCGCAAGGTCAAGGGCGACCGTGCCGTTGGCCAAGGCAATGGCGTGCCGGTTGCCAAGATATTTCGCATAGGCCAGCTCGAAGTTTTTGACATGCGGGCCCGTCCAGGCGTTCACATCGCCGGAGCGCAGCACGGCAACGACGTCTTCAATCTGCTGGTCGTCAAATACAGGCCATCTCGCCATAATCCTGTTCCTTATATCCAATGTGCAAGTTCGGTTGTGTCATGCGCCAACCCGCCATGTCGCGGATATTGGCCGGTTGCGGCCCGCCTACCAGACCTGCCGCACAAGCACGAACGCTTCCGCAGCTGCCTTCATGACAGTCGCCCCGCGCAAAACCGCCAAAGCGCGCAGTGTTTCCAGCGACCGTTCGTGCGGCGGTTCGCGCAATTGCGATGCGAATATTTCCATCGCGGCGAGCTTGACCTCGAGTTGCGCGGAAATATCGACAAATACATTCGGCACGAAGGAAGGCGTGAGATAAGGCGCATTCCAGTTGGTTTCCGAAAGCGTCTCATAAGCGAGGATCTGTTCGGGAAATCCTTCGTGATGCGGCCGCGAAGCGACCAGCGTCGATGTGAATATCAACTGATGGTCGATATGCATGTCGCCAATAAAGGGTACAAGCACCGTCTTAGGCCGCAACCGGGCCATGATGCCCTGAAGGGCGGCGTTCAGTGAGGAATGCGGCGTTTCCGACAAGGCTGCAGCCGGTTGGCCCAGCCAGAATGTTTCCTTGACGCCCAGCATGCCGTGCGCCTTGGCGGCCTCGGCCTGTACGCGCGCCACCAGCTCCGCCGGAAAGGCCGGCGGCTTTCCTTCGGTCACGACAGCCACATAGACTTCGTTTCCGGCTTGCGAAAGCCTCGCAATGGTTCCGCCGGCCCCAAGAACCTCATCGTCCGGATGCGGCGCTATGACCAGGGTTCGACCAAAATTATCAGGCGACAAATTCATTACCTTCCCAAAACAGAATGGCGGGCCGGCATCTTGTCGCCGCCGCGGGACCATTCAAGTATTTCTATGCAGGCTCCGTCGCCGCATTTGACGGCAAAGCCGGACTCGGTGCGCGTTTGCACCTGGCCCGGCATGCCGATATAGCGCTCGCCGCCGACAAGGCTGCGGGCGCGGTTGATGACCAGGCGATCCGGACCGATAGTGGTAAAGGCGCCGGGATAGGGATCGCCCGCAGCCCTGATCAAGGACAGAATCTGGCAGGCGCTTGCCGACCAGTCAATCCTGCCGTCCTCCGGTCCCCTTCTGGCGCAATAACTCGCTTTTTCTTCATTTTGGGGAATGCGGGCGGGATTTCCGGCGGCAAACTGGTCAATGACTTGCGGCAGCGTTTCCCTGATGGAGTCCATGTGCTTTTCATAGAGACTTCTCGCCGTCTCGTCCTCATCAAGCGAAAATTGCCGTTGAACGATGATGTCTCCGGTATCGATGCCGTCGTCGAGCCAGAAAAAAGTCGACCCGGTGGAGGCCTGACCAATCAGGATTGTCCAGGGAATAACGGCCCGTCCACGCAATTGCGGCAGGGCGGAAGGATGAAAGCCGATGCAGCCAATTCTAGCAGTCGCCCGGAAAGCCGCCTTGCAGATCTGCGACCATCCGATGACGAGAACAAGATCCGGCTCCAGGCCGATCAGCACCTCAAGGGTCGCTGGCGAATTTACATCAGCGGCAAAGATGACCGGTATGCCATGCTGCTGCGCCAGCGGCACAAGATCCACAGCATCGGAATGCCGCACCAGGGCTTCCGGCGGCAAAGTCACTATGGCGCTCGGCAAGGCTGCTGCGGCAATGAGGGTTTCAAACGCAACTTCAGTTGACTCGACGGCGCCGACCAGAACAATACGCATGGTTCAGTATCTCGAGAAATTGGGTTGGGCCTGCAGCGAACGGCTGGCCAGATGCTGTTGGGCTGCATCAATTTTCTGCAAGTTGAGCGATTCCCCGGCAATGACGGTCATGGCCGTCTTGAAGAT
The DNA here is from genome assembly GCA_041742335.1 of Rhizobiaceae bacterium. GTDB lineage: Bacteria > Pseudomonadota > Alphaproteobacteria > Rhizobiales > Rhizobiaceae > Rhizobium_E. Next base: position 7,650 of record JBGSIT010000086.1, read on the forward strand.
TATCAGGATATCCAGCCAGAATGTGCGATGATCGACATACCAGATATCCAGCGCCATTTTCTGCTCTGCCGACAGCAATGTATTTCCATTGACTTGCGCCCAACCCGTCATGCCCGGCGGAATGCTGCATCTCAGACGTCCGGTCTCGCCGAATTCCTGCAGCGTTGCCAGCGGCAGCGGACGCGGCCCGATCAGCGACAGATCGCCCCGCAGGACAGCGAACAGTTGCGGCAATTCGTCAAAGCGCACGCGCCTTATGAACCAGGTCAAAGCGGTTTGCCGTTTGTCGTCGGCCAGCAGTTTGCCTTCGCCGTCGCGTTCCTCCGTCATGGTGCGGAACTTGCTGATGGTGAATCGACGCATCAATTTTCCGGCCCGTTCCTGGGTGAACATCAACGGTCGGCCAAGGGAAAAATAGATCGCCACGGCCGTAAATGCAAAGAGAGGCAGGCAGGCAAGCAACATTGCTGAAGCAACGACCACATCGAAAATGCGCTTGGGCGCCGTCATCCCGGCCTTTTGGTTGTCAAGCCGCTGTCGGTTGGTCTGCATGTCAATTATACTCACTTGAAACCCCGGCCTTTGCCAAAATATGTCACTGCTTTGCCAAACTCGATGCCGGCGACTTCAAATTCCCGCAATTGCCACGACCACGACATCGCCGGGCAACACCTCTCCATTGATATCCGAAGTGATATCATTCCGCTCATTATTTATCGTCCGGTGAATCTGGTAAGTGAACGAAACCTTGTCCTTCTTGGATTCCTCCTGGACCTGCGTCGCCATCAAAAAGTACTGTTCCTGGGCGGATTGCCGTGCCGATATCAGTTTCTTGATCGCAACGCCGCGCTCTTGCAGGCCAAGCAGAATATCCTTGACGCGGTCGGCCTTCAACTTTGCCAGCTGCAAACGAAGATTACCCAATTCACGTCTTGAACGCGACATTTCAGCATAGATTTCCAGAAGCCGGGCCTTTTCGTTGGAGGCCGAACTCTTGGCCCGATTCTGGTCGGCCACGGTATTGAGGCCTTGCTTGCGCAGGGTATTGATGCGCTCAAGGTCGTTGTCGTTCAGCAGAACCACTTCTTTTTGCTGGGTTACCAGATCGTCGAGGATCTTCAACCCCTGCTCGGCTTCAATGATCCCCTGGGTGAGGATTTCAACCTGGTTCTGGCTGGTCGACAGATCCGTATCAAGAATCCGCTGCTCGATTTCTAGCACCGATTGAACCGAAGCGTCCTTGACAAAATTGGCTGCGATTTCCGGGACGTCCTTCAAGTCAATCTTGTCGCGTCCGTCAAGCTGGGCAACCAGACGGGCATTGAATATGGCTTCGTGCACAATTTCCGCATCGGTGCCGTCGATTTCGCCTCGCAGGCGCGCGCGGGCTATGATCCGGTCTGCCGGATTGGTGGCCGCAGTCTGGGTGCCGCCTGCAAGGCCTATCGCCTCTTCAATGGTCATGCCGGAAAAGAAAGGGAAGGACCCCGGATTGCGCACTTCGCCCAGGACAAATATCGGCCGGAACGTTGTAATGTTCAGCGAAACTTTCGGATCCCTGAGGATATCCTTCTCTATATATGTCTTCTTCAATAGATTCAGGGACTCGCTCACCGTGAGACCGGCCACCCTTAAGTCGCCGATCAAGGGAAATTGCACATCCCCATCGGATGTCACCGTCAAGGTGACAGGCACTTCGGCATCGTCCAGGAAATCGAAGGTGAGAATGTCACCAGACGAAAGCCGATAGTCGTCAGTACCCGCTTTTGCAAAGGTTTGCCCGGACATCAGTCCGACGATCAGCAGCAGCAGGAACAACATGCCGACAATGCCTGCCGCATGCCTCGTTCCATTCGTGGCCAAATAAGCCATCTTTCCTCCTCGATCAGACAAGATCCAATAATCCACTTCCAAAACAACACCATATCTATTATTGATTTTTGAAGCTAGTATTACAATAGATGGACGGTTAATTTCTACAATTGTTAAATGACTTCTTCCAATTCTTAAATATACTTATATTAATTCCGTAACATATTTTGAATATAACTGACTTATTGGGAATAAAGAACGCGGATTTGCTCAATTTTAAGGAATTTCCCGGTAGCCGTGTATTCAACCATGATGTAAACAGATTTCCGTGTGTCAGGGAATCCGGTCTTTTCCGGCACTTGGCTTTTAGGAGGCTAATTGTCGTTACTAAGCAAGATCAAGAAAAAGGCTGAATTGCAGGCCCGCTCCTGGGGCGTGCAAAAAGACTTCGCACAACAACTTAAAAGCATAGCCCATCTGCTGACAGGCAATTTTTCGAGCTCGCTGATCGGATTGGCAAGTTTTGCCCTGACGGCTCGCGCCCTGGGCCCGGCCGACTATGGCATTCTTGCCCTTTGCTTTGCCTTTACGCGCGCCATTGAGAGGCTGGTAAGCTTTCAATCCTGGCAGCCGCTGATAAAATTTGGCGCCCATGCATTGGCCAATAATGAACTGGACGACATGCGCCAGCTGCTGAAGTTCGGCCTTCTTCTGGATATCGGCGCGGCCTTGCTGGCTTGGGCGATCGCCGTCGCACTGGTTCTTTTCGCTTCGCCTCTCATTGGCATCGGCGAAGATACCCGCATGTTCGCGCTGATCTATTGTTCGGTGCTGCCGTTCCAGATCACCGGCATGCCGACAGCCGCACTGCGTCTTTACGGCCGTTTTTCGGTGCTGGCCTATGGCCAGGTTTTCGGCAGTATCCTGCGTGTGCTGGTCTGCGGCATCGGCGTGGCGCTGTCCTGGCAACTGTTTGAATTCACGGTCATATGGATGGGAATGCAAATCCTGACTTCACTGACCATGCTGGCAATTGCCTTTGGCGAATTGCGCAGGCAGGGATTGAACCGGGTGTTTTCAGCGTCGATCCGCGGCGTCACCAAGCGCTTCCCTGATCTTTGGCGCTTTGCATTGTCGGCCAATTTCTCGCTGACGATCCGGTCCAGCGCCAACGAGTTCGACACGCTTCTGGTCGGATATCTGGCCGATCCCGCCTCTGCCGGCCTGTACCATATCGCAAAGCGGATCGGCCGGATCGCCCAACAGGCCGGAGTGCAGGTTCAGGCGGTTCTCTATCCTGAACTTTCCAAACTCTGGGCCGCCGAGGCCATTGTGAAATTCCGCCAGATTGTCCGCCAGACACAGTTTCTGTTGCTTGGCGCCGGACTTGGATTGCTGGCTTTCATCTTCTTTACCATCAAGCCGCTTTTGTATTGGACGGCGGGGGCGGAATTCGTGGGGGCGGCACCGCTGGTCACCGTCCAGACCATTGCCGTGGTCATGACGTTGTGCGGCTCGATCATGCGCTCGGCGCTGCTTGCAATGGGCATGGAGAATTCGGTTCTGCGCAGCGTCCTGATCTCGACGGCAGCTTTTCACCTGACGGCCGTCAGCATGATTCCCGTGTTCGGCGCAATGGGAGCCAATTTCGCCCATATCGTCATGGCGTCCATCTGGATGGGTACGATGATGGTGAGTTATCATCGTCGCATCGCCCGAAGCAGCTTTGCCTGACACATCGAAACGCTGACGGTTCGGTCGGCGGTCGCTCAATCAACATGTCGGGCGATTCCTCACAAGATAAACAGGTGAATTGTGCAGGTGGGCAGGGATTTCGTCCGCACCCGACACCATACGGCCGGGCGCGCCTTATGAATAATCCTCGCAACATCGCCTCGATCCACGGCGATATCGATCAGTAAACCCCTATTGGCTTGCGGATGCCCGCAGATAATTTGCTGACCCTTGGCTTGCCGAAGTAATTGATGACTCCGCCGATCACGACCGCGTGCTGGCTGTTGAACTTTTCAACAGCCTCCGACAGGGTTTTGGCCCGTGTCTTGCCCGCCGTCACCACGACAAAGATGGAATCGATAAGCGAGGATATCCAGATCGCATCCTCGGTGTCTTCCAGCGACGGCGTATCGACAACAATCAAGTCATATTTGTCCCTGAGCAGATTGAAGAGCCGTTCATAATCATGGACCGCCAACCTGCCGACAATAAGCTCATGGAACGGGTAGCCGGGCGCCTTTACGACAATATCTTCCAGCCTGCCCTGGCCGCTCATGAACTTGTCAATCGAACCTTCAAGGCTCTTCACGCCGGTAATTTTTCCTGCGCCATTGTTTGACGGATCAAGATCGACAAGGATTGTGCGAAGCCCGTTGGTCTTGGCCGTCGCCGCCATTGCCAGCGAGAATGTCGTCTTGCCGTCACCATCGGAAATCGAGGTGAACATGACAACCTTGCCGCCAATGGCGCCGACACTGGTCCGCCAGGCCAGACAAAGACCGCGAACCGCACCGGCAAAAATCGAATCCGGGTCCCTCAGCATCAGGTCATAGGGACTTACAGTGCTCGGATTGCGACCCTTTCGAAAATCAGGAACAGTGACCAGATTTGGCTTGTTCAGCAATTCCTCTACAGATTCCGGCTTGTGCAACCTGTCGTCAAGCGCATCGACGATGATCAGCACAATGAGGGCCAGGATTACAGAGCCGAGGATGCCGGCGACTATCAGAAAAGTCGGCTGCGGAAATGACGGCTGTTTCGGCACTTCAGCAAAAGACGCCACCATTGCCGTCGGCTTTGCCTCTTCCTGTTCGGGGCTGAGCGTATTGAGCCGCAGGACAACAGCATCATATTGCTTTTGTTCGGTCAAAAGATCGCGTTCAAGTTCGCGACGCTGGATTTCCGCCAGATTTCGCCCCTTGATCCGATCCTGCAGGACCTTGAGTTCGGTGGCGAATTTTTCTGCCCGGACGGTTGCAACCTTCGCGTTGCTTTCAAATTCCCGCAGGATGCGTCCGGCCTCATCCGAAATCATGTTGAGATTGGATTCGATTTCAGCATCCACATCGACGACAAGCGGGTGATTATTGCCGTATTTGGACGTCAGTTGCGCGCGCAGCCGGTTCAATCTGGCTTTTTCTGTTCTCAGCGTGGCGAGGAACTCGGAAGAAACGACCTTGCTGGCGCCGCCCCGGCCATTCTCTTCCAGCTGCGACCTGACCTCGTTCACCTTGGCCAAAGCACTCGCCTCATCGACGCGGGCAAGCACGTATTGTTGGCTCAATTGCTCCATCTGCGCCCGCAGAAGGTCGTCTTTCTGCTCAAAGGTCAAATCGCTGTTTGCCGCGAAAGTTGCGATAGCCCGCTCCCTTGCGCCAATCGACTTGCCAAGGTCTTCGGCCTGCTTACGCAGATATGCCAGCGTGCTTGCGGTCGCTCCGGCTTTCAGATCCGAAGTCCAGGCCACGTAGCTCTGTGCAATCGCATTGGCGATCTTGGCGGCCTTGGTCGGATCAGGTTGTTCGACCCTGATTTTCATGGCGAGACTGTCGCCCTGGCGGTCAACTTGAAACATGCTCAGCAACCGGCTGATTGCCATGTCTCTTTGCGCCGTGACATAGGCGGCTTCAAGCTGCGGATCCTTTTTCGGTTGAATTCGCGACCCCTTGCCGCTGTCGAAAAACGTGTCGTGCAGGCTGTTCCACATTGACACCAGCCAACTGGAATTGTTGGTGTCGGCGCTTTCCAGATATGTATTGTAATAAGGATCCTCGGTAAGATTCATGGCATCGACAACGGTGCCGACAAAGCCGCGCGAGCGAATGACATCAAGCTCGGTTTCCATGGCCGACTTGTCACGCTCCTGCTTGCGAGCCTCAACGACCGCCTCATAGGGCCGCGTGTCGTTGCGGTCAAAAACAATCGCCGAGGTGGCAGTATAGATATTTGTCAAGGAAAGAACGACGATCAGGCAAATGAGTGTTCCCGCCGCGACAATCGACAAAAGCAGCTTTCTGTGACGCCAGACGATCTGCGAAATATCCGCCAGGCCATAGGTTCGCGCCATCGCGCCGGGTGCCTGTGACGGGCTTTCAACCCGGCCCCTAAATGCGAAGTTGTCTAACTTCCGATCAGTGGTAAGCATAAAGCCTCCGGTAGCCTGCCCTAAAATTTTGACGAAATGCGCTGGTGACGAAGTAAATATCTACGTTCTCTTCAATCACTAATCTCCCACATATCTAGTTCACTTTTCAAGTATATAATTTCTATGCTCGTAACTTTCCTGTAGAAAACCATGCAAATTAAATTCCATTGCCAAGATATTTTACGGAATATATAGTATTATTATAAACATTAAAAGTTTATCGGTTCATTTTCACTGGAAATTGAATATGCTTGAGAAATATCATGATAACACGAGACGAGAAATTTAACGGTGGATAGAGTTAATGATATTTATCAAAATTCTGTCTCGACTCGCGGTTCTGCAGGTTTTCTTGCGAGGGTCGAGTTTCGGGTAGCTTTGGGCGTCGTTTTCTTTTCGACGATGAACTTCCTTCGGCTTCCGCAATTCTATTTCACTTTCAGCGACTTTCTCACCTGTACCAGCCTCATTCTGCTCGTGGGAGCAGGACGGCTTTCCTTGCGACCAATCGGTGCGGCACCCACAATCATGTGGATGGGCGGCCTGACGACAATGCTGGCCGGCCTGTCGCTGAGCAGCCTTGTCTATGGCGATTCCATGCGCGGCCTTGTCTATCTGGGCCAGTATTCCTTTGCCTATCTGCTGCTGCTGGTGGTGATCGGCGGCAGAAGCGAGAAGCAAACGGTCGCCCTGGCCAAGGCCTATGTACTGTCGGTCGTTTTGATGTGCATTCACGGCATTTATGTCATCAACATTCTCGGTCATACCGATACGACTTTCGTGAGCGGCAGCGGCCGCCTGATGGGATTTGTCGAGCGCGAGAACGAATGCGCCGCCGTCATCGCACTGGCTGTGCCGATTTTGCTTTTCCTGTGCGCCTCGGGCAAATTGACCAAGTTTGCCATGCTCGCTCTGCCGATTATGGGCTATGGCGTCATGCTGACCGGCTCCAATACGGGCTTGGCGTCTTTTGCTTTCGGCGTCGGCGCCTTTGCCCTGTTCACATTGGACCTGAAACGCTTCCTGCCGACCATCGCAATCGGAATTGGCACAGCGGCAGCCATTAGCCATTGGGGTCGAGACTACCTCCCAGCGGCCTTCCAGAGAAGAGTTCTCGGCGCGCTGGAAACAGGCGATATCGGGCAGGCAGGCACTTTCGACAGCCGGTTGGCCCTCATTCGCGAAGCGATAAACCGCGCAGACTCTTCAATCTTTTTGGGCGTCGGCGCCGACCAGTATCAATATTCGAGCTTTCTTGGCGCGCCTGTTCATAACCTCTACCTGCTTTTGTGGACTGAAGGCGGCCTGATCACGATGATCGGCTTCATAACCATGATTCTGGCTGGGTTGGGACCGGGGCTTGCCGCCATGAACCGGCCCGGCGGCCGGCTTTATACTGTTTGCACATGCACCACGGTGGTCCTGTTTTTGCTCTGCATCAACGCCTTTGCCAGCGTCTATGGCCGATTCTGGTCAGTACCGGTCATTATCGCCGTCGCGCTGTCCCAATCCTTTGTGAGTTCGCAGTTGAAAAACAGGCCGTCTGCTTCCGGTCGCTTATAGAAGATGCATTCTCGTCAGCAGCAGTCGATTGACATGATGGACATCGAATTTCCGCTCGGCCAATGCACGGGATTTTGATCCCATCGACTGGGCCAATTCGGGATCAGCGGCAAAAGCACCCAAGGCTTTCGCCAGCTTTTGCGGATTTTGCGGTTCGACCAGAAATCCGTTGATCCCCTCTTCAACCGTATCGGCGCAACCTGGCAGGTTGGTGGTGACAATCGCCCGTCCCGTCGCCAGCGCCTCAAGAATGCTTCTCGGAATTCCCTCGCGATAGTAAGACGGCAGAACAAAAACACTGCATCCGGAAAGGAATGGACGCACGTCGCGGGTTTCGCCCAGATAATCAATCGTGCCTTCATCGACCCAGGCCTGGATCTGTTCCCGCGAGATGGCGGCCGGGTTGGGATCAAAATGTCCCAGGATCTGGAATTTCACTTCAGGATGGTCGCGTTTGACTATCCGCGCCGCCTCGACATAGTCGAATATTCCCTTGTCTTTCAGCAAACGGGCGACCAGCAGAAATGTTGGTTGTCCGGCTGGAACCGGGCTGACGCGGTAATGGTCGAGATCGACTCCGGAACCGGGGACCAGTTGCAGCAAGCCATTGTCTTTCAACATTCGATGGCGGCGAATATCGTCGGCATCGGCATCATTATAGGCAAACACGACCTCTGCGCCGGAAAAGGCAATCTTGTAGAGCAATACGCTGATGGCCCTGACCATCCGGCCCTTGAACGAAGCACCGCCAGCGTCAGAAAATACATGGCCGAGTCCGGTTACAAGAAAGCTGCGCTCGGGAATTCCGGCAATCCTGGCGGCAATGCCGCCGTAAAGGATAGGCTTCATCGTGTAGGGCACAATCATGTCCGGCCGGAGTTTTCGCAGTTCGCGGATGAGAAACCGCAGCGTCGTCAAATCCTCAAACGGATTTATCCCGGTTCGCGCCATGGGCATGGCCACGAAATCAACGCCTATGCTCTTGAGTTCGGCCTTTACAATTTCATCGTCTTCCGGAGCAAATGCAGTGACGGAGTGGCCTGCCTCGACCATCCGCTTCAACAATTCCAGCCGAAAATTGGTCAATGAAGGCGTGTAGCTTGCCAGGACTGCAATCTTGCGCGGTACAGCCTTCGATTTGGCCGCATCGACGCCGCCAGCGGGATGAATTGCGTTGCCGACCGATGATTCATCCGTGCTCTTCATTTAGTCCTCGCTCGCCGAAGCTTGTCTTCCATTGCCGTCTCATAAAGCTGAATATGCCGTTCGGTGTAGCGATCAAGCGAAAAGTTCTCAATAACTCTCTGCCTGTCGGCAAGGCCGATGGCGCGCCGCGCCTCCGGTGATTGCGCAAATATGCGTCCCAATATGGCCGCTTGGGCCGCAGGATCGCGAGGCTTGGAAATCCGGTCGACATCGCCCAGCAGCCAGGCGCAATCGCCCACATCGGTTGCGACTGAAGGCACGCCGCAGGCCATGGCTTCGGCGACCGACAACGGAAACGCCTCCCCCCATGCCGAAGAAAGGGCAAAAGCATCCAGGCCGGGAAGCAATTCCGGAATATTGGAACTGGGGCCAGGCGTCGCCAGCCGGTCATCGATGCCAAGCTCCCTTGCCATTTGGCGCGCAGCACCCTCTTCATGCCCGGCGCCGATGATCAAGCCATGGACATCATGGCCATCCTGAAGGAGTCGGGCGATCATGCGCACGAAGCCGGCATGGTCTTTCATTGGATGGGCCCGCGCAACATTGCCAACGATCAGGCGATCATCGGGAATGCCAAAAGCCGTGCAGAGTTTCTGTCGGGCTGCCGGTGCGGGCTGAAATTCTTCACAATTCACCCCGTTTGGTATGATAATTCGCTTGGAGGGATCAAAACCCAGCGCCTCATGCTGATCGGCGGAGATCTTTGAACAATAGGATATCTTTGAAGTGCTGCGGGAAATGCGCGCCAGCGTCCTGATCAACAACCGCGTCATCGGCTTTTCAGCCCTGATGTCGTCGACCGAATGATGAATACTCCAGATCACCGGCTGTTTTTGCCCGAGAAAGGCGCCCAGGGACGCGGCAATGTTACCGTGATACATCCAGCCGTGAAGTATATCGCTTTCTGTACTTTTCATTAGGGAACGAAGTCGCGTCAGCGCTGCCAGCGATACTTTGGATTCACCCATTGCCAAGGTGTGCACCGGAATGTCGCTTTCACGAAACAGCGCAGCAACCGGGCCGGGCGTCATCAGCGACAGCACAAGAGGCACATAGCCCGTGCCTCCCAGATTTTTTGCAAATCGCGCAAGCATGAATTCTGCGCCACCGATATTGAGACCGGTTATGCAATTGAGAACCTTCAAATTTGTCAATACAGCCAATTCTCTGTTTATGCGGTGCTAGTGCGGCACCCCTCGCCTTCCGCCAATTTCCGGCGCATCGGCAGCCAATTTTCTGTGGCGGATTGACCTGAGCTCCTGGCCTGCATCCATCTTGCCGATATCGACGGCAGGAAAGGACACGGGCGCAATGGCTGCAGGCGCCATTTTGGGTCGATAGCCAGGGATGATGTCACCGATGATTTTCAGAACTTCGGCCTCGGCTCCCAACTCGGCATAATAATTGATGTTGCTGAAGCTTTTGACAAGTGTCCGCAACGGAACAGGCGATGGAACTGCGCCAAGCACGCCGGGAACGACGGAGGGTACACGGCGTTCTTCCGTGTCGAACAGTTCTTCATAGAGCTTTTCGCCGGGACGCAGACCGATCATCTCGATGGCGATGTCCTCATTGGGCGTGAAGCCTGCCAAGCGCACCATGCGTTCGGCAATATCAATGATCTTGATCGGCTCGCCCATGTCCAGGACGAAAATTTCCCCTTGGCCGATTTCGCCTTCAAGGCCGTAAGACGACGCCTGCAGGGTCAATTGCACGGCTTCGCGGATGGTCATGAAAAACCGGGTCATCCGGGCGTCCGTGACGGTGAGCGGACCGCCCTTCGCAATCTGGCGCTTGAACAGTGGAATCAGCGAACCGCTTGATCCCAGAACATTGCCGAAGCGAACGGTCATGAAGCGCGGGCCTTCCTGGGCTTCGAAACCCTGAAGATCCAAAGCCTGGCAATAAAGTTCGGCCAAGCGCTTTGTCGCGCCCATAACGCTTGTCGGATTGACCACCTTGTCGGTGGAAATCTGCACCATGGCCAAAGCTCCGGTGCGTTTGACCGCATTGGCCACATTCATGGAACCGATGACATTGGTCAGGGCGCCTTCACAGGGATTCATCTCCACCATCGGCACATGCTTCAATGCGGCGGCGTGAAAGACAAGTTCCGGCTGGTGACGGTCGAAAATCTCATCGACCCGCGCCGCATGGCGGACATTGCACAGATGGGCAAAGCGCTTGATGGCGGGAAACCGCTCGGCAAGCCCGATATCAACTTCATAGAGATTGAATTCCGAATTTTCGATCAATACCAGTTCCGAAGGACCGCAGGCGGCGACCTGATACGTCAACTCGCTGCCAATGGAGCCGCCAGCGCCGGTGATGAGCACCCGCCGCCCTTCAATCAAGCGGAGGATGGCATTGTGATCCAAAGCGGCCTGGGGGCGCTCAAGCAGGTCGGTGAGTTCGATCGACTTCAATTCGAACCGGTTGCCTTCCTTGGCTTCCCTCAACTCTGTCAAGCGCGACAATTTGGAAACGGCAATCCCCATGCTTTCAGCATCCTGGATCAACTTTTCAGACACTTCCTCGCCAAAAATCGAAGGAATATCGGTAAATACGATATGACGGGGGAACTTGTTTTCGCGCGTCAGCTCGGCGACGACCTCCCGGAAATCTTCCACAGATCCCATGATCGGCACGCCGCGCAACAGTTTGCCCTTGTGGTTTGAATTGATGTCCAGGCACGCCACGGGAACATAAGGCGAAAGATTATCCCGGTTCAAAGCCCGCAAATACAGATCGGCAGCATCGCCCGCGCCAACCAGCAGCAGCGGAACATTTTTTTCCGTAATCGTGGTGGCGCCGGCCAGGCGACGGCTCAACTGCCGCAGTTCATCAACGCGGAAGCTCAGCCGGGAAGCCGACAGGAATGCCGTCAGCAACAATATTTCGGCCAAGATCGCACTGCGCGGAACATCGACCAGGCGCGTTCCGAAGAACAAGACACAGATCAGGACGACCGAAGTGATCGATACCGCACGAAGGATGGTCGATAAATCCGAAATGGAACCATAACGCCAATTTCTGCTGTACAGACCAGACAATGGAAAGACGATGGCGCATACGGCAAGATATTGCGGAGCGGCAATCAGCAGCGCCCGGATGACCTCGGGCCGCACGACGATGGTGTCAATTCCATAGCGAAGCAAAAAGGGCATGGAGAAAGCAAGAAAGGCGCACACCATGTCGGTGGCAAACAGCGCCTTTGATTTGCGAACATTGCTGAAAGCCCTGTTCACGTTTCTTTTCAGATAGGGCAGTCCGCCATGCACTGCGACGCCATAAAGTGACGAGAAAAAAGCCCAGTTAAACTTGCTGAAGCGACCGGCCTTGGAACCGGCGACACTGGCTTTAGCAGTAGCTTCAACACGCTTCATGGAACAACTCCCCGAAATTCAAATCGCCGAACATAAAGAACCCCAAAAGGCCTCAAAATGTGCAGGGCTTATGTGAAGGCCTCCTGGCCTAAAAACTCTTGGCGCGAACTGCAGGTACCGGTTCGATGAACTTTACCGAGCGACCGAATACCAGTTCCCGCCCCAAAGGTTGGAGAGCACACTTACCCAACTGTGGTTAAGAAAAATTCGCACAGTCGTAACTATTTGTAAATGGTTTTGTTGCGAATTAAGTACATTTTAAAGATTAATACCGTCAAAATCATTATATAGTATTTTTATTATCACGTACTCTTGAAGCAAACCATCCAAAAAAGTGCGTCTATTCGCTACAGTTGCATCGAAATAAGGCAGTATACAAACCGAATCAGTTTCAAACTCGCCTTCAATAGTATGACTGAAATATGAATATTAGGATATCTTCACAAATATTTGGGTGAGAACCGCGACAAAATCGCCACATTTTAGCAAAGTTGAATTTCGCCAGACCGCTTCATGCGAGCGCGGGATCGCTTCTGGCGGCGCGTCTTCGGCAGAAATGCGCCGCGCTACGGCTTCAATCTGCGGCATGATCCGGGCTAATGAGGAAAAGCGCGCGCCCGCTAAATCCGATGCAAGACCGGCTCAAGGTCCGGTCGGTTTTATGGCCCGGCAGCGCAGCACCGGGCAGTTTTCCGGGCGGAGCAGGGAAAGCGCTTTCACATTTCTGCGGCTTGCTTCATCGGGACTTCATTCAGCCAGCCGGTAAGGTCCTGATTGACCAGCGCTCCCAGCCTTTCGACCTGGGGGGCGTAATAATCGACCAGGCGGGCCCGCAAATCCTCGCTGAGCGGCGAATAAGCCAGTTCGCGGGCAATCGTCGAACGGGCGGTTTTGAACAAGGTGCTTTTCCGAAACGGCCTGACCGCTGATTTCAGTGGCGCCAGGATGCGCCTGAGACCAGGACTGATGACGGCCTCGGATTTGTCCTTGATCTTTTCAGCCAGCGGCGGCAGGTGCAGCGATGCGTCGAGCTTCAAATGCTCCCGGACCATGTCGAGCTGCCTTTGCGGCTCCGAGCGAATGTTTTCGAACAAGAGAATAAGAAGACGGTCGGCAGGGAAAAGATCGAGAAATGTCTGCAACTGGTCAAAATACAGGCCGCCGTTCAAAAACCGGCCGCCATCGGCATTTCGCGGATCGAGATACTGGCTCACATCCCTGCCCGCTTCGCCGCGCCGATACAGCATGCAATAATCCGAATAGGCGCGTTCAACAGGATTTCGCAACTGTGCAATCAGGCGCACTTGCGGCAGGTCTTTTTTGACCCGCTCTGCGGCCTGCGGCGTGTCCATGTATGAATTGGATTTTTCGCCGACCAGTTTTCCGGCGGCATCGCTGTCGAAATTTGCAAGATACCAGTCCTGCCCCTTGTCATAATAACGACTGAAATAATGCAGTTCAGGGCCGGGCATGTGGACATCCGGATGCTGTTGCAGCGATTGCTGCAGCCAGGTCGTCGCGCTTTTGGCGGCGCCGATAATAAGAAAGTCAATATCGTTCATCTGCACGTCGAATTCTCCCTGCAATGGTCGCGCGCCGCCAGGGGCAGGCTTCGACTTCCATGAAATCAGCCTGGAAGCCCCATATTCATCCTGTCGGATTGACCGACTTTGCCACCCGCCCAAAACCGCAGGCACGCCGCCGGCGCGTCTTGGCGGGTCAATGTGTTGTCTTTGCCCTGTTCAGCCGTGTGCCGGCGTTTTCTCACCGCCGGCAGGAGCGGTCAAGCGCTCATAAATAGCTGTTATACCCTCTACATGCATATCCGCGCCGTAAGCAGTCAATGCCTGGCGGCGCGCAGTTTCGCTGATTGCTTGCCAATCGGCCTTGTCGGCCAGAAGCCTGTGCAGCGGTTCAACGAAGGCTTCCGGATCTTCCGGGCGCACAAGAAAGCCGTTGACGCCGTCAGTGATAGCCTCCGGATTGCCGCCGTGATTGGTCGCAATCACCGGCGTGCCCAGAAGCATGGCTTCGATCAGGGTACGGCCGAAGGGTTCATTGACCGCAGTCACCAGAAGGGCGTCCACGGCGCACATGAAAGGTGCGACCGGCGACCTGAACCCCATGAGGTGGATCTTGTCGCTGACCCCAAGCTCCTTGGCTTTTTGTATAACCTGCTCATCAAAGCGGGGTCCACCCTGCTCCAAGACACCAAACAACAGGCCATGCAGATCCGCCTCGGGATAGCGCTTGTTGTACTGCGCAACCACTTCAACGAATTTCACTGGACGCTTTCTGTCAATCAACACACCAAAATAACCGACGAACCTGGCTTTGTCAGACAGGCCCAGTTCCCGGATCAAGGCCAAGCGCGATTCCTCCCTGTCGGGAATGGAGGCCGGATGTTCAAACGGGCTGTGCAGAACGGTCACTTTTCCTTCAACGGAAACGACCGGTCGATTTGGCTTGGCGAATTTTGAAACCGTGATGATGTGGCTTGCCAGCAAAGGCGCCAGCGTGTTTACACCTCGCGCTTCCGGATCTGCACGGTGGTGCCAGAGCAGCTTGCTTCCGGCCAGCCGCGCAGGCAGCGCCCATGTTGCGTGCATTTGCCCGTCATTGGTATGGACGATGGCCACTTTATGTTTGCGCAGAAACCCGATCAGCCTGGGAACGGCTGTGAGATAGGCCAAGCTCATGGCCAGCCTGCCTTTGGAGCGCGACCGGTGACTTGGCGACAAAAAGGTCGAAGACGGCGCTGCAACATAGGGAATCGACTTTTCATCAAGATACCGCGCCAGCACGCCGTCTTGGTGATGAAGCACAATAAGCGGTTGAATTTTCGTGGCATCAAGTCGCGAGATGAGATTGATGGCCGAGATATGACTGCCGCCAACTTCATCGCCTACAAAGGGAAAAGCGACAACGATACGCCTTGATCTCACAGTATTGTCCCTGTCTTTTTTGATTTCACTTACCAATATACTCACTGCACTCCGATATTTTCAACGTTGCTATCGTCAAAAAACTTAAATATCTTCGATATTTTTATAATAACAAAAGAAGTAGGATAAATCATTCCTCAATTAGTATTTACATTAACAATCGGCATATAGAATTAAACTTATATAAACTATGTTTTCTCTCGTTTTCTAAATAACATGACAAGCGTGCGACGATATCTCCATGGTTTTTTCTTGCAAAATTTAGACCCCCGATGATAATTACCAAACACGCAAATCAAATTAACCGGCATGAGAATGTTCCACGATTCAGGTATATTTGTGCCGTACCAATCCTTCGGGGTAATTTCCAATGCACAAGACCCGCGTCATTAAGCATTCTGCGCTCCCTTTGATATTGCTGTTGATGATTTCGATAATGACGCCGGGCGCCATTGCCGAAGAAGCCATTTCGGCTGCATTTCCAGGAGCCCAGGGATTCGGCAAATACAGCCAGGGCGGCCGCGGCGGCGCCATTGTCGCTGTGTCCAATCTGGAGGATCACGGTCCGGGAAGTTTGCGGGCCTGCGCCGAGGCTCAAGGTCCGCGCAATTGCATTTTCGAAGTCGGCGGGACAATCGTCCTGAAGACGCCGATCATGGTGACGAAGCAGAATGCCTTCCTTTCCATCCTGGGACAGACCGCGCCGGGCGGCGGCATATTGCTGACCATCAAGGAAGAAAACAAAGTCAATAAGCACACGCCGCTGATCATCAAAGGCAGCCACGATGTCATCATCCGCCATATCAGGCTGCGTCCGGTGCTGCCAACCTCCGTCAAGAACATTGATGCGCTGACGGTCGAGGACAGTGCGCGCATCTATGTCGACCATGTTTCCGGCTCCTGGGCGACGGACGAAAACGTCAACACCCACGCCAATTCCACCGATGTGACAATCGCCTATTCGATATTCGGTGAAGGCCAGAACAAGCACAGCAAATGCGCCTTGCTGGGATCCAACCCGACAAGGGCCCAGAACATCACCTTCTGGAAAAACGCCTGCATATCCAATCGCGACCGCAATCCTGACGACAATCACTTTGGCGGCTCCTGCATCGAGATCGTCAACAATATCTTTTACAACGCCATTTCAGAATGGGGCGAGGTGTTTTCCCAATATCCCGGCGGCACGCCGATTTCTTATGTCGGCAACTACTTCAAGGCCGGTCCCAGCACCGAGGATCTGACCTATGCCATCAACTGGAACCCGACGCTCAGTGCCGACAACCCGCATATTTATCAAAAGGGCAACGAGATTTGGACTTACGGCAATAAAAAAGTTGTGCTGATTGCACCCGACACATTTCAACATCTCGTTGATGAGCCACCCTGCCCGCTCGCAATCGAAAAAATCCTGTCGGCTAACGACGCCTATAGCGACGTGCGCCATAATTCCGGAGCCATGCCCCGTGATGAAATCGATACAAGGTTTATTGCGGAAATCGGAAAGCGCGGCACCAAGGGGAAAGGAGCGACGGTCAAGGCGCCTGGCATTCTGCCGGACATAAAGAATGGAACGCCCTATGCCGATCTCGACGGCGATGGAATGGATGACGCAACTGAATCGCAAGTCGGCGCTGATCCGAAACTGAGCGACCCATGGGTTGATTCCGACGGCGACGGCTGGTCAAACTTCGATCAGTTCATGGAAAAACGCTCCACCGATCTCCTTGCCGCCAATGCGGCGCTGTAGCCGCTAGAAATCAGGTGAAACGCAGGTTTCAGCGTGGGCGATCCGCTATAGCCAACAGCTTTCAGCGGCTGACGACCAGATAGCCCCGGCTCTTGTCGCCATTGTCGGAGTCCGGCGTATTCATCGCCCCGAACAAAGCCTCGGCCTTAACCCAGACCGGCGGATATTTGTAGCGCGATACATCCAGCACCAGAAAGCGGTCGGTATCTGCATCATAGGCGGCAAGCGGAGAGATATGTCCGCCCTTTTCCTGGCCCATCGCCATGCGAAGATAATTGACCACGATGAAGTGATCCTTTTCGGCCAGTTCCGCTGTGGCGACTTTCCGGAATTCGTCCAGGCTTGAATCGGCGGCATGGTGAACTTCGACCTTCAGCTTGTGCGCCGTGAGCAACCCGCCCAATTCGTCCAAAGTCATGCCGGCTTTCTTGACCTGCTCGCTGGTCTTGACCATGTCGGTTTCGGGCGTGAAGATATTTTCCTGATCATACATGCCCAGGCCGATTGTCATGTTGGATGGCGGGCGCGGCACGTCCAGCGCATTGAGGATCATCGCAATGGAAGCCGGGCCGCAATAAGCCGGATTGATCTGGGTGGTGAAATGCATGCTGAGCGGGAAATAATCTTTCCTTGCTTCCGCGCCAAGCAGCAGCGCCTCGCCTTCATCGCTGTCGAGCGAAATCAGGCTGGAAGCAAGCGGCAAGGTCTCCGCCCGGGTCGGGCCGTGATACGCCAATGCCGCGCAAATGCTCGCCGCCAAAACCAATGTCTTTGCCATGTCGCGCATAATGTTCTCCCACTTGTTCCGCCAAACGAAGAAGACTAACCCGAAGTGCGCGCCCCCACAACCAAGCTTGGCGCAGTCAGTACATGCCATCGTCGGCAAGTGATCGAATTGAAATCTCTAGACCGATTGGCGTCAGACTAGATTGAACCGGCTTCCACCATGAAATTGCTGGCAGTACACATCCGGCTGTCATCTGACGCCAGGAAAAGCACCATGTTGGCCACATAAACCGGTTCGATCAGATCGGGCAGGCACTGGTTCTTCTGGTGAGCGGCAATCGATTCAGGCGTCACCCACAGGGTTTTCTGTCGTTCGGTCATAATCCAGCCGGGAACGACGGCATTGACGCGGATCCGGTGCGGGCCGAGTTCGCGGGCCATCGTTCGGGTGAGCCCGTGCACAGCCGCCTTGGCGGTGGCATAAGCGGGAAATCCGCCGGAGGCTTCCCACCAGCTGTTGGAGCCCATATTGATGATCGAGCCGCCGCCGGCTGCGATCATTCCCGGCGCCACCGATTGTATGGCGAAGAACTGGTGGCGCAGATTGGTGTCCATCCGCTCGTCCCAATATTCGGCGGTCACCTCCTGCCAGGCGTGGCGATCGTCGCGGGCGGCGTTATTGACCAGAACCGTCGCCGGGCCAAGCCGGGCTGCCAGTTGAGCGAAGGCATTTTTCAAGGCGTCGATGTCGCACAGGTCGCAGCATTCGAAATCCACAATGCCGCAATTTTCGCCAACCAATGCTGAACTGGCATTCCGGTCAAGATCGACAAAACCGACCTTGGCGCCCTGCCCGGCAAAGGCCCGGACAATTTCAGCACCGATCCCGGATGCTCCGCCGGTTACAAAAACCGTCTTGCCGGCAAGGCTTGGATAGCGGGCAAAATGTTCATTCATGTCGATCTCCCGCCCTAAACTTTGCTCGCAGCGCCCAACAGAACCGCAATTCGGTTCCATTCGGACTCAATGTCTTTTGCCGGCTGGCTGCCGGCGCGGCGATACCAGTAATCGGCATTGCCCTGATCACCCTCGATCCAGTGGGCAAGCGCATGGACAATATCGTGATCCGGATCGCCTTCCATCATCTGGCAAAGACCATGGGCCTTGACCCATTCCGGGCCATTGCCAAGCGCACCCTTCTTGAGCCACCACATGGCTTGAAGCGGACGGGTCAGTCCGTCGGGCGGCGCGTCGCTGGCGTAAATCTTTGGTGAAAGCAGGTCCATGGTTGGTGCTCCTGTTTGGCAGATGGCCGGCAGGCATTCCATCAGGCCAGAATTGACACTTCAGGAGCAATAGCAAACTGTCAGCCGCTTTGGCAGGGCGAAAAACCATTTTGTTCGGCCGCCGTCTGGCTATCGGCTTTCAAGATGGCTTGATGCCCAATCCGCCAGTTGCCTGTTATCGGCAGCGCCAGTCGTATCAAGTTCGAAAACCGGGCAAAGGCCGGTGGGACGGGCCTGTTTTGCCAGTTCGACAAGCTCGGGAATATACGAGGCTCCGGGGTGTCCGGCCGGCCTGTCGCCCAGCCTTGCACTGTAACGCTCGGCCAGCACCGCACCCGGTGCGTGGCACCATATTTCGGCAAGCGCGGTAATTCCCGCAAAATCAAGATGCTTCTGCAGAAGGCCAATCGGCTGGAATCCGAACCAGGCATCGACGATGAAGGTCGAACCTTCAGGCGCATCGCGGATAATCGAGAATATCGCCTGGTAGCTGGCCTTGCCCAAAGTGCGATTAAACAGACGGTCAACATTGTCGATATGGGCGAGAAACGGATTTTTGACCGTATCGAGCGCCAATACCGGCCAGCCTGTCATTTGCGACAGGCCATGCGAAACCCGGCTTTTGCCGGTGGCGGGAATGCCGTTGACCATCAGCAGTCGCTTGCCTGTTTTTGATGAATGTGCTGCTTTTGGGGCGGATAAATCCGCTTGGCCGGCAAGGGCTGCCAACGCCGCGCCTATCATTCCGGCATCATCGCCGAGCGTTGCTGGACGAATGTCAACTTCAAACCAGGAGGCGGGCGCTTCCAGCAGGGACAGAGCTTCGCAGGCCTGCTTTCCCAGGCCGCCGCCGAGCACGACAAGTTCCGGGTCGAAAGCCGCCGCCAAAGTATCAATGGCCGCCTTGAGCGGCATTGACCAGGCCTTGATCACCGCCATCGCCTTTGCATCGCCATTGCGCGCCAATGCCAGCAGGGCGTCGGCGCCCAATCCTTTTTCAAAGCCGGCTTCAATCATGTGCCTGCCGAGGGCAGTGCCGGAGGATTCTGTTTCCACACAACCCCTTCGTCCGCACAGGCAGGGTCGACCGGCCGCATTGACGACGATGTGGCCCAATTGTCCGGCGGTGCGCCGTCCATGGAAAATGCGGCCGTTTTCGAAAAGTGCTCCGCCAATGCCTGTGCCGATGGTCAGCATCGCCACATGTTCGCGCGCCTTGGCAGCACCCATGGCCAATTCGGCCAGAAGCGCCATATTGGCATCATTGTCGATGACGACCGGCTTGCCGCAGCATTTTTCAATTTCCGAGGCAGTGTCGATGCGGGAGAGATCAAGATAACCGCCGGACAGCACTTGCTTTAGCGCGCTGTCCACCCTTCCCGGCACGCCGACGCCGATGGCGGTCAAATCCGGCTGGTCAAGAGCGGCTATCAAGGCGCAAATGCGGCCCAGGGCGATTTCGGGATCCGGATCGCTGCGCTCGGCCAGGCGCTGGAGGATGCGGCCCGACGAGGTGACAAGGGCGGCGCGCAGATTGGTGCCGCCGATGTCAATTCCGATTGCGATCTGTTCCTCAGACATGAGCTTCACCTCAGGCTTCACGCAGCAACGAGTACGCCTTTTGTGAAGTGCCGTGCAATGACGGCCTGAATTTCACGCAACCGCGGCACTGCAACGCTTTCAAGCTTCTTGCGCGTCACGGCCCGATCCAGCGAGATACAATCCTTCCACAGCGACCGGCCGGCAATGACGCCGGAAGCGCCGTTGCTCATGGCGATGTCGACCTGACCGAGAAAAGTTTCGTGATCCACGCCCGCCGAAAGAATAGCCCAGGGAACAGGCCCGCAAAGTTCGGTTACCTTGGCGCAGGATTCGGGTGAACCCGGATAGGGCAGCTTCAGAACCTTGGAGCCGCATTCCAGCGAAACCCGTGTTCCTTCCTGGATCAGCATCGGGATCTTGGCTGCGTAATCTTCCGCACTTTCGCCCTCAAGCCGGTAGGTGAGGAATTCGACCACCAGCAACAGGTCTTCCTTGGCAAAATCCGTAATGCATTGTTTCAGGATGTTGATGTTGTGGGTATTGGCTTCAGGCTTGTCCATCCGCAGATAGACCATGATCTTGCCGCCGGTGCCGCCAAGCTCGCGCACCTTGCGGGCGGTGATGTCCGGCACCAGCCTGGACAGCCTGTAGCCTTCCGGGGAAACATCCCAGCCGGAAGCATCGAGCCCGATCAACAGCGCGGTGTCGCGCGCCAGAACCCCGTCATCGACGAGTTGCGGTACGGCGCAAATAGGATCCACCAGGATGCAACCGGCCTTGCTGGCGAGGTACCTGGTCACGTCGGCCTTGGTGTCGCCCAGCATGGCGTTGGAGATCAATGCCTGCTTTGCCGGATCGGTGTCGAGCAGGCTGCGCATGCTGCCGCGTTGGTCGCAGGCAATCACCATCATCGCGCCGTCGGCGCCGCAGATCTGGTGGTAGCCGCGCAGTTCAGCCGTTGTCATTCTTGCCATTGAAATATCCTCGCATGGGTCCCGTACTGTCGGGAATTTAAGTTCTCAGGAATTGTCCGCCCGCAACCAAAACGCCGCCGCCCCGGCATTTCCTTTGTGGAACCGGCCCTCCGGCCGAGATTTGGCAGCCATGGATTGCGATTTGGAAGTTTTTAAGCGATAACTCCTCTTGTCGCCGATCATGTAACACATTTCAGAAAGGAATTGCAAGCTGCCGCCTCAAGCCATTCCAGAAACCGCAGCATCGCGCGCCATGCTGCATATGGTCGCCAAGCTTCACTATGAAGCAGACATGGCGCAGGTGGATATAGCCCGCAAACTCGGCGTATCGACGGCGACCATTTCCCGGTTGCTGCAAAAGGCGCGGGCTGCCGGCATCGTCCGCATAGAGGTGCTTGACCTTGCATCGCCTGAAGAAATTACCAACCAGTTGGTCAGCCGGCTCGGCCTGAAAAGAATTGCCGTCATTGATACGCCCGCATCCGGCGTGCTGGGCGCATTGGCGGCCCCCGTCGGCGTCATGCTCAAGGAAGCCGGTCTCGGCGTCAATTCGGTGCTGGGCATCGGCTGGGGCCGCGCAATCCGCGAGGTTGTGCTGGCCGGATTGCCCAGGTTTCCCGGCATTGTCACCGTCGCCATGACCGGCGGCCTGCAACAGGCCGCGCCGCATTTCCAGATCAACGAATTCGTCCGTCTCGCTGCCGAGCAGATGGGCGGAACACCGCATTTCCTGCACGCCCCCTATCTGCCTTCGCCTGAATTGCGCGAGGCCTTTTTGGGCGACCCCACCGTGCAGGAGGCGCTGAAACTCTGGGACCGGCTGGATGCTGCCATTGTCGGCGTCGGCCTGCCGCATTCCATCAATCCGACCGAAGCCAGCGCCGCCACACCCAACGAGCAGGCTCTGAACAGAGCCGTCGGCGACATTATCCGCCACTACGTCAATCAAAAGGGCGAAATCCTGCATTGGGATGGCGAGGAGCGCATGATCGCTGTACCCCCGGAGCGGCTTCGCAAAATCCCGCTGGTAATCGGTATCGCGGCCTCCACAGAAAAGGCGCCCGGCATCATCGGCGCAATCCGTTCAGGAATGATCAACGCATTGGTCACCGATACCGTCACGGCGCAGGCGATTTTTGATTGCCTCGCCGCCGAGTGAGCAACCCGGAAGAGACCGCTCAACCAACGCTTTCGAACTTCAGAATTCGCAAATTCCCAGGCATCCGCGCATTTCGCAAATGCAGCATTTATGCGCATCCCTGCTGAGATGCCTATGTTGCGCCCGCCACAGACAAAATACCCAAATCAGACCAGGACGAAACGATTCATGTCCGCGAGGGCCGGAGTCTGCCGATTGCGCCTCTGACCGGGCTTTCGGCATTAGCTGACCTTGCCCCCAAGTTTTATCCAGTTTTGAGTTCGTTTCCGGCGTTTGATGTGACGGGCTTTGGTGCGGAGTTATCCACATTGCGCAGCGCCAAAGCCCGGCGCGTTGCGAAGGTGTCGGCAAATTCGCTTGGAGT
>JBGSIT010000087.1:0-47794 GCA_041742335.1 Rhizobiaceae bacterium
CATCGAGCGCATGTTCAACAAACTCAAGCAGTTCCGCCGCATCGCAACCCGCTTCGACAAAACCGCCGCATCATTCGCCGCATTCCTGGCAATCGCTTCAACAAAGATTTGGCTGCCATACTTTGTCAACAGGGCCTAGTCAGGCCATGAAGCTTCGACCACTGCCAATGCAGCCATATTGACAACGCCGCGCGACGTCACCGATGGCGTCAATATATGGGCCGGAAGGGCGGTGCCCAACAGGATTGGCCCGATATGCAGGCTGTCGGTCATCGACTTGACCACGCCGAGGGTAATATTGGCTGAATCGAGGGTTGGAAAGACCAGCAGGTTGGCTTCACCTGACAGCGTGCCGGTCGGCATGACGCGTTGGCGCAGGATTTCATTGATTGCCGTTTCGCCGTGCATTTCGCCGTCCGCTTCCAATTCGGGGGCCAGTTCATGCACCAGGCAGGTCGCCCTTCGCATCTTGGAGGCGCTGTCGGAATCGCGTGAACCGAAATTGGAATGCGACACCAGGGCGGCCTTTGGTGCGATGCCGAAACGCCGTATTGCGCCGGCCGCCATGATGGTCATTGCGGCGATTGCTTCGGCGGAGGGGTCGAAAGACACATAGGTATCGGTCATGAAGGTCGCGCCGCGCTGCGAAATCAGCAGGCTCAGGCCGGAAAATTCAAGCACGCCGGGGCGTTTTCCGATGATCTGGTCAACATCGCGCAGATGACGGTTATAGCGTCCTTCCAGCCCGCAGATCAGGGCGTCGGCTTCGCCTCGCTTCAGCGCCAAAGCGCCAATCACGGTGGAGTTGGTGCGCACGATGGTGCGGGCTGCTTCCGGCGTGACGCCGCGACGGCCGACCAGCGAAAAATACAAATCAACATAGTCCTTGTAGCGCGGATCGTCTTCGGGATTGATTATCTCGAAATCGCGGCCCGGGCGAATTCGCAAGCCATGGCGGTTCAGGCGGCTTTCGATAATCGAGGGTCTGCCGATCAACACGGGTACGGCGGTCTCGTCTTCCAGCAATACCTGTGCCGCCCGCAACACCCTTTCGTCTTCGCCTTCAGCAAAGATGACCCGTTTTTTCGCGGCCGACTTGGCTGCTGCGAAGATCGGCTTCATGATCAGGCCGGAGCGGAACACAAAGCGGTTGAGTTGATCGAAATAGGCGTCGTGATCAGCGATGGGCCGGGTTGCGACGCCGGATTCCGCCGCCGCTTTGGCGACTGCCGGAGCGATCCGCAGTATCAGGCGCTGGTCAAAAGGCGAGGGGATCAGGTAGTTGGGACCGAATACCGGCGTTTCACCGGAATAGGCCCGAGCGGCGATATCGGAGGGTTCTTCACGCGCAAGCCCCGCGATTGCGCGCACGGCGGCCATTTTCATGGCCTCGTTGATGGTGCTGGCGCCGCAATCCAGCGCGCCGCGGAAGATATAGGGAAAGCAGAGGACATTATTGACCTGGTTGGGGAAATCCGAGCGCCCGGTGCAAATCATCGCATCCGGCCGGACTTCCTGGGCTTCCTGCGGCATGATTTCCGGATTTGGATTGGCCAGCGCCATGATCAACGGCTTGGCGGCCATTTGCTTCAGCAGTTCCGGCTTCAATACGCCTGCAGCAGAGAGGCCGAGGAAAACATCGGCATCATTGATGGAATCGGCAAGGACCCGGTGGTCGCTGTCCTGCGCATAAACCGACTTCCAGCGATCCATCAGCACGTCTCGACCAGAATAGACCAGGCCTTCGATATCATGGACCCAGATATTTTGCCGATTGGCGCCCAGTTCGACCAGCAGGTTGAGGCAGGCAAGGGCTGCAGCACCCGCGCCGGATGTGACGATCTTGACGTGTTTGATGTCCTTGCCGGCCAGTTCAAGTCCATTCAGGATGGCGGCCGCAACAATGATGGCGGTGCCGTGCTGGTCGTCGTGAAAGACCGGGATATTCATGATCTTGCGAAGCTGGCTTTCGACCTCGAAGCACTCCGGCGCCTTGATGTCTTCCAGGTTGATGCCGCCGAAGGTCGGCTCCAGCGCGGAGATGACCTTGACCATGTCATCAATGCCGGGCGCGTCGATTTCGATATCGAAGACATCGATTCCGGCAAATTTCTTGAAAAGCACAGCCTTGCCCTCCATGACCGGCTTTGAGGCGAGCGGTCCGATATTGCCAAGACCAAGAACCGCCGTGCCATTGGACACCACACCCACCAGGTTGGCGCGGGCCGTATAGGCTGCGGCGGCTTCCGGGTTGTCTCGAATGGCAAGGCAGGGTGCGGCAACGCCGGGGGAATAGGCAAGCGCCAGGTCGCGCTGGTTGCCGAGCGGTTTGGTTGCCTGGATTTCGAGTTTTCCCGGTCGCGGATAGCGATGAAAAAACAGCGCCTGCTCGTCAATGTCGCCGCTGGCCGGCCCCTGTCCGCCCTTACCCTTGTCCGCTGTCATGTGCCGCGACCCCCTTGGCATTTCTTCTTCTGGTTGGCTAACCCTAGCGCAGTTTGCTGGCAAGGGGAAATTGCTTGGGCAACGTGATTGCAAACCGTTTCATGCCACGGCGGAAGGGATCGGGCCTGTCGCGGGCGCTCCGGTCCGCTGGCTGTCATCTTGCTGAAACAAGACTCTGTTTTCACTTGGGCAGTTGCAAAAGGAAAAAGAAGATGGACGACAAGGACCATTCGGAAGATACCCGCCGCTACAGAACACTTTTCATTTCCGATCTTCATCTTGGCTCGAAGGCTGCTCGCTCCGACGATCTGCTGGATTTCCTGCGAATGAACGAAGCCGAGACGATTTTCCTCGTCGGCGATATCGTTGACGGCTGGCGATTGAAGCGCAGTTGGCATTGGCCGCAGAATTGCAACGACGTTGTCCAGAAACTGTTGCGCAAGGGCCGCAAAGGCGCACGCATCATCTACATACCTGGCAACCACGACAGTTTTATGCGCGAATATCCGGGCGTCCATTTCGGCGGAATCGAAGTGGCCCAGCGGATGATCCATACGGCGGCCGACGGCCGCACTTATCTGGTCTTGCACGGCGACGAATTCGACGTTGTTGTCCGCAATGCAAAATTCATCGCCCATATGGGCGACTGGGCCTATGATTTTGCGATTGCCGTCAATTGGTTCCTGGCGCGGTTCCGTCGTCGTATGGGCTTGCCCTATTGGTCATTTTCCGCCTGGGCCAAGTTGCAGGTCAAGCGCGCTGTCAATTTCATCGGGGAGTTCCAGAAAGTCGTGGCCGAAGAAGCCCGGCGCAACAACACCGACGGCGTGATCTGCGGGCATATCCATCATGCAATCATCGAAGATATTGATGGCGTGCGCTACATCAATACCGGCGACTGGGTGGAAAGCTGCACGGCCATTGCCGAGCACTTTGACGGAACAATGGAACTGATTTTCTGGCATCGGCCTGAAGGGGACGCGCGGCAGTTGACCCAAGGCGTCAACGTCCCGGTGCTGTCGATTTCCCAGGCGGCGCTTGAAAGCGAGGCCGCTTGAGGTCTCGCGTGTTTTAAAAGACACAGGGATTTGTATTTTTACAATAGGTCAAATAACCGGTGGTTGCCGAGGCCAATCCGCTTGGCCGGAATATCCATTGGTGATAGCGCTATCAGGCAAGGCTGGAAATGGCAGTTGATTCCGTTTCGCCCTGATTTCTGAACGGGCGGCAACCAAGCCGCTCTCCTGAAAAGTAGCTTGAGACATGAATCCGCAAATTGACGCGCGATCCGGTGCGCCGCGCTATTTTCCCTATCGTACGGCGCTGGTGTTTTGCGCGCCGATGATCGTCAATGGCATCGCTTTGCCCTATTTTCCGGTCTGGCTGGATTCCATCAAGATGAGCGCATCGGAAATATCTGTCATTCTGGCAGTGCCGATGGTGGTCCGGGTTCTCGTCGCCCCCGTCGTTTCGATGATGGCCGACCGTCTGAACGAGCGGGCCAATGTGCTGATCTGGTCTTCCATCCTGTCGTTCATGACTGCGATCGCCCTGCTTTATACGCAAAGCTTCTGGGCGGTGGCCATCATTTTTGGCCTGCAGGGGGCTGCCTACTCGCCTTACGTCCCGGTGACCGAATCCATTTTTCTGACCGGAGTGCGTCGTTGGGGCTATGACTATGGCCTCATGCGGCTCTGGGGGTCTCTGGCCTTTATCGGCTCCTCGGTGGTCGTCGGTTATCTGATCGGCCAGTCCGGTGGTTCGATGGTTATCCCGACCATGGCCTGCGCCTTTGTGCTGACGATCCTGGCGTCCTTTATCGCGCCTCGGACCGGCAGGCCGGTTTTCGTCAAGGTCGAGGGAAATCCGGGCAAGAGTGCGCTGCTGCAGACCGATTTCCTGTTGCTGGTGATCGGAGCCTCGCTTTCGCAATCCAGCCACGCCATGCTGTTTGCCTTTTCGGCGATTGACTGGGGCCGGATCGGCTTGTCCGGCACGCAGATCGGGGTGTTGTGGAGCGTCGGCGTCTTTGCCGAGGTGGTGGTCTTCCTGTTTGCCCGGCAGATCGCGCGGCGATTCTCCTTCTGGGCCATGATTTTCATTGGCATCGGCATGGCGATATTGCGCTGGTTGCTGTTTCCTTCCGTCGGCAGTTTCGGGTTTTATCTGGTGCTGCAATGCTTTCATGCCTTCACTTTTGGCACTGCGCATCTGGGCATCCAGAACCTGATCGTGTCGCGGGTGGGCGCCGAGCAGGAATCCTCGGCCCAGGGCCTCTACTTTTTCTTCAACGGTTCGTTTCTGGCGATTTCGACCTTCCTGTCAGGCTTCGTCTATGTCACTTACGGCATCAACGGCTATTACGCGATGGCGGCGGTGTCGGCCATCGGCTTGGCATTCGTGCTGTCGGCTTTTATGCTTCAGCCCCACAAGGCCGGTTCGGGCGGCAATACAAGGGAATCGCGATAGACAAGCGCAGGTTCGCGATCGCGCGCCAGAAGCAGTGGTCCGTCGAGATCCACGAAATCGGCATCCTGCGCCAATAGCACGGCCGGCGCCATGGCAAGCGAACTTCCCACCATGCAACCCACCATGATCCGGTAGCCGAGCCTCTGGCCTTCGGACTTCATGGCCAGCGCTTCGGTCAGGCCGCCTGTCTTGTCCAGTTTGATATTGATGGCATCGTAACGGTCGCGCAGGCTTTCCAGATCCGCCGTCAGATGCACGCTTTCATCGGCACAGACCGGAACCGGCCGGGATATGCGGGCCAGTATATCGTCCTTGCCGGCGGGCAGGGGTTGCTCGATCAGGCCGATACCGGCTTGGGCGGCGATCTTGAAATGATATTCGAGATTGTCTTCGCTCCAGCCTTCATTGGCGTCGAGAATGATGGCGCAATCCGGCGCAGCCATGCGGACCGCCCGGATGCGGTCGGCATCGTCGCTGGTTCCGACCTTGACTTTCAAAAGCCGCCGATGGGCCTGCGCCTTTGCGTCGGAAGCCATTTTTCCGGCTTCACCGAGCGAGATTGTGAACGCTGTCACCAGCGGTTTTGGTTGCCTGTTGCCGAGCCTTTCGGACACGCGGATTCCGGAAATTTTGGCTTCAAGGTCCCAAAGCGCGCAATCAACCGCATTGCGGGCGGCTCCGGGTTTCATGGCGGATTGCAGGTCATGGCGTGTCAGCCCTTCGGCCACCAGAGCGCCCATGGCGTCGATTTCGGCCATGGCGCCTTCAATGCTCTCGCCGTAGCGCTGATAGGGTACGCATTCGCCGTGACCGAGATGGCTGGCGTCGCCGATCACGCAAGTCACGACATCGGCCTGGGTTTTGGCGCCCCGCGAAATGGAAAACGCCCCGGCAATCGGATAGCTCGTTTTTGTTGTATCAAGGTAACGGCGCACGTTTTTCCCTTTCGCTCCCGGATATGATCGGAGTTCTTCGCTTGAAGCGGCCCGGAACACGCGATCAGATAGAATCACATGAAAGCATTAGTCTTTTACCGGGATTTATAAAACATTGTGTTTGGCATCCGGACCGAATCCGGACAACATCTGCGGCTATGAATGTCGGGATTTGAAAACGGGGATAAATCATCAGAACTCGGACTCACCATGATTGCCAATGCAGATTTGCTTACCGGCAGGCAGGAACGGCATGACCATTCTTGATACGAGGGCTGTTTACGAGATTCTTCCCGGTGGCGAGGGCGGTCAGATGATCCGGTTTTCCGGCTCATGGGTCAATGCCGCTATTTCACCCATGGATTCTGCGCTCAACAAGCTTGGCCAGCAACAATTGCAAAGCCCGGTCATCCTGGATTTGAAAGGCGTGCTCCTGATGGATACCGGCGGCGCATGGCTGATTCGCCGGCTGGCGACGGCCCTGCAAATGAGCCGCCACGAGATCCGGATTTCCCACGGCGAGCCCGCCATGATGGAATTGATTGCCGAACTGCCGGAAAGCCTGCCGGAGCCGAAGGTCGGCGACATCAAGCCTGTTACGCTTTTTGAAAGATTGTTTGCCCCGCTGGGCGGCCAAACCTACAGGCTTTGGCAGGACGGCGTCCAGTCGCTCTATATTCTCGGTTCGGCGGTGCGCGGCGCACAGCTGAAGCTTGGCCGCAACAGCGGCCTTTCGCCTGCTGCAATAGTCAACCAGCTTGAACATATGGGCGTCCAGGCCGTGCCGATCATCATGCTGATGTCGTTTCTGATTGGCGCGATCATCGCCCAGCAGGGGGCATTTCAGCTGCGGTATTTCGGCGCTGAATTGCTGGTCGTCGATCTTGTCGGAATTTTGCAATTGCGGGAAATCGGCGTGCTGTTGACGGCCATCATGGTAGCAGGCCGCTCCGGCAGCGCCATTACGGCTGAAATCGGCTCGATGAAAATGCAGGAGGAGATTGACGCGCTGAAGGTGATGGGGCTCAACCCGATCGGCGTGTTGATTTTCCCCCGGCTGATTTCGCTGGTGATTGTCCTGCCGTTCTTGACGATTATCGCCAATTTTGCCGCTTTGGGGGGCGCTGCTGCGGTCGCCAAGGTCTATTCGGGAATCACACTGGTGGTCTTTTTGGAGCGTCTGCAGAGCGCCATTGACATTTCCACCATTGTATCCGGCATGCTCAAGGCGCCGTTCATGGCTTTGATCATCGGCATAGTTGCTTCGGTGGAGGGCTTGAAGGTGGGCGGAAGCGCTGAATCGCTGGGGCGCAATGTCACGGCGTCGGTGGTCAAGTCCATTTTCGTGGTCATTCTTGTAGATGGCCTGTTTGCCATCTTCTACGCAGCCATAGATTTTTGAGGGAGGACGCAAGATGATACCTTCCAAGATTATCGAGGCCGGCGAAAGGGAAGTCGTTTTATCCGTGGAAGGGCTGACCGTCGGCTTTGGCAGCAATATTGTGCTCGACAAGCTCGACCTGAATGTCTATCGCGGCGAAATCCTCGGTTTTGTCGGTGCTTCCGGCTCAGGCAAATCGGTGTTGATGCGAACAGTTCTCCGGCTGCTGCCGCGCCGGGCCGGCATCATCCGCATTCTCGGCAATGATTATGACAAATTGTCAGATCGGGAACGCTATGCGCTGGACACCCGCATCGGTGTCCTGTTCCAGCACGGGGCCTTGTTTTCCTCCCTCACGGTCAAGGAAAACATTCAGGTTCCGATGCGGGAATATCTCGACATGCCCGTCAGCCTGATGGACGAAC
Source organism: Rhizobiaceae bacterium (assembly GCA_041742335.1). Taxonomy (GTDB): domain Bacteria; phylum Pseudomonadota; class Alphaproteobacteria; order Rhizobiales; family Rhizobiaceae; genus Rhizobium_E. Next base: position 7,656 of record JBGSIT010000087.1, read on the forward strand.
TGGCGCGGCTGAAAATCGAATTGGTGGGCCTGGCGCCGGAGGCCGCAAACCGGTTCCCTTCGGAATTGTCGGGCGGCATGATCAAACGCGCCGCGCTGGCGCGCGCCTTGGCGCTTGATCCTGATCTTGTGCTGCTGGACGAGCCGACATCGGGGCTTGATCCCATCGGGGCGGCCGAATTCGACGAACTGATAGCCAAGCTTCGCGATACACTCGGTCTGACCGTCTATATGGTCACCCACGACCTCGACAGCCTCTTTTCCGTGTGTGACCGGATTGCTGTGCTCGGCGACAAGCGAGTGCTGGTTGAGGGAACGATAGAAGATATGCTAAGGAGTGAAAATGATTGGGTTCAATCCTATTTCCGTGGCAAGCGGGCCCGTTTGATCCCTAATGCGTCAAATGGCGTTCATCTCAGAAACTGATAGAAAACGGGCTGCTAGCAAATAGACTATGGAAACAAAAGCCAATTACGCAATCGTCGGACTGTTCACTGTCATCGTCATTTTCATGGCTTTCGGCTTTGTCTTCTGGATGTCTGAATATCGGCGCGGCGGCGATATGGTCGCCATGACGGTCCGGATTCCGGGTTCAGCGAACGGCTTGAGCGTCGGTTCGGCGGTGCGCTTCAACGGTATTCCCGTCGGCTCGGTGAGGGCGCTGAATTTTGACGCCAATGATCCGCGCTTTGCAACGGCGATGACCGAAATCCGTTCGGATGCGCCGGTCTATGAGGATACGAAGGCGGTGCTGGAGATACAGGGCCTGACCGGCACTTCCTATATCGAACTGTCAGGCGGAGACGTCAAGAAAGACAAGATTCTCCTGACTGCGCGGGAGACCGGTGTTCCGGCCAAGCTTGACGCCCAGCAATCGGGCGTGACCAACCTTCTGACCACCGCCAGTGAAATCATGAAGAAAACCGACACGACGATCAGCGACATCCAGAGTTTTGTGCGCACCAATGGCGAACCGCTGACCAAGACAATCTCCAATGTTGCGACTTTTTCCGATGCCTTGAAGGAAAATTCTGATGGCATCGACAAGTTTCTGGAAAGCGTGAGTTCGTTGTCAGGCACCTTTACCAAGCTTTCGGACCGGCTGGATTCAACCCTTGCCTCTGTGGATGGACTGGTCAAATCGGTGGATCCGGCCAAGGTTGACACCATAGTCAGCAATGCCGCCAAGATCAGTAGCGACCTGGCTTCCGCCACGGGCGAAATCGACGGCACGGTCAAGCGCATTCAATCGACGCTCGATACGTTCGACCGGTTTGGCAAGAACGCCGACAAGACGCTGGCCCGTCTCGACGAGGTCATGGCCTCCATAGATCCCAAAAAGGTCGGTGAATCCATCGACGATATCCGCGTCGCGGTGGCTGACGCAAGAACCGCGGTTGCCAGTGTCAAAGGCGTGGCGGAGAATATCGGCGGCCGCCAGAAGGACATCGACACAATCATTACCGATGTCAGTCAGATGACCGACAAGCTGAACAAGGCTTCCAGCCGGGTGGATGGCGTGTTGGCCAAGATTGACGGCTTCCTGGGCAGCGGGGATTCGTCCTCCATGATGGCGGAAGTGCGGGGCACGCTGGAATCTTTCCGGAAGGTGGCCGATACATTGAACGCACGGATCGGGCCGATTGCCGACAACCTGCAGAAGTTTTCCGGATCGGGTCTGCGTGATGTTCAGGCGCTGGTGACCGATACGCGCAGGACCATGCAAAATCTGGATACGGCAATTTCAAAATTCGACAATGATCCGCAGCGCCTGTTGTTTGGCGGCCAGGAAGTGAAACAATATGACGGCAGAACGCGGCGATAGCATGGCTGCGAACGGCGGGTTGATCGGACATGATTAGGGGCGACATGGTGGCTTTACAGAAATCGGCGATGGCGGTGATGGTGCTTGCGGGCCTTTCAGGAGCCTTGGCAGGTTGCCAGAGCAAGGCTTCCAACGATACATTCGGTCTCAGTGCAGCCAGGGTATCGGCAGGCCCGTCTGCTAGGAACCGGCAGATTTTGATACCCGAACCGGCAGCCCTCAAGGCTATTGATTCCGAACAGGTCGTCATCCGCGTCTCGGCTTCGGAGATCCAGTATCTTGGCGCGTCGCGGTGGAGCGACCGCTTGCCGAGGCTGGTTCAATCCAAGCTGGTCGAGGCCTTTGAGAACACCGGAAAATTTGGCGGTGTCGGAAAGCCGGGAGAGGGCCTGGCGATCGATTTCCAGATCGTCACCGACATCAGGGCGTTTGAAGTGCAGACGGAGGGGGCCGATATTGCCGTGGTCGAGATTTCGGCCAAAGTGTTGAATGACCGCAATGGCTCGGTGCGCGCCCAGAAAGCATTCAGGGCGACTGCGCCGGTCGCAGGCACTGGCAACCGGGCTTTCATCGCAGCCCTCAATACGGCATTCGGGGTGGTGACGGAAGACATGGTCAACTGGACGCTGAAATCCATCTGATCTGCAAAGGTTTTCGTTCGCGGATATCCCTGCATGCAAAGGCCGCCTCGAGGGCAGCCTGCAATCGATTTGAGGAAGATCTGTTGAATTGGAATTCGAACGCAAAATTTAAAGTCATGCGCTTGACTTGATTGCCCGAAAATCTTGCTGAAGCGCAAGAAGAAGTGGCAAGCGGGACGCGCGGGGGGGTTGGTGCCAATGCCATTTATTTTGAAAACCGTGTTTTACCGACATTTCGATTTCATATGACTGGACTATCGACATGACCGCTTTTCTAGGCTTTCCCGACCGCCTCGCCGATGATCGCAAGCCAACTACGGTGATCTTTGGGGCAGGCCATGGCAGCACTTACCCGGGCGAAGACAGCAGCGGTTATGCATCCGCCGCCGATGAAATCCGCGCTGCCAGCTAGAGCGATGCCGGGCTGGTCGAACACTGGGATTTCGATCTTGGCGGTTTGTTGTTCGATGGCAGGCGAGCTTCGTGCATTGATGTTGGCAACCTTCCGACCATAATGCACGACAATGAGAAAAACAGGGCGCTGATCGAGGCGAAGACTCGAGAAGTCTTGGCTTTGCCGGCGATTCCGCTCCTGCTCGGAGGAGACGATTCCGTCCCCATCCCGTTTTTTGCCGCCTTTGCCGGACACGACCCGGTTTGGATCCTGCAGATCGACGCCCATATTGATTGGCGCGATGAACAGCATGGGACCCGATACGGTTATTCCAGCCCGATGCGTCGCGCGAGCGAGATGACCCATGTCGCTGGTATTGTGCAAGTCGGCTTGCGAAGCGTCGGCAGCGCGCGTCTGGAGGAAATCGAAGCGGCGAGAAGCTTTGGCAGCCGTTTTGTGACTGCCCGAGAAGTTCACACGCACGGCGTCGATGTGGCGCTACAGCATATTCCGAAAGGCGCGAAGGTTGTCATAACCCTCGACTGTGATGGTCTGGATCCTGGAATCATGCCCGGCGTCGCAGCGCGGACGCCCGGAGGCTTGAGTTATACGCAGGTAATAGACATGATTGCAGGCGTGGGACGTCGATGCACTATCGCAGGATTCGATCTTGTCGAACTCTATCCCCCGGCCGATATTGACGGTCTGTCCGCACTCACTGCCGCGCGCGTTCTCGTCAACATGATAGGCACCATCGTTCGGCAGGCCTGAAATAAGGCGTGGCACACCACCAAGGTGGAATGACCGTGCTGCATCAACAGAAGATGTATTGCGACTGTTGCATGCCGATGTGTAGCCATTCTTCCCCCCGATTCCGAAATTCGCATGCAAAGGCCGCCTCGAGGGCGGCCATTACCATTTCGGTCTCAATCCTGAATCCTGTCAGGAAAACCGTCCCGCGGCATGGGCCAGCATGGTGTAGACCTTGCCGGTATCGGATGTCAGATAAGTCTGCGTCAGGACCTTGTCGCGATCATTGCGGGCAATGTCGGCCAGCAGTTTTTCAAAGTCGCCGATATAGCGATCCACAGCAGCCTTGAATTCCGGCTCGCGGTCATATTTGCGCTTGATCTCGTCGAAGGTCTGCTGGCCTTTCAGGGTGTAGAGGCGGCGGGTGAAGACGTCCTTTTCGCCCCGCTGGTAGCGGCGCCACAATTCAACCGATGCCTCGTGGTCGATAGCGCGGGCGATATCGACGGAGAGCGAATTCAGCGACTCGACCACATGGCGGGGATTGCGGCTCTCGGTGCTTGCCTGGGCAGGGCGGCTGGCGATTGCAGGCTGTTCCGGCGGAGCTTCTTCCAACGAGGCATTGCGCAACAGATCCGTAATCCATCCTCCGCCTTCTTCCCTGTCAGTAGCAGTACGCGGTTGAGCCGCAGCAGGCTGGGCAGTTCGCTTGTTGCGGTCCTCGTCAAGGGCTCCGCGCAGGCCGGTATCGCCGAAGACCTCGTTTCGGGGCATTGGCGCGGGGGCGGGCTGGCGTCGTTCCGGCTGACTGGCCGGAATGCTGGCCGGGGCCTGAACGCTGCGCACGGGTTCCTGTCTGACCGGTGCGACATCCTGCGGTTGGCTGATCTCGAAACGGGCCTGGGACTGGCCGATGATGCTGGACAGTTCCTGCAGGGCCTTGATTTGCTCGGCGACCGCCTGACGCATGGCGCTGGCGCTTTCCTTGGCTTCTTCCGGCAGGTCGAATGCACCGCGGCGCAAATCATTGCGGGTCGCTTCCAGTTCCCTGCGAATATCGCCGGCCGAGCGGCGCATTTCTTCAGTCGCGCCCGAGAACTTTTCAAGCGCTTCTTCGGCTGCCGCCTTGAGCGTGTCGCGCATCTGTACGGCTGCGACATCCGAACGCTTGGTCGTTTCGCCGAGAACGCGCTCGACATCCGACAGTGAAGTCGCGACGCTGCCGCGCAGCCTTGAGGCGACTTCGTTGGTCCGCTGTTCGGAGTGGCCGATGACGCTGTCGATGGAACGGGTGACATCATCGGATGCCTTGGCCAGTGAATTGCGCATGGCTTCGGCGGTTTCAGAGGTCTTCTTTTCCGCTTCGCCGAGAATCCGGCCAATTTCGGAGAAGGAAGACTGGATGCCGCCCTTCAAATTGGCAGAAACCTGCTCGGAGCGCTGTTCGGCGCGTTCAAACGCAGTATCGACGACGCTGACAAGCGAGCGCATCGTGCCTTCGATGTCTTCCGAACGCTTGACCAATCCGATGGCCAGCGACTGCAGCGCCTCTTCGCGTTCCTCAAGGGTGGAAACGAGATTGGATTGGGCCGCCGACAGCAGGTTGGAGGCCTGGCCGAGAACGCGGGAGTGATCATCGAATCGGCCGACAATGCCGGCGATCTGGTTAAGCGTGCTCGAGGATACATCGACCAGTTTGTCGACCTTGCCTTCAAGCAGCCTTGTGGACGTAGAGACCATGCCGGAAGCGCGGTCTGCGGCCTCGGAGAACCGGTCGGTGGTCTGGCCGAGGCTCTGGTCGACTGCCGCCAGATTGGTTGTTGCTTCCGCCACAATGGTGGCGATGCCGGTATTGCTGGCCGAAAGCTGGTCGATCAGGCTCATGACCTTTTCGCGCAGGCCGTCTTCAACCGATCCGATGGCGCGGGCAGCTTCCTGGCTGCGCGTGGTGATCGCCGAGAGCGTTTCTTCCGTCCGTGACACGATGGCGTGCACCAGGGCAGCATTTTCGGCCTTCAGGCGGTCGGTGCCTTCCGATGCGGCAAGGCTGATCTGGTCCGCCACATTGCGGCCGATGCCGGCAAGGTTGTCGATGATCGGAGCGGCGCGTTCGTCGATTATCTTGGACAGTTCGGCCGAGCGGCTGGCCAGCATGGAATTGAGCTCGCGGGTACGATCATCAAGAACCGAGCGGATCGAGCTGCTTCTGACTTCAAGCGCCTTTTCAACTGCGCCCAGGCCATCGGCAACGGTCTGTGCCTGCTCGGCAATACGGGTCTCGGTTTCAGTCATCCGGTTGACCAGCGACACCGCGTCATCATTGACCCGGGTTGCAAAAGCCTGGCCGCGTTGCTCCAGCGCACGGGTGAATTCAGCCGAGCTTCGCGCCAGTGTTTCAGCAGCGCGCAGCGCATCGCCATCCATGGATTGGGCAGCGTCGCTGACGGCTGTCCGCAGCGCGGCCGCAAGGCCTGCTGCCTTTCCTTCAAGCGTGCGACTGACATTGTCCAGGCCGATATTCAATGCGCGGTCCATAGTGCTGAAACGCTCTTCCATGTGGCCGACCCGACCATCGATCGATTCACCGAGTCTGGCCGCCGCAATGTCACTTGACTTTTCGATGCCTTCGACGTGGCCTTCCAGGGACGTAGACAATTTCCGGCTGGCTTCATCCACCTGTTCGGAAATCCGCGTCACGTCAATCTGCAGCCGGTCGTCGAGGCCGGAAAGTGTGGTTTCAATCCGGTTGCCGGTGTCGGTCAGCCGTTCTGTCATGCCCGACAGCGTATCATCCATCCTTTGTCCGAAGACATCGGCTGTCATACGGATTTCGCCGGCAGCTTCGCTGAGCTTGGAGGCGATGTCCGAAGCACTGTGGCGAATGGAGTTGTCGAGGTTGACTGCTGTTTCGTCTATGGTGGCCTTGAAGGCGGTCTCGCGTTGTTCAAGCGTCATATCGAGCATGACTGTCGAGGAAACCATGCTGGCAGCACCCGTCTGCATGCGCTCCTCGATGGATTCCACAGTTGCGTCAATCGTATTCTTGAGCGCGTCGTGCTGATCCTTGATCCTCGCCTCGAAGGATTGGGCGGTCCGTTCGATATTGGAGATGGTGCTTTCGACAATCTCCTTCAAAGCAGCTTCGCGCTGCTCAAGCGTCATGTCCAGCATGGCCGTGGTTGACGCCATGCTGGTGGCGCCAGACTGGATATGTTCGTTGATGGCGTTTGCGGATTCTTCCAGCGTCTGGCGGAGGGCCACTTGCTGGGCAGCAAAGCGGGCTTCCAGCGCCTGGCTGCTCTCATCCATGTTGACGATGCTGGATTCCACGGCGGCCTTCAGCGCGGCTTCGCGTTCGATCAGCGCCTTGTCGAACAATGCGGTGGATTCCGCCATCGAGGTGCTGGACGCCTGGATGCGGCGATTGACGGCTTCACCGGACAGTTCAACGATCTGGCGCAGCGCCTTCTGCTGGTTGTCGATGCGCGCGGCAAATGCCTCGGCGCTTTGGTCGATCTTGCTGGTGCCGGCTTCAAATTCGCCGGCGACCAGACCGGCAGCGGCAGTGAATTGCTGCTCGACATTCCGGGCGCTTTGTTCGATTGCACTGCGAAGGCCTTCTTCGCGCGCCGCGACAGTCTCGGAGAAGCGCTGGGCGCTTTCGTCAACCTTCGATGCGCTTTGCTGGATGACGCCGTCAAGGCGGTCTGCGGTGTTCTCAATCGCTTCGCGGAGCGATTTCTGCGCATCTTCGAGGTTAAGCTCCAGCATGCTGGCGCTCATGGCCACCGTTGTGCCGAGATTGGTCGTCTGCTCGCTCAGGGTGGCGTCAATGGCCGCCCGTCCTTCTTCCAGCGTCTGGCGGATAACATCGCCGCTGGCGGAGACAGCATCGCGGATGTGGGTGGTGATGTCTTTTGATGCGGCTTCCAGGTTGCGGCTGTTGGATGCGATTACATCGGTCAAGGCGGTCGCACGCTCGGTCATCAGGTTTTCGATGTCGTGCTGACCATCCGCATAGGTCGCGGCAATCGTGATGGCGTTCTCGCCGAAAGTCTGGGAGAGGCGGGTGCGCGCGTCCTCGACATTGCCGACAATCAATTCGCTGCCGCGCTGGATGACATTGTCCAGCCGCTCATGGTTGGAGGAAAATGCGTTTTCAATTTCGGAGGACTTCTCATCCAGCAGGCGCTTGAGTTCCACATAGCCGTCGCCGACCGTTGAATTGATGGATTCCGTCTTTTCCGTCAGCGTGGAAATCAGCTTGTCGGCCTTGTCACTAAATCCGCTTTCGATGCGGTCATTGGCTGCGCCAATGGCATTTGTAATGTCGGCAACCTTGCTGGTCAACGCAATGTCGATCAGTTCACGGCCGGTGCCGATCGCGGTTTCCAATGCCAGCGACTGATCGGTGAAGGAGGATGTCAGCCGTTCAATGGATGAAGACAGGATGCCGTCCAGAGCGTCCTTGCCGCCGGCCAGTGTGCTGTTGATATGCGCCAGGCTTTCGGCCAAACGTGTATCGAGGCTGCCGCTGCGGCGATCGAAGGCATCTGCAAATTCGCCGACGCGGTGATCGAACATGCCGCTGACCTGGCCAACGGCGGCATTGAGTTTTTCGTCAAAGAAGCCGATACGTTCATCGAATATGCCGCTGACTTGACTGACCGTTGATTGGAACTTTTCGTCAAAGAAGCCGACCCGCAGGTCGATGTCCATGATGGCTTCATCGGAACTGGTCTTCAGCGATTGCCGGAAATTGGCGCCCTTCTGGTCCAGCGAAGCATTCAGTGATGCGAGCACCTCATCGAGGCCGCCGGTGATGGCCTGCTCGCCGATTGTGATGCTTTCGTTGAATTCACGCGTCCGGCTGATCAATGTTTCATTGAGTTGGCGCGTGCGCTCGTTAAGCGCGGCGTTCAGCTTCTCGGTGTTGGAATCCAGCGTTGAGGCGCGGGTTTCAAATTCCGACAGCAATTCGCGGCCGCGTTCGGCCAGGGTAGAGGTAAGGACTTCCAGTTGCATGTCGAATTCGCTGGCAAGCGAAATCGATGATGATGCCAGCGTGGAAACCAAAGCGTCTGTCTTGCTCGACAAAATGGAGTCAAACGACTGGCTGGCGTTATCGGATTTCTCCATCAATATCGCCGAGCGCGTGTCGATCAATTGCGCCACAGCCTGACCGGAGGTAACGATCTGCTGGGAAATATTGCTTCCTGCGGCAGAAAGTTCATCCTTCAATTGTTCATGGGCGCCGGAGATCGAAGATCTTATGCGCTCTGCATGGGTGACAATGGCCTCGCGTTCGGAACCCAGTTCCTGAACAAGGCTGCGAACGCGCATTTCATTGTCGGAATAGCTGCGTTCAAGGGCGTTGACTTCGGAATGAACGAGGCTCTCGAGCTCGGTGGCCCGCGCAATTGTTCGTTCTATGCCCTCATTCATGGCCGAGACTTCGCGCCGCACGGCCTGGCCTATCGCCATGATGCGGTCGGAAGCGGCCGTTTCGGGTTCTGCAAGTTTCAACGCCACTTCAGCCATGGAGCGTGCGGCATTGCGCATTTCCTGGGCGCGGGCAATCATTGTGGCAAAAGCAAAGAAAAGCAGGATCGGGAAAACAATGCCGATCAGGATGGCTATGGCGCCGGGAACGGCGGCCAGGTTCTGTATCGAGCGAATTTGCCAGATTGCCGGAGCATAAAGAAGATGGGCGACGCCCAGACCGGCGACCAGCCACAAAGCTGAAAGAACCAAGGCGATCCGCATGGGCGTGCGCGAACGGCGCATGTCCATCGAACGCAGCAAGGCCGGGTGAGGGCGATAGCCTGGATCATTGGCGGCCTGATGAACCGGTGCGCGCGAAGATGCATCCTGCCCCTGGGGCTTGGCGGCATCCTCGTTCCGCTCGTTTTTGCCGGCGGCGGTAGACTGGCCTTTTTGCGGCAGGTCGTCCTGCAAGGACTCGTCGTTGAAGTCAATCGCCAGCGCTTCTTCGAGCGCCTTGATTGCCTCATCGCTTACGGGTTCGCTTCCCTTATTCGCTACCATCAGTTTACCGCCTTGTAATCGTGGCATGGTCCGAGGCGGATATTGACTGGCTGGCCAGGGTCATATCCGCAATGGATCGTCCACTTCAACAGGCCCGCGTGACGATGCGACGCTTCTCATCGTTGCATTGTCGCCGGGCCGCACACTACTCACTTCTACACGTCAAACCGTCTTGCCGTCGTTCTCGCATCGATTCCACAAAAACAGCCAAGTCCATCCAATTCTTGCGCAAATGGACATTTCACCTGCATCGTAGTGACACATATGCTCTTTTCACACAATCGTAAGGGCCTCGCTTGTCAATGCGGTTAACAAGTTATTAAGAGCAGGCCGCAGTATTTCAAGCCGAAAAATGAATGAATCTTGGTCCTTAGCCGTCATTAACCATAATTAATGAATTTCGCCCGGCTTTGCCCTGATTTAAGCAAATTTTGATGGCCATAGCCGAGCGTGGACAGAAGCAGTCTGTGCCAAAAAACAATAACGGAGAATACCCCAGTGGCCATGCTCAATAACGCATATGAAGCGCCTGACAATCTTCAGGGCTCCAATGTCGCGGCCAAACGCCCGATAGACCTTGTTCACCTGGCAAGCCAGACACAGGGCGACAAGAACCTCGAGATAGAAATTCTGCAACTTTTTGCCCGCCAGGCGCGCCAATCGGTTCGCGAAATTGCTGCCGGTGACGCAGAAAAGGCGCGGATTGAAGCCCACAAGCTGATGGGTTCGGCGCTCGCGGTTGGCGCCGTGCACGTCGCCGAGGCTGCCGCGAAGATTGGAGAGTTGGGAATAGACAAGTCCCGGCTGGAGACAGTGTCTTCCGCAGTCATCGAAGCTGAGAATTTTATCTGCGGCCTGATCCGCTAACGGTTCAATCATCATCATGATTTGATGACCGGTCAGCAGTGCGTGCGCGAATCCGCCGCTCGGGATGTCGCCTTTGTGTGTTGACGACCGGGTGTTTTTGTTGGAAAACGCGGCACCTCAACGCAACCGGTATTATTTTCATGACAAAATTGACTTATGTGACAGCTGACGGCACCCGCTATGACGTCGAGGCGGCCAATGGCTCTTCGGTAATGGAAAACGCAATTCGCAATTCCGTTCCGGGAATCGTGGCGGAATGTGGCGGCGCCTGCGCTTGCGCCACGTGCCACGTCTATGTTGACGACAGTTTTGCTGAAATTGTCGGCAAACCTTCGGCAATGGAGGAGGACATGCTGGATTTCGCCTATGATGTTCGGCCGACGTCCCGCTTGTCCTGCCAGATACAGGTCAAGGACAACCTCGATGGCTTGGTTGTTCACGTGCCTGAGCGCCAGGCTTGACACGTTTTAATTCGGCGGGGCGTTTCGGACATATTTTTGCCCGGCAAATCAGTTACCAATTTTATACCCTGAGTGCATTTTCCAAAAAAAATGCCTCGCTCTTCGGTTTTCGACGAGCGAGGCCAGTAGGGCGCATCGCCAGCAGGAGAGGGAGGAAAACCTGCGGCAAATAGGATGCGCCAGGAGGAACTCGGCACCAGCGTCAAACTGCAACTCAAACTCAAATTCGATTTGGTAAGAACAGTCGTACATTAGAATAATGTCAAGTGGAATTGGTATAAGTACCCACTGTTTTACTACTGTTGGGGTCAGCCACGAGCAAGTTTCTTGTCGCTGTGTTGCATCTTTGCATTATAATTCCGGATTTGAATTGCCTGGCTCTGGAATTTCCCGGCACGACATAACCGGCGATTCGAACGTGTTTGTGAAATTCTATTTGCGCGCTTCAAGACGATAGCGCAGCAACCTGAACATCCGGTTTTCAAAATTAGCAGCCTCGATCCGGTCGAACCGGCGCTGGTCGGCGTCATGGGCCGCGACGGATTCTTCCGATACCCGCGATACCCGATCCTTCATGGTGTTGCAATTTGAAGCAGTGCCAAGTTTCTGCAGGTCGCGTTCCAGCTTGCGGGCATGGGTGCGGGCAATTTCGGCGTGGCGCTCTTCGTGACGCTTGATATCGGATGCGAGCGTATCCCAAATCAGCCGCATTTCCTTGCTGGCATTGCGCCGGTTCGACCATTTCGGCAGAATGATCTTTGTCGACAGCGTGACTTTGGCATCCTTCACCGCGCAGCGGCCGCCGCTTTCATAATAGGTCACCGACCCGCCGAACTTGATCTGTGTCGCGCCGGGATGGCGTGCGCCGGTCGCCCTGGCCATCGGTCCGCGCTTGGCAAGTTCATCATCCAGTTCAGCCGGAGTCTTGCCGGAAATGGCAAAATAGGAAAATGTTTTCCTGAATATCGTCTCCGCACGCACAGTGCCGGCCAACAGCAAAACAGACGGCAGCACGACAGACGATATGACCGATTTCAAGACTATGTTCATCTGTCGCTCCTTAATACTGGAATGTGTAACATTGCCATTCCAGTTACAATATGCGATCTGGCTTTTCTTTCTGTTACCTTCCGGAGTGGCCGACGTGGAATCGCCGTTTCATCCCCATGATTGGCAGATTGCCCATGGTCGACATCTGCGCCTCGGTCCGAAAGGGCATTTGATGGCGGTGATCAATGTCACCCCGGATTCCTTTTCTGACGGCGGTCTTCACCATTCCACCGACCTTGCCCTGCACCATGCCCGTCGCTGCATAGATGAAGGTGCCGCGATCATTGATATTGGCGGGGAATCCACCAAGCCGAATGCCGTGCCGGTTGAAGCCGCCCAGGAGCAGGATCGGGTGTTGCCGGTGATCGAGGCTTTGGTGTCCCAGTCCGGCGTCATTGTGTCGATTGACACCTATCGGGCTGCGACAGCCCGCTTGGCAATCGAGGCGGGTGCTCATGTCATCAATGATGTCAGCGGCTTGCGCGGCGACCCGGAAATGGCCAATGTTGCCGCTGAAACGAACGCCGGCCTTTGCATCATGCATACCGGTCGCGGTCGTCAAAAACAGCCCGATGTCATCGCCGACCAACTGGATTTTCTCACACAATCGGTGGCCATCGCCCTGGAAGCCGGCGTCGACCGCACCAGGATCATTCTCGATCCCGGTTTTGGCTTTGCCAAGGAGACGGCCGAAGAAAATTACGAACTGATGGCGCGTTTTGAGCAATTGCATGTGCTGGGGTTGCCGCTTCTGGCGGGGACATCCCGCAAGCGGTTCCTGGGCGCGCCGACAGGCCGGCCTGCCGAAGAGCGCGGTGCTGCAACGGCAGCAACCACCGCCGTGCTTCGCACAATGGGGGCCGCGCTTTTCAGGGTGCATGATGTCGCAATCAACAGGGATGCGCTACTGGTCATCGATGCTATGCTTGAAGCGAAATGGAATGCCGCACAACGGGGAGCGGGCGCATGATCTATACAATAACATTGAAGAACTGCGCCTTTTTTGCCAGGCACGGCGTCCTGCACGAGGAAGAAGTGCTCGGCCAGCGGTTCTTCGTCGATGCCGAACTTGATGTGGAACCGGCAGGGCCTCTGGCAAATGATTCCATCGAGACGACAGTGGATTACGGTGTCGCCTTCAAGGTCATCGAGAAAATCATCACCGGGCAGCGTCGATATCTGATCGAGGCGCTGGCGCTCGAGGTGGCCCAGACGCTGTGCGACCGGTTTCCCCAGATTCGCCGCGCACATATAACCGTCCGCAAGCCGAATGCGCCGGTCGCAGGTGTTCTGGATTATGTCCAGGTGAGCATTGATTATCGTGGCTGAGAATTCATCGCCGGACCGTCGGGCCTGGTTGGGCCTTGGAGGCAATATCGGCGATCCGGTCCGCAATATGGCATTGGCGCTAAAAGCCCTGGACCAGCGCGATGATTGTTCGCTGTGCAAGGTTTCGCGCCTCTACAAGACTCCGCCCTGGGGCAAGACCGATCAGGCGTGGTTTTTCAACAGTTGCGCCGAAATCACGACTTCTCTTGAACCTCTGGCGCTTTTGCAGGCCTGCCTTGAGACCGAGAAATCGTTGAAGCGGGTTCGCATGGAGCGCTGGGGCCCGCGCAGCATCGATATCGATATCCTGGCCATGGACGGACTGACCTTGACGGGTGAACGCCTGACCCTGCCGCATCCGCGCATGACCGGGCGTGGTTTCGTTCTGGTGCCGCTCAACGACATTGCGCCCGGGATTGTGATAGACGGCAAGACGGTCAACGAATGGATGGCATTGTCGGACCAGACCGGAATCGAGCTTGCCAGTGAAGATCCTGATTGGTGGGCCTTGGGCGTCTGATCCCCCGGTTGGTCAGGCCTGCTGCTCTGCCATTTCGCCCATGGTGATTTCCGTGCCGTCATAGCGATAGCCCAGCAGGCCAGCGACTTCACCATGCGCATCCCAGATTTTCCGGCGCTGCTGACTGTCAAAAATCTCAAGACCGTGGAATGGCCGGCCCTTCCAGAAAAATTGCGTGCCGGGTGTTGGCTTTTCATCAAAGCCGTGGCGGTTTTCGCGCGCCTGCAGGGTTTCAAACCGGGCTGCAGCCATAGCCTGCGCCACCCTGTCCTTGTCAGTCACACGGAAAACTTCGGCTGCCAATTTGCCGAAGTGGCGTTCCGGATCGGCGTGGAGATCTTCATAGCGCATAATGGTCAGCGGTATGGCTGTCTGCCGCAGCCAGGAGCGGTGGAAAGTCGACCAATCCCCCAAAGGTGTCGGAAAATTTCGGGATGACGACTTCGCCATGATGGCGTCGGCGTTGTTGATGATTGAAATCGCGCTCTGCAAATCGACCCCGAAATGATTCGTCAGGGATGCCGCCACGTCGATCGGATTTCGGACGATCATCACGGCGCGAACGGAAACATCCGGCGCAAAGAGCGGCTGTCCGTCCGGCATGTCGTAACGGCAATGGGTTTTGACAAAATGCTGGCGCTGGCCGAACCGGGCGGACAGGGCTCGTTGAAAGGCCGGCCGCCAGGCGAATGTGCCTTCAGTCGCTGGCGGGATCTCGCCTGCAAACACCTGTTCGAAAATAGCCCTGTCGGAGCATTGCGACGAAAATTTCGGAAAGGTCCCGTCTTCGCGGATCAGTTCCTGCCCCAGCAGACCGCCGATAAAAGCACGCAGCCAGGTATTGCCCGACTTTGGATAACTCGCCATCCAGAAAAGGTTCTTCATGTCTGTGTGTCTCACCGGGCATTCGCCGAATCGTCGTTTATCGAACCTCACACCAATAGTCATGCGTCAGGCTGGACCGTGCAAATGCCTGCTTAGAGACCAGTGCGAGTTGGGGTCAGGTACAAAAGCATCAGGATGCCGCTTCAAGGAGAATTGATCCGGGAAAACAAGCAAATGCAATGTGGATAAAAGGTATTTACATTCTGTGTCATTTGTGTAATTTATAAAATACTAATTTAGATAAATAGAATTTTAATAATGGGTGATTTGGCCAAGGCGGCTATTTTTGCCGGCATTGGTTTCAAGCTTTTTCGCCCGCCTTTTCAGGGCTGCAGACTATGTTGACACGATTTATTGCCTTCGTTTTCATGTTGTTTTCAATGGTTGCTATCGATAGCGACAGAGCTTGGGCGGCCAGCGGTTACAAATCCACACCCTTGGCCTTTCAACTCTTCTGCCTGAAACACCCGGAGGATTGCAGGCGATCCGGTTCAAACAGGGTGATTTATTCCGCCAAAGTGAAGGCCTTGCTTGCCAACGTCAATACTGCCGTCAACCGGTCCATCAGGCCGCGGCGCGAAAAGCGGGATGTTTGGACGCTTAATCCCGGTGCCGGCGATTGCGATGACTATGTCGTCACCAAGCGGCATCGATTGATTGACGCCGGTCTGCCTTCCTCGGCCTTGAAGGTTGCGGTGGTGCAGACGCGAAGCGGTGAGGGGCATGCGATTTTGCTGGTCAGCACCAGTGCGGGCGAATTTGCGCTGGACAATCTTCGCAGCCAGATCGTTGAGCGCAACCGGACCGGCTACCGGATACTGACTGTCTCTGCGGGCCATCCGTAGTCCGGGACCAAGCTTCCGAAACCGCCCATCAGACCCTACAAAAAAGCCGGCGTCTCCGCCGGCATGGTTTTGCAGGCTTTGAGCTGATTATTTGATCGAACCGACCGCAATATCGTCGACCTGACGGTTAAGGGTCATGCCGATGACCGGAACCATCTGATCCTGCACCTTGACGGAAATGGTCACGTTCATGGTGTTGTTGCCCTGCAGGCGGGCGATCATGGCGCCGTTCAACTTGGAACGGGTAATGCCAACCACAATCTTGGAGCCGGTTACATTGCCTGATACGATATCAAGCCCCTTGCCGGCTGCGCCATCCAGGAACTTGCCGCGATAACTGCCCGCTGCCGCTGTAATGACAGCCTTCATGGGCTGGCGGAATACGCCGACCCGGCACGTGCCTTCCAGCGTGATTCCAATGCCGGCTTCAGGCGGCGTGCCTGCAAGATTGCAGACAAACTTGGTGCCCTTGTATTTGCCGGCGACAATCTGGCCGGGGCCCTTCCAGTTACCTGAAACACCTTTGAAAAAAACCTTGTCGCGTGAGCTGGCCGCTGCCGGCAAAACAGTGGCGACAGATAGAACTGAGGCGACTGCGAGCCCACAGGAGATGATTCCGAGACGCGAAAACATAAGCATTCCTTCCTGCCGGCGTACACGATATGTGAATGCAGTCTTCGCCGATATTGGTTAATGGACCGTTTCAGATAATCAAAAATAAGAAAGAGATCAACGCTTTTCAGCATGATTCCGGGCAGCCGTTGCCGCGCTGACTGGCCTATGATTTCGCCGATCCTGCAATATCGCCGATAAAGTCGCCAATTCCCGGCCGCTTGACGGCATGAAAGGCTATGGGCCGGCAAAGATCAATGGCTGAAATGCCGATTCTTGCTGTCATCAAGCCGTTGATAACGCCTTCCCCGAATCTGGCGCTGAGCCTGGAGGCGAGGCCGTGGCCGATGAATTGCTGGACAAGGCTGTCGCCAACGGCAATCGAACCGGTGACGGCCAAATGGGCGATGACGTCGCGAAACAGCTTGAAAAAGCCCAGCCGACCGGGTCTGGCGCCGTAAAGATCAGCGATGGCGCGGATCAGGCGG
This sequence comes from Rhizobiaceae bacterium, assembly GCA_041742335.1. Taxonomy (GTDB): domain Bacteria; phylum Pseudomonadota; class Alphaproteobacteria; order Rhizobiales; family Rhizobiaceae; genus Rhizobium_E. The sequence continues at coordinate 24,370 of JBGSIT010000087.1, forward strand.
GCCGATTCATAAACGACATAAAAGACGTCGACCAATGCGCGCGGGCTGACGGCAGTGACAATGGAAACCCGCTTGGCGGCGGAAAGAACCAAGGTGCGGGCCTTTTGATCAAGCGGTGACATCAACTCGGTTTCAACCAGTTTCATCAGGCCCGAGCCATCAATGATGTCGCCTTCGGTGCGGGAGAGAACTTCCCGGCCGCGTGAGGTTTCCGCCCGTCCTGCTGTCAGGGCGATCAGGCGGGCCATGACGGCGCGTGCCGGTCCGGGTCGCGGGTCATTGCGTGCAGCCTCCGCCTCGCTGCGGATTTGCCGGACAGCCGCCAGACGGCGCATGGCGAAAATCTCGCTGAGCGCAATGGCGACAATGGCCAGCACCAGCAACGCGGTTGCACCCAAAGCGAGATAGCCGAGAAGGTCGCTTTGACTGAAGAGATCGACAATCAGACGATCAATCCAAAGGCCGACTGCCAGCGAAATGATGACGCCAAGCGCGGACAGCGCCAGCCGCCCCCATGAAAAACCGCGCCGTCGCGGCGGCGGCATGGCAAGCGGGTCGACGCCGGCGTCGACGGTTTCGCGCAAGAACGGGTCGTCGGCGTCATCAAGCATCGTGACGGAATCGGGAAACGTCGCTGGCGCGCGTGGCAAGGTCGTGTCCTTGATCGCCGGTTTGTCATCGGAAATCTTGAAGGCGGCCGGCTTGCGGCCAGGTCTGTTGCTGTCTTCCTTGGTCATGCCAGGCGATCTCCAATCAGGAACTGCAGGGCGCGGTCCAGGCGGATATGCGGAATGGACAAATGCAGCCCGCCGCCGTTTTCCTCAAGGGCGGGAGGACGAAAACGCACGATATTGATCTCCGGTGACTGTTCGCTTGCTGATTTCGCCGGACCGCGTTCCGAAAACGATCCTGCTCCCTGAAAATATGAATCAGAATTTTCTCGCAAGTCGCCGGGAAATATAGCTGTTTTGCGTTTGCCGTCGAACTTGTCGCCGTCTATGGTTTCCCCCTGCATCGGGGTACCCACGATCACCGGCAGCGGCTCGCCGGCCCGTTCCACGACGCCTTCCCGCGTTGAGCGAACGGATGCGAGGGCTAGCACGTCTATTGCTGCACCGCTCATGCCGACCTTGTCGATGGCGCGTTCAACCAGGCGTCGGGTGATCCGTTCCAGCCGGTCATGGCTCTCGTGGTGCAGATGGTCGGCCTTTGTGGCCGCCACCAGAACGCGATCGATCCGCCGGCTGACGATGGATGACAAAAATGAGTTGGTGCCGGGCCGAAAACACGAAAGGACATCTGATAATGCGCCTTCCAAATCAGTCAGCGCTTCCGGTCCGCGATTTAGCGCCGAAAGCGTGTCGACAAGAACGATCTGCCGGTCGAGCCGAGTAAAATGCTCCCGGAAAAAAGGTCGCACGACGATGGACTTGTAGGATTCATAGCGCCGTTCCATCATCGCCAGCAGTGATCCTTTACCGCCGGTCTTGTCAGCCAGATCCGGAAGCGGTGCGAAGGTCAGGGCAGGCGAGCCTTCCAGATCGCCCGGCATCAGAAAGCGGCCTGGCGCAAGCGCCGAAAAGGATCGCTCGTCGGATTTGCAGGCCTTCAGGTAATTCGTAAAGGCTTCGGTCAATTCGCGGACGGCTGTTTCATCGGCGGCGGCGGCCGGATCCATCGCGGCGGCAAGGCTCAGCCATTTTTCCGACAGCGGCAATCGGCTGGGGCGTCGCGCAAGATCAAGGGCATGGTCGCTGAATTCCTTGTAACTCATGGAAAGCAGCGGCAGATCCATCAGCCATTCGCCCGGATAATCGACGATGTCGATGGAGAGCCGCCCCGGCGAGAAAATGCGGTTCCAGCCGGAGGCGCTCTGATAATGTATGGTCAGGCGCAATTCCGAGATCGAGCGGGTGGAATCCGGCCAGATGCGCTTTTTGACGAGGTCCCGGATGTGATCTTCATATTGAAAGCGCGGCACGGCGTCATCTGGTTGCGGATCAAGGTGGACGCGGGCGATGCGGCCGGATTGCGAGGCCTCAAACAACGGCAAGCGCCCGCCGTGAACAAGATTGTGGACGAGAGAGGAAATGAAAACGGTCTTGCCGGCGCGTGAAAGCCCCGTCACGCCAAGCCTTATGGATGGATTGACAAGGCCGGTCGCCCTGCTGGCCAAGGTTTCCAGCGCATTCAGGGCTTCATCGGTCAGTGAAGTCAGGCTAGGGGACAAGGCATTCTTCCATTGACAGTTTTCAGGACTTCCACCAATGGGGCATGGCTTGATGTCCTCTGTTACAATTCGGATATAGGCATCAATAGGCTTCGGAAAAAGAAGGAGTGATCAGAAAGCTGGCTTTGGCAGTCAGCTTTGCTTGAGCCTCGGCAGGGCGCTCTAGATCGAGGCCGATCAGTCCTGCTGTCGGAAAACCGTAAGGGATGACCGAGCCGGCTGCATCGTGACCCATCAGCAATTCGGTCAATTCCTCCATGACCGGATTATGGCCGACGATCATCAGCGAAGACAGGTTTTGATGGCGCATGATCAGATCCAGATAAGTATCTGCCGAACCCGAATATAGCGCATCGCTGGTTTCCGTGGGGATATCGGGAAACAATGCTTCAAATTCTGCGGCCGTCTCGCGGCATCGGCTGGCGGCTGATGTCAGGATCATGGCCGGATGCAGTCCGAAAGCCTCGGCTTGCCGTGCGACGATGGCCACCTCTTCGCGGCCACGCGCATCAAGCTGCCGGTCGAAATCCTTCTGGCCGGGCTTTGGTGGACCCGCATGGGCGTGTCGCATCAGATAGATGTGAAAAACGCCGGATGTTGAGGAATTCATAGGGACCGTCCGCTTGATGCCTGAGGGTCTTTGTCTAGAGACATGAACCGGGCCGGTCAACCGGCAAGCGGCCTGTCAGATGCCGCAATCGGGCCACGGGGCATTTGACGCGCCATGTGTTTTGTCACGAATGTTCGAATAAGGCATTTGCGGCAGGTGCGCGGCGAATGTTCGGCTGAAGTCAAATCCATCAATTAACACAGGTTTTTGACATTTTTAATAATCAGTGTGCAATGCTGATTTGGCTTGAAACGACAATCACCAGCCGGTATACAGCCGCGCGGATGTGTAAGTTCCACAGGAGATTCGCTTTGAGTGAAACGATTGATCTTAGCAACTACGTCCTGTCTGATGACGAAGAGTTCATGAACCCGCGTCAGCGTGCTTATTTCAGGGCAAAACTGGCAAACTGGAAGAGTGACATATTGCGCGAAGCGCGTGAAACGCTCGAGCATCTTGCCGAGGAAAGCGCAAACCATCCCGACTTGGCAGACCGGGCCTCTTCGGAAACCGATCGCGCCATTGAGCTGAGGGCGCGTGACCGCCAGCGCAAATTGATTTCCAAGATTGATGCCGCTCTGCAGCGGCTGGATGACGGCACCTACGGCTTCTGCGAGGAAACCGGCGAACCCATCAGCCTGAAGCGGTTGGATGCCCGTCCGATTGCCACATTGTCGCTGGAAGCCCAGGAACGTCACGAGCGGCGCGAAAAAGTCTATCGTGACGAATAGTCCGGCCGGCATTGATTGACCCAATTATCCAGCCAGTCCGCAAGGGCTGGCTTTTTTGTTTGGGAGGGCGGGTCCCTGCCTTTTTCGCGAAGGATTGGGCGCAGCGTCAATTAAAAGTGTTCCGGACTTTTAACTTTTCCGGGTAACGCTCATTTCGCCAAGCAGGCGGGCCATTTCCTTTTCCAGTGAAGTCTCGGCACGTGCGCCGGTAATGCGCTGCGCTGGCGGCGTGACGGCAGAGGGTTCGATATAGTCATCCTCTGCAGCCGCAATATCCCGACGCGGCGGTGTCGGTTCGCTATCCAGCGAAATTCCGTTGGCAGCCATTTCTGCTTCCAGTATTTTTTCGAATTCAACGGCAAGCTCGTCCTGCCGGTCAGTCGAAGATGCGGCGGCCATTTCCGGTTGGCTGGCGGCATTTGCCTGACGCTCACCCGTTGAAGTCGGCTGTTCCGGGCGAATGGGCCTGTAAACGGGAGTCTGTTGCGTCATGACGGTCGCCGCACGATTTTCATTGAGATTGCTGGCGGATTGATGCGGCACTTGCAGCACCCGGTGGCGGGCGGCGTCCAGTATGTCCGCGGCATTGGCCGTGAGGGTCGCCGCGGCGGCGATTGGCGTCCGTATATCGGGGGAAGGTTTGGTTTCAGCAATGTCTGCAACCGGCGGCGCTGGCGCTGCTTTTTCCGCCACGACGGGCTCTGCCTCGTCTGCGGGCAGTTCCTCGCCGAAAATCGCCATTTCAAAAGCCTTGATGTCGCGCTCGGATGCTTGCTCTTCCGTCTCTTTCAAGAGTTCTGGTTCTGGCTCCTGCTCGCTTGCATACAGGATCTGGCCTGCGGCGGATACCGGGTCCGCGAGCGCCTTGGCGACAATCGGCTGGGCCGGCTCTCGCGGCTGCAATTCCGCTTCCTGCTGCTGGCGGCGCTGTTGCCGCCGTTCGACCGGTCTTGCCGCATGTTCAGCCTGAGGGGTAGGGGATTCATTGAGGAGATTAGGGAAATCGTCCGATTGCGTGGTCGTTGCCGCAGCCTCCTGGCGGGGCAAGGGCGCGGCCTGGCGGATGCGCTTTCGGCTGTCGACATTGCTGGTTTGGCCAATGCCGCTCTCTATGACAATATCGGTCGGTCCGCCGATCATGATGAGATGTTCAACATTGTCACGCTTGATGAGGACCAGACGCCGTCTGGCGTCAATCGCCGCGGCATCCAGCACGGTAAGGCGCGGCACGCGTGATTTTCCGCCGCGCACGAACAATGTCGATTTCCGGCGTCTCAGCACCATCAATATGCCGACCAGAACGAAAAGGCCCAATCCCACGCCTGCGGCGGCGAGAAGAAACCGGGTCGCCATATCTGTTGTCAATGCGTCAAACATGTCACACTATCCCCCGTTTTGACGGCATTGTCACCAGACATGACGGCTTTTTTGGGAAACCGGCAGGACGTGTCAAAAGTTGCCATGGTCTTGTCCACTGTTTATGGATCTGCACTTCATTCATATGGTACGAAATTGCAACAGGCAATCTTGGCCTTCTTTCATGCCATGGTGAAATCATCGGTGTAGAAAGCAAAGGGAATGCTTTTTGTTGATGATCCGAATTGATAATGATGATTCGTTGCCTGCATGTGATCCCGGCCAAACACGGCTGCGGATATATCGTTGCAACAAAGCTCTCAGGTCCGAGCGGGGGATATATGACAAAAATGCGCCAGGCAGGTGACTATCACATGCCGATCGTCAACAACGGAACCCGTCCGGGAACGATACTGCGCATCGTCTTGCTGGCTGCCGTCCTGATTGCCACTGCAGGCGCCTTCATCTTTTTCCGCGATCAGCTTGAAAACGAGATTGTGTTGGGCGTACTCGGCGTCTTGTCGATGGTCGGCATTTTCTTTCTGGTGTCCTCGGTGATCGGTTTTGTCGAGGTCATGCCGCAATCGCGCAGCGACCTTATGGCAAGGGCGTTTCTGGATTCCCACCCGGAAGGCACATTGGTGACCGATCGCAAGGGCCGGATCGTTTACGCCAACAAGGCCTATGGCGAGATGACCGGCGCCCAGCGCGAGACTGAAATCCAGTCCCTTGAATCGCTGCTTTCGCGCAACCGCGAATCCACTGAAGCTGTCTATCGGCTGACCAATTGCCTGATCGAGGGCAAGACGGCCCATGAAGAGTTTCGCCTGACGCGGCCGCTGGGCCCGCAGGCGCCGACCTCGCCTGCGGGGCATTGGTACAGGCTGAAAGCCCGTCCATTGCCGCTCGAAGATCCGGCCAACGACTATCTGTGGATCTGGCAGATTTCGGAAATCACCGCCGAGCGCGATGACCAGGAGCGCTTCTTCAAGGAATTGCAGAACGCCATCGATTATCTGGATCATGCGCCTGCGGGCTTCTTTTCTGCCGGACGCAAGGGCGAGATCTTTTATATCAATGCGACACTGGCCGATTGGCTGGGCATTGACCTGACCAAGTTCCAACCCGGATCGATCAAAATCGGCGACCTTGTCGCCGGCGAGGGGCTAGCGCTGATTGAGTCCGTTCACGCCGAACCGGGGCTGAACAGGACCGAGGTCCTGGACCTGGACTTGCGCAAATCCAATGGACAGAGCCTTCCGGCCCGTATCGTCCATCGGGTATCGGCGACGCGTGACGGCGCGCCGGGAGAAAGCCGGACAATTGTCCTGGATCGCCACAGCGACGGCGACACCGAGCACTCATCGTCGTCCGCCGCCATGCATTTCAACCGCTTTTTCAACAATACGCCGATGGCGATCGCCTCGATCAACAGCGCCGGCCAGATCATCCGCACCAATGCGCCGTTTCTCAAATTGTTCAGCAGCATCGTGTCGCGCGATGATGTGGAGCAGGGCGCCGAGATCACCCGCATCATCCATGAGGGCGACCGTGCGCCGATTCTGGCCGCGCTTGAACGGGCCGGCGACCGCCAGGGCGACATAGCGCCGGTCGATGTGCGCCATCCGGTGGATGAAGACCGTTACTTCCGCATTTACGTCAACGCGGTCATCGACCAGAGCGACGAAGAGACCGAGGAAACGGCAATCATTTATGCCGTGGAGATCACCCGGCAAAAAGAACTCGAAAACCAGATGGCGCAGACCCAGAAGATGAATGCCGTCGGCACATTGGCCGGCGGGATCGCGCATGATTTCAACAATGTGCTGACGGCAATTCTGCTGTCTTCCGATCATCTGCTTTTGCAGGCCCGTCCTGCAGATGCGAGTTTTGCCGATCTGATGGAAATCAAGCGCAACGCCAATCGCGCGGCCGTGCTGGTGCGCCAGTTGCTGGCGTTTTCGCGCAAGCAGACGATGCGGCCGACCGTGCTCAACCTCACCGATGTGATCAGCGATTTGCGGATGCTGGTGGCGCGGTTGATTTCCGGCACCCGCGTCAAGCTTGAAGTCGATTACGGTCGCGATCTCTGGCCGGTCAAGACCGATCTTTCACAGTTTGAACAGGTCCTGATCAATCTCTGCGTCAATGCTCGCGACGCCATGCCGGAAGGCGGCAGCCTGACCATCAGCACCCGCAATATAGAGGCGACTGCCGCCGCGGCCATGAATTATCGCGGTCTTCCGGCTGAAGATTATGTGTTGGTTGATATATCCGATACCGGCACCGGCATTGCGCCGGAAATCATGGACAAGATTTTCGAGCCCTTCTTCACCACCAAGGATGTCGGCAAGGGCACCGGCCTTGGCCTTGCCATGGTCTATGGTATCATCAAGCAATCCGGCGGCTATATCTATCCGGAATCGGAAATTGGCAAGGGCACGACATTCCATGTCTTTCTGCCTCGCCATATTGTCGCGGAAGAGCCGGAGGGTTCGGAAGGCGCAGGATATTTGACGACCGACACCCTGCCGCAAAAAACTGCCGGCGCCGACTCCTCTGAGACAATGGACCTTACAGGCAAATCTGCCGTGGTTCTGCTGGTCGAAGACGAGGAGGCCGTGCGCCGCGGCGGCAAAAGGATGCTAGAGACCCGCGGCTACACGGTGCATGAAGCCGGATCTGGCGTCGAGGCGCTGGAAATCATGGAAGAGTTGGAAGGCAAGGTGGATATTGTCGTCTCCGATGTGGTCATGCCTGAAATGGATGGGCCAACCTTGCTGCGGGAACTTCGCAAGATTTACCCGGACATGAAGTTCATTTTCGTATCCGGCTATGCCGAAGACGCTTTTGCCCGCAATCTGCCCGCAGACGCCAAATTCGGCTTCCTGCCAAAGCCCTTCTCGCTCAAGCAATTGGCGGTGGCGGTTCGCGAGATGCTTGACAACTAGGCCATGCAACACGCTAAATCCAAATGTCATTTTCTCTGACGCGCCTGAAGGCGCGACAGCAAACAGGAAGCGCATGGAGAGGTAGGTGTCCGTTGCCCGCTTCAGTTTTCCGGCATTTGAGGGCAGATTCAATCTGGCCGACATCGAAGCCATCCGAACCGTGGATGACCTGAATGAGGCTCTCGGCAGTATCGCCCGGCTGTTTGGCTTCAGGGAATATTGCATCCATGACGATTTGCAACCCGCCCCTGGATGGGCTCAACCATCCAGGATCGTTTCCTCATTGCCGGAGGCATTTCATACCGGCATCGATTCCATCCACGCTGACGGCCGCGATGATTTTCTTCAGCATGTCTGGCGCGGAAACATCCCGGCCTTTTGGTCGCTGGACACCGTGCGGGCCAAGTCCGATGCCGCTGTTGCAGCAGCATTGCTGGCGCATTTCGCGCATTACGATATAAGCTGCGGCATCAACATTCCGCAGATGAACAAGGTTGGGCGCTTGAGGGTTCTGTCCTTCAGCGGCCATCGCGACGCAATGCAGCCGGACAAGATCGAGGCGCTCAATTATATCGCAATTCTCCTGCTCAAGCGCTTTGATGAAATTGCCGACGAGGTCGGCAGCAGCGGCCAGGACAGCATCAATCCGATGGAACTCAAATTCCTGCAAGCCTATGCCAATGGAATGGAGGCGGACATGCTGGCGCAGAAATTCTCGCTTTCTGCGTCGACCGTATCCTTCATCCTGGAAAGCGTGCGCCGCAAGCTCCACGCAGACACACTGCCGCACGCTGTTGCGGAAGCGATCCGCCGGGGCGTCATTGATTGAGGGCAGCCATGCCTGTCTCAGTCGGTGTTGAGTTCGATGGCGATCCGGGCTGCAAGGCGCGCATTGTTTTCAACCAGGGCAATATTGGTTTTCAGGCTTTGACCGCCTGTGAGGTGAAAAATGCTGTCGAGCAAATAGGGGGTCACCAGCTTTCCGGTAATGTCATCGCGCTCGGCATTGTCCAGCGCCCGGCTGATATAGACCTCCATCTCATCATTGGAGATTTCGTCTTCCGCCGGCACAGGATTGCCGATCAACATGCCGCCGCCAATGCCGAGATGTTCCCGCATCTTCTGGAAGTCGGCAATGGCCTTTGGGCTGTCCAGGCGCAGCGGGCTGTCCAGCGCGGATGATTGCGACCAGAAGGCGGGGAATTTGTCCTGACCGAATGTGACAACCGGCACGCCCTTTGTTTCCAGCACTTCCAGCGTCTTGGGCACGTCGAGAATGGCTTTGGCGCCGGCGGAAACCACGATGACCTGGGTTTTGGCAAGCTCTTCGAGATCTGCCGAGATATCAAAAGTTTCCTCCGCCTTGCGGTGAACGCCGCCAATGCCGCCGGTGGCAAAAACCTTGATGCCGGCGCGCGCCGCCGCAATCATGGTGGCGGCAACTGTTGTCGCCCCCGTGCGACCTGCAGCGATGGCGAAAGCCAGATCGGCCCGCGACAGCTTCATCGCATCCTTGACCTTGGCAAGGCTTTCCAGTTGATCCTCTTCCAGCCCGATGTGAAGCACGCCGTCAATGACGGCAATGGTGGCAGGCACTGCCCCTTCGGCGCGAATGATGGCTTCTACGCTGCGCGCCATGTCGAGATTGCCCGGAAAAGGCATGCCGTGGGTGATGATGGTCGATTCCAGCGCCACGATGGCCGCGCCCTGGCTCTTGGCATTGGCGACTTCGGTGGAGAAAGAAACAGGCAGATGGTGTTGAATGGGTTGTGTCATGGGGCTTTCCGGTTTCATGGGGCTTTGTCTGTTTCACGCCAGATTTTTGGCAAGCGGTATATGGGCGGCTTCTTCTTCAAGACTGGTCCTGTCGAGATCCTGTACCGTGGCAAAGGGTGATCTTACGGTCATTGTGGCAAGCGCTGTACCACATTCAAGCTGGGCATGAAGCTTTTTTCCGGCCAGCATGGCATCGATAAAGCCGGCTGCCATACCATCGCCTGCGCCGGTTACATCGCTGATGTCTTCATTGATCTGAGGGGCGAGGATCACCGATCCGCTGGCATCGTAGGCAACCGCGCCAAGCCTGCCCCTGGTGATGACCGCAGAGGCCAGCCCGGCTGCGCGCAACAATTGCGGCCATTCGGCCGCCGTCTGGGTGCTGGCGCCGGCGACGATGGCTGCTTCGGCCTCGTTCATGAACAGGCAGGCCAGGCTGGACAAAATGGGTACAAGCCGGATGACCTTGGCTGGCGAAATGGCGATGGCGCATAGCGGAATGCGGAGACCGGCGGTCTTGGCTGCAAGCGCCTTCAGCGTATCCTCGGCGATATTGGCGTCTGTCAGCACCATATCCGCCGTTGATAGCGCATCGCGGATGGCGCGACTGGCCAGCCGACGCGGTGAAAACAATTGGTAGAGTTCCATGTCGGCAAGGCCAATGACCAAGTTGCCGTCGTTTTCCAGAATGGCGGTGTAGCTTGGGGTGCGTCTGTCGAGAAAAACGAAGGGCTGGTCAATAATACCGGCCGCTGCCGCTGCAGCGCCCACCTTTTCACCATCGCTGTCGCCGCCGCGCGGGCAAATCAAGACGACTTTGTGACCCAGCCGCGATAGCGCACAGGCCGCATTGAAAGCGCCGCCGCCGGGCTCTTCAAACCAGCTTCCCGGATTGGAGGCGCCAAGCGCGGTGGTTGCTGAAATCCGGCCCCGCCTGTCCATATGGGCGCCGCCGATCACGGCTATGTTGCGGTTGGACATTGACAGCTCCCCATGGGATGATGGCCTTGACTTCATCAGGCGACGGCAGGTCGGCCGCCATTGCAGATGAAGGGCCGCGCCGGAAGCGGCCCACGAATCGCTATATCGGACAAAGCAGGCCATCGGCAAGCCATCACTTTATGAAACCTGCTATAACAGTTGCGAAAACATAAATAGAACACTCTCATGATTGTTAAATTATATCAACAAGATAACCGGCTCTTGCCAAATGAGAACAAATGAGGTACAAAATCGCCATCAGCTGCACATTGCCTCAGACGCGGCAATAACCTAAAGGTGGATCGACATGGCACAAAATTCATTGCGACTCGTAGAGGAAAAATCCGTGGACAAAAGCAAGGCACTCGATGCAGCCCTTTCCCAGATTGAACGGTCCTTCGGCAAGGGCTCGATCATGCGGCTGGGCTCAAACGAGAATGTGGTCGAGATCGAAACCGTATCAACGGGTTCTCTCGGCCTGGACATAGCGCTTGGCGTCGGCGGACTTCCAAAGGGTCGCATTGTGGAAATCTATGGGCCTGAAAGCTCCGGCAAGACAACTCTGGCGCTGCAGACAGTTGCCGAAGCCCAGAAAAAGGGCGGGATTTGCGCCTTCGTCGATGCCGAGCATGCGCTGGATCCGGTCTATGCCCGCAAACTCGGTGTCGATCTCGAAAACCTTTTGATCTCCCAGCCTGATACCGGTGAGCAGGCGCTTGAAATTACCGACACGCTGGTGCGCTCCGGCGCCATCGACGTACTGGTCATCGATTCGGTGGCGGCATTGACGCCGCGCGCTGAAATCGAGGGTGAAATGGGCGACAGCCTTCCGGGCCTGCAGGCGCGCCTGATGAGCCAGGCCTTGCGCAAATTGACGGCCTCGATCTCGCGTTCGAACTGCATGGTGATTTTCATTAACCAGATCCGCATGAAGATCGGCGTGATGTTCGGTTCTCCGGAAACCACCACCGGCGGCAATGCATTGAAATTCTATGCTTCGGTCCGGCTGGATATCCGCCGCATCGGTTCGGTCAAGGAACGCGATGAAGTTGTGGGCAACCAGACCCGTGTCAAGGTCGTCAAGAACAAGATGGCGCCGCCCTTCAAGCAGGTCGAGTTCGACATCATGTATGGCGAGGGCGTTTCGAAGAACGGTGAATTGATCGATCTTGGCGTCAAGGCCGGCATCGTTGAAAAATCCGGCGCATGGTTTTCCTATAACAGCCAGCGGCTGGGGCAGGGGCGGGACAATGCCCGCAACTTCCTCAAGGAAAATCCCGACCTGGCCAACGAGATTGAAACAGCCATCCGCCAGAATGCCGGCCTTATTGCCGAGAAGTTCCTGGAAAATGGCGGACCGGAAGCAGGCGAAAGTGATGATGACGAGGCTGCTGAGGGCTGATTGAGCCGATTGTTTCAAAAGCCGGGCTGGCAGTTGCTGTCAGCCCGGTTTTTTGCGGCGTTTGACGGTCGGATGCCGGCTCGCCCGCATTTTGCGACAAATTAGACTTGCCGACAGCCTGTTGCCCGCAAGCTTTGGCTGGACAGTGGCCATGGCCAGCGATAAAAGCCCTTGGTTCCAGAATGATAAGCGGAACCGGTCTGGTGCAGGCCGGTTGTCCATGCAAAGGTTGTCCCATGAGTGGTGTGAATGAAATCCGGTCGGCATTTCTCGACTATTTCCGGAAAAATGACCATGAGGTCGTAAGCTCAAGCCCGCTCGTGCCCCGCAACGACCCGACTTTGATGTTCACCAATGCCGGCATGGTGCAGTTCAAGAATGTCTTTACCGGCATCGAGCATCGCCCCTATTCGACGGCCGCAACCGCGCAAAAATGCGTACGCGCCGGCGGCAAGCACAATGATCTCGACAATGTCGGCTATACGGCGCGCCACCATACATTCTTTGAAATGCTCGGAAACTTCTCTTTCGGCGACTATTTCAAGGATCGCGCCATCGAGCTTGCCTGGAACCTGATCACCAAGGAATACGGCATTGACGCCAAAAGGCTGCTGGTCACGGTTTATCACACCGATGACGAGGCCTTTGACCTGTGGAAAAAAATTGCCGGCCTGCCTGAAGACCGGATCATCCGCATTCCGACCTCCGATAATTTCTGGGCGATGGGCGATACCGGCCCCTGTGGTCCGTGCTCCGAGATATTCTATGATCATGGCGACCATATCTGGGGCGGCCCTCCGGGTTCTCCCGATGAGGATGGTGATCGTTTCATCGAAATCTGGAACCTGGTCTTCATGCAATATGAGCAGGTCACCAAGGATGAGCGTATCGAACTTCCGCGTCCGTCCATTGATACCGGCATGGGTCTTGAGCGCGTTTCGGCGCTGCTGCAGGGCAAGCATGACAATTACGACACTGATCTGTTCGGCGCATTGATTGCAGCGTCCGAAGAAGCGACAGGCGTGCCGGCGGAAGGCGATAACCGCGCCAGCCACCGCGTCATTGCCGATCACCTGCGTTCGACTGCCTTTCTGATTGCCGATGGTGTCCTGCCCTCCAATGAGGGGCGCGGTTATGTGTTGCGCCGGATCATGCGGCGCGCCATGCGCCACGGCCAGTTGCTCGGCGCGCGCGATCCGTTGATGTACAAGCTGCTGCCTGCACTTGTCGGTCAGATGGGCCAGGCCTATCCTGAACTGGTCCGCGCCCAACCGCTGATTTCAGAAACATTGAAGCTTGAAGAAACGCGGTTCCGCAAGACGCTCGAACGCGGCCTTGGGCTGCTGTCTGACGCCACCACAGATCTTGGCGATGGCGGCACGCTGGATGGCGAGACCGCTTTCAAGCTCTATGACACCTATGGTTTTCCGCTCGACCTTACTCAGGATGCCCTGCGGGCGCGCAATATCAGCGTCGATACCGAGGGTTTTCAAACCGCCATGCAACGCCAGAAGGCGGAAGCCCGGGCAAGCTGGGCAGGGTCCGGCGACAAGGCGACTGAAACCATCTGGTTTGAGCTGAAGGACAAGCACGGGGCGAGCGAATTTCTCGGCTACGATACGGAAGTCGCTGAAGGCGTCGTGCAGGCGATCGTCGTCGAAGGCAAGGCCGTTGAGACGGCCAAGCAAGGCGACAAGGTGCAAATCATCGTCAATCAGACGCCCTTTTACGGGGAGTCCGGCGGACAGATGGGCGATGCCGGGGTCATTTCCACCGATACGGCGGCTGCGGATGTGTCCGACACGCAGAAAAGAGGCGATGGGTTGTTTGTCCATGTCGCCGAAATCTCAAAAGGTGCGCTGAAGGTCGGCGATGCCGTTGTCTTGAAAGTCGATCACGCCCGCCGCGGCCGGCTTCGATCCAACCATTCCGCCACCCATCTGATCCACGAGGCCTTGCGCGAGGTGCTCGGTACACATGTGGCCCAAAAGGGTTCGCTGGTGGCACCCGAACGGCTGCGTTTCGATGTCTCCCATCCCAAGCCGATGTCCGAAGATGAATTGAAGATCGTCGAGACCATGGCCAACGCCATCGTGGTTCAAAACGCGCCGGTCACTACCAGGCTGATGAGCGTTGATGACGCCATTGCCGAGGGCGCCATGGCGCTGTTTGGTGAAAAATATGGTGATGAAGTCCGGGTTGTCTCGATGGGCACAGCCGAAGTGGGCCCCAAAGCTGGCCAACCCTATTCGGTTGAGCTTTGCGGCGGCACACATGTCAGTTCCACCGGCAAGATCGGCCTGATCCATATTCTCGGCGACAGCGCGGTCGGCGCAGGCGTCCGGCGCATTGAAGCCCTGACCGGCGATGCCGCGCGCCAATATCTGGCTGAACAGGACGAACGGGTCAAATCGCTCGCCTCGATCCTCAAGGTTCAACCGGGTGAGGTGCTTTCGCGGGTGGAATCGCTGGTGGACGAACGCCGCAAGCTTGAGCGCGAACTTGCCGACGCCAAGCGCAAGCTGGCCATGGGCGGCGGCGGTTCCGATTCTTCCGACGGCATCCGCGAAATCGGCGGATTGAAATTCCTTGGCCGCGCTCTGCAAGGTGTCGATCCCAAAGATCTCAAGGGCCTTGCCGATGAAGGCAAGAAAACCATTGGTTCGGGCGTTGTGGTGTTTGTCGGAGTATCAGCGGATGGCAAGGCCAGCGCTGTGGTCGGGGTCACGGAAGATCAGATGGCGCGCTTCAGCGCCGTGGATCTGGTACGTGTCGCCTCCGCCGCACTTGGCGGAAAGGGCGGGGGCGGACGCGCCGACATGGCCCAGGCCGGCGGACCGGACGGCAACCAGGCCGATGCCGCCATTGAAGCGGTGGCTGCGGCCATAGCCTGAACCGGATGCGATGGAATTTAGTACGGCCCCCGCATATTGATGCCGGGGCCGTATTTGTATTTACCGGCGCAAATTGTCAGGTTTACAGCGTGGCGCATTCAATTGAATGCGCAAACGACGCTGTAACACTTTGAAATGATGCATGTATGTTATCGTTCAAATGAATCCATTTGAACGTGACATGCGTTATGCAGCGGCGGCGTAAGCCTTGGCTGCGGCAAATGCACCTTCAATCGTATCAAAGAACTGAACTTCCGGCTCGCTGACGTGGTGTGTCTCCAGCATGCGCCGGGTCTCCTTGGTGGCGCCGGAAATCATGAACCTGACGCCTTGGCGACGCGCCTTGCGCACCGAACCTTCAATGACATTGGCCGCGGAGGAATCAAGGAATGGCACTTCGGTGCAATCCAGAATGAAATTCTTTCTCTGGTCGGCGATCCGGTCGAGCACTGCGCCAACCGTCGAGGCGGCCCCGAAGAAGAAGACGCCGTTGATGCGATAGGCCACAGTATCGGGGTCATCCGACGGGAAGGGGTTGAGATCAGCTTCGTCGACCGCCTTGCGTCCGGCCTGCTTGACCTGCACGTTCCGGCTCATTTTTTCAATGAAGAGGAAAGCGCCGAGGCTGAATCCGACCACGATACCTTCGGTCAGATCACGGAACACCACCAGCAGGAATGTCGCCATCAGCACGACCCGGTCGCCCCACGATGAGCGCATCAAGGCGGCAAAGGCCGGTCGTTCCACCATGTTCCAGGCGACGCTGGCCAGAACGCCCGCCAAGGCTGCAAGCGGAATGTAGCTGGCCAAGGGCGCGGCCACCAACATGAAAAGCAGGATGAAGACAGCATGGATCATGCCCGAAACCGGGCTTTTCGCCCCGGCCCGGACATTGGTGGCGGTACGGGCGATGGTGCCGGTAACGCAGAACCCGCCGAAAATAGCTGCGCCGACATTGGCGATGCCCTGGGCAATCAATTCCATGTTGGAACGATGACGCCGACCGGTCATGCCGTCGGCAACAACGGCGGAAAGGAGCGATTCAATGGCGCCCAGCAGCGCGAAGGAAATGGCGTCCGGCAAGACTGCCATCATCAATTGCGGCGACATGTTCGGCAAGTGCGGCAGCGGCAAAGTGCGCGGGATGCCGCCAAATTTCGTGCCGATGGTTTCAGTCGGAAGCGCGAAAAAATAGACGACCAGCGAGGCTGCGCCTACGGCCACCAGCAGGTTCGGCCAATGCGGCTTGAACTTCTTGACGGCGAAAATCAGCGCGATCGTCAGGACTGCGGTGCCGATGGCGGAAGGATTGTAAGTGCCGGCCGCAGCAGCCAGAGTTTCAATCCTGTCAATGATTTCGCCGGGTTCCTTGCCAGACAGAGTCAAGCCGAAAAGATCCTTGATCTGGCTTGAGAAGATGATCACCGCAATGCCGGCCGTAAAGCCGATTGTCACGGGATAGGGAATGAATTTGATATAGGTGCCAAGCCGCAGCCAGCCGGCAAGCACCATCATGATTCCCGACATGGCGGTGGCCAGTATCAATCCGTCCACGCCATGCAGGCTCACGGTGGCGGCGACAAGCACGATAAAGGCGCCGGCCGGTCCGCCGATCTGGTGGCGGCTGCCGCTGAAAGCGGAGACCAGAAATCCGCCGACGATGGCGGTATAAAGCCCCATGTCAGGCGTTACGCCGGAAGCGATGGCAATGGCCATGGAAAGCGGCAGGGCGACAATGGCGACTGTCAATCCGGCGATCAGGTCGGCCCTGAAATCACCAATGCCATAGCCTTCTTTGAACGTCGCCCAAAGCTTTGGCGTCATCATGCTGCTTGGTTGGGTTTCCTGAGACTGGTTCATTTGTTTTGCGCCTTCTGGCGGTCTTGGCTCCGCGCAAGATCCTTATTGCAGAGTCGTATGGCCTATAACAATGAGGCCTTGAGTGCCAAATCGCGGAAAAATGCTCTAAATCACAGAAAAATATTACAAGGCTCGGAGAATTTGCGCTTTGTCAAGAAGGAGTCAGGCCAAAGCCGTGCATCAACCGCCGCGTGGTAAAATCCGGTTTTCCGGAAGTAAATATTGCCAGGTCCTGCTCTCCATCAACATGCAAGCCTTCAATTGGCGCAATGAGCGAGCGGGCGCGACGGGCAATCGCCTCGGCAGGGTCGATCCAGTCGACGGGCCAGGGAGCAAGTCGGCGGAAGACATTGGTCATGAAGGGGTAATGGGTGCAGGCCAGAACGATGATATCGGTCTTCAATCCATCCCTTTCATAGAAGCATTGGCGGATCTCCTGCAGCACCGCATCGTCGGAAATTGCTTCGCCGCGAATATAGGCCTCGGCCATCCGCGCCAGGTTTTCAGATCCCACCAGCCTGACATGGCACTGGCGGGCGAAAGACTGGATCAGGTCACGGGTATAAGCGCGCCTGACGGTTCCGGGTGTGGCCAACACTGAAATCAGGCCGGATCGCGTGCGCTCGGCCGCCGGTTTGATGGCGGGCACGGTTCCGACAAAGACCATATGCGGGAAAGCAGCCCGCAAGTCAGCGCCGACAAGGGTGAAGGCGGTGTTGCAGGCAATGACGCAGACTTCGGGCTCATGATCGGTCAGCAGCCGTTCGAACAGGCGGATGACCCTGTCTTTCAATTCCGGCTCGCTCCATCCGCCATAGGGAAAACCGGCATCGTCGGCAATATAGATGAAACTGCGCTCGGGCATCTGCACCCGCAATTCGCGCAGCACGGTCAACCCGCCTATGCCGCTGTCGAAAACCAGAACCGGCTTGGCTCTACTGCTCATCCTTGTTGTCTTCCTGAAACGGCGAAGCCTGGCCTTTGGGAAATTTCCGCGAAAAGCGGTCGATGGAGGAAATGATGCCGCGCATGACCCGGATTTCCGGTTCGGTGTAAGCGCGGCGCGTCAAGACCGCTCGCAAATTGTCGACCATTTTCGGCTTTTTGGCGGCGGGCCGGAAATAGCCGCGCGAATCCAGAGCCTCCTCGACCTGGGCGAGAAAGCCGCCAAGCTCCTCCTTGGTCGCCTGGCGCTGTTCAGGCGCCTGGAAAGAGGTGGCCGACACATCCTCCATGCCGCTTTTCATCCACTCATAGGACATCAGTAAAACGGCCTGGGCGATATTGAGCGAAGCGAAAGCGGGATTGACGGGAAAGGTGACAATCTCGTCGGCCATCGCCACCTCCTCGTTGCTGAGGCCCCATCGCTCGCGACCAAAAAGGATACCGGTCATTTCGCCGGCGGCGTGGCGGCCGCGCAATTGGGCAGCAGCTACCTGCGGGGCGCGAACCTGCTTGAAACCGTCGCGCAACCGCGCAGTCGTTGCATAGACGAAATTGAGATCGGTGACGGCTTCCGCAAGGGTGCCGTAAACCTGAACGCCGTCGATGACGTGATCGGCGCGGCTGGCTGCTGATCTCGCTTTTTCACTCGGCCACCCGTCACGCGGATTGACCAGCCGCAATTCCGACAGACCGAAATTGGCCATGGCGCGGGCGACCATGCCGATATTTTCGCCCAGTTGCGGTTCAACCAGAATGATGATCGGGCCGCCGGTCATGAGTTCGAGTTCGCTATTGGTGCCTGCCATGCTGATACGCTCTCCGAATCGTCTGGCAGGCATGTGCCATATTTATCCGGAGCGCGAAAGGGTAGAGGCCGATTACTGCTGCGGCTTGGCGATATCACCCATTTCGGCCAACAGCGAATCCGATTGCCCGTCGCGCTTGCGGTGGATGTCGTTGATCACCGTTTTGCCGTCCTCGACGATCACGTCGAAATGCACCTCGGTGACATCATCCTTGTAGGATGGATCTTCCGCACATGTCCAAAGCTTGAAACTGGCGACGACATCGGTCACGCCGTCCTTTTCGCCGTTGGACCTTATGGCGAGATCCTCGAGCGGGCAGCCATCCTGGCTGTCGGTAATGACGTCGTAGTCAAAAGGCGTCGTGCCTTCTTCGAAAGCCGGGAACTTAGATGCTTCTTCGTAGGCGGCGACAAATGCCTTGGAAAAATCTCGCTCCAGATGGGTCTTGTCGAAATAATCAAGATCCTCGGGGGGATTGTCGCTCCACATGGACGTGGCGACGTCCATGATGTCCTTCACGGGGTCAGTGGCGTCGGCTGCGAAAACAGGGCTGGCGGAAATCAGCAAGGCGAGTGCAGAAATCGCGGCGAATTTCATGAATTGTTCCTCAAGTGATTCTGGATGATGGCCGATTATGGAATATTGCAGGGACAACTTCAAAGCCCATTTTGAATTTACTCTCATTCCTTCGTTCAAGACGGACTTATACACCTTTGCCTCGGCGGCACTCGGTGCTATAGGCAGGCATTCACAATCAAAACCACGTGCCAGCCAGAGTGCCTGGCGCGCCATCCGCGAGGAAATTTCATGAAGAAGATCAAGGTAGCAAATCCGATCGCCGATCTCGACGGCGACGAGATGACCCGTATCATTTGGCAGCTGATCAAGGACAAACTGATCCTTCCTTATCTCGATCTTGATATCGACTATTATGATCTTTCCGTCGAAAACCGCGATGCCACCGGCGACCAGGTGACCGTTGATTCCGCCAATGCCATCAAGAAGCACGGCGTGGGCATCAAATGCGCGACCATCACGCCGGATGAAGGCCGTGTGGAGGAATTCAACCTCAAGCAAATGTGGAAATCCCCCAATGGCACGATCCGCAATATTCTCGGCGGCGTGATTTTCCGCGAGCCGATCATCTGCAAGAACGTTCCGCGCCTCGTTCCCGGCTGGACCCAGCCGATCGTCGTCGGCCGCCACGCTTTCGGCGACCAGTACAAGGCCACCGATTTCAAATTTCCCGGCAAGGGCAAGCTGACGATGAAGTTTGAGGGTGAAGATGGCCAAGTGATCGAGAAGGAAATCTACAATGCACCCGGCGCAGGCGTCGCCATGGGAATGTACAATCTCGACGAATCCATCCGTGATTTTGCCCGTGCTTCACTGATGTACGGTCAGATGCGCAAATATCCGGTCTATCTGTCGACCAAGAACACCATTTTGAAAGTCTATGACGGCCGCTTCAAGGATATTTTCCAGGAAGTCTTCGAAGCCGAGTTCAAGCCTGAATTCGATCGCCTCGGCATCGTCTACGAACATCGCCTGATCGACGACATGGTCGCCTCGGCGTTGAAATGGTCCGGTGGCTATGTCTGGGCCTGCAAGAACTATGACGGCGATGTGCAATCCGACACCGTCGCCCAGGGCTTTGGCTCGTTGGGCCTGATGACATCGGTTCTCCTGACCCCGGATGGCAAGACTGTGGAAGCCGAAGCTGCCCACGGCACAGTGACGCGTCACTATCGCCAGCATCAGAAGGGCCAGGAAACCTCGACCAATTCCATCGCCTCGATCTTTGCCTGGACCCGCGGTCTGGCCCATCGCGCCAAACTCGACGACAATGCCGATCTCGCCAAATTCTGCGCGACACTGGAACGCGTCTGCGTGGCCACGGTGGAATCCGGCTATATGACCAAGGATCTGGCTCTGCTGATCGGTCCCGACCAGCCCTGGCTTTCGACAACCGGTTTCCTCGACAAGATCGACGAAAACCTGCAGAAGGCAATGGCGTAAGCCATATTGAATTATTGAAGAATTTGAAGGCCTGGGTGGAAACATCCGGGCCTTCTGAAGATCTTGCCGCTTGAAAATTCTCACACGCTAAAGTTGGCTTGCCCGCAATTGCCGCATTGCCGGTCTCTTACTTTTCAAGACTGATTCTATGATCCACATAGCCCCGCATGATCGCCAGCGCCATGGCGGGCGTCAGAAGCTCTGACTGCAGCCCTAGCCGCAGCCACAAGCCGTCGATCAGGCTGGCGATGGTCAATGCTGTGGCTTCGCGCTCTTCAACCGGCACCAACCCGTCGAGCGCCGAAACAAGATTGGAGCGCATCCGTGCATGGATGATCTTTTGTATGCGGGCCATTTGGGGTTCGCGCGGTACTTCGGCGCAAAGTGCCAGCCAGGCATGTGCGATGGATGGTTGGAAGAATCGCTGATCGAAATTGCCCTCGATGACGGCCTGCAGCCGCTCCATGGGCGTGTCGGCCCTGGCCAGCTTTTCGGCCACAAGATCACGCAGCGCCAGATTGGCTTCGCGCATGGCGTGCTCGAATAGCTCCTGCTTGTTTTTGAAATAATGCAACACGATGCCCTTGGAGGCGCCCGCATGTTGGGCAACCTTTTCCAGGGTCGAGCCCGCCATGCCCTCCTTTTGCAAGACTTCAAACGCCGCTCGACGCAGCTCCCGCCGTCTGATGTCGCTGATGCTGGTTAAACGCATGGTTCACTCCGGATTGAGTTTGGATATTGACAAATTTTCCGAAAAGATCAATTGTTGACCCATGGGTCAATTAACATTCTATCAGGTCAAAAGGAGAATTCATGATGAGGGTACATCCAGCCGCCACTCTTGTTTCAGTCTTGTTGATGTCTGGTGCCGCCTTTGCGGCAGAGCCGGAAAGTTGCAAGGCCGTGCGCCTGGCGGAACCCGGGTGGAACGACCTGGCATTCACTTCGGGCGTCGGTCTGACATTGCTAAAGGCACTGGGCTATGAGGCCGACAGCAAGCTGCTTGGTGTGGATGTCATCTATACGAGCCTCAAGAACAAGGATCTCGATATTTTTCTCGGCTATTGGGACCCGGCTATGGTGACTTATTTCCAACCATTCAAAGACGATGGCTCGGTCGAGACGGTCAAGGTCAATTTGACGGGTGCCAAATACACATTCGCTGTCCCTTCTTATGTTGCAGAGGCGGGCGTCAAGGATTTTGCCGATCTCTCCAAGTTTTCCGACAAGTTCGGTCATGTGATGTATGGCATTGAACCCGGTTCGAACCAGTTGATGCTGGACGCTATTGCCGATCCCGAACTCAATCTCAAGGGTTGGGAAGTCACGGAGAGCAGTGAACAGGGGATGTTGGCAGAAGTGCAACGGCATGTCTCCAACAAGGAATTCATCGTCTTTCAGGGCTGGGCGCCGCATCCCATGAATTCCAAATTTGATATGGTCTACCTAACCGGCGGCGACAAGTTCTATGGCCCGGATTTTGGAGCAGCCACCGTTTCCACCCAGGTTCGCAAGGGCTACACGAAAGAATGTCCGAATGTCGCAAAGTTGCTGGACAACCTGACATTCGACATCGAGTTTGAAAACAAGGGCATGACCTATTTGATGGACGAGGGCCTGAGCCCCGAGGAATCAGCGGCAAAAGCCATAAAGGAAGATCCTGCCCGGTTGGATGCCTGGCTTGCCGGAGTAGACACGTTTGACGGAAAACCCGGCCTTGCTGCCGTCAAGGCTGCACTAGATCTGTGATGCCGCTCAAAACCGATGATTGGAACCGGGACAAGCAGATGCATGTCCTGGCTGATGAGAGACGGCTTGCCTTTATCGACACCGGCGGAAAAGGACCGGTTCTGGTCTTGCTGCACGGCTTTACCGATAGCAGTCGCAGTTTTGTGCCGATGATGCAATTTCTCGATCAATTCCGGCTGGTGATCCTGGATCTTCCGGGCCATGGCGCATCTGATGCGCTTGGTCGTCAAACCATAGTGCCGATGATTGATGATGTCGTGAATCTCATTGAAAGCCTGAGTCTCGGCAGCTTTGGCCTTGTCGGCCATTCAATGGGTTCCTTCGTTGCCACCGGGGTCGCAGCGCGACTCGGCCCTGGCGTTACCGCACTTGTCCTTCTGGCGGGAGCACGCAGGCCCCGTTTGGACAATAAAGCCATAATTGGCCCGATCCGCGCTTTGATCGACCCGATAGATCCCGAAGACCCGTTTTTCAATGACTGGCTACACACAACACTTCCGGTCGAAATGGATTTTCTGCAGCTGGTCCGCAAAGAAGCCGCAGCGGTCGGGGCTGCAGTCTGGAATGATCTTCTGGACGATTTTCAGAATATCGATCTGGCAGCATGGGCCGGAGCGGTCATGGCTCCGGTGCTATCGATCGGCGGCTCTGAGGACCAGTTGTTTTCGGCAAAGGATCGGGCGGAACTTGAACTGGTCTTTGACCGATGCGAAACAACCATTCTTGCCGGCTTGGGGCACAGCCCGCATTGGGAATCGCCTGAATTCGTGGCTCGCTTTATTTCCCGCTTTGCCAACAGCCACTTCGCGTAGCGACGGCGCTCCGACCGTTCATTCTTTCGTTTTAGCCCGCAGGCGATGAAGCTTTTTCTTTTTGTGAAGTCAGAGCCACGAATTCATCCACAAATGCCTGCAGTTTCGCCCAATCAGTGAATTCATAATCCTGTTTGGGATCAATCTTCTGGCCTTCCTTCTCGGTGACCTTGCCCCCAAGTTTTATCCAGTTTTGAGTTCGTTTCCGGCGTTTGATGTGACGGGCTTTGGTGCGGAGTTATCCACATTGCGCAGCGCCAAAGCCCGGCGCGTTGCGAAGGTGTCGGCAAATTCGCTTGGAGT
>JBGSIT010000088.1:0-25898 GCA_041742335.1 Rhizobiaceae bacterium
TCGAGCGCATGTTCAACAAACTCAAGCAGTTCCGCCGCATCGCAACCCGCTTCGACAAAACCGCCGCATCATTCGCCGCATTCCTGGCAATCGCTTCAACAAAGATTTGGCTGCCATACTTTGTCAACAGGGCCTAATATACGTCTTTCTTCCAACCGTCATTTTCACAGCATCTTTTTCAGAGGAGAAATTTCATGTCTGTATCGGCAACCGGCGATATGCAGGTCAATACCTTCGGTCTCGGCTCCCAGGCTTTTCCGAGGAGCATTCTGCTCGACAGCGGCGGCTGGGTGACGATCTGGCAATCTAACGGTCAGGACGGATCCGACTCCGGTCTGTACATGCAAGCCTTTGCCGCCGATGGCGCGAAGCTCGGCAGCGAGACGCTTGTCAACACCACCACCATGGGACCGCAAACCCAACCCGACATCAGCCTGACCGCCAATGGCGCGTGGGTGGTGACCTGGACGTCCTATGACAATGACGGCACCGGCGCCAATATCTACCAGCAGCGCTTCGAGCTGGATGCCATGATGAACATCGCCAAGCTTGGCAGCGAGGAGCAGGTCAATTCCACCAAAGCCTCGGAACAGCAAAGCCCGCAGGTCGAGCAATTGCCGAGCGGCGGATGGGTTGTGATCTGGCAATCCTTCGATCAGGATGGTTCGGGCTACGGAATTGTCCAGCAGGTCTATAATCCCGACGGCACCAAGGCTTCCGGCGAGTTGATGAGCGGCGAAACGCTCGTCAACCAGTGGACGATGGGAAATCAGGATAACGCCAAGATTACAGTGCTGTCGAATGGCAAATGGGTGGTAACCTGGGATTCGGACGGAGAGGATGGTTCCGGGACAGGCGTATGCCAGCAGTTGTTCGATACCAACGGCATGCGCGAGGGTATGCCGGTGCCGGTCAATACCGATATGGCGGGAGATCAGCACCTTGCATCAACGTTGGCGCTGCCCAATGGAGAATGGATTGTTTTATATTCCAGCAGTTCTACGTCCGGAAGCCAATACAATGACGTCAGATTTCAGAAATTTGACTCCACGGGTGTGGCTGTCAGCACCGAAGTGAGTTTCGGAGACGGCGTCAACCCCTCCTATTACCTTGGCGCGCCACAAATTACGCTGCTTGCTGACAATAGCTGGGTAATCACCTCCACCAAGTATTTCACGGGCTCAGGGGCTCAAGTCTCGGAAATTATCCAGCGTCACTACGATGCCGACGGTACCCAAATCGGGGATGAAACTGTCGTCAACACATATTCTGCCTTTTATCAGGATACCCCACAAATAATGGCGCTTACCGATGGCGGATGGGTCGTCACATGGCAATCCAATTCTCCTGACCCTTATGGAGACATATTCCAGCAGGCCTTTCACGCCGATGGCAGCCCACATGGTGGGGAAGTAAGGGTCAACACCTACACGGACAGTGCACAAGGGGAAACGCAGATTGTCGCATTGGCGGACGGCGGCTGGGTGACAACTTGGCAGTCCGGTGGCCAGGATTTCAATGGAATTGGCGTCTTCCAGAAGGTCTTCCATTTCGGTGAGAACATTGCGCCCGAGGGTGGCTTTCAAACAACCTATACCGTGAATGAAGATAAATTGCAGAGCCTGCCAGCAAGCTTTTTCAGCTTCAGCGACGCCAATGGCGACCTCCTGCAAAGTATTGAAATTACAGAAATTTCCGGTGGAGCGATCGGGTACAAGGGAGATCAGCTATCGGGTAACATCAGCTGGGCCGCCAATGACCCTTACCAGCTTTACTTCATCCCGGACGCCAATCTCAATGGCGGCGGCGTTGCGTCAATCTCCTACATCGTCAAGGACAATGGCGGTCTCGATGACGGCGGCAGCGACACCTCGACGATGCCGAGCACCATTACGTTTAACATCCTGCCGGTCAATGACGCGCCTTCCGGTACCGATTCCACCCTCCATGTGACCAAGGGCAGCACCCATCAGTTCGCGGCCGCTGATTTCGGCTATTCCGATACGGTGGAGGGAAACAATTTCGCAAAAGTGATTGTCACCATTCCCGGAAATTCGGCTGTCGGTACATTCTCCTTCGACGGCAATGCTTTGGCTGCAAACACCGCGATGACCATAGATATCGCCGATATCGGCAAACTGGTCTGGACAACGTCCGGCACCGCAAGCCTGCAATCTACCGCCGACCTCATATTCAAGGTCGTCGATGACGGCGGTACGGCAAATGACGGCAAGGATACCGATCAGAGCGCAAACTACCTCCAGCTGAAAGTCTTCAGCGGATCCAATACGGCGCCGTTCATCTACCATGCAATCTCCGACAAGGCCGCGGCAGTGGGAAATCCGTTCAACTTTGTCGTCCCCTCCGACACCTTCAAGGATGATACCGATAGCATCGACTCGCTGACGCTTGCAGCTTTCGATGCCGATACCGGCATGGCGCTGAGCGGCTGGTTGAGCTTCAACCCTGCGGTCAAAATCTTCTCCGGCAATCCCGGTTCCAATGACATGCCCGTCAATGTCAAATTGACGGCCACCGATAGCCACGGGGCGACGGTATCGGATTACTTCACCGTGGGCATCACAGGCGTCAATTTCGCCCCGATGGGCTCGGATATGGAAATTGAGGTCGCTGAAGACAAGATCCACAAAATCGCCATCGAGGACTTCGGGTTTTTCGACCCTGACGACAATGAATTGGCATCTGTGTTCATTGAGAACATAAGCGGCAAGGGCAAGCTGCAGCTTGACGGCGTTTCAGTTACTTCCGGTCAGGAGATACTGGTTACCGAACTGGACCAACTAACGTATATTTCGGCCAAGAACGGTTTTGGAAAGGATTACGGCTCCTTCACTTTCCGGGTCAAAGACGACGGAGGCTCCGATAACAATGGCGTCGACACCGATCCGACAGCAAACAAGATGACATTCAATGTCACCGACGAAGCCGATCACTTTTTCGGGACCAATGGCAATAACAAGCTCATCGGTACGAATGGCCACGACTATTTCAATGCCAAGGCAGGCAACGACACACTTGTCGGCAAGGGCGGCAAGGACTGGTTCATCTTCAAAACCGGCTGCGATCGCGACACCATCCGTGATTTTCAGGCCCAGGGCAGCGCCAATGACATCATCGACCTGGAAGAAGTGCGTTCCATCAAAAACTATGCCGATCTAATGGCTGATCATATTCGCCAGAGCGGCAGCGATGTTGTCATTGACGCCTTGCATGGCGACAAGATCAAACTGAAGAATGTCGATCTTGACGATCTCGGCAAGGCGGATTTCTATTTCTGACACAAAAACGGCGGCCGTAACATCCCGGCCGCCGCCTGTTTCCTATGCCTGTCAGAAAACTGGAATTCACCCCGAGATCTGGCAAATTGCCAGGCCTTGAGAATGATGTAAGGACGAGGCCGGCATTGTCGCGCCGATTTTGCGCCATGCTGGAGGCTGCGGTCAAACCGTAGTCCGGTTCGCCTCTACTGGAATGCGTTATGAATCAACGTCGCGGCCAGGCCAGTCACCGTCAAGATCGCCATGCCTGCAATTTGCAGGATCCGGTTTTGTCGCGCCGCAATCGATATGGCAATCGCCCGTGCCCGCCCGACTGAATGCCTGTTATCGTCCATTCCAAACCCCTTTGAAAACCGGTTGCAGGGGCCATCATCAGGCCGCCATCTGCAGCATTGATCACGCCGGTTAAGAAAGGCTGAAGGTTGGCGAAGTACTTTATGCTTCCAGTCCGGCGGCATAGCCCGACGCCCAGGCCCATTGAAAGTTATAGCCGCCAAGCCAGCCGGTCACATCGACGCATTCGCCGATGAAATAGAGGCCGGGAACAGCCTTGGCCATCATGGACCGGCTGTCGAGATCGCCGGTCGAAATGCCGCCGAGGGTGACCTCGGCCGTGCGGTAGCCTTCCGATCCGGCCGGGCGCAGCTTGAAGGCGGTCAATCGATTGGCAAAGGCTGTCAGTGCCTTGTCGTTCAGTTCGGCAAGCGGCGCAGTCAATGCGGCTTCCTCGACCATGTATTGTGCAAACCGTTTCGGCAACAGCGTCTGCAATGCGGTTTGCACCTGTTGCCGGCCATTGGCCTGCCGGCATGCTTTCAAGACAGCCAAGAAATCCGTCTCCGGCTGGAAATGAATGGTGATGTCATCGCCCTCCCGCCAATAAGAGGAAATCTGCAGGATCGCCGGTCCGCTCAGGCCGCGATGGGTAAACAGCATGGCTTCGCGAAAACTGTTCTTGCCGTGGAAGACTTCCACATCGATGGCGATGCCGGAAAGCGGCGACAGTTTTTCGAGATTGTTGGGATCAAGCGTCAGCGGCACCAACGCCGGTCGCGTTTCAGTGACAGCAAGACCAAAATTGGCGGCGATCTGATAGGCAAAGCCGGTCGCGCCCATTTTGGGAATGGATTTCCCACCGGTCGCAACGACGAGCGATCCGCACTGGATGTCGCCCTTGGATGTGGAAACGACAAAGCCGCCGTCATTTTTGGAAATGGACTGCAAATCAGTCGACAGCCTGACTTCGACGCCGTCCTGGAGCATTTCCGTCATCAGCATGGTGATGATCTGGCGCGATGAACCGTCGCAGAACAATTGCCCAAGCGCCTTTTCGTGAAAATCGATATTATGGCGGCGAACCAGGGCGATAAAGTCCTGCGGCGTATAGCGTGCCAAGGCTGACTTTGCGAAATGCGGATTGGCGGAGATGAAGTTCTTCGGCCCGGCATGAACATTGGTGAAGTTGCAGCGGCCACCGCCGGAAATGCGGATTTTCTCGCCCGGAGCATCGGCGTGATCGATCAACAGCACGGAGCGGCCGCGCTTGGCCGCCGTCATGGCACACATCATCCCGGCAGCACCGGCTCCCAAAATGACGACGTCCTTATGTTCCATCAGGCAAAACTCCGTTTGTTGTCACCCTTTTGAGGCCGCAAAGCGCAAAGTCAAGCGCTGCCCCTCGCCATTTGCCAAAGACGAGGTATGATGACGCCAACGGAAACCAAAAAACGGTGCAGCATGCCGCCTCGAAAAACCAAAGCGCGTTCGACCAGTCAGTCTTCCAAAACAGCAGCAATCCCTTCTTCCCTCAACAATGCACGCGGCGTCACAAGCTGGAAAGAAGCCGCCGAATGGCTCCGTGCCCGCGGCATTGAGGATATTGAATGCATCACGCCGGATCTGGCAGGTGTGCCGCGCGGCAAGATGATGCCAAGTTCCAAATTCACCTCCAATACGTCGCTTGCGCTGCCCTCGGCGATCTACCGCCATACGATTTCCGGCGAATATCCCGACGAAACCGGCGACTTCCGCTATGATTCCCGCGACAGCGACATCAAGCTGGTGCCAGACCTCTCCACCTTGTCGGTCGTGCCTTGGGAGACCGATCCGACCGCGCAGGTCATTTGCGACATTGTCGATACTGACGGCAAGGCGGTCGGCTATACGCCGCGCAATGTTCTCAAGCATATTGTGGCGCTTTACAAAGAGCGCGGCTGGAAACCGGTGGTTGCGCCGGAAATCGAATTCTATCTGGTGGCCAAGAACGAGGACCCCGATTATCCGCTGCGCCCCCCGCAAGGCCGGTCAGGTCGCGCCATTCAGGGCGGCCAGGGCTATTCCATTGCCGCCATCAATGAATTCGACGAATTGATCGACGACATCTACCATTTCTCGGCCATACAGGGTCTGGAAATTGATACGCTGATCCATGAAGAAGGCCCGGCCCAGCTGGAAATCAACCTCTGGCATGGCGATCCGGTGGAACTTGCCGACCAGGTTTTCCTGTTCAAGCGGACGATTCGCGAAGCCGCGCTCAAGCACGGCATCTATGCGACATTCATGGCAAAGCCGATGCAGGCCCAGGCTGGATCGGCCATGCATGTCCACCAGTCGGTGTTGGATATCAAGACTGGAAAGAATATCTTTTCCAATCCCGACGGAACCGCGTCGAAGGAGTTTTTCCACTTTATCGGCGGCATGCAGAAATATGTGCCGCATTCGCTGGTGATGATGGCGCCATACGTCAATTCCTATCGTCGGCTGACACCGCAGATGTCCTGTCCCGTCAACAATGCCTGGGGTTATGACAACCGTACCACGGCCTTCCGTGTGCCGGTTTCGGATGCCGCTGCGCGTCGGGTTGAAAACCGCCTGCCCGGTTCGGATGCCAATCCCTACCTTGCGCTGGCCGCCTCGCTCAGTTGCGGCTATCTCGGCATCACCGAGGCGATCGAACCCACCCCGCCAACCGAGGATTCCGCCGACAAAGGCACCGTCGATCTTCCCCGCGGCCTTCTGGAAGCTGTTGCATTGCTGGAAGAAGACGAGAGCTTCCGCAATGTCATCGGCAGGGATTTCGTGGCCATGTATGCCGGCGTCAAGCGCGGCGAATTCGAGACTTTCATGCAGGTGATCAGCCCCTGGGAGCGCGAATACCTTCTCCTGAACGTATAGAGGCAATCATCATGACGTGGCAGAGCCCGATTGCGCCGGGGATTTCCTGGTATGAAACATCCGTGGACGAGCGGCCGGAATATCCGAAACTGGATGGTTCCGGGACCGTCGACGTCGCCATTATCGGCGGCGGCTTCACCGGCCTGCAGGCCGCCTATAATCTTGCCAAGGAGGGCGTCAACGTTGTGCTGATTGAAGCACATCGTTTCGGCGACGGCGCATCCGGGCGAAACGGCGGCCAATTGGGCACCGGCCAGCGCTGGTGGCCGGAAGAAGTGGAATCAACGCTCGGGATCGAGCGCTCCAAAGCCCTGTTCGACATGGGCGAGAGCGCCAAGCAATATATCCATGACTTTGCGGCCGCTCACGCCATCGATATGGACTACGTGGCCGGGCATATGTCGGTCGCCCACAAGCCGGGCTATGTTGACGCCTTCCGGGCAAACCCGGGAATTGCGGCAAGCCGCTATGATTATCACAACCTGCATTTCATGGAGCGGGAAGAGACCGCTGAGCGGCTCGGGTCATCGCGGTTCCATTGCGGCGTCTATGACAAGGGCACCGGGCATATCCAGCCGATGAAACTGGTCATCGGCCTTGCGCGGGCGGCGGCGGCGGCAGGTGCTGCCGTCCACGAACACACCAAGGCGACGTCGATTGCCAACAATGCCGGCAAGGTGACCATCACCACGCCAACCGGCACCATTACAGCCGGAAAGGCGCTGATTGCCTGCAATGCCTATATCGGCGATCTGGAACCCGTCACGGCCGCCCATGTGATGCCGATCGGTTCGTTCATCGCAACGTCGGAGCCCCTGGATGATTTCCCTGACGTTCTGCCGGGCGGTGAATCGGTTGCCGATTCGCGTTTTGTCGTGCGCTACTTTCGCAAAACCAAGGACGGGCGGCTGCTGTTTGGCGGGCGCGAAGCCTATACGTCGGACAGCCCACGCGATGTGACGGCCCATATTCGCCGGCAGATCACCGAAATCTATCCGGGGCTGAAGGACATACCGCTCAATCATGGATGGGGCGGTTCGGTGGGCATCACGCTTCCGCGCCAGCCGCTGGTTCGCGAAGTCATGCCCGGCGTGACATCGATTGGCGGCTATTCCGGCCATGGCGTCATGCTTTCCAACTATTGCGGCAAGCTTTACGCAGACATGCTTTTGGGAAAAGCCACCGACCTCGAACTCTACCGGTCGCTTAACATCAGCCCCTTTCCCGGCGGAGCCCGCTTCCGCGCGCCGCTGCTGTTTTTGGCGCTGACATGGTTTGCGATGATTGATCGGTTGTGACAGTTTGGCAGCATGACGTGCTAAAAAAATGTTCGCCCGGAGAACGGGTCTGGCCTTTTTAAATCGATTAGATTATGACTGCGTCGCAGATTGACGTCATGCGTGGCAATGGGGCCGGCGTGATTGTCTGCAGATTTTGACCCGTTGCCAAAGTCGAAACCCTCCCGTTCGACCCGGTGACAAAACGGATGTGAGAACGCTTATGAGCAGCCAGATCATACCAGTAGAGCCTTTTGACTATGTGGTCTTCGGCGGCACCGGTGACCTTGCGGAACGCAAATTGTTGCCCGCACTTTACCACCGCCAGGTGGCAGGACAATTTACCGACCCCAGCCGCGTCATCGGTGCATCACGCTCGGCTTTCTCCCACGAAGAATACCGAAAATACGCCGAAGACGCGCTGAAAAAGTTTCTGCCCCCCGGCGAGTTCAACGAAGCTGAATTCGCGCTTTTCGCTGCGCGTTTGTTCTATGTTTCCGTAGACGCCAAATCCAATCAGGGCTGGGGCGATCTGAAAGAGTTGCTCGATGACGGCAAGGAAAAGGTCCGCGCTTTTTACCTGGCGGTCGGTCCGGGAATTTTTGGCGATATTTCCGAAAAGATCCGTGATCACAAATTGATCACCAAAAACACGCGCATCGTGGTGGAAAAGCCCATCGGGCGTGATCTTGCATCCGCCACAGAGTTGAACAACACAATCGGCAAGGTCTTCCGCGAAGAGCAGATCTACCGCATCGATCATTATCTCGGCAAGGAAACGGTGCAGAACCTGATGGCGCTGCGCTTTGCCAATGCGCTTTACGAGCCCCTCTGGAACTCCGCCCATATCGATCACGTTCAGATCACGGTGGCCGAATCCGTCGGACTGGAAAGCCGCGCCGGATATTACGACAAGGCCGGCGCGCTGCGCGACATGGTACAGAACCACATCCTGCAACTTCTCTGCCTCGTGGCGATGGAAGCGCCATCCTCGATGGATCCGGAAACGGTTCGCGACGAGAAGCTGAAAGTGCTGCGCGCGCTCAAGCCGATCAACGAATCCAATGTCGAGCGTCTGACCGTGCGCGGCCAGTATCGCGCCGGCGCATCGCAAGGCGGACCGGTCAAGGGCTATCTCGATGAACTCGAAGGCGGCGTTTCCAATACCGAGACCTTTGTCGCCATCAAGGCTGAAATCGGCAACTGGCGCTGGGCCGGCGTGCCTTTCTATCTCAGGACGGGAAAGCGGCTGGCCGATCGCCTGTCGGAAATCGTTATTACCTTCAAGCCGATTCCGCATTCCATATTCGACGCGACGGCCGGGCGGATCGAAGCCAACCAGTTGGTCATCCGCCTGCAGCCTGATGAAGGCGTCAAGCAATGGCTGATGATCAAGGACCCCGGGCCGGGCGGCATGCGCCTGCGCCATGTCTCGCTGGACATGAGCTTTGCGCAGTCTTTTGAAATGCGCAATCCGGATGCCTATGAGCGCCTGTTGCTTGATGTCATTCGCCACAACCAGACCCTGTTCATGCGGCGCGACGAAGTGGAAGCGGCGTGGCGATGGATTGATCCGATTCTCACGGCCTGGGAGACAACCGGCCAACCGGTTCAAGGCTACACATCCGGCACTTGGGGACCAAGCCAGGCCATCGCGCTGATCGAGCGTGACGGCCGCACCTGGCACGAAGTGTTGTGAATCCAATGACCCAAGCGCATTTTCACCGCTTTGATGATGGCCCGGCACTGGCAGAAGCCCTCGCCGACAAAGTCGCCGATGTCCTGCGCAAGGCCATCAGCGAACGCGGCGGCGCTACATTGGCGGTATCGGGCGGCTCCACCCCGAAACTGTTCTTCAGGGCGCTGGCGCGGCGCGTGCTTGATTGGGGCAAAGTGACGGTCACCCTGGTGGACGAGCGCATGGTGGCGCAAGACAATGAACGCTCCAACCATCGCTTTGTCGCTGCTGAATTGCTGACCGGCAATGCGGCTGCGGCGCAATTCCTGCCGCTTTATCATCCGGCTGACAATCCCGACGAGGCGGCGCGACTGGCCAGCAAAGCCGTCTCCGTGCTCAAAGCGCCATTTGACGTGGTCATACTGGGCATGGGCAATGACGGCCACACGGCCTCGTTTTTCCCTGAAGGCGACAGGCTCGCTGAAGCTATTGAACCTGGCACGCCGCGCGGTGTCATTTCCATCAATGCGCCCGGCGCCGGCGAGCCGCGGCTGACCTTCACTTTCTCCAGCCTTGAAGATGCCCGTTTCCTGGTCCTTCATGTCGAAGGGCAAGCCAAGTTCGATACGCTGGAAAAAGCCCAAGGCGACGGAGACGAGGCGACAATGCCGATCCGGGCCATCCTGCGACGTGCCAACACGCCGCTCGATATCTTCTGGGCGCCCTGAAACAGCGCGGCGTCGATTGCGCCCTGCCGCTGCCCGAAACCTGAACATATGACAGGATTGATCATGTCCGCTGCAAAATCCATTGCCACCATCACCGAGAGAATTGTCGAACGTTCCAAGCCGAGCCGCGAACTTTACCTTGGCAGGCTTCGTGAAGCCGCATCAAAGGGCCCCAACCGGTCGGTTTTGTCCTGCGGCAATCTCGCCCATGGCTTTGCAGTCTGCTCGCCGTCCGAAAAAGTGGCGCTGGCCGGTGATCGTGCGGCCAATCTCGGCATCATTACAGCTTATAACGACATGCTTTCCGCCCACCAACCATTCGAGACTTTTCCAGCGCTGATCAGGCAAGCCGCTTTGGAAGCCGGCGGCGTGGCGCAAGTGGCTGGCGGCGTGCCTGCCATGTGCGATGGCGTTACCCAAGGCCAGCCCGGCATGGAATTGTCGCTGTTTTCGCGCGACCTGATTGCCATGGCCGCAGGCATCGGGCTGTCGCACAACATGTTTGATGCCGCCGTCTATCTCGGGGTTTGTGACAAAATCGTGCCCGGACTGGTGATCGCCGCGCTCACATTCGGCCATCTTCCGGCGGTCTTTGTGCCCGCCGGTCCGATGACGACCGGCCTGCCCAACAGCGAAAAGACCCGCATCCGCCAACTTTATGCCGAAGGCAAGGTGGGCCGTGACGCGCTTTTGGAAGCTGAATCAAAATCCTATCACGGACCGGGAACCTGCACCTTTTACGGCACCGCCAATTCAAACCAGATGCTGATGGAATTCATGGGCTTCCACATGCCCGGCGCATCCTTCATCAACCCCGGCACGCCCTTGCGCGACGCCCTGACCAAGGAAGCCGCAAAGCGGGCGCTCGCCATTACGGCGCTTGGCAACGAATTCACGCCAGCCGGCGAAATGATCGACGAGCGTTCCGTCGTCAACGGTGTTATCGGCCTTCACACCACCGGCGGTTCCACCAATCATACATTGCACCTGATCGCCATGGCGCGTGCCGCAGGCATCGTGCTGACCTGGCAGGATATTTCCGATCTGTCGGATGAAATCCCCTTGTTGGCCCGGGTCTATCCAAATGGTCTGGCCGACGTGAACCATTTCGATGCTGCCGGGGGCCTGGGTTTTGTCATCCGCGAACTCTTGAAAAGCGGCTTGCTGCATGACGATGTGCGCACGGTTTTCGGTCAGGGCCTTGAGGCCTACACGGTGGAAGCAAAGCTTGGCGAGAACGGCACGGTGTGTCGTCAAAAGGTGCCGGAAGACAGCGGCGATGCCAAGGTCATTGCGAAAATCGAAGCGCCGTTCCAGGCCAATGGCGGCCTGAAAATGCTGAAAGGCAATATCGGCACCGGCGTCATCAAGATTTCCGCCGTCAAGCCGGATCTGCATGTGATCGAAGCGCCCGCCAGGATTTTCCATACCCAGGCCGAACTCAACGATGCCTTCAAGCGAAAAGAACTGGAAGGCGATTTCGTGGCGGTGGTGCGCTTTCAGGGACCGCGCGCCAATGGCATGCCGGAATTGCACAAGCTGACGACAGTTCTGGGGATCTTGCAGGATCGCGGCCAGCGTGTCGCGCTGTTGACCGATGGCCGGATGTCGGGCGCTTCGGGCAAGGTTCCCGCCGCAATTCACGTCACTCCGGAAGCCGTCGATGGCGGGCCGATTTCCAAAATCCGCGAAGGCGACATGATCAGGATCGACGCCATTGCCGGGACGATCGAAGTTTTGATAGATGGCGCTGAATTTGCCGCCCGCAAACCGGCCGATGCCGATCTTTCCCATAATGAATATGGCATGGGCCGGGAAATGTTTGCGATGTTCCGCCAGTTGAGCGGTCCTGCCGACCAGGGTGCGAGCATATTCCGCTAATGCATGTCGCGTTCAAACGGGTTCATTTGAACGATAGGGTACATGCATCATTTCAAAGTGGTACAGTGTCGTTTGCGCATTCGATTGAATGCGCCGCGCTTTAGGGCCGCCGCTCTTTTTGGCGGCGGCATGGCCGCATTGACAGCCGGTGGCCTTGTGGCGTCATGCGGGACGCAATATATGCCTTGTCATGACTTGGACACGCCAGACAGTGTTTCGCAGGGCGACAGCGAGCGATATTCCGGCCATCATGGAGATCGAGCGGCAGCCGGGTTATGAGAAACTGGTGGCCCGCTGGAGCAAGTCCGAACATCTGGCCAATATTGCAACGCCGGGATATCTGTACCTTGTCCATGACGATACCGAAGGTCGACCGATAGCATTTGCGGCGCTAAGCGGACTTGGCACGGCCGCAGGGGTGGTGCAACTGAACCGCATCATCGTCAGCAAACCCGGACATGGCACCGGCACGTTGTTTCTCAAGACGGTCATGGCCGCAATATTCGACGGCGCACCCACCGAGCGGCTCTATTTGCGCGTCCTGCCTGACAACCACCGCGCCTTGGCATTGTATCGCGCCAATGGTTTTTGCGAGGAAGCGACGCTCAGGCGCGCCGGACGTCGGGCGGACGGCGTGATTGTGGACTTGCTGCAGATGTCGATATCCCGCGACGATTGGGAGGCCCGCGCCTCCCGATCCGACCCGTTAGCCTGATAGTGGATCAGAATTTCGGCGGTGTTCTTCCTGCCTTGCGATAAGACGCGATCACCGTATTGGCCATCAGCATCGCGATGGTCATCGGACCGACGCCGCCCGGAACAGGCGTGATGGTTCCGGCAATCTTTTCAACTTCTTCAAAGGCGACATCACCGACCAGCTTGGTTTTGCCCTCGCCTTTTTCAGGCGCGGCAACGCGGTTGATGCCGACATCGATGACGGTTGCGCCCGGCTTGACCCAATCGGTCTTGACCATTTCGGGACGTCCGACAGCAGCGACAAGAATATCGGCATTCCGGCAGACGCCGGCGAGATCCTTGGTGCGGGAATGCGCCGTGGTCACCGTGGCGTTATGGGCCAGCAGCAAAGCCGACATCGGCTTGCCGAACAGGTTGGAGCGGCCAATGACGACGGCATTCAGGCCTGACAGATCCTCGCCGTGGACGCGGCGGACAAAAACCATCGAGCCGGCCGGCGTGCAGGATACCAGGCCGCCGTCGAGATCGCCTGTGGCAAGCTTGCCGGCATTGACGACGTGAAGGCCGTCGACGTCTTTCTCGGGCAAAATTGACTGGATGATCTGTTCGGAATCCAGGTGACGCGGCAAGGGAAGCTGCACCAGGATGCCGTGAATGGACGGGTCGTTGTTGAGCTCATTGACCAGCGCCGCCAGTTCTTCCTGCTTGGTGTCTTCAGGCAGCGAATACTGAACCGACTTGAAGCCGCATTCCTTGGCCATCTTGCTCTTGGAATTGACATAGGCCTGGCTTGCCGGGTCAAGCCCGACGAGTACAACCGCAAGACCAGTTTTCACGCCTGCTGCCGCTTCCAGCTCATGGGCCGAAGTCTTGACCTGTTCGATCACCGACTGAGCTACTTTTTTTCCGTCAATAAGGTTGGCCACGCCACATCTCCCGTTTTCGCGTCATCATCATTCTGGCGCGATCCTAGAATCGCCTTCACGCCAATATCTGCCTGTTTCCGCCATCAAGTGGCAAATTGCAGTCGGAGTGACCCGGAAAACGCATGAAAACAGACAGTTGAGGGATTGGCTAGCGGACGGAAGGCCGGCGGTCAAGGGAGACGGCTTGAATCCGGTCGCGCATGGCCTTCAGATCGGCTATGGCGCGAATGAATTCTCCAATTTTCTCTTCCTGCACAGTTGCAGGCGAAACCGGAGGCGTTGCGGTTTTTTGATCCGCTCCGAGGCAATCCATTTTTGCCACAAGTTCGTCGAAACGGCGGGAAAGCATGTCTGACATTTCAGTCATCTGAACCGAGAAACGGTCGAGGCGATCTTCCAATACCAAATTGCCTGGCTGGCCTGACAGACTGGCCGGGCCGGCCTGCGACCCGTGCGCTTGTGTTGCGGCAAGAATATCCGGGTTGCCAGCGTGCGGGTCGGCCTGACGCAGGATCTTGTGCGCCATCTCGCCCAGAAGAGCGGCAGCGGTTGCGAATTTCTGAATATCGGCAGGCGCGCAATCAAGCGCCTCTGGAGTTGCGGGCGCATAGACGCTCTGGTCGGGATGAATTTCAGTGACGATGTCACCGGATGTTTCATCGGGCAGGTATTCGTCAGGCGGTGAAACAGACTGGTTGTCGCGCCTGCGGCCGAGAATATGTTCGACCTGTTCTGTCAGTCGCGCCGCATTTTTGTCGGTGGTTTCGCCATGCCATTCCCCTTCATCTGACAGGACGGGTTCTTCGAAACGATCACCCGGCAGGAAATCGAGCAAGGACCGGCGAGGTTCCGACAATTTGGCGTTGACAGCATGGCTTGCCATTGGTGTGCTCCAAATACCGAAAACCCGGCCTGAACCGGAACGGCAAAGTAAAACCGAATCTATTCTTTGAGACTATGGTTTCGCTTGGATAACAAATGGTTAAATTTTGCGGCAATGGCTCTGGAACACCAGTCGTCTCTCAGGTCTTGTCACTCTGCAATCGCTTCGGGATGCCGAAAACAAGACTGCTGAAATTTGACGCCGACTTGAAAGCCGCTCGCCGGAGCAAATGGCTGAAGAACAGTGGAATGCCGATGACATAGCGGTGCCACAGCCTTTTGGGCTCCTGCGCCATCCGGTAAAGCCATTCAAGCCGGCTCCGGCGCATCCAGAGCGGGGCACGGGGAAATTCTCCCGCCAGGAAATCAAACAGGGCGCCGACGCCAACGACCAGCCGCGCATGTTCAGGGCGAACATGTTCATCGATCCATTTTTCCTGGCGCGGCGTTCCCATGGCGACCAGCATGATGTCGAGCTTGTGACTCTCGGCATTCGCCATGACCTCGTCCACCCGGTCAGGCTCGATATAGCCGTCACTGACCGCAATGAAATCGTGCCATGGTGCGTGGGCCTTCAGGTGAAGGACCGCCTTCTCGAGCACATCCGGGCGCGCGCCGATCAGACCGATCCGCATCGGACTGGACATGTATGTCATCAAGGCGGGAACGAAATCCGTGCCATTCAGATTGGCCGGAAATCTCCGCCCGTGGAAGACCATGGAGGCGAGATCAACGCCATAACCATCGGGCAGGACCAGATGACGCGAGACCACTTCGCGATAATGCGGATCTTCCAGCATCAGGTTGGCGTTATTTGCATTCATGAATGAAATTACTGTCTGGCCCACAGGCATGCGGGACAACTCTGCGACAAAGCCGAAAATCTCGGTCCAGCCCAGATCACAAACCTGAACTCCGAATATATCCCGTCGCGAACTGAAAAGAGCCATGTTTGAAACAATGTTCATGCGCCGATAGTCTCCCGCTGCCGAACCAGTGAATGGTTTTCTGTGTTTTGTTGTTCAAGACACAGCAGAAAACGTGCCACGGCCGGTTCAGCGACCGGTCAATTCGATCAAGTTCAAGGTTCAGGACAGTATATCCCGACAAGCTAATGCACATCGGAATCGGCATGACATGCCGAGAGCGGTTCGTAGCCTGCTCAAAAACAGTAGCGAGCGACATTGAAAACCAACTTAAGTCATTCAATAAAATACGATTTTCAGAATTATTGGAAAGTTAACCGAAGCTGAATTCTTCCTTTGATTTCAAGGATCAACAGCTGTCGGCCGTCAGCAAATCGACAAAATTACTTAGATTTATTTGAGATAAACTTTTATCTATCGCATTCGATGCCGACGATACTTGGCTTGAAGCCTGCAGTTGCGGTCGGCTAAGAGCGATGGATCTGTTTCACTTCGAAACAATCGTGCCGTGCCGGCACACATGCCGAGGCAAGCATTTTCCTGCAGAAAGCACTAATGCCCGGCGGATTTGGCCTCTGGCGTCGGACCAGTGTCACCCATCGGCGCGTCGATGATCTTCTCGCCTTCCTTGATGGTCATCTGCTTCTGGGCAATATTGGTACGAATATCGTCCTTGGAAAGATAGTCGATCTGCTCGACGATGATGTCAAGAATGACATCTTTTTCCAGCCTGGCGTTCAAGGTTTCCTTGATCGTCTTTCTGAAGGCTTCGAGATCGAAACCTCTGGAAGACCCGATCTTGATGACCCGGTTTCCAACCAGTGCAGTATAGAGTTCGTCGGTTATCAATGCGGGTATCGGCAAGTTGATTTCGGCAAGCTTGTTCTGGTCTGCGACATAGGATACCCGGGTGAGAAAGTAACCCTCCACCTTGCCGCCGTTGATCACCGGAATGGCGGTCACTTCACCGCGCACCAGTTCTTCTGCAACTTTGCCCGCGCCGTTTTCGCCGTCATCTGCCGGTGCATTTGCCATCTGGATGGAGCCGTAAACCGCGCCAAGCGTCACGATACATACCCAAACACCTGTCATGACGAGCTTGAGCATCAGAACTCGCTATAACGGAATTGTTCCTGGCAATAGGTGCCGTCGCCTTCAGCATCCTGTGCAGCGCTGCGCAGAATGTCGGTGACGGACCGGACCGCGTCCAGATGCGCTTCCAGCCGCCGCGCATTGATTGCCAGTTTCTGCTTGAGAAACTTCATCTGCGCGACAAAGGACTGCGGCAGATTTTCGTAGCCCGAATCCCTGAACAACATGGTCAGTTCGTAAAGACACCGGCTTTTGTGCGTATTGGATGTCTTGATGTCGAACTTCGGGTCATGACCCAGCCGGTTGTTTTCGTTGTCGATGATCAATTCCAGCCGACCCAGGACGGTGCGGATCCGCAGGTCCTGTACAGAGTCTTCACTTTCATTTGCCATTGTCTTGCCTTGCCTTCATTTGCCGGACAGCGCCTGGCCGATCAGCCCTGGTTCTTGGCCTTGTGATCGCCGGGCAACAGCTTGTCCAGTGCCGTCATCTGTGTTTCCGTCATCACCTGTGAGGCGATGTTGACCGTCTGGTCATCGCGAAACGTCACGTGACCTTTCTTGTCCTGCATGGTTGTCTTGCCGCCGCGCGCCAGGGTCTCGGCAATTCCGATCCCGCCGCCCTTGGCAAGCGCTTCGCCCAATTGTTCGGCCATCATGCCGCGCCACATTTCGCCAGCCACGCCTTTGCCGAAAATCGCTTCGCTTTCTTCCGGCAACATTGTCTTGACGAAGCTTTGCAGCACCATGGATTCAAACTTGCGATAGTGTTCAGGCACGTCCTTCTTGGCGACGTGATGGTTGATATTGTCGAGCCCGGCAGCGCGATTGACGAGGCCGGTCCGGGTCAGCGTCGCGTCAAAGGATTTGTCGGTCGATGCCAGTTCGCGCGCAGCATGGACTGCACGGGTGGAATTCAGCTTGGCCTGCGCCGTTTCCAGCCTGGCTGGATCGGCGGCGTTCAACACATCGAGAACGATGTCGCTCGGAGGCGTTATGGCCATGTCGTACTCTTCCTTGATGTCACGCCGGACGGGCCGGCAATATCTGCCGTCTGATCATGGCCTGCCAAGCTTGCTGGAGGCTTGAGACTGGTCAACAAGGATCTTCTGGTCGACGAGATCGTAGATTTGGTCATCGGCCGCCACGCGCTCTTCATCCGTTCGGGCGTCGCGCATATTGTCCTCCAGCCGGTCTGCCTTGGCCCGCTCCCTCAGGATCTTCTGCTCATGGACCTGCTGCATGGCCTCAAGATGATGATCGGTGACGGTCAGGCGGGTGATCTGGCTGGCATAAAGGCTGCTGAACAGCTGATGGACCGGTTCCAGCGAGCCGACGGCGTCGACGGCGGCTTCCAGATTGTCGAGCACTTCGGCGCGCTGGCGCGAAACCATGGCGAGATCGTTTTCAGCCATATGTTCGAGATGGCGCTGAACGGCGACAAGGCGCTTGAGCTTTTCCGATTTCGATTTTGCCATGTCTGCTTGCTACCCTGTGAAAATGGTTCGGAAGGCATCGCCAAAAAGACTGAGCATGGCGGCAATGCCGAGAAACATCAGGAACAATCCTCCCGCCAGCAGATAGGGCGTCG
Organism: Rhizobiaceae bacterium; assembly: GCA_041742335.1. GTDB lineage: Bacteria > Pseudomonadota > Alphaproteobacteria > Rhizobiales > Rhizobiaceae > Rhizobium_E. Next base: position 18,150 of record JBGSIT010000088.1, read on the forward strand.
AGATGAAGTAGATCGGCATCTGCGGCGCCAGCTTGTTGATGAAGCCGATCGCCACGTTGAACAGCAGCGAATAGATGATGAAGGGGCTGGACAGCCGCAGCATGACCATAAAAGTCGCGCTCAGCGTGTCGGTGAGCGTGACCAGCGCCTTCTGCGGATCAAACCCTGCGCCGGGCGGCATGACCTTGTAGGTATCGACAATGGCGACGATGACCTGGTGATGGAAATCCAGCATGAAGAGCACCAGCAGCGCTGCAAAGCCCAGCAGGTTGGTGATCTGGCTTTCGGCGCTGTCTTCCAGCACGTCGCCGGCCGGCGGCGCATTGAAGCCGATCATCATGCTGATCACGGTGCCGGCAAATTGCAGCCCGAGAATATAGTAGCGGGTGATCAGGCCGAGGACGACGCCGATGGCCACTTCGATGAAAATCATCGAGACATAGGCCGAACCGGCCAGCCTCGACTTGGGGTAAATATCATTCCACATCAATGGCAGAATGGCGAAGGACACGGCGATGGCGATCAGCAGCCTGACCATTTGCGGCACCCGGGCGGACGAAAAACCGGGCAGGACCAGAAAGCAGCCGCCGATGCGGCAGAAGGCTGCGAAGGCTGCCAGGATCAGGCCCTCTGGATCGGGGATCATGAGATCGTTCCGAGGATCTTTATTTCTATGCCCTTGGCAAGTTCAACATGGGACAGGACCGGCAGCGTGGCAAACAGCCGTTCAATGATCATCCGCACATAGCTGCGGGTTTCAGGCGAGGTGACCAGCACGAAGGGCAGCCCGCGGTCGAGATATTCGCGCACCACCTTGGTGGCCTGTTCGGAAAATTCCTCAAGGCTGCGCGGATCGATGTCGAATTCCACCACTTCGCCCTTGGCGTCGCGCTTGAGCGCCTGGTGAAACACCATGTCCCATTTGTTGCCGAGCCTGAGCACCCTGAGCAGCCCGTTGTCGGAAAGATCGCCGCACAATTGCTGGGCCATGCGGACGCGGACATGTTCGACGATCTGCTCGGTCTTGCGGACATGCGGGGCAAGTTCGGCCACCGCTTCAAGGATGAGATGCAGGTTGCGGATGGAAACCCGCTCGGCCAGGAGCAGCTTCAGCACCGCCTGCAGGCCGGAATAGGACATGTGCGACGAGCAGATCTCGTCGGCCAGTTTCTTGTATTCCGGATCCAGCCGGTCGATCAGGATCTTGACGTCCTTGTAGGACAGCAATTGCGGCAGGTTGTTGCGGATCACCTCGCTGAGATGGGTCAGCACGATGGAGACATTGTCGATCGGGTGGAAGCCTTCGCGCTTCAACTCCTCCGTGAAGGTTTCAGGCACGGAGACGGCCGGCATGCCGAAGGCCGGTTCGCGAACCTCGTCGCCGGGCACAGAGGGCTTGCGCCCGCCGCCGGTAATGACGATCACCTCTCCCACCCTGAGCGCGTTGGAGGCCACGGTCGTTCCGTGGATGCGGATCTGGTAGGTCTTGTCCTGGATCGAGATATCGTCGCTGACCTTGATTTCGGGAACCACGAAACCGTATTGGCTGGCGAATTTCTTGCGCATCTTGCCGACCCGGAAGGCCAGTTCCTGATGGGCGCCGAGCAGCCTGGCCGAGACCTGCTTGCCCAGCAGCAATTCGATTTCGGCGGTCTTCAGGACCGATTTGACCGAGTCCTTTTCCTCGTCCTTGGTCTGGGTGGCCTTCTTCTCTTCCTGTTCCCGCTTGACCTTGTTTTCAGCCTCGATCTGGCGCGGAATGACCCAGCCGGCAAAGGCCATGATGCCGCCCAGCGTCATGAAGGGGAAGAAGGGCAGGCCCGGCATCACGGCCAGCAGGATGACAAGGCCGGAGGCCATGGTCAGCGCCCGTGGATAGCCGCTCAACTGGTCCAGCACCGCCTTGTCGGTGGAGCCGATGGCGCCGCCGCGCGAGACCAGCAGGCCTGCGGCCAGCGAAACGATCAGCGCCGGGATCTGCGAGACGAGGCCGTCGCCGACCGACAGCTTGACGAAGACGTCGGCTGCCTCGCCGATCTGCATGTCATGGCGGAAATAGCCGATGATGATGCCGCCGAAAACGTTGATGGCGGTGATCAGCAGGCCGGCGACCGCATCGCCGCGCACGAATTTCGAAGCACCATCCATGGCGCCGAAGAACGAGCTTTCCTGCTCCAGTTCCTTGCGCCGGTGCTGGGCTTCCCGGTCGTCGATGATGCCGGCCGAAAGATCGGCGTCAATCGACATCTGCTTGCCGGGGATGGCGTCCAGCGTGAAGCGCGCGCCGACTTCGGCAATGCGGGTCGCACCCTTGGTGATGACGATGAAATTGACCACGATCAGGATCAGAAAGACGATCAGGCCGATGACGAAATCACCCGACATGACCAGTTCCGCAAAGCCCGCAATCACCCCGCCGGCCGCCCCGTGGCCTTCATGGCCATGGGCCAGGATCACCCGTGTTGTGGCGATGTTCAGCGCCAGGCGGGTCATGGTGGAGATCAGCAGGATGGTCGGAAAGGACGAGAAATCCAGCGGCCGCTGTATCCATAGCGACACCATCAGGATCAGCACCGAAAACGAGATCGAGAATGCCAGGCCGAGATCGATGAGAAACGGCGGAATCGGCAGGAACAGCACCGACAGGATGGTGATGATGCCGATCGCGAATGCGATGTCTCTACCCGACGGGGTGGCTTTCGGAACTGTCAGGGCGGGCGCCTGGGCCATCGTGCTTGTGTCTCTTCATGAGGCGATTTCTGCTTCATGAGCAGATCGGTTTGAGCGATGAGCTTTAGAGGCTGAAACTTGCGCGAAGGGTATGTCGCCCGCAGCACTGCCGCCCCTTTTCAGGCATTGCATCCGCCGCCCTTTTGCCTGACGGACGCAGAAAAACGTTCCGCAAGCAGGCCGGCTCCGGGTTGATGGATGAAAGGAGGACCACGCGAAACGCATCGCCTTCTTTTATATATTTTTTTGGCTCCGCGTTTCGCGTGACCAGCAGCGTTTGCCGGGGAAAACCCCGTTTGTCCGGAAGACCTGTTTCGCTGCACGCCGGAGACCGGACGCTTGCATGGCTGACCCAAGCCGCAGGCTCTCACCTGCGAGGGAAACAACTGCGGCAGATTAACACCCGCCGTGTCTTCCGACCCTCCCAGCATCTGCCCACACGTTACGGACAGACACCGAAAGCGCTGGCTCCCGCCCCGACACAACGTCTCGTGCCGACTCCAAGCCGGGAACATGAGGTGACTTCCGCATGTGATTCGGGGGCGCGGAAAAATGGGGGGGGGAAATTTTTTTATTTTTTTTGGAGGAGACATCGGACCAGAAGCGGACGCATCATAATCGAGCCACAGCCCATTTGAAAACTTGTCCAACTTTCTGATTAGAAAAGCTCGGATGGTTCGGCCTGGATTCTGCCCCGGAATGCAAGCTGGTCCTCCAACTTGATAAACCATTCAGCGTGGTTGTCGGCGGTAAAGTTTTTGACGCCGAAGGTCGTGGCTTTCAGTTCCACCATCTTGTCGTATATCGCCGTTTTGGTTCCGACCGTTTGATGAATGTAGACCTTAAAGTTTCGGTCAGGCGGAGCAAAGTCGATAGGGAAGTTGAAGGTTAAACTAATTGCGTCACCTGCAAAGCTCAAATCGTTGAGGTATAGCGCCCTAGCAAGAAACAAGGTCCCCCGCGCTCGCTCTACGAAGCATTTGTAGGGGCACCTAAGACCCTGCAACTCCAGGAGAAATTCAAACGTACGCATGTCTGACTGTGTGCGAAACACGATAGCCTTCAGATGAGATACCAGGGGAACTTGTCCCTCCACACTCACCTCCGACATGCGCATGTTCCGGATGTATTCCCCGTTTTGGCTGTTTGTCGGCGCATCATGATAGACCGCATCGAAGTCGAGTGTATTGAACGACGCGTCTCCATCCAAGAAGGTTTTGGAACGTTGAATGTTCCCGCTACTGAAGCGCGCACCTTCAAGGGTTATAACCGAAACGAAGTCGAAGACGAACATCACGGGAATCGACATGTGATTTTGCAGCCGATGTGGATCGTCTATACATTTGATGCCTTCAGTACGGAAGTGAAAGCTATTCTTCGGTCGGAAATACAGACGTGCACAAGAATGGGAGCCATCGAATATGTTCAGTGCTCCACCGTTCGCTACGTCAAGAAAGTCAGTTGCGTCGTTGCGACACCGAAGCTCATCGTGACGGATAATATTGATCGCCGTCGTCACATCGCAAGCATGATATAGAAATTGTGGCCAGATCGCCCGGTTTGCTGTCAAGCGCGCAGCCTGCTCTTTCACATGGCGTCGTGCACGGTCTACAGTGATAGGCACGCCTGCTCCCCGTAGGCAGAGGGAACGGTGTCCATCTGAGCGCCGCTTTTGCGGTCTTCCCGGCTTATATACAGCGCATGTCCAGGACTATTTTCAAGCCACCCAGGCTTGCTGATCTCCGCAACTTTCACATAAGACAAAGACGCTAGGATTGGGAACAGATAAGACTTCAGTTTCTTAGACGGCTCGTCGCCGAATTGCTCACCCGTGAACATACCGTTCTGAAGCGATGACCATGCCGCCTCGATCAATTCGTGGTCGATAACTTCGGTCCTCCCGCTCGATTTCTCGATAACGATGTCCCCGTCATCAATCCAGCGAGCAACGAAGTCGGATGTCTTTTTTAGAGTCGAGAATCGCGTGCTCTGCTCAATCTGGGACATGATATCATGGCGAAACTCATTAAAACTGATTGGAACCCGTTTCTCTTCTGGCCGGTGGTGTTCGGCTACGAACGACTTCGGGACCTGTCGATCATGCACGTAGACCGGGATTTCAACTTTTGACAGATAACGTTCCATAAGAGGTCGAACCTCGCGCCAATCGAGATTACCGTTACCACACCCAAGGGGAGGAAATGAAATCGAAGCAATTCCCATCTGTTTGTATGACCGCTGGAACGCTTCCAGTCCGGCTTCGATAAACTCAAGCTTCGACGGTTGGCGCCAAGTGGTCTTTGTAGGAAAGTTCAACACCCAGTGTTCCGACGCGCGCCATAAGTGGAGCTTGCCAATGTCAAGTGTGCGGTTATCACAAAGCTTTTTGTATGCCTTGAACATGTCCGGATAGCGTTCCTTGAATTCGAGCGCTATTCCCTTACCCATGACACCGACGACATTGACAGTGTTTACCAAGGTTTGTGCGGGGGAGTCGAAAAGGCTCGTTCGGACATACGTCAGCAAAGAATCACCTCATGTTCTTTTTTCGTTCCAATCCCCATACCATGTTGTAGGGGTGGGGTCGCTATGATTCTGTCAAGCGCGGCTCAATATCCACTCTACGATCAACTGCGAACTGCTTACGGACAAAATGACCCCGAAGGGACAGAGGGGGGTTCCAATCGAACAACAAACCAAATTTCCGATTTTTGCCGCCACCTTCAACCCCCCTCTGTCGGCTTTGCCGACATCTCCCCCTCAAGGGGGGAGACTGTTCTTTTCCACCATGCGACCAACGATATTGGGCGTCATTGGCAGCCCTTCCACGCCATGGACATGGCGTGGCTGGATTCCAGTGAGAGGCACAGGAATGAAGACGCTTATAGTGTCGGCGCGGCCAGCATAGAATCATATTGAAATGCGAGTGCTAATGCATATACATGGCATATATCTCTGCAACCCGTTCCACGGTGATGCCATCCCTTTGCTCAATCGTCAGTGGATGATCTGCAGGTTCGATCTCGATGTAAGGTCGAATACCGTTGTTTCTCATGTAAAGGCGGCATGAAAGGCCTTCCGTTTCAGGATAACCATCGATTCGTGAGGCCAGACGACCAAAATATGGACCAAACTGGTCGCGGTCGGCCTCGTCAAAAAGAAGGAGAAACTTCTTGAAATATTGGAAATCAGTTGAAACCCAGACTCCCCAAGTAAAGTGCGAATCGGTGCCGGACACGGGTATGTCAATGCAGCCCCTGATCATAAATTCCCTGTCATCAATAATACAGGCATCTGAGCTCAATTGGCACCGATCTTCCCGTTCCTCACTTGGAATTTTGTAATAAGGGCTCGGAGCTGCAGCACCGAAGCTGGGCATTCCCTCGTGCCATTCGTCGCAGGTAGCGCATTTAAATTTGAACATTTTTATTTCCTGTAGCAATAAATTAATCGTCGTTCATTGAAAGCCATAAATGGGTCCGGTCCGAAGGTGGATGGGTAATGCAAATAATGTCCGCTCACCCGCCAATCACTTCCGCCTCATCTCAATCACAGCCTCCGCCTGCACAATCGCAGCCCGCAAATCATCCTCGCTCATCACCGCCGCAGCAGCCTGCAAACGGTCCATCAAAACGGCTCTCGAATCCGATTTTGCCGCGTCCGTTGACGCCAGCAATGCATTGGGCGTGGATTGCAGCACCTCGGCTATTTTCAACAGCATGGCGAGGTCGGGTTCGTTACGGCCGCTGACATAGTGGGCGTAGCGTCGCTCGCTCAGGCCGACGCGTCTTGCGACTTTGGCGTTGGCCAGTCCGAGTTCCTGGGCCCGTCGTTTCAGATTGTTGGCGAAAGCATCCATACCGAACAAAATGTTCATGACAGCCGGACAGTGTCCATGTAGGATTTGTTCTCTAATATATGAACAAAAGCTGTGGTTGCCCATGCCCGAACTCACCACCCAATTCCTCCCCCTCCTCGCTTTCGCCGCCTTCCCCCTCTCCATTCTCGCCTGGAGCGTCTTTCAGCGCCGCATCCGTCCGCTGTTCATTCCGCGCGCGGAAATCAGCCGGATAGCTGATGAAATGCAGGCACGGCATGGTTTGCGGGCGCGGCAATGCGCCCGCAACGAGGAATACCAAGCGTGGCTGGGTGGGCGGAGTTTCGAGCAGGGCAAATGGCGGCGGGTGGGCGAGGAACTGGGCCGCAGGGCGTCGCCTTGAAAATTGTCTCCGTTGCGCCTTCGATCCGCTGAACGCTGCCTTCCGGCACGATGGTTACGGCGAAGGCCTTTGACGGTCCGGTTGCAAAATTGCAGCGGTTTTTATATTCAGTTCATTGCAACCATGGTCCGGGGCGCTAATACGCGACGCCATGGAGCGTCGATGGGAGGCAGTGCATGGCCAGGTTTTTCTTTGGCATGAACCAGTCGCTGGATGGCTATGTCGATTATATGGGCCTGGGGGCGCCCAGCCCGAAGCTGTTTGACCACTTCATCGGCCAAACGCGAAGCCTTGCGGGCAGCCTTTATGGCCGCCGCCTCTACGAGATCATGCGCTATTGGGACGACGACCAGCCTGGCTGGGGCGACCCGGAGCGCGCATTCGCGATTGCGTGGCGCACCGCGCCGAAGTGGGTGGTATCGCGCAGTCTGGAAACGGTTGGACCCAACGCACAGCTGCTGGGGAAGGACATCGAGGCGGAGATCCGCCGCCTCAAGGCCGAAGTGGAGGGCGTGATTGAAGTCGGCGGACCGGAACTGGCGCGCAGCCTTGCCGATATGGGCCTGATCGACGAATACCGGATTTACCTGCATCCGGTGGTGCTTGGTCATGGCACACCCTTCTTCGCCGCAGCGCGACCGCCCTTGCGTCTGACCGGCAACGACCGGATTGACGACAATGTGATCCGGCTGACCTATGTCCCTGCCTGATGCATGTCGCGTTCAGATGGAATCATTTGAACGATAACCTACATGCATCATTTCAAAGTGTTATACCAATGTTCAATGATAATGACCCA
>JBGSIT010000089.1:0-24032 GCA_041742335.1 Rhizobiaceae bacterium
GTCGAGGATTGCGACACCCCCGGCGCGTGGCATCCGGCCCACCCGAAGGGCCGGGCGCATTTGTCTGCCGGCGTCGTCGAAAATCCTCAATGGACCTATGGGTCCATTTCCGGGTTTCTCCTAGCCGGCAGACAAATTCGCACCGGCGCCATGGGTCATTATCATTGAACATTGGTATAAGACGGCAATGAACCGGCCCGGGCAATCATGCTCAGGCTGCCTGCGGCAAGCTGGCATAATCGCGGAACGACACGAGTCGCCGGGAATTTTCGTCCCACAAAGTCAGCCTCACGCATTTCAGGCTGTCCTTCAGGCTCAGGCGACCAATATCGGAAAGCTCCGGATAGTCCTTGAGGATCTGCGGCAGGCGGTGAAATGGAATGCGGCTGGCTAGGTGGTGGACGTGGTGAATTCCGATATTGCCGGTGATCCACATCAGCGGCTTGGGCAGGTCATAGAACGAGCTGCCATGCAGCGCCGCAGTTTCCCTTTTCCAGCTATCGGCATGATCCCAATGGGCGGGGTCGAACTGGTGCTGGACATAAAACAGCCAGACGCCAATGGAAGCCCCCATCAGAACAAGCGGAATCTGGATCATCAGGAAGGCCTGCAATCCCACCATATAGGCGACCAGTCCATAGACCAGCAAAATGCCGGCATTTGTGGCCATGGCGCTCAGCCAGGGAACATATCCCTTTTTCATGACGCCGATCGGCAGGCGGTGCTGAAGCAGAAACAGATAGGCCGGCCCCAATCCGAACATCACCAGCGGATGGCGGTATAGCCGATATCGCATCTGGCCGCGCCAGCCAAGAGCGCGGTATTCGGCAACAGTGAGCGTATCAATGTCGCCGATTCCGCGCCGGTCGAGATTTCCCGAACTGGCATGATGCAGCGCGTGGGTATGGCGCCAATAATCGTACGGCGTCAGCGTCAGCACGCCAAGCGTTCGTCCCACCCAGTCATTGGCGAACTTCGAATTCATCATGGCGCCGTGACCGCAATCATGCTGGATGATGAACAGCCGCACCATCAGCCCGGCAGCAGGAATGGCTGCAAGAAGGGTGAGAACATAGCTGACATCCAACAGCGCCCACATGGCAAACCAGAGGGCGAAGAACGGAATAACGGTGACGATAATCTCGAACAATGCACGGCGGTCATCTGGTTGAGCGTAAGTGGCCAGCAAAAGATTCCAGTTTGCAGGGAGATCCGTCATAGAGAAGTACTTTTCAAAGAATCCGCTTTCGTTAGAGCCGATGCCGGCGTGCAGGTTGAACGTATCGAGACGCCGGATTTCGCCGTAATCCAACGCCCCTATAGCAATAGTCATGGAAAACTGTAACAAATATTTGATGTTGAATATGTTTGCGAACTATCACGAAAGTTGTAAAAAGCGCATAGGGTGTTGATGCTGCATTGAATTATTTTTTAATTTGCATCTAAATATGTTTTAAAAAAATTTAGAAATTGCATTGAATCCGATGCAAAATGCCGACACGCGCTTTTTTCAACTTTGCAATGCTTATTGGATCCGCATGCTCGTCCTGCCAAATGGATTTCACCATATTCCGGGATATCTGGACCGCGACGCCCAGGAGGAACTGGTCTCGCTGGTTCGCTCGATCGTCCGGCAAGCGCCGCTGTTTTCGCCGGTCATGCCGAAATCCGGCCAGGTCATGTCGGTGCGGATGAGCAATTGCGGCGCGCTGGGCTGGGTGACCGACAAGGAGCGCGGCTATCGGTATCAACCAACCCATCCCGTCACCGGGCAACCATGGCCGGCGATGCCGGATCGGCTGATCGAGATCTGGGATGCGGTTTCGGGTTGCGACATTCGCCCCGAAGCCTGCCTGATCAACCATTACGGCGTTGAAGCCCGCATGGGGCTGCATCAGGATCGCGACGAGAAGGAGTTTTCCGTGCCGGTTGTCTCCATTTCGCTGGGCGACGCCTGCCTGTTCAGGGTCGGCGGCACCGACCGGTCGCACAAGACATCGTCATTCCGGTTGGAAAGCGGCGATATCATCGTCATGGGCGGGCAAAGCCGCATGTGTTTTCACGGTGTTGACCGGATATATCCAATGACATCGACGCTGCTGGCAAAACCGGGCCGCATCAATCTGACATTGAGGCGCGTCAATCCGGCTTGATTGACCCGGTCCGGATCACAGCTTGCGCAAGGCGACCTTCTCGACCAGATGGTTCTTGCCCTTTCGCAAGATCAGGTCGGCGCGCGGCCGTGTCGGCAATATGTTCCTGTGCAGGTTTTTCAGATTGATGTCGTTCCAGAGATTTTCTGCAATCTGCAGCGCTTCGGTTTCGGGGATCATCGAATAGCGGTGAAAAAACGAATCCGGATCCTGGAAGGCGGTTTGCCGCAAATGCATGAAACGATCGACATACCAGGTGTGGATCAGCGTCTCGTCGGCATCGATATAGATCGAGAAGTCGAAGAAATCCGAAACCATGGGCACGATCTTGCCGTCGGCCGGCAGGTCGCGGGACTGCAGCACATTGATGCCTTCAAAGATCAGGATGTCCGGCCTGTCGATGATCATGAATTCATTGGGCAGCACATCATAGGTCAGATGCGAGTAACGCGGTGCGGGCACGTTCTTCTGGCCGGCCTTGATGGCGGACAAGAACCGCAGCAGCGCCCCGATGTCATAGCTTTCCGGAAAGCCTTTCCGGTCCATCATGTTCTGCCGGCTCAGCGTTGCATTGGAAAGCAGGAAGCCGTCGGTGGTGACGAGGTCGACCTTGGGGCTTGAAGGCCAGCGCGACAGCAATTGCCGGAGAATACGGGCGGTGGTCGATTTGCCGACGGCAACCGAGCCGGCAATGCCGATGACGAACGGCGTCTTGGCGTCACCGGAGAGGCTGAGAAACTGCTGGCGCTGCTGAAAAAGGATCTGCGAGCTTTCGACATGGGCTGACAATAGCCGGGATAGCGACAGATAGATCCGCCGAACTTCATCAAGGTCGATCGGGTCGTTCAGGGATCTTAGCCGGCCGACTTCATCGGCGCTCAGCGTCAGCGGCGTATCCGCCCGGAATTGCGCCCATTGCTCGGCGCTGAAGAACCTGTATGGCGAATAATCGCTCTCCTGGAAATGGTCAAGTTCCGGCTGGCCATCCGCTATTTGCGGTTTTGCGTTCATGATTGCGGCCGCCCGGCCTTTTCGGCCAGTCCTGATTGGCTGGTGCGCGCCTCAAGCACATCCAGCACGTCGCCAAGCGGGATCTTGGCAATGCCGAGAACCACGAGGAGATGATAAAGCAGGTCGGCGGCCTCGTCGGTAAGGTTGCCGCGGTCGTCGGATATGGCCGCAATGACCGTCTCGACGGCCTCCTCGCCCAGTTTTTTGGCGGCCTTCCTCTGGCCTCCAGCAAAAAGCCTGGCGGTCCAGGATTGATCCGGCAAAGCCTGGCTGCGCTCGGCAACAATCTTTTCCAGATCTGACAACGTGAAACCGCTCATAAGTACATTCTCCCTGAATACCGCTTTATCCGGCCCCGATCCCTGAATAGACATAGATCAAAAAGCCCTGCGCGTCATTGCTTCTTAAGTACGGGATCGACTTCTTGCTTCAATCCAGCCGCATGGCAACGCCATGATCGGCCATATAGGTCTTGGCCTGGCCTATCGTGTAAGTGCCGAAATGGAAGATCGAGGCCGCCAGCACGGCGGTTGCATGTCCGTCGCGAATGCCTTCCACCAGATGGTCGAGCGTGCCGACACCGCCCGAGGCGATCACCGGCACGGAAACACGGTCGGCGATGGCGCGGGTCAGCGCAATGTCATAACCGCTTTTTCGCCCGTCCTGATCCATCGATGTCACCAGCAATTCGCCCGCGCCCCTGTTGACGACCTGGTCGGCGAAATCGAGCGCATCAATGCCGGTGGGGTTGCGCCCGCCATGGGTGAAGATCTCCCAGCGATCAGCCTCGCCGTGCCTGGAAGTCTTCTTGCAATCCAGCGAGACGACAATGCATTGATTGCCGAATTTGTCTGCGGCCTCGGCGACAAAGTCGGGGTTCTTGACGGCCGCCGAGTTGATAGACACCTTGTCGGCGCCGCAAAGCAGCAGTTTGCGGATATCGGCAATGGCCCGGACCCCGCCGCCGACCGTTACCGGCATGAAGCAATGGTCGGCCGTCCGGGCGACAACGTCGAAGATGGTGTCGCGATTGTCCGAAGAGGCGGTGATGTCAAGGAAGCACAATTCGTCCGCGCCGGCCGCATCATAGGCGATGGCCGCTTCCACCGGATCACCGGCATCAACCAGATCGACAAAGCTGACACCCTTGACGACACGGCCGTCCTTGACGTCCAGACAGGGTATGACACGGGCTTTCAGCGTCATTTTCTCACACTCCGGCTTTTGCGGCGGCCAGCACCGCCAGGGCCGCCTTCGGATCAATCCGGCCGTCATAAAGCGCCCGGCCGGTGATGGCGCCCTCCAAGATCCGGGCGTCGGGTTCGGCAAGGCGGCAAATATCGTCCATCGAGGCAAGGCCGCCTGAAGCGATCACCGGAATGGAAACGGCGCGCGCCAGTTCCAGCGTGGATGTCCAGTTGATGCCGGCCAGAATGCCGTCCCGGTCAATGTCGGTATAGATGATGGCGGCAACGCCTGCGCCCTCAAAGTGTTTGGCAAGTTCGATCACACCGAGCTCCGAGGCTTCCGCCCAGCCTTCAACCGCCACCTTGCCGCCCTTGGCGTCAATGCCGACGGCAACCTTGCCCGCAAACGCCTTGCAGGCGGCGATAACGAGGGCGGGATCGCGCACGGCGACCGTACCGAGAATGACGCGTGTCAGTCCGCGCGACAGCCAGTTCTCGATATCATCAAGCGAGCGGATGCCGCCGCCCAGTTGCACCGGGTTCTTCGTCGCCTTGAGGATGGCGTCCACCGCCTCGCCATTGACTGTCCTGCCGGCAAAGGCGCCGTTGAGATCAACCACATGCAGCCATTCAAACCCCTGTTCCTCGAAGCTGCGCGCCTGATCGCCGGGGTCGGCATTGTAGATAGTCGCCTGGTCCATGTCGCCAAGCTTGAGGCGCACGCATTGGCCATCCTTCAGGTCGATGGCGGGAAACAGGATCATGTTACGGTGTCCACTTCAGGAAATTGGCAATCAACGCCAGGCCGAGCTTTTGGCTTTTTTCCGGATGAAATTGCGCCCCCGCCATATTGTCCCGCGCCACGAACGCGGTGACAGGCCCGCCATATTCGGTAAGGGCGACGACATCTTCCGGCCTGCGGGCGGCGAGATGGTAGGAATGGACGAAATAAGCGTGCAAACCGTCCGGGCCGGTCTTGATATCGGCAAACAGCGGATGGTCGTGCTTGAGCGACAAGGTGTTCCAGCCGATCTGTGGAATTTTCAAGCCCGGGTCATCCGGCCTGATCAAGACCACGTCGCCTTCAATCCAGCCAAGGCCCAGGGTCGTCTGCTTTTCAAGACCGCGTGACGACATCAACTGCATGCCGACGCAAATGCCCAAAAACGGCCTTGCCCTGTTTTCCACCGCGTCGCGCAAGGCCTCGACCATGCCCGGCACGGCATCAAGGCCCCTGCGGCAATCAGCATAAGCGCCAACGCCCGGCAGCACGATCCGGTCGGCGCTGGCCACTCTCTCGGCCTTGTCGGTCAGCTCAATCTCGGCATCGACCCCGCTTTCGCGGGCCGCGCGCTCGAAAGCCTTGGTGGCGGAACGGAGATTTCCCGAGCCGTAGTCAATGATGGCAACTCTCATCATCCGCGGCCCCCAAAGGGATTGACCAGGCCGATGGCCGGACCCTGGCTCGCTTTCAGGGCCTGGGAACTGTCGGCAGGCGCCCAGTCGATCGGCGGATGGGCCGGCTTGTTCTGCCGGTCTTCGCCTTCATCTTCAAAATAGATCGCCTCCGCCTCGCCAAGGCTTCCGGCGGTGACAATCGCGGCAATTTTCCAGCCTCTCGCCAAAAAGGTGGCGACCCTCAGATATTTGCCTTCAAGCCCGACATAAAGGCTGCTGACAATCCAGAATATGGTGGGCAGGATTGCAATGCCGGTGGATCGGGCAAGTATCGAGGCTCCCAAGGCCAGCACGACGAATATCAGGCCGGCCAACCACAGGCGATGCCAAAGCAGAAAGATCAGCGGCAGGCAGAGACCGAATATGGAAAAACCATCCCGGACAATGACGGCCCGCTCATCCTTGCCGGTCACGCCGGGCGGATTGACTATCAAGTAACTGGCCATCTCAGATCCGATCTCTCAGCCCAGTGAACCCTTGGTGGACGGAATGCGTCCGGCCTGCCGGGGGTCGATTTCCAGCGCGGTGCGCAAAACACGCGCCACTGACTTGAAGCAGGTTTCGGCAATATGGTGGTTGTTGGCGCCATAGATGTTCTGCACATGCAAGGTGATACCGGCATTCTGGGCCAGCGCGTGAAAAAATTCGCGCACCAGCTCAGTATCGAATGTGCCGATTTTCGGCGCGCTGAAGCTGACATTCCAGACAAGAAAAGGCCGGCCGGAGACATCGACAGCAGCCCGCGTCATGGTCTCGTCCATCGCAAGGTCCAGGGATGCATAGCGTGTAATGCCGCGCCGGTCTCTAAGCGCTTTCGCAATGGCTAGCCCTATGGCGATGCCGGTATCTTCCACCGTGTGGTGATCATCGATATGCAGGTCGCCATCCGCCTTGATCTGCATGTCGATCAGGGAATGGCGCGAAAGCTGTTCCAGCATGTGGTCGAAAAAGCCGACGCCGGTGGAAATCTTCGAACTGCCGGTCCCGTCAAGATCGACAAGAACCGAAATTGAAGTTTCATTGGTCTTGCGGTCAATGCTGCCGCTGCGGACTACAGACTGGCTACCCATTCCGGGTCATGCTCCATGGTGAGAGGTCGATTGCCGCTCCTTAACAGCATGGTGGCCAAATATCCAGCATTTGCAATGCAAAAAACCCGTGGCCGGACGCGCAAACCGGAATCTTGCCCGTGCCGCAATTGCATTTGCAACGCTCCGGCCTACATATCAACCTCAAACAGATGGCGTCGGCGCATGAGGCCGGCCTCAAACAATCCGGAATGACGAAGATGAGTGAACAAAATCCCTATGGTACCCTACATGCGACGACGATCATTACAGTCCGCAAGGGCGGACAGGTGGTCATCGCCGGCGATGGACAGGTCAGCCTCGGCCAGACCGTGATGAAAGGCAATGCCCGCAAGGTCAGGAGAATCGGCAAGGAGGGACAGGTCATTGCCGGTTTTGCCGGAGCCACGGCAGATGCTTTCACATTGCTGGAAAGGCTCGAGGCCAAGCTTGAGCAATATCCCGACCAGTTGATGCGGGCCTGCGTCGAACTGGCCAAGGACTGGCGGACGGACAGATATCTCCGCCATCTGGAAGCCATGATGCTGGTGGCCGACAAGACCGTAACCCTGGCGGTGACCGGCAACGGCGATGTGCTTGAACCCGAACACGGAACAATGGCCATCGGATCTGGCGGCTTTTATGCCTTTGCGGCAGCACGCGCGATGATGGACAGCGACAAGACCGCCGAAGAGGTGGCCTTGCGCGCCATGCAGATCGCCTCCGAAATCTGTGTTTACACCAACAGCAACTTTGTTGTCGAAACACTGGAAGAAAAGTGAAACGGACAACGCCCCGCGGCAAATGTGCCAGCGCCGGGCTCAATCTTGTATCGGACCAATGAAATGACCAATTTTTCGCCGCGTGAAATCGTCTCGGAACTCGATCGCTACATCATCGGCCAAAATGATGCCAAGCGGGCGGTCGCCATTGCCTTGCGCAACCGCTGGCGCCGCCAGCAACTGGATGAAAGCCTCCGTGATGAGGTCATGCCCAAGAATATCCTGATGATCGGGCCGACCGGTGTCGGCAAGACCGAAATATCACGCCGCCTCGCACGGCTGGCAGGCGCTCCCTTTATCAAGGTGGAAGCCACCAAGTTCACCGAGGTCGGCTATGTCGGCCGCGATGTCGAGCAGATCATCCGTGACCTCGTGGAAGCGGGGATCGTCCTTGTGCGCGAAAAGAAGCGCGAGGAAGTCAAGGCCAAGGCTCATATGAACGCGGAAGAACGGGTTCTGGATGCCTTGGTGGGCACCACGGCCTCGCCGGCCACCCGCGATTCCTTCCGCAAGAAGTTGCGCGACGGCCAGATGGACGACAAGGAAATCGACATTGAAGTCGCCGATGGCGGTTCGGCCATGCCGGGCTTTGAAATTCCCGGAATGCCGGGCGCCAATATCGGCGTCCTGAATATTTCGGAAATGTTCGGCAAGGCGATGGGCGCCAAGACCAAGAAAGTGCGCACCTCCGTCAAGCAATCCTACGAGCAGTTGATTGCCGATGAATCCGACAAGCTGATCGATTCCGACCAGATCGCCCGCGAGGCAGTGCAATCGGCTGAAAATGACGGTATCGTCTTCCTCGACGAGATCGACAAGATCGCCACCCGCGAAGGCGGCATCGGCGCGGGCGTATCGCGTGAAGGCGTCCAGCGCGACCTGCTGCCGCTTGTCGAAGGCACGACGGTGGCCACGAAATACGGACCGGTCAAGACCGATCACATCCTGTTCATCGCTTCTGGCGCTTTCCATGTCTCCAAGCCGTCCGACCTGTTGCCTGAATTGCAGGGCCGCTTGCCGATCCGGGTGGAACTCAAGGCGCTGACCCGCGAGGATCTGCGCCGAATCCTGACCGAGACCGAGGCCAGCCTGATCAGGCAATACAAGGCGCTGATGCAGACTGAAAAGGTGACGCTCGATTTCACCGAGGAAGCCATCGATTCCCTGGCAGACGTTGCCGTCAAGCTGAATGCGACTGTTGAAAATATCGGCGCCAGGAGATTGCAGACCGTGATGGAACGGGTGCTGGATGCCATTTCGTTCGACGCGCCCGACCAGCCGGGTCTCGAGATCATGATCGATGCGGCCTATGTGGAACAGCATGTCGGAGAATTGGCTTCCAACACCGATCTTTCGCGGTTCATTCTTTAAAAAAGGACCCGCTTGTGACAGAAGGGGTTGGCGCAGGGCCCTTTCTGTCACCCTGCCGCTGCAAGGCGATTGCAACGGAAGGCTTGATTTTGACATGATTGCAAGTCATCCGCATGCCATAATGAAGCCGTCAACCCTGAGCCGGAATTGCTGATTGTGCGTTATTTAGTGCTGACATTGGTCGCCATTTTCTCGATTCTGTCGATTGAACCGCTCTGGGCGGGGCCGCTTCTGGTAGTTCCCGAAGGAAACCGCAATGTCGAACAGCCGCAGGTACCGGGCGCCTCGACGCGCCGGACCAAGGCGGGAAAAACAACATTCGACGCCAAATATGAAAAAGTGCGCGACCTGCTGGCCAGCGACAAGGCATTGATCGCAAAAATAAAAAAGACGGCAAGCGCCTACAAGATCGATCCGGTCCACATGATCGGGGCGATTGTCGGCGAGCACACTTACAATGTCGATGCCTATGACCGGCTGCAAGCTTATTATATCAAGGCGGCGTCTTATGCCGGAAACAGTTTTCGGTTCGGTTATGAAGACGAAACCATTGGCGATTTCATCGCCAGGCCTGAATTTGCGGAATGCGAATCATTGAAAGAGTCCTACGGGCTTTGGACCTGTCGCGAACGGATCTGGCAGAAGACATTTCGCGGGAAGACAATTGGCGGCGTCTCTTATCCCGACAACCGGTTTTCGGCGGTTTTCTTTCAACCTTTCTATGCCGGACAGACATTCGGACTGGGTCAGATCAACCCGTTGACCGCGCTTGAACTCTCCGATCTTGTCCACAAGACGTCCGGCTATCCGGCGCTTGACGCCAATGATGCCAATGGCGTTTACGAAGCCATCATGGATCCCGACAAGTCGCTGGCGTTCATGGCCGCGGCCATCAAGACGTCAATTTCCGACTATGCAAAAATCGCCTCGATGGACATTTCGGAAAATCCGGGCATTACAGCGACATTATATAATGTCGGAAATCCGGCCGAACGGGCGGCAGCGCTTGCTGCAAAGAACAGCAAGGGCGGCGATACGGTCTGGCCTGAAGAAAACTATTATGGCTGGCTGATCAATGACCGTCTGGCCGAGTTGAAGGCCCTGCTCTAGAATTCCTGGCGGCAGCCTGTTGGACTGGTTGATCCGCTGCGGCCATCAAGCCGTAACATCATTGCCAGTGGATCTTGGCCGGATGCGTGTATGGTATGCGCTCGCGAGGTAATGTCATGGATATTCGTCCCGAACCATTTGAGCCGCCCGCGCCGCTGCCGCGCACTGTTCCGCCGTCGCGTCTCGAAATCATTCGAACCGTACTGAAGAACCCGCTGGAACTGTGGGGACTGCCTTCCTATACGCTGCCCTATATCCAGGTAAAATTCTTCAACCAGATCACCACCATCGCCAATCATCCCGGATTGATTCGGCGAATCCTTGTGGAAAATGCGGAAAATTACGAGATGCCGGAAATCCGTCGGCTCATCCTCAGGCCGATCCTGCGCGACGGTTTGCTGACGGCGGAAGGCGATATCTGGAAGCGGTCTCGCAAGGCCATGGCGCCTGTTTTCACACCGCGCCATGCGCGCGGCTTCGCCAGCCAGATGCTGGTGCGCTCCCGCGCCTTTGTCGAACGTTATGCCGCTGCGGCAAAAACGGGTGAGATCGTCAATATCTCCACCGACATGACGGAACTGACCTATGAAATTCTGGCTGAAACCCTGTTTTCCGGCGAGATCGCCGGGCAGAGCGGAGGTTTTGCGGACAAGGTCGATGACCTGTTGCACACGATGGGCCGGATCGACCCGATGGATCTGCTACTTGCACCTTCTTGGGTGCCGCGATTGACGCGCTGGAAAGGCAAGAAGGCGCTATCCGGCTTTCGCGCCATCGTGTCGGAAACCATGGCGATGCGGCGGGCAAGAATGGCTGCGGCTGATGCGTCGGTGCCGGATGATTTCCTGAGCCTGCTTTTGCGGCTGGAAGGACCCGACGGGCTGACCACAGATGAAATCGAGGACAATATCCTGACCTTCATCGGCGCCGGCCATGAAACGACAGCGCGCGCGCTGGCCTGGACGCTTTACTGCGTGGCAAACAGCCCAGGCTTCCGGATAAAGATGGAAGAGGAGATCGACCGGGTTCTGTCCACAGGCGCCGAGCCGGTGGACTGGCTGGAAATGATGCCGCATGTGCGGGCGGCTTTCGAAGAGGCCCTGCGCCTCTATCCGCCGGCTCCCAGCATAAACCGCGCGCCGATCCGGGATGACGAATGGATCGACGACGAAGGCAACAAGCTGGTTCTGTCGGCTGGCGAATCGGTTTTGGTCATGCCCTGGACGCTGCACCGGCATCATCTTTACTGGGACAGGCCGCGCCATTTCATGCCGGAACGCTTCCTGCCGGAAAATCGCGGCTCGATCGGCCGCTTTCAATATCTGCCCTTCGGTGCGGGTCCGCGCATCTGCATCGGGGCGACATTCGCGCTTCAGGAAGCCGTTATCGCGCTCGCCGTGATGATGTCGGGTTTCCGCTTTGACATTACGGCCGACACCAATCCCTGGCCGGTGCAGAGATTGACGACGCAGCCGGCTAACGGGATCCCGATGACGGTGTCGGCGCGTCAATGAGATTGGCCGGCTTGTTGACCTTCCTGATCCGGGCGCAGGTGGCCTCGCCAACCTTGTCGCAAGGCTGGTAAGTCACGATCTCGCTGCCGCTGCCGTCTTTCCAGACCACCTGGATTGTAAGCGTCTCGACCTCGTCGGGCTGATAAGTCTGGTAGATATATTTGTTGTCGGGATCATCCGGGATATTGAACGGCTGCTGGATATCGCAGGGGCCGAGCGGAAAACGCAGGCCGAGATCTTCGGAATTGACCGAGTAGCGGATTTCCGACAGGCGGCAGCGCATGGATTGCAAAGTGGTGAAATAGATCAGTTGCCGGTCGCCATAATTGCGAAACTGTACCCAACCCGGCTGCCGGTTGGCCTCAAGCATCGCCTTGTAGATGGCCATTTCCGGCAATTGCGGCTCGAAGCTGTCATCCTGCTGCTGGGCTGTGGCTGCCCTGCCCGACAGTGCCAGGGACAGGATGGCGGCAAGAATGGCTGAAATTGTCTTGTCTTTGATCTGTTTCATGGTCGTTTCCGTTGTGACGAGGTGCTAATCATTTCGTGCGTTACAATCCCGTGGCGGATGGAAATTTCTATCCGGATACCGTAATGACATTGTATCAGTAGCCTTTTCCGACCGGTCCGTGTGAACAGGCCTGTTGCAAGGTTGCCCTGTCGCGGCAAAGCTTTCAAGGCGAGGGTTCCCCAAAATTACAAGTCTGGTGGTATAACGGCGTGGCAGGTCATTTTCTTCTCGGCATTGATACAGGCGGCACCTATACCGACGCGGTGCTCTTTACGGAAAAAGACGGCGTGGTGGGCAAAGCCAAGGCGCTGACCACGCGCCACGATCTCGCCGAAGGCATAGCCGGCGCGGTGGGACGTGTGCTGGCCTCGGTCTCGGTGCCCGAAAACGGCATTGGCCTGGTATCGCTTTCCACGACTTTGGCCACCAATGCGCTGGTTGAAGGCCAGGGCAGCCGCGCCTGCCTGGTGATGATCGGTTTTTCACCGGAGGACATGAAACGCGACGGCCTTGCCGAGGCATTGGGCAATGATCCGGTGATTTTCCTGCCCGGCGGCCATAATGTGCATGGCCATGAAACGCCGCTCGACATGTCGGCGCTTGAAGCGGCGCTGCCGGAATTGTCGGCATCCGTCGCTTCGTTCTCGGTTGCCGGCTATTTTGCAGTACGCAATCCCGCCCATGAAATCCGCGTCCGGGACCTGATCCGCGAGAAATCCGGCCTGCCGGTCACCTGCAGCCACGAATTGTCATCCAAGCTGGGCGGCCCGCGGCGCGCTTTGACGACGCTTCTCAATTCCCGTCTGGTCTCCATGCTCGACCGGTTGATCGGCGCCTGCGAGGGATTCCTGCAGCAAAGCGGAATTGCAGCACCGCTGATGGTGGTGCGCGGCGACGGCGCACTGATATCGGCGGCAGAAGCCCGCCTTCGTCCGATCGAAACCATCCTTTCGGGCCCTGCGGCCAGCATTGTTGGCGCGCGTTATCTGACCGGCCTGGAAAATGCGGTGATTTCGGATATCGGCGGCACGACGACCGATGTAGCGGTGATGGAAGGCGGGCGTCCGCGGCTGGATGCCGATGGCGCTGTTGTCGGCGGCTATCGCACCATGGTGGAAGCCGTCGCGATGCGGACCTATGGTCTGGGCGGCGATTCGGAAGTCCGGATCAATGATCGCGGCCTCGTGTCCCGGATCGAACTGGGACCGCGCCGCTTCCTGCCGCTGAGCCTGGCTGCCCATTTATATCCGCAAGCCATAGTCCCGGTATTGGACAGGCAGCTTCGCGCGACCCATCCCGGCCGTCACGACGGAAAATTCGCACTGCGCACCGGCGTGCCAGACTCACTTGCAAGCGGATTGCAGGCGCAGGAACTGGCCCTTTTCAGCCGCATTACCAGAACGCCGGTTTCGCTGAACGACCTGTTGGCCTCGACCCAGCAAAAGGCGACGCTGGATCGCCTGGTCGCCCGGGGCCTGGTTCACATAGCGGCAATCACGCCATCCGACGCCATGCATGTTCTTCATGGGCAAGATCAATGGAATGAAACCGCAGCCCGCCTCGGCATCGAAATTGCCAGCAGGATGAGGGACGGATCCGGCCGGTCGATTGCCAATTCAGCCGAAGAGATGGCCGAAAAGATTGTTGCGCGGCTGACAAGGCAATCCAGCGAAGCCATCCTGACGGCTTGCCTTTCCGAAGACCAGGTCGGCGATGTCGATCCGTCCCGCTCAACCCCGGTCAACCATGCGCTGGAACGCATGCCGGGCATTGTCAGATTCGGTCTCCGCCTCGATCGGCCGCTGATCGGCCTTGGCGCTTCGGCGCCGGTCTATTACCCGGCCATTGCCGACATGCTGGATGTCGAAGCCGTTATCCCGGCGGAAGCCGATGTCGCCAATGCTGTCGGCGCAGTGGTCGGCCAGGTGCGCGAATCGGTGACGGTTTTCGTAACGTCACCGGTTGAAGGCGTGTTTGTCGTTGCCGGTGCCGGCGAAAACCTTCGCCTGGCGAACGAAGAGGCGGCGTTTTCGGTTGCGCGCAAGCGGGCGGAAACGGCGGCCACTCATGCCGCCCAGCGCAGCGGATGCGACCAGCCCGCGCTTTCGGTGATCCAGGAGATTGACGCGCCCGAGGTGGAAGGCCGGCGTCAGTTGATCGAGGCCCGCTTTATCGCCACGGCGTCCGGACGGCCCCGCCACGTTATCGGCGGATAGACGGCCTGTTCTTCCCTGAACTTGAGCTTTCGACTTTTGCCGTATTGATACCTGCGACCGGTTCGCGCTACCAATGGCGACGATTTGAATTTGACCACATTGGAGTATGCGCATGGCGTTCGTTCAAAAAAGCGGACTGAAGATCGACGAAAATCTGGCAAGTTTCATTGAAAATGAAGCCGTGCCGGGCACCGGTGTCGCATCTGATGCCTTTTTTGCGGGACTTTCAGCGATAATCCATGATCTGGGGCCCAAAAATCGCGCTCTTCTGAAAAAGCGCGATGCCTTCCAGCAGCAGATCGACGCCTATTATAAAAGCAACAGCGGCAGCATTGATCCGGTCGCTTGCGAGGCTTTCCTGCGCCAGATCGGCTATATTGTGCCTGAAGGGGCGGATTTCAGCGTCACGACAAGCAATATCGATCCTGAAATCGGCACCATTGCCGGACCGCAATTGGTTGTCCCGATCAACAATGCCCGATTTGCCTTGAATGCCGCCAATGCGCGCTGGGGTTCGCTCTACGATGCACTTTATGGAACCGATGCCATTTCCGATGAGGGCGGCGCGGAAAAGACGCGCGGTTACAATCCCGTTCGCGGCCAGAAAGTCATTGATTGGGCCCGGAATTTTCTCAATGAAAGCGTCAAGCTGACGGTCAGTTGGGAAGATGTCGCCGCCTTTTCCGTCAGGGACGGTGTGCTCACGATTTCTACTTTGTCCGGCCAATCGGCCACTTTGGCTGGCCCGGCACGCTTCTGCGGCTTCAGCGGTGACGCCGCCGCGCCTGATTCGCTGGTTTTTGAACATAACAACCTGCATGTCCGGGTGGTGATCGACGCCGCCAGCGCGATAGGCGCCAGCGACAAGGCGCATATTTCCGATGTGATTCTCGAATCAGCCATCACCGCGATCATGGATTGCGAAGATTCGGTCGCCGCCGTTGATGCCGAGGACAAAATCGGTGTTTACCGCAACTGGCTTGGCCTGATGAAAGGCGACCTTGAAGATGAGTTCATCAAGGACGGCAAGCCGATGCACCGCCGCCTCAATCCCGATATCGCCTACAAGGCCCCGGACGGCTCGGCCAGGAGCCTTCGCGTCAGCGCCCTGATGCTGATTCGCAATGTCGGTCACCTGATGACCAATCCGGCAATCATCGATGGCGATGGCAATCAGGCGCCTGAAGGAATCATGGATGCGGCAATCACCGCGCTGATCGCCCTGCACGATATCGGCGCGAACGGGTTGCGCAAGAATTCGCCCGCAGGGTCCATGTATATCGTCAAGCCGAAGATGCATGGACCGGAAGAAGTGGCCTTTGCCGTTGAAATCTTCTCCCACGTCGAGCAGATCCTCGGGCTTGCGCCCAATACGCTGAAGATCGGCATCATGGATGAAGAGCGCCGCACCACGGTCAATTTGAAGGAATGCATTCGTGTTGCTTCCCAGCGCATCGTCTTCATCAATACAGGATTTCTTGATCGCACCGGCGACGAGATCCATACCGCGATGGAAGCGGGCCCGATGATTCGCAAGGCTGCGATGAAGGAAGCGGCCTGGATCGGCGCCTATGAGAACTGGAATGTCGATATCGGCCTGGAATGCGGCTTGCCGGGCCATGCCCAGATCGGCAAGGGCATGTGGGCCATGCCGGACATGATGGCGGCGATGCTTGAGCAGAAGATCGCCCATCCGCGCGCCGGCGCCAACACCGCCTGGGTTCCTTCCCCGACGGCGGCCACCCTGCATGCGAGCCATTATCACAGGGTCAATGTGGGCGATGTTCAATCAAACCTTGCATCGCGCGGCCGGGCGGATCTGGCCGACATTCTCAGCATTCCGGTCGCTACCCGCCCCAACTGGACGGCCGAGGAAATCCAGCTTGAACTCGACAACAATTCGCAAGGCATTCTCGGCTATGTGGTCCGTTGGATCGATCAGGGCGTCGGCTGTTCCAAGGTGCCAGACATCAACAATGTCGGCCTGATGGAAGATCGCGCCACATTGCGGATCTCGGCGCAGCACATGGCCAACTGGCTCCGGCACGGTGTCGTCACCAGGGATCAGATCATCGCGACGATGAAAAAGATGGCGCTTGTCGTTGACGGCCAGAACAAGGGCGATGGCGCTTACACGCCGATGGCCGCCGACTATGATGGCTCGGTGGCGTTTCAGGCCGCGCTTGAACTGGTGCTGGACGGGCGCGACCAGCCCAATGGCTATACCGAACCTGTCCTGCACCGTCGCCGGCTTGAACTGAAGGCCAAGCGGGCGGGCTGAAGCAGCTTGCCGCCACGCGCAGCTGATTCTCGCAGACAACAAGCGTAATCAAAGGGATAGAAAGGGGCCGGTGAGTCCCGGACCCTGCGGCGCCTATGACTCAGTTTAAAAAATGATCAAAAAAAGCCGCCGAATGGAAAATCCGGCGGCTTTTGGCAATCGAGCTATGAAGTCTACAGAACGACGACGCGGGCGTTCTTGCCGGGGGTTACCCGGTTATAGAGATCAATGATATCCTGGTTCATCAACCGGATGCAGCCTGAAGAAGCAGCCGTTCCGATCGAGCGCCATTCCGGTGTTCCATGAAGGCGAAACAATGTGTCCTCGCCCTTGTCATTGAAAAGGTACAAGGCGCGGGCGCCGAGCGGATTGGTCAGGCCGGGATCCATCCCCTTGTCGACATAGCGTGCGACTTCAGGTTTGCGGACAGCCATTTCCTTGGGCGGATGCCAGCTTGGCCATTCTTGCTTCCAGGCGATATAGGCCTGACCTTTCCAGGAAAAGCCTTCCTTGCCAACGCCGATTCCGTAGCGCATCGCCATGCCGCCGCCAAGTACGTAATACAGAAAGCGCGCATTCGTATCGACGATGACGGTGCCGCGGCGCTCCTTGGTTTCATAACGCACTGTCTGGCGGTGATAACGCGAATCGAGCTTCTTGATCGGGATCGCGGGAAGCGCATATCCGGCGTCCTCACTGCTGCCATAAGAAGATGAGAAGATCTCGGTAGTGGACTTGGTGCTGCCCGATGGAACGGACGAACAGCTGGTTAGCGCCAGGGCTGCAACGAGCCCGAGTGCGGTAAATGCTTGGCTGAGGCGCATGTGTGTCTCTTGACAATGTTTGATGATTTGGTGGTTGTTGAAACCATGAACGAACATGGTTTATTTTCGATTAACGTTGACAAGGCAATGCACTGCATTGCAACATTCCTCGCGTTGGTCGGCAATTTATCCAAAGATGGCTTTTTTGCAACAAGCAAATAGGTTGCAGGCAGGGATTCATGGCGATTATTTCAATACATAATGACAACCCGCTGATCGACGGCCGGCAATCGGAAAAAGCATTGCTGGTGCGCCGCGGTTTGCAGCGGCTATTGCATGCCATGCGCCATTCCGTGCTTCCCGAACTCGGCCTGTCCAGCGGCAGGCGCGCCGATCTGGTCAGCCTCACCGACAAAGGCGAGATCTGGATCTTTGAAATCAAGTCATCGCTTGAGGATTTCAGGGTCGACCAGAAATGGCCCGATTACCGGCAGCATTGCGACCGGCTCTTTTTCGCCACCCATCGCGAAGTACCCCTTGAAATCTTCCCCGAAGATTGCGGATTGGTGCTGTCCGACGGCTATGGCGCCCATATCCTGCGTGATGCGCCCGAGCACAGATTGCCGCCGGCGACCCGCAAGGCTGTGACATTGAATTTTTCCCGTGTCGCCGCCACCCGGTTGATGCATGCCGAATGGGCCGCCGAACGCCAGGGACTGGAAAATCCCAACCGCGACCAATAAAGATTATTTGGGCGCGCGCTTGGCGAGGATCCGCTGCAAAGTCCGGCGATGCATGTTCAACCGCCGCGCCGTCTCCGACACATTGCGCTCGCACATTTCATAGACCCGCTGGATATGTTCCCAGCGCACGCGGTCGGCAGACATCGGATTGTCGGGAAGGTTGGCTTTCTCGCCCGGGCGCTGGGTGAGCGCTGCGAGAATCTCGTCGGCATCCGCGGGCTTGGCAAGATAGTCGACCGCTCCCAGTTTGACCGCCGTAACCGCCGTGGCGATATTGCCGTAGCCGGTCAGTATGATGATGCGGCTGTCATCGCGCTTCGAGCGGATGGTCTCAATGACGTCAAGGCCGCTGCCGTCGCTCAACCGAAGGTCAATGACTGCATATTTCGGCGGATTGGCGCGCGCCTTGGCTACGCCCTCAACAACTGATTCTGCGGCTTCCACGACAAAACCGCGCGCTTCCATGGCGCGCGCGATCCGGCGCAGGAATGGCAGGTCGTCGTCTACAATGAGCAGTGTCTTGTCAGGTCCTATCGAGGTCTGGCCTGTGTCCTGCGAATATGTGTCTTTTTCATTCATGGTATTTGTTGTCTTTTCCACATCAAATCTCGCCGTCAATTGGCCGCAGCGTCCCTTCTGCTGTCTTTACTGTCAAGCCAGTGGGAAGCCGGCCTGTTCTATAGGCTTTTTGGCAATTGTGCAAAATCCAATCGACAGGCCGGGGTCCGGTCTTTCTTATATGTCATACGCACGGGCATCGAATTCGGTTTCCATGCGGTTTCGCGGCCAGATGATTTCGACCCGGGCGCCCGGCTTGCCCTCACCCCTGTTGCCGAAAGTCAGCCTGGCGCCGGATCGCTCCAGCAGCGTCTTGGCAATGAACAGGCCCAGCCCCAATCCGCCGGCCTTGGCGTTCAGGGTGCGCTTGGTGACATAAGGCTCGCCAATCCGGGTCAAGACGTCCGGCGCAAAGCCATTGCCGTCGTCTTCGATGGTCACCGATACTTTTTCAGCATCGTGCTCAACCGTCACAAGGACGGTTGAATTTGCATAATCGACGGCGTTCTCAATCAGGTTGCCAAGGCCGTAGACTATCCCGGCATTGCGGTTGCCGACGGGTTCGTTCTGCCGCGCACTTTTTTCCACCACGTCAATGGCGATTCCGAATTCGCGGTGCGGGGCCGTGACTTCTTCTATAAGAGACGACAACGGCAGGAACCGCATATGGGCTTCGCTTTCAGACGAAAGCGTTGTCAGGCGGCGAAGTATATCCCGGCACCGCTCGCTTTGGCTCACCAACAATTGCACGTCCTCGGACAGGCGGTCGCCTGGCGCAAGCTCGCGCTGCATTTCCTTTGCGACCACCGAAATGGTGGCAAGCGGGGTGCCAAGTTCATGGGCGGCAGCGGCCGCAAGACCATCAAGCTGGGAGAGGTGTTTTTCCCGCTGCAAGGTTAGTTCGGTGGCGCTCAGGGCCTCGGACAACTGGCTGGCTTCAAGCGAAACCCGGTAGGCGTAAAAGCCTGCAAAACTGGTGGTGCAGACAATGGCAAACCAGATTCCCGTCAACATTACCGGATCAACATAGATTTTGGTGCCCGGATACCAAGGAAGCGAGAAGGGCGAAAATGCAAGCCCGGTCACGCAGGCAATCGCCAGAATGGCAAGACCGATCGAATAGCGAAGCGGCAGTGAGGCCGACGATATGATGACCGGCACGCAGACGAGCGGCGCAAAAGGGTTGGCCAGGCCGCCGGTTACAAAAAGCAGGGCGAAGAGTTGCAGCAGGTCAAATCCCAGAAGTACGACGGCAGCCGGCGGCTCCAGGCGATGGGTCGCGGGAAAGCGCAGGTGCAGCCAGCCGTTGATCCAGGCAAGGATGGCGATCAGGACGGCGGACAGAACCAGCGGCATTGGAAAGTGCAGCACCACGCCGACAATGAAGACGGCCAGCGATTGGCCCGCCACGGCAAGCCATCGCAGCCTTATGACGGTCTGCAGCCGCAATTTGCGGCTGGTTTTCCCATCGTCGAGTCGGTCTAGGCTCATTATTGTATCCTGGGGCTCGGTCCGTCCGGCAATTCATGTACCACGTGGCTTGACGCGTGTCGTGGGCTGCGCCGTTGCGGGATCTTCAGGCCAGGGATGACGCGGATAACGGCCGCGCATGTCGGCGCGCACGTCTTTCCAGGACCCGGCCCAGAAGCCGGGCAGATCACGGGTGGTCTGGATGGCCCTGTGGGCGGGAGACAAAAGCTCGAGCAACAGCGGTATCCTGCCGCCGCCAAGCGACGGGTGGGTTTTCAGCCCGTAAAGCTCCTGGACGCGAATGGCAAGAACCGGCTCGTCGCCGTCATAGCGGATGGCGTGGCGATGGCCGGTGGGCGCGGCGAAATGGGTGGGCGCATATTGGCCCAGCAGGCGCACGAGATCAGGCGGCACCAATGCCATCAACCCGTCGGCGAGGCTTTGCGGGGAGATATCGGCTATCCCGGCCAGGTCATTCTGGAACGGCAGGAACCAGACATCCAGATGACGGCCAAGTGCGGCGTCGTCAACCGCCGGCCAGGGTGCGCCAAGCTTCCTGTGCAGGAAAGCCAAACGCTCGCGCAATTGGTCGCCCGCCTTGGAAAAGGGCAGCCGTAAAGTCCCGGAGTTGCGGATCGCTTCGGCGACGATTTTGACAGATTCCATTCCTTTTGGTCGCGGCAGCGGCGTTTCATCAAGGATGATGCTGCCGAGCCTGCTGGTGCGGCGCGCGCGGACCTGTCCGCTTGCTTCATCGATATAAAGCTGGTCATCCTGCAAAAAGGCGTCGGGCAGTTCAGATTCAACTTCCGTGCGACTCGTTTGGGCGGCCGCCAAAACCCTTTGGGCCCCGGCCCGTCCGGTCAGGTCGGCAATCACCACCATATCTGCGCCCGCCAGTCTTTCATTGGCCGGTATTTCCGCCCCGCGGCCATTGGCCATCACGAAGCGGCCGCGGCCGCCGCGCTGCAACCCCACCCTGTCGGGAAAAGCATGCAGCAGGGCTGCGCCAATCGAAAAGGGTCCGGATTTTCCTGTCGTTGCCGGAACGGACCGCGCCATGCGGGCGGCGAGCTTGCGGGCTGCCTCGGCCCGTTCGCCGCGATCGGCGCGAAACCGCGACAGGCGTTCCTCCAGATCAAGCGAAGGTCCGCCGAGACCCTGCTCCGTCAGCAAGACCGCCAATTGCGCGGCTTCAACGTGATGGCCGGAATTGCCGGCAGCAATCACCATGGCCGCCAGCCGTGGCGGCAAAGCGAGATCGCGGATGATGCGTCCGGTTGCGGTCAGCCCGCCCTTCTCATCCAGTGCGCCGAGCGACTGCAGCAACAGGCGCGACTCGGCAATGCTTGCCTGAGGCGGCATGTCGATGAATTTCAACGCATCCGGGCCTGTTACGCCCCAATGGGCCAAATCAAGCATGAAGGAAGACAGGTCGGTTGCAAGAATTTGCGGCGGGGTGAAGGCAGCAAGCGATGCTGTCTGGCCGATGTGCCACAGCCGGATGGCAATGCCAGGGGCCGTTCGCCCCGCCCGGCCAGCACGCTGTTCAGCCGAAGCGCGCGACACACGCTGCGTTTCCAGCCGGGTGATTCCGGTGGCAGGTTCATAGACCGGCAGACGCTGCAGCCCGCTGTCGATGACGATTCGCACGCCGTCTATGGTGATTGACGTCTCGGCGATCGAGGTTGCCAGAACAATCTTGCGCTTGCCGGCGGGCGCGGGGCGGATCGCCGCATCTTGCGCGGTTTGCGGCAGACTTCCAAAAAGCGGCGTGACCATGGCATCGGGGCCAAGCCGGCCTTCCAGCCGTTCGGCGGTTCGCAGGATTTCCGCCTGGCCGGGCAGAAAGGCAAGCACCGATCCTTCCTCCACATTGACCGCATGGATGATGGTCCTGGCCATGGCGTCTTCGATCCGCTCATCGGACTTGCGATCCTGATGGCGGATGTCCACCGGAAAGGATCGCCCGCTGCTTTCAATCACGGTGGGAAAATCCAGCAATGCGGCCACGCGCTGGACGTCAAGGGTAGCCGACATTACCAGGATGCGAAGGTCTTCGCGCAGCGCCGAGCGGCAATCAAGCGCCAAAGCCAGCCCGAAATCAGCGTCCAGCGAGCGTTCATGAAATTCGTCGAATATCACCATGGCGACGCCCGGCAATTCGGGGTCGTCCAGAATCATCCGGGCAAAAACACCCTCGGTGACCACTTCAATGCGGGTATCGCGGGAAATCCGGCTGTCAAGGCGCATACGGTAGCCGACACGGCCGCCAACCTGCTCGCCGAGAATTGACGCCATGCGGTTGGCGGCAGCGCGCGCAGCCAGTCGGCGCGGTTCAAGCACAATGATCCTGCCGTCGCCTCGCCATGCGGCGTTCAGCAGGTAAAGCGGCACGATGGTCGTCTTGCCGGCGCCGGGCGGGGCGGACAAGATGGCGGTATTGTGGTGCGCCAATGCGGCGTCGATTTCGGCGAGAACATCTGAAACCGGCAGAAGGGGAAGGTCGAACTCCATTCAATCAACCTTCTTTGTCGGCTGCCTGGTCATATTGCTGAAGCGCGAAAACCGCCGCAGCCAGATCTTCGAGCGCAGCGCCGACAGATTTGAAAAGGGTGATATCGTCATGATCGGTCCTGCCGGGATGGGCGCCTCTTGCCAGTTCGGACAGGTCGGCGAGGATCTTGTCTGCCGATATGATTCCGGCGGCCAGCGGCTGGGCGATGTCGCCGCCTTCATGCATGGCGCCATGCCGGGTGTCGACAAAGATCTTCGCCTTCAGAACCGCGTCGTCGTCGCTTTCCCGCATTGACGGCTTGAAGGCCCCGACAAGATCGAGATGCGTGCCGGGCTTCAGCCATGCGCCGCAGATCAGCGGTGTTTGCGACAGGGTTGCCGTTGATATGATGTCGGCCTGTGCGCAGGCCGCCTGAAGATCGGTCCCGACTTTTGCCTCCAGGCCGAGATAATGAAGCTCCTGCACCGTTTGCCCGGCCTTCTTCGGGTCGCGGCCCCAGATGATGATCCGGCGGATCGGCCGTATTGCGGAATGGGCCTGCGCCAGGTTGCCGGCAAGCCTGCCGCTGCCGACTACCAGAAGCGTGTCGGCATCCGGCCGGGCAAGGTAGCTGGCGGCCAGCGCCGAAGCGGCAGCCGTGCGCCGGGCCGTCAGTTCGCCGCCGTCAAACATTGCCAGCAATTCGCCGGTCAAGCCGGAGGACAATAGATAAGTGCCGAAGATGGCCGGCAGGCCGCGATTGGCATTGCCTGGAAAGACCGAGACCATTTTCACGCCGAAATGGCCGCCCGGAACCCAGGCCGGCATCAGCAGAAGCGTCGCATCCGGCTCTCCGGGAACCTTAATGTCGTGATGGTGGCGCAGCGGCATGATGCAATCGGAAACGAACATCGATCTGATGGCTTCGATCAATCCGTCGAACGGCAAGGCGGAGCGTGTTTGTCTTTCATCCAGCACCAGCATTTCAGTCTCCCATAATGACCTGTCACAAGGCCTGTCCAGCAAGCCGTCAGGCATTTCATATTGCAATGGCCATATAAGGAAAGCCGGGCCTGACGGCAAAATAGACAGGATGAGCAAAAACAGCCAGAAAAACCCGGTTCAGCTGCAGTCAAAAGGGCCGAACAATCGCTTTGTGAATTATAATGCTTTTATTTCAATGGGATAAAAGAAATAAAACAAACATGAAAAATGTTCGTTGACATTGATTGTTGTTGGGCCCTATAAGACGGCCATGACGAGGGCGGCGGGCGCTGCTGGCGACCGAAGAACTCGTTCATGAGAATTGGGAAGTTTGCGGGGGCTCAGGCCCTTGTTT
>JBGSIT010000090.1:0-43276 GCA_041742335.1 Rhizobiaceae bacterium
AACAGATCATGCAGGCCGGCGGTCGTGGTCGCGGCGGCAATCAACCCGGAGGCCCCGGCCAGGGCACGGCCGGGCGCGATCCGCTCGGACGCCAGGCCAACCAGTTGGGCGAGGAAACCGACGGCATGGTCAAGGTGCCTGATGAAATCGACATCCAGCGGGCGCGCGAAATTCTTGAAGCGATTCGCAAGCGTTTGTCTGATGGAAACGGCGGCATGATCGAGCGCAATTATCTTGAGCGGCTGCTCGATCTCAAGCCCTGATCCGGGGAAGGATTGCCCCGTTTTACTTTATGCAGCCAGAGCGGCGGCCACGGCCTTGCGGATATCGGGCAGCGAAAAGGGCTTGGAGACAACATCAACGATCTTGGCCGACAAGTCATCGGCGCGTTCGCGCTGTTCGGCATAACCGGTCATCAGCAGGATCTTGATGCCCGGGCAGGCGGCGTGGGCCTGATGGGCAAGTTCGATGCCATCCATCACCGGCATGCGGATATCGGAAAGCAGCAGGTCGAACGGTCCGGCCAGAAGCGCGTCCAGGCCTTCGGCGCCATCGCCGGCCTCCACTGTTTCATGACCGTCCATCATCAACGCGCGGGCGACAAAGCGGCGCAACGAATCCTCGTCCTCGGTAATCAGAATTCTGGCCATCTTGGTACTCCCGGATTTGGCTTGCGATGAAAGCCGGGCAATCACCCGCACCCATCGCTTTTGGCTGGGACCAGAAAGCACCGGAAAATCTTTTCGAAGGGTAAATTGAGTGCGAAGGAATTGGATTCAATTTGAGTTATGCTTGACCAAACCTTTATGCGTCGCCGGTCACAATGCCGACAAACGGCAATTCGCGAAACGCATAGGCAACGTCCATGCCGTAGCCGACCACGAAATAATCGGGGCATTCGAAGCCGACGAAATCGGGGTTCAGGTCTTCCTCGCGCTTGACGCTCTTGTCGAGCAGCACGGCGATCGAAACATGGCGCGCGCCGCGTTCATAGAGCAGCTCCTTGGCAAAACGCAGCGTCCGGCCGGATTCAAGAATGTCGTCGATCAGCAGGACATCGCGGTCATGCACATCGCTGTCGATGTCCTTGATGATCTTGACGCCGCGCGACACTGTGCCTGTGCCGTAGCTCGACAGCGTGATGAATTCGACTTCCGGCGCAAGCCCGGTGTCATGCAGCGCGCGGATGAGATCGGCCGCAAAGATGAACGAGCCCTTGAGGATGGCGATGACCAGCAGATCCTTGATGGGGCCTGCGGCGATCTGGGCGGCCAGCGCCTTGTTGCGCTCGGCAATCTGTTCGGCTGTAAAGAGAGGTTCTATGTTTTTTCCGCGCACGACCGGCATCAAATTCTCCGCATTGCCGCAGCGGCGTGGTGTCGTCCCGGTCCGCATTGACCAAAATCGAGTGCCGGGCGGCCAGCCATGCCGAAGCGGCAGGCAGGTTTCCTGCAGCGAGGTCTAGCATAGTCACCCGGCTATGCCACCGGCAGCAACAAAGGAAAGGCGGATTTGCGGCGGTTTTCCACCGGGATGGCTCAGACGGACGACAAAGTCTGCCTTCTGGCCGGCCTGCAGCAGATTTTGCGGCGGCTGAATGTCGGCGGTGCGAATCAGAGTGTCGCCGGACGTCAATTCCAGCCGGATGGTCGGCACGGCGAGCGGCTTTTGCGAATTGTTCTCCACCCGGGCGCTGACAAGCAGGCTGTTCATGCCGTTTGCCTGTTCAATCCGCGAGGAGATGTCGGCAATCGCAAGCGCCGGCCTGGCCGGCATGGCGACGACCTGGTCGGGCGCGAGAAATGAAAACCCGCCGGAAAACCAGAAGGCCGAAAGCACCATAAGCGCCACCAGAGCGGCAAAAGCGCGGGTCGAAAGAAGCCGCAGGCCTTTTTCGGTGATTTTGATCATCCGCACAATCAGGCGGGCGGAGGCAAACAACCAATGCTGGGTGCGGCCTGCGCGCGCTGCCGGCTGGTTGTCGTTAAAGCGCATCTGGGCGACGTTCTTGTCGATGACCACAAACTCGGCATCCGTGACATCTGTCGGCGCTTCGAAGCGGATCCGCTTGCGCGCCGCAGGTTCGGGCGGCAGGAAATCATATTGCGGCGGGCGGCCCTTGTTGCTGCTATGACCTTTGGACATGGTTATCGCCTTTTTGCAGGCCGGTCGGCGCAATGCGATGTACCAACGGCCATTGAAACTATCCTTACCCAGTCGTAAACTGTTTTGGTTAATGCTTCGCAAAGCACCGATTCTCGAAAAACGGACTGGCCTGGTCGCAGCGCTTGCGAAACACGAACACAATGATGGAAAAACGCATTGATTCATTTTGAAAATGTTGGCCTTCGTTATGGCATGGGACCGGAAATCCTCCGCGACCTGACTTTCGATATTCCCAAGAAGTCATTCCAGTTCCTGACCGGGCCGTCCGGTGCCGGCAAGACCACGCTTCTCAGGCTGTTGTTCATGTCGCTCAGGCCGACACGCGGGCTGATCCGGATGTTTGACCGCGACCTGACAGTGATTCCGCAAGCCGAATTGCCGATGTTGCGCCGCCGCGTCGGCATCGTGTTTCAAGACTTTCGGCTGCTTGATCATTTGACGACCTACGAGAACGTCGCCTTGCCGCTGCGCGTCAGGGGCCGCGAGGAAAGCACCTATCGCAATGATGTCGTCGAGCTGCTCAAATGGGTGGGTCTGGGGGAGCGAATCAATGTTCTGCCTCCGGTTCTGTCTGGCGGCGAAAAGCAGCGCGTGGCCATCGCCAGGGCATTGATCGACCAGCCGGAGATCCTTCTGGCCGATGAGCCGACCGGCAATGTCGATCCGCCCATGGCCAAGAGGCTGCTCAAGCTGTTCATGGAACTCAACCGGCTTGGCACGGCGGTGGTGATCGCCACCCATGACCTTTCCCTGATGGACCAGGTCAATGCCAGGCGCATGATCCTCACAGGCGGGCGGCTTGACATCCATGAATGAGAACCGACCGGCCAAGACCTCGCAAATTCCCGAAAAACCGCGGGCGCGCCAGCGCGGATTGCAGGTGCGCAAAACCGGACCCATCGTGCCGGCAATCAATGTCCAGAGCCGGGCGCTGTTGCTGGTGATCGCGATCATGGCGTTCCTGGCCTGCCTGACCTTGGGCGCCGTCAGCATGATTCGCGGCACCGCCTCTGCCTGGCAAAGCCAGATTTCCCGCGAGATCACCATCCAGATCAAGCCGGATGAAAATCTGGACATGGAAAAAACCCTGCTGTCGGCCCGCGAACTGGCGCTTTCTTTCGTCGGAACCAAGCGCGGCGAAGTGATGGACAAGGCGGCAACCGCGCGGCTGCTGGAGCCGTGGCTGGGCGCGGGGCTGGACATTGACGAGCTGCCGGTGCCTCGGCTGGTGATCATCACCATCGACGAGCAGAACCCGCCTGATTTCGATGCCATGCGCGCCGAATTGGCCAAGCGGATACCGCAGGCCTTTCTTGATGACCACAGGACATGGGTGGACCGGCTGGTTTCGATGGCGCGAACAACGGTGCTGATCGGCACCGGAGTTCTGCTGCTGGTTTTCACGGCGATGGTCCTGACGGTCATTTTCGCCACGAGAGGTGCGCTTGCGGGCAATCGCCATATCGTCGAAGTGTTGCATTTCGTGGGCGCCGAGGCCGGCTTCGTGGCCAATGAATTCCAGAAGCATTTCCTGCTGATCAGCTTGAAGGGCTCTTTTGCGGGAGCCTTGCTTGCCGCGCTGATTTTTGCCGGGGCGGGCTTTTGGCAATCAAGCAGCCTGTCAACGCCGGAAAGCGACCAGGCCACGGCGCTGTTCGGCACCTTTTCCATCGATTGGACGGGTTATCTTGGCATCTTTGCAACCATGATCGTCATCGCATTGCTGACCACGCTGACCGCGCGTTTCACGGTGATGACCACCATCGACGAGATTGACAATGTCCGCTCCGATCCGGGTCGCGTGGACGGAAATGCCGGTTAGGACCAGCAATTAATGAAAAGCGACCATGGCATGTCGACGCAGGTGATTCCCCTCAGCCCCGACTTGGGTTAAAACGAATCATGGATGACGCTTCGCTTAAACACGCGCGGATGGGGTTTGTCGTTGTGGCAAGCGGTACGGCACGTCTGATCGGGATATTGTCCAACATCATCATCATGGTGCTGGCAACCATCGCGATTGCGGCGGTGGGCGGATTTTACCTGTTTTACAAGGACGTATCCGGACTGACGCCCCCGGCCAATCCGCGCGCCGACGCCATCATCGTGCTCACCGGCGGCTACCAGCGCATTGACCAGGCTGTCAACCTGCTGGCTTCGGGGGCGGGTCGCAGGCTGCTGATTTCCGGTGTCAATCCCGCCACCACCATGGCGCAAATCCGCAACTTCACCAAAAGCCCGCCGGACCTGTTCGATTGTTGCGTCGATATCGGATACCAGGCGCTGGATACGAGCGGCAACGCCCAGGAGGCGGCCGACTGGATCGCGGCCCGGAATTTCAAGACCGTGATCGTGGTGACCAACAATTATCACATGCCGCGCAGTCTTCTGGAACTCAAGCGCATCGACAAGCAGACCGTTTTCATCGCTTACCCGGTCGGCAATACAAGGCTCGGCCTGTCCGACATCGTCGCCAATCCCTATCTGATCCTCACACTGGGGTCGGAGTATCTCAAGATGCTTTTTGCCGCCTCGCGCGATTGGCTGACGATCTTTTCCTGACCGGTTGCCACGGTCATCCGCTTTGCATTAAGAGTGGCGGTCGCCACAGGGTCGCCTTCATGATCATTCTGCGTTCAATTGCTTTCAACATCGCTTTCTATCTCAGCACGATCATCCAGATGATTGTCCAGATGCCGGTCTATTTCCTGATGCCCAGGAAGAAGGCCTACGAGATTCCGAAGAATTGGGCGCGCTCCAACCACTGGCTGCTCAAGACGATTGTCGGGACCCGGTATGAAATCGAGGGGCTCGAGCATCTCGGCAAGACCGGCTTCATCCTGGCGCCCAAGCACCAGTCGACCTGGGATACCTACGCGCTGATCCCGTTTCTCGACGATCCGGTCTATATCCTCAAGCGCGAACTTTTGTGGATTCCGCTGTTTGGCTGGTATGCCGCCAAGCAGAAGATGATTCCCATCAATCGCGCCGCCAAGACCCGCGCCATGGCCGAAATGCTGGCGCGCGCCCATGAGGAAATGGAGCATAACCGGCAATTGATCATCTATCCGGAAGGAACCCGACGCCCGAGCGGCGCGCCGCCCGAATACAAATATGGCATTGCCAGGCTGTATAGCGCGCTCAAGGTTCCGGTCGTGCCGGTTGTCATGCATCCGGGCCTGTTCTGGCCGCGCCACAAATTCCTGCGCTATCCCGGCGTCATCAAGGTCCGCATCCTGCCGCCCATCCAGCCGGGCATGGAGCCCACCGAGTTTTACCATTATCTGGTGGCGACAATGGAAGCCGCCAGCGACCAGTTGCTGATTGAAACGGCTGCCGCCAATCCTGATCTGCCGCTGCCGGAAACAGCCAGGCGCAAGCTGGAGGAATTGAGGGCTTCCGGTTCGGCGGCATGAGGCCAAAGCATCCGTCAGGGCAATGAAACGATCCTGCGGCCGACGTCTTCCATCCAGTGGTCATTGATGCCGATTTCACGCATATGCGATAGGGTATTGAGCACATAATCCTCATTGCGGCCGGATTTGCCGACAGCGCCCCTGACAATGGCCGCCGCGTCCTCTGCATGCATGCCGCTTGCATATTGGAAATGGCTTCGGTCAATCACATAGGTCAGCGCGGTGACCTTGC
This sequence comes from Rhizobiaceae bacterium, assembly GCA_041742335.1. GTDB lineage: Bacteria > Pseudomonadota > Alphaproteobacteria > Rhizobiales > Rhizobiaceae > Rhizobium_E. The sequence goes on from JBGSIT010000090.1 coordinate 5,815, forward strand.
GGCCGGAACCGAGCCGCAAGGTGACAAGCCGCTCAATGTAAACGCTCGTTACCAGTTCGCGTTCACGCAGATAGCCGGTCACTGCCGGGCGATATTCCGGATCAGTCCGGAAGGCCACCCCTTTGCAGGCGCCGCCGCGATCCAGCCCCAGAACCAGGCCGGGTCTTTCCGCCGTGCCGCGATGGACGTGGGACTTGACGCAAAGCGCCCGGTGAAAGCCGTGGACAAGAGCGACCTGGCGCTCGACATGTTCAAAGCCGGGGTTCCACATCAGGGAACCGTAGCCAAATACCCAAAATTCGTCCATATCCGCTGCCAGTAGAAATCCCCGACGGGAATCAGTGCCCAGTGAAAAGCAGAAAGAAACATTGATGGCAAGCCTGAACCAGCCCATCGCCTCGACGGCGGGCAGAAAAATCCGGCGACTTGGAATCGGCGTCGCTATCGCCATCGCGCTTTATACGGGCGGTTGGTACTATGCCGCAAACCGGCTTGAGGGCTTTTTGACCGACATGCTTGCGACCTCTGCCGCAGGACCGGTTACAGCCGATTGCAACGGTCTGTCGGTTGGCGGTTTCCCCTTCCTGATCGGTGTGACGTGTGAAAAAACCGGACTGCTGGATCAGCCCAACGGCATCAAGGCGGCATTTGAAGGCTTTCGAAGCGCGGCCCGCATCTACATGCCGGGTACCGCCATTGTCGAAATAGATGGCCCGGCTCAGGTTTCATCTGCGCTCGGCGTCAGTGCGGAAGGGGATTGGCAAAGCCTGCGCGCCAGCCTGTCGGCCAATCTCGACGGTTTGAAAAAGGCGTCCTTTGTCGGGCGCGCCGTGACGGCGAAAATCATGTCCGACCGGACGTTCCAGCGTCTTAACCTCGCCGTCGGCCATCCGGAGCTGCATGTCCGGGCCAATGGCGATGATCTTGATATTGCGCTGCTGGCCGAGGATGTCGATTTTTCGGTGGAAGGCTCTATCCAGCCGCTGCCGCGCCTTTCCGCCAGTGCCGATCTCACACTTGTCGGCAAGGGTCATGTCTTGAATGGCAAGGCCTATGGCGGCAAGCAATCCAATGGTGAATTGCGCGCCCTCAAGGTTGATATGGGGCAGGGAATGTATGCCGAACTGTCCGGACCGTTCAGCGTCGATGAAGATGGCTGGGTATCCGGCTCGCTTGTGCTGACGGTTGAAAATCTCGACCTGTGGGAAAAGACCCTGCTGACAGGCTTTCCGGAAGCGTCAGGGACGATTTCGGCCATGAGCGAAATGCTGCGCGGCCTGACCAAGGGTCGCGACAAGGTCAGCGTCAACCTGTCGATCGACAAGGGGACCATCCTGCTGAGCCTGATCCCGATCGGCCACATACCACAGCTCTGACGGGATACTGTTCCCTGTTGGCCGTTATTTCTTTTCGTGGCGACCGAAATCGGGTGCTGCGGTATCCTGGCCGGCCTCGATGATCGAGCGGCGGATGGCCCTTGTGCGGGTGAAGAGATCAAACAGCTTGTCGCCATCACCCCAGCGTATGGCGCGTTGCAGATAGGCCAGATCTTCGGAAAAGCGCGCCAGCATTTCCAGGATCGCGTCCTTGTTGTGCAGGCAGACATCGCGCCACATGGTGGGATCGGAGGCGGCAAGGCGGGTAAAATCGCGGAAACCTGAAGCGGAATATTTGATGACTTCCGATTCCGTCACCGTTTCTAGATCGTCGGCTGTGCCGACAATGTTGTAGGCAATGATGTGGGGCAGGTGGGAGACGATGGCCAGAACCTTGTCGTGATGGGCCGCATCCATCTCCTCGACCATCGAGCCAAGCGCCTTCCAGAAATCCGTCAGCGTCGCCTTGGCCGCCTCGTCGGTGCCGTCAATCGGCGTCAGCAGGCACCAGCGGCCTTCAAACAGGTCGGCAAATCCAGCTTCCGGCCCGGAATGCTCGGTGCCGGCGAGCGGGTGGCCCGGTATGAAATGCACGCCCTCGGGTACATGCGGCGCCATCTGGGCAATCACGGAGGCTTTGGTTGATCCGACGTCGGTCAGGATCGCGCCTTTCTTCAGATGCGGCGCAATCGTTTCGGCCACTGCCCCGGACGCGCCCACCGGTACGGACACGATGACGAGATCGGCGTCTTCAACGCAGGCGCCGAGATCGGTGGTGTAGGAATCGCCAAGACCCAGAGCCTCGGCGCGCTTGAGCGTGTCGGCACTTCGCGTTGCAATGGCGACATGACCGGCGATCTTGCGCTCGGCGATGACCCTGGCAAGCGATGATCCGATCAGACCGATGCCGATGAGGGCGACCTTGTTGAAATATATGCTTGTCATGATGGAATGGTCCGCGCTTTTGGCCTGAAAGGGATGCAAGCCAATAACGCCGCCGGGCACTTTTGTCGAGGGGCGCATCAACCGGGTTCGGTTTGACTGGTCCTTGTGGTGGGAATGCCGCGCGGCGCCATGACCGGCACGAAGACCCGGCGCGAAGACCGAACGGCCACTGGCAGCCCCTGATAGAGCCGCTTCTGCGCTTCCACCATGATCACGCCGGAAAAGATCGGCATCATCTTGCGCCCCGCTTTGTCGACGCCGCGCAGCAGCCGCACCATCTGCCGGTTGCGCCAGGGCGGAAAAAACAGCGCTTCTGTCTGTGCGCCGGGGGTGAAATTGGTCTCGCGCAACAAGGTCGTCAGCTGGCCGCGCGAATAGGGCCTGCCCGACCCGAACGGGGTATGCTCAAAGCGCGCCCACATGCCGCGCCGGTTGGGCACCACGATGACCAGCCGTCCGCCCGGCGCAAGCACCCGCCAGAGCTCCTTCAGCGTTTCGCGCGGGTTTTCGGCAAATTCCAGCGCGTGAACCATCAAGACTCGGTCAACGGAGGAATCAGGCAGCGGCAGCTCCTCGTCAAACACCAGCGACGTGGCGGAGAGGGGCCCGTTCGGCCAGTTCACCGCGCCTTGGCCGGCGGGCATGAAAGCAAATGTCCGCTCGGTCTGCCCGCGAAATCGTTCAAGATAGGGCACCGCATAGCCAAGCCCGACAAGCCGCTCTTCCGGCAGGGTCGGCCAGATGATCGACAGCGCCTGGCCAATCGAATTCTCGGCCAGATGGCCGAGATCGGAATGATAGAATTGGCGCAAATCGACAATATCGGCAAACATGACGCCAATTTAACCGCCCGCGGCTGGACTTCAAGGCCGACGGCCTTACATTTGTCCGGTTGACTGAATTTAGAATGTTTAACCGCGGGCCGGATATGCTCCGGCAAAGACCTGCGCAAAAGGAAAAGAAACTGCCATGACCCTGGAAATCGAGCTCTTTGCCTGCCGCAGCGACAATTTCGGGGTCTTGCTGCATGACCCTGTAAGCGGGGCGACTGCCTGCATCGACGCGCCCGAGGAACAGCCCATACTGGATGCTGCGGCGCGGCGCGGCTGGACGCTGACCGATATCTTCACCACCCATCATCACCATGACCATGTCGAGGCCAATCTCGCGCTCAAGGCCCGCTACAAGCTGAAAATCACCGGACCGGCCAGCGAGAAGGACAGGATACCCGGAATCGACCTGACAGTGGCGGACGGTGATCATTTTGAGTTTGCCGGCCATCGGGTCGAAGTGATTGAAACGCCCGGCCACACCGCCGGTCATGTCTGCTATTATATGCCGGACGACAAATTGCTGTTTTCCGCCGATACGCTGTTTGCATTGGGTTGCGGGCGGCTGTTTGAACGTCCCGCCGAAGTCATGTGGCCGTCGCTGAAAAAGCTGCTGGCCTTGCCTGACGACACGATTGTCTATTTCGGCCATGAATATACCCTTGCCAATGCCCGGTTTGCGGTAACCGTCGATCCCGGCAACGAGGCGCTTGCCGCAAGGCTTGAAGATATTGTCGCCAAGCGGGAGGCGGGTGTCTTCACTTCCCCCACCCAACTTGGCATTGAAAAGGCGACCAACCCGTTTCTGCGGCCGGATGACCCTTCCATCCGTCGCCATCTCGGCATGGAAAAGGCGGCTGACTGGGAAGTCTTCGGTGAAATCCGGAAGCGCAAGGACAACTTCAAATGAGCACGCTCAGGCTGATCCGCTGCCAGGAGGATATCGAAGCCGGCATCGCCGGTCTTCTGGATGTCGATCCCGGATTTGCCTGCGTGATCAACCGAGCCGGATCCATACCGCTGCGCGAGGGCACGCCCGGTTATGGGGGACTGGCCAGCATCATTGTTTCGCAGATGGTGTCAAAGGCTGCCGCCGATGCCGTCTGGGGCCGGATGCAGACACTGACCGGCGGCGTTTGCGCCGAGACGATCCTTGCGGCGTCGGTGGAAGATTTGCGCGCGGCAGGCCTTTCCGGCGCCAAGGAAGCCGCCCTCAGGCGCATTGCAGGCATTGTCGCCGAAGGTGATCTTGACCTTGAGGAAGTCGCCTACGCCGAACCGGCTGATGCGCTCAGGCAACTGACCGCCATCAAGGGCATCGGCCCCTGGACTGCGGAAGTCTATCTTCTGTTCTGCGCCGGTCATCCCGACATTTTTCCGGTGGGCGACGTGGCGCTGCAAAATGCCGCAGCCCACGCCTATGAGATTGAGAGCCGCCCGGTTGGAAAGGCATTTTCCGTCATGGCGGCGCGGTGGGCGCCCTGGCGGTCACTGGCGGCGCGCGCGCTTTGGGCTTATTATGCCACGGAAATGCGCCGCGACGGCACGCCGGCTGCATGATCTTTTGGATTGGGCGGGCCACATTTTCCTGCAGGCTTCACAATCGTGTTGCAATCAGCCTAGTATGAAGATGTGAAGTAGCCGAATCGCCCAAGGAGTAACGCTTGACGATTGCAGTCTCACCACAGGCCCTGCCGGCGCTGGTTCTGAACGCCGACTTCCGGCCGCTGAGTTATTATCCCTTGTCGCTTTGGTCCTGGCAGGACGCGATCAAGGCGGTTTTTCTCGACCGGGTCAATATCATCGCTGAATATGAGCACGCGGTGTCTTCTCCCAGCTTTTCCATGAAGCTGCCGAGCGTGGTCTGCCTCAAGAACTATGTGCAGCCGTCCCGCCATCCGGCGTTTACCCGGTTCAACGTCTTTCTCCGCGACCGGTTCGAATGCCAATATTGTTCCGACAAGAGCGACCTGACATTTGACCATGTCGTGCCTCGGGCCCATGGCGGCCAGACGACCTGGGAAAATGTCGTTGCCGCCTGTTCGACCTGCAATTTGAAAAAGGGCAGCAAGCTGCCGCGCCAGGCCAACATGTTTCCCAACCAGAAGCCCTACAGGCCGACAGTACAGGACCTGCACAACAATGGGCGGTTGTTTCCGCCCAATTATTTGCATGAAAGCTGGCTCGACTATCTTTATTGGGACAGCGAATTGCAGCCCTGACCGTCGCTATAACACTTTGAAATATTGCATATACGCTATCGTTCAAATGAATGGATTTGAACGCGACGTGCTTTACGCCTTTTTCAGCGCGCCGCGCAGCGCAATGGCCGCGAGGATCAGGCTGGCGATGACATTCCAGCCGGCAAACGACAGGCCGAGAAAGCGGAAAGTCGCAACGGTGCAGGAAGGCCCATGCACCTTGTTGAGATCGCCCAGCAGGTCATTGGCGTTGGTGGGAACGCTGTCGACCGGGGCCGAGCAGGCGGACGGGCCTTCCCAGAACCCCCATTCGACGCCGGAATGATAGACGCCCATGCCGGCGCCGACGATCATCAACAGGGCGACAAGCAATACCAGCAGCCTTAAAGCTGCGCTCGGGATCCGCAAATAGGCCCCGATGGAAGCCGCAATAGCAACGGGAATGCCGTAATAATAAGGGCTGCGCTGCAACAGGCAGAGCGCGCAGGGCAAATAGCCGCCGAGATGCTCGAAAGCGAGTGCGCCTCCAACGGTTGCCGCCATCCCGGCAAGCAGGACAAGGCTTGTTACAAGCAACGGCTTGCCGACCGACAATGTAGATTGCATGGGAACTCCGTTTTCAGTGCCTTATCATCAGATAGCCGATATAGGCCAAAATGATGACGCCTGCGACAACCGATGTGATGAGCTTGAGCCGCTTTTCGATGAAATCGCGGATCGGTGCGCCGAACTTGGCCAGCAGCCAGGCGAGAATGAGAAATTTGCCGCCGCGCGCCACGACGGCGGCAGCGGTGAATAGCAGCAGGTTGACGCCCAAGGCGCCCGAAAGAATGGTCACGACCTTCATCGGCGGAAGATGGGCAAGGCCCGATGTTACCAGAAAGATCAGGATCAGGTTGAAGTCGACGGAGCTTTTCATTGCGTCGAATTCATCGGCCTTGCCGTAAAATTCCAGAACCGGCCGCGCGATGGTCTCAAAGGCATAGTAGCCGAGCAGCCAGCCCGCCACGCCTCCGAGCACTGAACCGACCGAAGCGAGCAGCGCGTAGCGCCATACTTTTTTCGGATTGGCGATGGACATGGGAAGGAACAGGACTTCGGCAGGAACCAGGAAAACCGAGCTTTCCACAAAGGAGATGATGAACAGCCATACCTCGGCCATGGGCCTGGATGCCAGCGACATGGTCCAGTCATAAAGTCTACGCAGCATGCATGGTTTCCCGTCAAAAAGATGGGGGTTGTTTAGGCTGTTTTTCGGGGTTGTGTAAACCCTCCGCTGCAAACTGAAACATTCCGCCGCAGATAAAAATCGGCCTCAGACCGCAAAAACCGGTTGACCTTGACCAGTCCGATCGTATAGTTCGGCCCCATGTTCCGGTTGCGACCGGGGCAGCCTCATTGGCGGAATTGGTAGACGCGCTCGACTCAAAATCGAGTTCCGAAAGGAGTGCTGGTTCGACTCCGGCATGAGGCACCAGCCCTGCGCTTGCCCAATGCGCCGGCTGACAACACTTTCAAGCACCCGTATTTTGGCCCCACGCCAGTCATCGCTCCTGGCGGGTTGTTGTTCAATGGCCGAACCCAAATGATGTTCGATCTCGCAATTTGATCCGGTCGGTGCTATTGCAGTGCAGCATGCAGGGATCGGTGTCGATGAAACTTCCACAAACGACGTCTTACGATGAGCTTGTCAGCGCCTTCCGCTGGGATATTCCGGACAAGTTCAATATTGCCAATGTCGCCTGCGACAATTGGGCCGATCAGGATCCCGCACGCATCTGCCTTGAACATTTTGCCGTCGACGGCAACCATCGCACCCTTTCCTACGGCGCGCTCGGCCAACAATCCAACCGGCTGGCCCATGGCCTCCGCGATCTCGGCATCAAGCGGGGAGACCGCGTGGCGCTGCTGTTGCCGCAGGGTTTCGAGGTGGTAATTGCGCATATGGCGATTTACAGGCTGGGCGCCATCGCGCTGCCGCTGGCGCTGCTGTTCGGAGGCGAGGCGCTTGCCTACCGGCTGGCGGATTCCGGCGCCTCCGTGGTTGTCACCAATGGCTTCGGGCTTGAAAAGCTGTTGCCGATAGCCGACCAGTTGCCGATGCTCAGCCATATCGTTGCCACCGGTGAGCCTGTGGCCGGCACGCTGGCATTTGACGACCTTGTCAACGGATCCTCGCCATCGCCGATTTGCGTCGATACAACGCCGGATGACCCGGCCATGATGATTTACACCTCGGGCACGACCGGACCGCCAAAGGGGGCGTTGCACGGGCACAGGGTGCTGGCGGGCCACATTCCCGGCGTTCGCATGGCGCATGAATTTTTTCCGCAACCGGGCGACCGTTTCTGGACGCCTTCGGATTGGGCCTGGGCGGGCGGCCTTCTCAATTGCCTGCTGCCTTCGCTGATGCTCGGGGTTCCCGTCGTCTCCTCGCCAAGCCAGAAATTTGATCCGGACCTTGCCTGGGAGATCATTTCGACCATGGATGTCCGCAATGCCTTCATCCCGCCGACTGCGCTGCGGTTGATGGGCAGCGTCAAGAACCCGATGGCAAAATATCCCAACAGGCTGCGCACGATTGGTTCAGCCGGTGAATCGCTGGGGCGCGAAACCTATCTGTGGGCGCAATCCGAACTGGGCATGACGATCAACGAGTTCTACGGCCAGACAGAGTGCAATTTCGTGCTCGGCTCCATGGCTGGCCTGGGCGTCAGCCGGGCTGGCGCCATCGGCAAGACCGTGCCCGGCCACAAGGTCGCAATCATAGATGCGGGCGGTCTGGAGGTGGCTGACGGCGAGATCGGCCAGATCGCCGTCAAGCGCCCCGATCCGGTGATGTTTCTGGGCTATTGGAACAATCCCGGGGCGACCGCCGCAAAGTTCATTGGCGACTACATGCTGACCGGCGATCAGGGTATCCGCGATGCTGACGGCTATGTCAGCTTCTTCGGACGCGATGATGATGTCATTACATCGTCGGGCTACAGGATAGGACCCGGCGAGATCGAGGATTGCCTGATGGGCCATCCCGCTGTCCGGCTGGCGGCGGCCATCGGCAAGCCGGATGCGATGCGCACGGAAGTCGTCAAGGCCTATGTCGTGCTGAAGGACGGGATTGAGCCCACGCAGGCGCTGGCGGCCGATCTCAGCAACTGGGTGCGGTTGCGCCTGTCGATGCATGAATATCCGCGCGAGGTGGAGTTTGTCGAAGCATTGCCGATGACGACGACCGGCAAGATCATCCGCCGCTTGTTGCGCGACAAGGCGGCCATGGATGATGCAGGCCCGGTTCTCGTCAGCGGCGGCCGATCGACATGATCTTGCGCCGGATCATCTTGGCGACGCTGCGGGTGTTCTGGTAGAGGTGAAGCTGGGCGGTCACCTGGCGGACGTCGCGGTCGGAATTGGCCTTTAGGCCGATGACCACGGTGCCCATCTTTTCCCGTTCGCTCCAGAAGCGCGCCATCACAGGATGGTCTTCAACCGCGCAGCTATCCGTTCGAAGTATATTGGCGTCGTCGAGATGCCAGTCGGTCAGCTGCGCGACCAGAAGCTTGCCGGGTGAATATTGGGCATAGTCTTCGTTGAACGCAGTCTTCCAGGTATAGGCTTCGCCATTCATCAGCAGCACAATCATGGAAGCGATGGCATGGCCGTCGATGTCAATCGTGTGGATGCGCACACCGTCAATTGCTGAGAGATTGCTGACGGCTTCGCGCGCAAATGCCGACTGATAGCGGTCAGACAACATGGCGGAACGCTTCCTGCCCTTCCAGCCACTGGCCTCCAGAAGCAGGAACTCTTCCATTCGCAGCCGGATTTCGTAGGGTTGACGGGCGACGGTGTAATTGACTGTCCCCAGGGCTTCGAGCCGGTTCCACTGCCGCCGCATCTCGCGCAAATGGCTGGCCTTGATCGACGCCCGCAGATAGGTCTCGCCGTCCTGCAGGCTTTCGAGCATCGGACGCTCATAGGGGTTGGTCACACTGACAGGCAGGTTGCGGTTTATGGCGACGGCTTTGAGCAATTGGGTGAAGGGCCCGGCCAGGCGCACGTCCGGAAAAACGATGACCGACGGCAGGCCGCTGCCGGATTGTCCAAGGGCCTCGAGAAAGTCTTCAATCGTCTCGGCTGCGCCGTCGGAATCCAGCAGCGGCGTTGCCAGCGGCGCGAAGGGATTGGACCAAACGCGGATGATCGCAGAGCCCATGGCAAAGCCGGGCTTTTCAATCGAATAGGGGATCAGCAGGCGCAGCCGGCTTCGCTTGGCAGTTTCATCGCGCATGATGGCGAGCTTGATGTCGCGCTCTTCCAGCCGCGGCATTGCCGGCGCCAGAAACCGGCTGGTGAAGAAGACATTCGGCTCGATGGCGCGATAGGAGAGGTAATCCAGTTCATCCTGCAGGTCATATCCGGCCTGGGCGGGATAGATGGTCAGCGTCCGGTCGGCTTTTCCAGTTGTCAGTGACGCAATGTGGTCGGGCCGCAAAAAGTTGCGCTGGCTGCCCATTTCAATTTCGTCCGCCAGGAAATCCGGGTCGAATGGTGATGTGGGTAATAGACTCATTGCATGGTCCCGTCTGGCAATTCCACCGGCTTGGCGAAGGCAAATAGCACGATGCCCAGCCTCCGGCGGACGAAGACATGAAGTAGCAGCGCTTCCACCATCATGGCGGCGGCGGTGGCGCAGGCTGCTCCCTCAAGCCCGAAGATCGGGATGAGGATGACATTGAGCGCGATATTGACCAGCAGCGCTGCGGCATAGAGCTTGACGCAAAGTGTCTGTTGCCCGGCCATTGCCAGAAGCGCTTCGCCGGGACCGACTGAGGCCTTGGCGAGAATGCCGGCAAACAGGATGATCATGAGGTCATAGCCTGAAATGAAGGTTGGACCAAACATGCCAAGCAACAGGTGGCCGGATGCGAGCGCCGCCAATCCGACCAGCAGCCCCGGCCAGAATGCCCAACGGACGGTCTGGCCGGCAAATTGTGCCAGGGCGTTGCGGTCATTGCCGGCGATCAGCGCCGAAAATCGCGGTGCGGACGCCGCCTTGACGGAGAAATTGACGAACTGGACCAGCGCCATGGTCTTGGAAGCTGCGAAATAGATCGCGACGTCACGCGGTTCCATGAAAAGCCCGACAACCACGACATCGGAATTGGTCAGCAGGAAACTGAAGCCTTCGATCAGGAAAAGCGGAATGGCCAGCTTGAACCATGCGAAGAAATTGATGACCATCGGCCCGCGTTCGTGGGTACGGTTTACCAGGCGGTTGATGTTGAAGAACTGGCTGACGGTCGTCACATAGGTCGCCGCCAGGCTGGTCACCATCGCTGTTTCTGCGGTCGCCGGCGCGCCCAGATAAACCGCCGCCCCCATGAAAACGAGAATCAAGACAGGACGAACGAGATAAGTGGGTCCGAGCGCCGTAACGCCCCAGGAATGGGCGCGCGCGGTGCCTTCCATGGCATCGCCCAGCGCCACCATCGGCAAGATCAGAAAGGCTATGAAGAGCGGCACCACATAATAGGGCTCAACCTGGTTTTCAAACAGCTTCAGCAGCATGAACCCGGTCAATGCGACGAGGCTGGCCGAGACCATTGCAAAAATTCGCGCAGTCGTCGTCAATCCGCGGATTTCGGCTCTCAGGTTTAGGGCCTGGTAATGCGGCAGGAAGCGAACCTGGGCGGCGTGAAAGCCGAGGCAGGACAGATTGCCGACCAGCACGACAAGAACCCAGACAAAGACGAAGATTCCATATTCGAAATCCCCCATCATGCGCGCCAGGACGATTTGCGATCCAAAGGCGATGGCAGCCGACATGACGCGGATGACAAAGGCGACCAGCGCCATGTGGCGCGCGCCTGAATCACCTTCGTTTATGGACAGAATTGCGCCGATCCGCGCCGACAGGATTTTCATCAATCCTCCGGAGCCAGTTGAACCGGGCTGTTCTGCTGCAGGAAATACTGCCATGGGGAAGCGTTACTCATAAACCAATTACGAAACCAAGCTTGGTTTATGCCATAGCGAAGTTAAGAAACGGTATGATCCCGGCCCCGTTGGCGGCTGCAATACAACCGCAGCTTCCATCAATGGTCACTGATAGTTGGTATCTTCCGGAAGGTGGGGAAGCGGCAGGATGCCGATGCCTTCTTCAAGCAGCGATTTCACGTCGTCGCGCGAAGCACTGCCGACGATGCCTCTGGCTTCGGCCTCGCCATAATGGATCTTGCGGGCCTCTTCCGGAAATTCTTCGCCCACATCTTCGGATGCCGCGCGAATGGCGCGCACCATCTCCCGTACTTTTTCGACCACCACAGCCTGGCTTTCCACCATGGCGACGGCCTGGTTTTGTTCGCGCTTGCGTGCGGTTGACACCGACGGCGCCATGACCGTCTTGTCAATCTGCACAGATCCGCATTGCGGGCAGGATAAAAGGCCGGAATTCGCCTGGCGCTCATAGTCGGCGCCGGATGCGAACCAAGCCTCAAAATCGTGGCCGTGATCGCAATGGAGGGAAAACCGGATCACGCCGCCTGACCTCCGTGCGCCGCTTGGCCGACGATCTCGACGGTGAATTCGCGTGCGTTCTTCAGATTGGGTATCTTCTTGCGCGCTTCGCTCACCGCAGCAAGGTCGATATCGGCCGTGATGACGGCTTCACCGCTGTCTCCGGCCTCTGCCAGAACCCGGCCCCAGGGATCGACGATGATCGAATGGCCATAGGTTTCCCGGCCGTCCTCATGCAGGCCGGCTTGCGCTGCCGCAATCAGGAATGCGCCATTTTCAATCGCTCTTGCGCGCACCAATATATCCCAATGGGCCAACCCGGTCTGGCGCGTGAATGCGGTCGGCAAGGTGAATATTTCCGTCCCTGCCATCGCCTGGGCCCTGAAAAGCTGCGGAAAGCGAACATCGTAGCAAATCGCAAACCCCATCTTGCCGAATTCGAGATCAGCTACAATTGTCGATTCACCGGGGCGGTAGACCGCGCTTTCGCGCCAGCTTTCGCCGTTGTCGAGATCGACGTCGAACATATGGATCTTGTCGTAGCGGCAGATCAATTGGCCGTCCGGGCCGAAGAGGAAGCCGCGATTGGCGATGCGGCCATCGCCCAGGGCAATCGGGGTCGAACCCACATGCATGTGGATTTTCAACTCCTTGGCAAGCTCGGCGCCGGTGCGCACGACGATATCCGATTTTTCGTCGGTAATGACCGCGTGAAGGCCCTTGCGGTCTTTCTGCACGGCTCCAGTCATTTCCGGCGTCTGCACATAATGCGCTCCCAAAGCATTGGCCTGGCGCACAAGATCCCGCATTCTCTCGGCGTTTTTAGCCGGATCGACGCCGGAACACATCTGGATTGCAGCGAGTTTTTTCATGGTCATGCCGTCAGCAGGGGGTCAAGCCTGCCTGCCCTTTCCAAAGCGTGCAGATCATCACAGCCGCCCACATGCGTGCCATTGATGAAGATTTGCGGAAAAGTCATCCGACCGGATTTGGCCATCATTTCATTGCGGAGCTCTGGCTTGCCGGTGGCGTCAAACTCGGTAAATGCAATGCCCTTGGATTTCAAAAGCCCTTTGGCTGCATTGCAGTAGCCACAAAACTGGCGTGTATAAATTATCACCGACGGCATCATTTTCTCCGCTTGAACCTGCCCTCATGGGCTTGATCTTCATATAGTGTCTGGCAGTGCCATTGCAAATGTCAAAACCGTGTTCTCCCTGGCGCCTGCCGCACGCAGGACGCGGCTGGCCGCGGCCACCGTTGCGCCGGTTGTATAGACATCGTCGACCAGCAGGACATGGCGGCCAAAAACGTCGCTCCGGCCCTGATCGGTGACCTGGAACGCGCCGCGCACATTGTCCTCCCGCTTGCTGACGCTGAGGCCGACCTGACGGGCGGTGTTTTTCTTGCGAACAAGGGCGGATGGCAAAAGTGCGACACCGCCCAGTCCGGCAATGTGGCGGGCAAGTTCGCCGGCCTGGTTGTATTTCCTGAAGAACAACCGGCGCGGATGGAGAGGTACCGGCATGATCGCTTCGGCCGATTCGACAAAGCCGTCCGACGCCGTGACCATCCATTCCGCCATCATCGGCGCAAGCTCGGTGCGATCCTTGTATTTGAGCCCATGGACGAGATTGCGCGCCACACCCTGATACAGGACCGCCGCGCGCAGCCGGTCAAAGACCGGCGGATTGGCAATGGCTTCGGCGCTCAGGATGCCTTTGCCCAAATCGTGGCTGAAAGGGAGCCCCAACATCTCGCAGTAAGGGCGCTCGATAAAGCGGACAGTCTGCCAGCAGCTCGGGCACAAAGCGCGGTGATCGGCCGTCAAACGGCCGCATCCGGGACAATTGGGCGGAAAAGGCAGTCTGTGGGCTGCTTGCAAGACTGCCCGCAGGCGGGATTTACCGGCCTGAAAAAACCCGAAGGGCCTGTTTTCGATCTGCTCCATATGCTTGACTTTATCGTTTTGATGAGGCCTTTGCGAGATCATTGTGATGAATTCGGGTTAAGGTCAATGGAGATCTTGTTCGACACCGCGCTGTTGGAGCGCCGCCGCGCCAGAGCAGCCTCGCGCCAGCCTCCGGCCGACTTCCTGCTTGAAATCATCGCCGCGGAACTGGCAAGCCGGCTTTCGGTCGTCGAGCGCCGCTTTGACAAGGCTGTCGAGTTGCACGGCGCCACCGGGCTTGCCGGCGCCGCCTGCATGGATAGCGGCCGCATCGGCCATTTGCAGAGATATGAGACATTTGTCCGGGACGGCTTTCCGCAATCCGCCCTGGCCGGGCTTGAAGATGTGCCCATGGCGCCCGACAGCATCAATCTGGTGATTTCTCCGCTCGTCTTGCATTTGGTCAACGATCTGCCGGGAACGCTTGTTCGCATTCGCAGGTCGTTGCTGCCCGATGGGCTGTTTCTCGCGGCCATACCGGGCGCAGGCACCCTGACCGAATTGCGCGACAGCCTGCTTGCCGCCGATTCCGAATTGCACGGCGGGGCCAGCCCGCGAATAATTCCGTTTGCCGATATCAAGGCCCTGGGCGGGCTTTTGCAACGCGCCGGCTTTGCGCTTCCGGTGGTGGACGTGGAAACCTACACCGTCCGCTATGACCATATGTTCGCTTTGATGGCGGACCTGAAGGCAATGGGAATGGCCAACCCGCTGGCCGGGCGTCAAAGAAAGCCTGAAGGAAAGGCCTTCTTTCTCAGAGCGGCCGAAATTTACCAGGAACGGTTCAGCGATCCGGACGGGCGCATCCGCGCCAGCTTTTCCATTGTCTACGTATCGGGCTGGGCGCCGCATGAGAGCCAGCAGAAGCCGTTGAAACCGGGATCCGCCAAGATGAGGCTTGCAGATGCGTTAAAGCCCGGACATGATCCGGGCCAGACATTTGCAAAGACGTAGCGACTGGTTGTCAATGCGCCGTGAAATTGGATATCACGATATTGTAGGTCTCGTTCAACGCATTGTAGTAATTGCTCAGGCCGCTGAACAGCGCCAGCGAGATGAGTGACGCGATCAAGGCATATTCGATTGCTGTTGCGCCGGAAGTCCGGTGCCAGAAGTTTTTCAAAACAAGCTTCATGTCCCTGCCTTTTCCTGTCTCAACCGGCAAATGCTCCGAAGACGGTTGCACCTTTGCTAACATCCGCTACTGGCGCCGTTGACATCTATGATGCAGACCGAGCCCGGCGCATTTTGCAAGATGCTCTTGCGGATCGTGTAGCGCCGTTTGCCGGTTTCCCCGGAAGGGATCGATCCGGTGGTGATTGTGTCGTAGGACGGCGTGATTCCAGCCAGGTTTCTGTCCTTGCTCGGCGTTGTCAGCAATGGAGTCAGGATCAGGGTCAGGGCAATTGCGGCTGTGCCAAACAGCAGCGCCATGTTGATTGCGCCTGTCGGTGAAGTCTTCGTCTTGGCCTGTTCGCGTTCGCGGACGGCTTTCCAGAATTCATCGTCCATCATTTCTGTCTCATTTTCTCAGGTTTTCTTTTTATGCGTGGTTAATCTTTGGCAGACGGTCCTAAACGATCCATTAATGAGATCGGGCAACTTGCTACTATCACCAATATTTTTAAGAAAACTGAAACAACTTTTGTCTTGGGCCAGGCTTGCGGGATGGTTTTTGGTCCCGACAGCGCCACACGCCCGATTGAACCGGCCAAGCTGAACCATTGCGATATGACGGCTGCGGGTGATGCCTCATAAGCGTTCCATCGAACGCGCCAAGCCTTAAAGCAGATCGACGAGATAGGGAATCAGCGGCTCGTCTGCGGCCGGCATCGGATAATCGCGCAGGCTCTTCGGCATGACCCATTTGACAGCCTGACCTTCGCGACCGGTTGCCACGCCTTCATATCGCCGGCAGACGAAAAGCGGCATCAGCAGATGGAAGGTTTCATAAGTGTGGCTGGCAAAGGTCAGCGGCGCCAGACAGGCGACTTTTGTCACGACGCCCAGTTCTTCCTGCAATTCGCGGATCAAGGCCTCTTCCGGCGTTTCGCCCGGCTCAACCTTTCCGCCCGGAAACTCCCAAAGCCCGGCGAGCGCCTTGCCTTCAGGGCGTCTGGAAATCAGGATGCGGCCGTCCGCGTCTATCAGCGCGCAAGCGGCCACCAGCAGGATCGGTTTTGGCGTTTGCGGTACGGTCATGAATTTTTCCGCCAGTAGCGATAGCGGTACGCTTGCCTGAAGCCCATGGATTGATAGAGATTGATGGCCGCTGTATTGTCCGCCAGAACCTGCAGCCAGGCCTGTTTGGCCCCGCGCACCTTCGCCCAACGCAGGGCGGAAGCGACAATTTCGCGGCCGATGCCCTTGCGCCGTTGGCTCTGCGCCACCACCACCTGGGACAGCCCAGCCATATCATTGTCCTGAACGCACAAGGTCACCGCGATTGGACCGGTTCTTTCATCTTCAATGAGAAACAGGCCTGCCGGCGGTTTGATGGCGGTCAGAATGGCTGCAAGCGTTTCATGGGTCGTCTGCCGGTCGCTGTCGACTTTCAGGCAGGCGTCGGTGAAGCGGTGAATGTCATGGGTCGGCAGATGATCCATGGCTTCGCCGAAATCAATGTCAGCCAATTCCGCGGCCATGACCAGCGTTTCCCCGACCGCACTCCATCCGTTTGTTTCAAAAAACTGCAACAATTGCGGCGGGCACAATGGCGATTGGCGCACGACAAGCGGCTTGCCATTACGCGCGAAGACGGCTTCAGCCTTCTCGATCCGGGCCGGCAAATCCTTGAAATCGGATGGATCCAGCGGGACCAGGCAGTTCAGGCGGCGCGAGGGATGGCCCGGCGTGAGGCGCAATTGCCAACTTCCGTCATAGACGACGTTTGCCGCAGGCCAAGCGCGAAATCCGACGGCTTCAAGGCGGCGCACCATCGGCAAAAATGGGAGTGTTGGCTGGTTCATCAGTTCTGCCGGCTGCATCCTTGCATCTTCATGCCGTTGAAATACGGTGCCGACCGGGCGCGGTGCCCTGTCAGCTGCGGTAGTCGCCGTTGATCTCCACATATTCCTTGGTCAGGTCGCATGTCCAGACATCGGCCTGACCGTCGCCTATTCCGAGATCAACGCGAATGGCGATATCCTGCTCTTTCATCACGTCCGAAGCTGCCGCTTCCGAATAATCGGGGTCGCGTTCGCCCTGGAAGGCCACCCGGACGTCGCCGAACCAGATCTGCAGAAGATCGCGGTTTGCCTTTTCGCCGGCCTTGCCGACGGCCATTACCACGCGGCCCCAATTGGCGTCTTCTCCGGCGACCGCCGTCTTGACCAGCGGGGAATTGGCGATGGAAAGCGCGATCCGCTTGGCTGCCCGGTCGTCTTCAGCGCCTGTGACGGTCACTTTGACCATTTTACGCGCGCCTTCGCCGTCGCGCACCACCTGCAGGGCAAGATCAAGCAACAGGCTGTCCAGGGCGCTGCGGAAAGAGACCAGATCCGGGTCGGCCTCATTGCTGACCGGCTTCTGGCCGCGCGCGCCGGCAGCGCCGGTGGCAAACAGCAGCAGCGTATCGGAGGTGGAGGTGTCGCTGTCGACCGTGATCGCATTGAAGCTGGTCAGGGTGGCGCTGGAAAGCAGCGATTGCAGAACCTTGGCGCTGATATCGGCGTCCGTCGCTACAAAGGACAGCATGGTGGCCATGTCCGGCGCAATCATGCCCGCGCCCTTGGCTATGCCGTTGATGGTGACCGCGACGCCGCCGATCTCGGCTGTGCGGCTGGCCACTTTCGGAAATGTATCGGTCGTCATGATCGCCTTGGCGGCCTCAAGCCAGGCATCTCCTGAAGCCTTGTCCGCCATGTCCTTGAGCACCGGCGCAAATTTCGTCGCATCAAGCGGTTCGCCGATCACCCCGGTCGAGGCAAGGAATATCGTACCGGCGTCGGCGCCTATGGCCGAAGCTGCCGATTGTGCGGTCAATGTGGTCGCCGCCCGACCTTTCATGCCGGTAAAGGCGTTGGCGTTTCCCGAATTGACCACCAGGCCGCGCGCCACGCCGCCGGCCAGATTGGCGCGGCAGAAATCGACGGGAGCCGAAGGGCATTTGGATGTTGTAAACACCCCGGCCACCTGCGCCGGTCGGTCAAAAACCATCAACAGCACATCGGTCCGGTTCTTGTATTTGATACCGGCTGCCGCCGTGGCCATTCGCACCCCGTCAATAATCGGCATGGCGGGATAGGTTTTCGGGGCGAGGGGGGAAACAGCACCGGACATGGCGGCCTCTTTGTCAGTATGGCATGGATGGTTGGCGACTGCGCATCAGGGGCCGATCAAGGACCGGCCCCTGAGACAGGCGCTTATTTCGATGCAGCCTTGTTGGCTTCATCATAGCTTTTCTTCAGTTCGGGATCGACGATGTCGATGGTCGTCTCGCCCTTCATCTTGCCCAGCAATGCCAGATAATTGTCACGCATGACAACCTGGCGGACCTGATCCTTGATCTTTTCGAATTCGGGAGGCGCGACGGGTCGCTTTTCCTCTACCTTGATGACATGGTAACCGAACTGTGTCTTGACCGGAGTCTTGGTATAGGAGCCGGCATCAAGCGCGAAGGCGGCGTTTTCAAACTCCGGAACCATCTGGCCCTTGTGGAAGAAACCCAGGTCGCCGCCGTCGGATTTGTTGGGGTCTGTCGACTTGTCCTTGGCGAGAGCGGCGAAATCCTTGCCTTCATCAAGCGCCGCAATCACCGCCTTGGCTTCGTCTTCGGCCTTGACCAGAATGTGGCGGGCGTGAACCTCTTCCTGTTTCGGCATGACTGCGACTTCCTTGTCGTAGCGTGCCTTCATTTCCGCATCGGTGACAGAATCAACGATGTGCTTCTTGAAATAGGCGTTGTGAAGCTCCCGGTCCTGGAGAAACTTGAGCCGCATCTTGAACTCGGCAGTTTCGTCCAGCCCTTCAGACTTGGCCTTGGCGGCCAGGATCTTGGAATCGATCAAGGCGGTCAATGCCGCAATGCGGCGCTGTTCGGGCGGAAGCTTGGTAAGCTGCGGATCGATATTGCTTTCAGCAAGCGCCAGTTCGGACTCATGGATCTCGACACCTGCAACTTTTGCAATAATGGCATCCGGCTTGTCTTCGGCCATGGCCGGAAACTGAAAGCCGATGGTTGCCGCCAGACCAAGCATGGCGAGCATTTTCATTCGATTCATCCTCATACCTTTCGCATTAACGGAGATTGATTGTATAATGTCGCTTCTCTCCGGACCGGCATTTGCACATTTTGTCGCCCGAAGGCAAACGGAAATGCACTGGGAAACGCCAATACCGTTGACATGAACATGACCCCCTCTTATCTGTCTGCCAACCTCGCGTCCAGAATAGTTTGGGTGTGTTGTGCGTCATCGTGCTGAAATTCCATTTGGCATACCCGCATGACAAACCGCGCTGAATTCAGAAAGGACCATGAACATGGTCAGCTTTGGCGGCATAGCCCGCATGATTTTCGGATCGTCCAATGACAGGCGAATTCGCAACTACAAGCCAAGGGTTGACGCTATAAACGCGCTTGAGGCCGAAATGAAGGCATTGTCGGACGAAGCGCTGAAAGCCAAGACCGCGCAATTCCGCGCCGAGCTTGCGAGCGGCAAGACGCTTGACGATCTGTTGGTGCCGGCATTCGCCGTGGCGCGCGAAGCCGCACGCCGGGTGCTCGGTCTCAGGCCCTTTGACGTGCAATTGGTCGGCGGCATGATCCTTCACGAAAATTCGATTGCCGAAATGAAGACCGGTGAAGGCAAGACCCTGGTCGCCACGCTTCCGGTCTATCTCAACGCGCTTTCGGGCAATGGCGTGCATGTCGTCACCGTCAATGATTACCTTGCCAGCCGCGATGCGCACAATATGGGGCGTGTCTACAGCTTCCTCGGACTGACCACCGGCGTCATCATGCACGGCCTCAGCGACGAAGAACGCAGTGCGGCCTATGGATGCGACGTGACCTATGCGACCAACAACGAGCTGGGTTTTGATTATCTCCGCGACAACATGAAATATGAGCTGGGCCAGATGGTCCAGCGCGGGCATAACTTCGCCATTGTCGATGAAGTCGATTCCATCCTTGTCGATGAAGCGCGCACGCCATTGATCATTTCCGGCCCGCTGGACGACCGCTCCGATCTCTACAACACCATCGACGCCTATATTCCGATGCTGGACGAAAGCGACTACGAGATTGACGAAAAGCAGCGCTCGGCCAATTTTTCCGAAAGCGGCACGGAAAAGCTGGAAGGCTTGCTGAGGGACGCCGGACTGCTCAAGGGTGACGGGCTTTATGACGTCGAAAATGTCGCCATCGTCCATCACGTCAACAATGCGTTGAAGGCCCACAAGCTGTTTTCCCGCGACAAGGACTATATCGTCCGCGGCGACGAAATCGTCATCATCGACGAGTTTACCGGCCGCATGATGCCCGGACGCCGTTTTTCCGAAGGCCAGCACCAGGCATTGGAGGCCAAGGAAAAGGTCACCATCCAGCCGGAAAACCAGACGCTGGCGTCGATCACCTTCCAGAACTATTTCCGCATGTATGAAAAGCTCGCCGGCATGACCGGTACGGCATCGACGGAAGCTGAAGAATTCGGCAATATCTATGGTCTTGAAGTGGTCGAAGTGCCCACCAACCTGCCGATCAAGCGCCTGGACGAGGACGATGAGGTCTATCGGACCGCCGAGGAAAAATTCAAGGCGATCATTGTCGAGATCCTTGATGCCCACAAGCGCGACCAACCGGTTCTGGTCGGCACGACATCAATCGAAAAATCTGAATATCTTGCCGACCGGTTGCGTCGCGAGGGCTTTACCAACTTTCAGGTTCTCAACGCCCGCTACCACGAACAGGAAGCTTTTATCGTTTCCCAGGCAGGCGTTCCGGGCGCCGTGACCATTGCCACCAACATGGCGGGACGCGGTACGGATATCCAGTTGGGCGGCAATGTCGACATGCGCATCGAGCGCGATCTTGCCGACCGGCCGGAAGGGCCGGAGCGGGAGGCTGCCGAACGACGCATCCGTGAAGAGATCCAGGTTCTCAAGGACAGGGCGATTGCCGCCGGCGGCCTTTACGTGCTTGCCACCGAACGCCATGAAAGCCGCCGCATCGACAACCAGCTGCGTGGCCGTTCCGGTCGCCAGGGCGATCCGGGCAAGTCGAAATTCTTCCTGTCCCTGCAGGATGACCTGATGCGGATCTTCGGGTCGGAACGCATGGACGGCATGCTGCAGAAGCTTGGCCTGAAGGAAGGCGAGGCGATTGTCCATCCATGGATCAACAAGGCGCTGGAGCGCGCACAGAAGAAGGTGGAAGCCCGCAACTTTGACATCCGCAAGAACCTGCTGAAGTTCGACGACGTTCTCAATGACCAGCGAAAGGTCATTTTCGAGCAGCGCCTTGAACTGATGGAATCCCAGGATGTTCATGAGACCGTGGGGGACATGCGCCGCGAAGTCATCGAGGCGATTGTGGCAAAGCATATTCCCGAGCGCGCTTATGCCGAACAGTGGGACGCCAAGGGCATGCGCGAAGCGCTGCAAATGTCGCTCAACCTGGACCTGCCCGTCGAAAAATGGTTTGCCGAAGAAGGTATTGCCGAAGATGATGTGGCTGCCCGCATCACCGAAGCCGCCGACGGCGCCGCCAAGGATCGCGCCGAGCGTTTCGGACCGGAGATCATGGCCTATGTCGAGCGTTCTGTGGTGTTGCAGTCACTGGATCACCTGTGGCGCGAGCATATCGTCAATCTCGACCATTTGCGGTCGGTCATCGGTTTCCGCGGTTATGCCCAGCGCGACCCGCTGCAGGAATACAAGCAGGAAGCCTTCGAGCTGTTCCAGACCCTGCTGACCAACCTGCGCACCAATGTGACCGCCCAGATGATGCGCGTTGAACTGGTGCAAAATGAGCAGGAAGAAGAACTGCCCGAAATGCACGCCCACCATATCGACGCGACAACCGGCGAAGACGAGTTTGCCGGCAGCGAAATTCCGGCATCCACCAGCTATGTCGCTGAAAATGTCACGGACCGCGACCCCAATGATCCCTCGACATGGGGATCGGTCGGCAGAAACGAACCCTGCCCTTGCGGTTCGGGCAAGAAATACAAGCATTGCCACGGAAGCTATGAAACCGTTTGATCGCGAGATGCAGCAGGTTTTGATGTCGCCGCAGCGTTTTTGAATTGTCGAATCGGGAACAGGGAGTGATGCGATGAACAAGCTGATCCTGGAATTCAAGCGATTTTATAACAAGAAGATCGCCAAGAAGTTTCTCGACAAGGATTATTACCAGCTGCTTCATGATCACAGTTCCGGCTACCGGAGCAACAATTGGCTGGTCGGCGAAGACCGCCTTTTGGCCGCCATCGAAGGCCGGACATTGTGCGAAATCGGCTTTGGCAACGGGCAATTTCTGCGCAAGGCGGCGGCAAGCGCCGCAAAGGCCTACGGGATCGACTGGGCGGTCAGCCCGGCGGCGGCCGACATGCCCGGCAATGTCGAGATGTTGATCGGCGATGTCACCGCCATGCAACTGCCCGAGGTTGATATTTTCTGCTCCGGCGATGTTCTCGAACACTTTGAGAAGCCCGCGTTGCGCGCGCTGATTGCGCGTGTCCACGCCACCGGGGCCAGGCAATACCACGTGATCGCCTGCTATGATGATACCCACAGCCACCTGACGATAGAGCCTGCCGAGTGGTGGCACGGCTTTTTCGAGGAGGTCTGCGCCAGCCCCTTCCGTTTCCGCAAGGAAAACCGCGAACGCCACGGTGACATCGTAATCATCGAAAATCTGGAATAATTTAGCAATCACATTGTTAAAATCCCCGGATTGGTGCTTAGATGACGCAATATAAGTACAGCGTATTCGCGAATATTCGCATTTGATAATGCAATGTTGTCGAACCGCAACTCATTCTGTATTTTTTTTCAGGAGGTAGCGTTGTCGCTATGCTCTGAATCCATTTGACGTGTGATGACAACGGGGTTGCGGATGTATGTAGCAAAGCAAATTGTGTATCTTCAGATGCAGAAGACCGGCAGCACGCATGTCACCACAACCTTGAAAAAATACTGCGGCGGTCGCTCTCAGGGAAAACACGAGCAGTTGACCAATTATGAGAAATTCAAGGACCGGACGATTGTTTCCTCCGTCAGGAATCCTTGGGACTGGTATGTTTCGCTTTGGGCCTATGGTTGTTCCGGTCGTGGCGGGCTTCGCAAATATCTGATGCGGGTTCCGTTCAGCGAAATCGAGCATGCCGCCAAATACCGCAGCGTCGGCGCGACGTCGCGGGCCGTGGCCCGCATGGTGACCAATTACGGGCGAAGGCCGGATTGGAAGAATCTCTATTCGGATGCCGCCAATGAGAAGAATTTCAGGGCCTGGCTTCGGCTGGTCCTCGGGCCGGAAGGGCAAAACATTTCCAAGGAAGGCTATTCAGCCAGCGCCATCAAATCGGCTGTCGGTTTCATGACCTACCGGTTCTTGTCGCTGAGCACCCATTTCGAGCAATGGCAAACCAAAGGCCAGGCGGCCCGCAATTATGAAGAGGTGCTCGATTTCGCCGCCGACAACACAATTGCCCAGCAGGTTTTGAAGATGGAGTCGCTGGATGCCGATTTGCACATTTTGCTGCGGTCGGTCGGATATGAGGTCACGCAGGAAGACCTGGCCGCTTTGGAAAAAACCAATACCAGCAACCACCGCAAATATGACGACTATTATGACGACGAGACGCATGAACTGGTGGCAAGGCGCGACCGCTTCATTGTTGAAAAATTCGGCTACAAGATCCTCGCGGCGCTTTCGCTGTATCCCCTTGCCGATTTGCTGGTTTATGCCGAACCGTTGATTTGAGGGTTCTTGGCGACCATCATGTAATTGACGTCCATGTCGCTTGAAAGGTTCCACTGGTTTGCAAGCGGGTTGAAAAATACGCCGGTCCGCTCCACGATCTGAAGGCCGGAAGCGGTGAGGGGAGCCTCGATTTCCTCCGGCCGGACCAGTTTTTCGTATTGATGGGTGCCGCGCGGCAGCCAGCGCAGCACATATTCAGCACCGATGATGGCAAGGGCGGCGGCCTTGAGCGTGCGATTGATGGTGGCGATAAACATCATGCCGCCGGGCCGGACCATCGAAGCGCAGGTTTTCATGAAGAAATCAACGTCGCTGACATGCTCGACCACTTCCATGTTGAGGATCACATCGAATGTCTCGCCTGCTTCGGCCAGCGCTTCGGCGGTGACGGCCCGATAGTCGACAGCAACGCCGCTTTTTTCCGCATGCGCTTTCGCAATGCCGATATTGCGCTCTGAAGCGTCCGCTCCCACCACGTCCGCGCCCATCCTTGACATTGGTTCGGACAGAAGTCCGCCGCCGCAGCCAATGTCGAGTACCCGCAAGCCGGCAAGCGGTTGATGCGACAGGGGATCGCGGCTGTAGTTTTCCGACACCCGGTCGCGGATGAATTGGAGGCGCACCGGATTGAATTTGTGCAGCGGCCGGAACTTGCCGTTCGGATCCCACCATTCAGCAGCCATGGCTGAAAAACGGTCCACTTCGGCCTGGTCAATGGTGCTTTTTGCCGCTTCGCTCATGGAGGGTCTCCTTGTCCTTGTCTGTTCTACGTCGGGCCAGAACCGGCGGATGTCAAGGGGAGGCTGTGCCGGGCTGGTCCAAAATCCGATTCGCAATGGCGCAGCAGGTCAATCGGCAATGGCTGCCGATTTCACTCGGACACAGCGACGCGCTGAAATTCTGTCCGGCAGCAGTCGCCGGGACTTTCCACATAGTTCTTCCACCCCATTGAACTCGTCTCCCAATTTCGCTATGAGACCGCAACCCTGAACCCGGGCTTGCCGGGTTCATCCCTTGTCCGGCTCGACAGGACGCCCATCTGAATACCCGGAACTTGAAATGGCACGCATCGTCATGAAATTCGGCGGAACTTCCGTCGCCGATATCGAACGCATCCGCAATGTCGCACGGCACGTCAAACGTGAAGTCGACGCCGGTCATGAGGTTGCTGTCGTGGTATCGGCCATGAGCGGCAAGACCAATGAACTTGTCGGCTGGACTCGTGAAGCCGACGCCATGCATGACGCGCGCGAATATGATGCCGTTGTGGCCTCAGGCGAGCAGGTGACGTCGGGACTTCTGGCCATCGTGCTGCAATCGATGGGCGTCAATGCGCGCTCATGGCAGGGCTGGCAGATCCCGATCCGCACCGACAACGCCCATGGCGCAGCCCGGATCCTGGAGATTGACGGAACGGAAATCATCCGCCGCATGGGCGAGGGCCAGGTGGCCGTTGTCGCCGGCTTTCAGGGCCTTGGCCCGGATAACCGCATCGCCACTTTGGGCCGCGGCGGTTCGGATACATCGGCGGTGGCGATCGCTGCGGCGGTGCAGGCTGATCGATGCGATATCTATACCGATGTCGACGGGGTCTATACGACCGACCCGCGCATCGAACCCAAGGCGCGCCGGCTTGCCAAGATCGCCTTTGAAGAAATGCTTGAAATGGCTTCGCTCGGCTCCAAGGTGCTGCAGGTGCGCTCCGTGGAACTGGCCATGGTCTTCAAGGTGCGCACCTTCGTGCGCTCGTCATTCGATGATCCGGATGCGCCCGGCATGGGCGACCTGATCAATCCGCCCGGAACGCTGATATGTGATGAGGAAGAAATCGTGGAACAGGAAGTTGTCACCGGCATCGCCTTTGCCAAGGATGAAGCGCAGATTTCATTGCGCCGTGTTGCTGACCGGCCCGGTGTGTCGGCGGCGATTTTCGGCCCGCTGGCCGAAGCCCATATCAATGTCGACATGATCGTCCAGAACATTTCCGAAGACGGATCGCGCACCGACATGACCTTTACCGTGCCCACCGGCGACCTCGACAAGGCGCTGCGTGTTCTGGCAGACCAGAAGGCCAATGTCGGCTTTGATGTCATCCAGAGCGAATCAGGCCTGGTCAAGGTTTCGGTCATCGGCATCGGCATGCGCAGCCATGCCGGCGTGGCGGCGTCCGCTTTCAAGGCACTTGCTGAAAAAGGCATCAACATCAAGGCGATTACAACGTCAGAAATCAAGATTTCCATCCTGATTGACGGTGCATATGGCGAACTTGCAGTTCGGACTTTGCATTCTGCTTACGGACTGGATAAGAAATAAAGGTGATTGTCCGGAGCGGACAGGCGTGTCGCAAGGCCGCCCGGTGCTCCTCAACCCAAGTCCCTTTTTTGGAAGGAGACGCCACGCGATGAGAGACCTCTCGGCCGGTCCGCGCGTTCTGCTCCGGCGACTGCGCGAATTGATGGCGGAGTCGCTCGAACCGCAGGAGCGCCTGGACCAGATTGTACGCCAGATCGCCAGCAACATGGTGGCCGAGGTTTGCTCGGCCTATGTGCTGCGATCCGATGGCGTATTGGAGCTTTACGCTACCGAGGGTCTCAACAAGGAATCGGTTCACCTTGCCCAGTTGAGAATGGGCGAAGGTCTGGTCGGCACCATCGCGGCATCCGCCCAACCGCTCAATCTTTCCGATGCCCAGGCCCATCCGGCCTACACATACCTGCAGGAAACCGGCGAAGAAATCTATCATTCCTTCCTCGGCGTGCCGATCCTGCGCGCCGGTCGCACTTTGGGCGTTCTGGTGGTGCAGAACAAGGCGATGCGACACTATCGCGAAGATGAGGTCGAGGCGCTTGAAACAACGGCGATGATTCTCGCCGAAATGGTGGCCAGCGGCGATTTGAAGAAAATCACCCGGCCAGGCCTCGAACTCGATCTTTCCCGTCCGGTGACCATTGACGGCGATGGTTATTCGGAAGGCATCGGACTTGGCTATGTCGTTTTGCACGAGCCGCGCGTTGTCGTCACCAATTTGCTCAACGAGGACAGCGAGCAGGAATTGCGTCGGCTGGCCGACGCGCTCGGCTCCCTGCGCATCCACATCGACGACATGCTGTCGCGCCGCGAAGTGTCGATGGAGGGCGAGCATCGCGCCGTGCTGGAAGCCTATCGGATGTTTGCCCACGACCGGGGCTGGGTCCGCAAGCTGGAAGAGGCCATTCGCAACGGGCTGACCGCAGAAGCTGCGGTCGAACGCGTGCAAAGCGAAACCAAGGCGCGGATGATGCGCCTGACCGACCCCTATTTGCGCGAGCGGATGCATGATTTCGACGATCTTGCCAACCGCCTGCTGCGCCAGTTGACCGGCTATGGCCCGCAGACGGGCGCGGGTTTTCCCACTGACGCCATCATCATTGCCCGGGCGATGGGCGCCGCTGAACTGCTGGATTATCCGCGCGACAATATCCGTGGCCTGGTGCTGGAAGAAGGCGCTGTGACATCGCATGTCGTCATCGTCGCCCGCGCCATGAGCATTCCCGTGATCGGTCAGGCCGGCGGGGTGGTGGCGCTGGCTGAAAACGGCGATTCGGTGATCATTGACGGCGACGACGCCAAGGTTCATTTGCGCCCCGCCGCCGACATTCAAAAGGCGTATGAGGAAAAGGTCCGCTTCCGCGCCCGCCGTCAGGAACAGTTCAGGGCGCTGCGCGCCGTCGAACCGGTGACCCGCGACGGCAAGCGCATCAGCCTGAACATGAATGCCGGGCTGCTGGTCGATTTGCCGCAATTGAATGAATCGGGCGCCGAAGGCATAGGCCTTTTCCGCACCGAATTGCAGTTCATGATTGCCTCCACCATGCCCAAGGGCGAGGAACAGGAAACTTTCTATCGCAGCGTCATACAGCAATCGGGTGGCCGCCCGGTCACATTCCGAACCCTCGATATCGGCTCGGACAAGGTGGTGCCCTATTTCCGTGCGGCGGAAGAAGAAAACCCGGCGCTAGGTTGGCGCGCCATCAGGCTGGCGCTGGATCGGCCCGGCCTGCTGCGCACGCAATTGCGCGCGCTGTTAAAAGCCGCCGCCGGCATTGAACTGAAGATCATGATCCCGATGGTGACCGAGGTCGCCGAACTGCGCGCTGTGCGCGAACTGCTTCAAAAAGAAGTGCAGCATCTGTCGAAATTCGGCCATCCCCTGCCGCGCAAGCTGCAATTCGGGGCCATGCTCGAAGTGCCGGCGTTGTTGTGGCAACTGGATGAATTGATGGACGAGGTCGATTTCGTTTCGGTCGGCTCCAATGACCTGTTCCAGTTCACCATGGCGGTGGATCGCGGCAATGCCCGTGTTGCCGACCGGTTTGATGTTCTCGGACGGCCTTTCCTGCGCATCCTTCGCGACATTGTCAGGGCTAGCGAGCGCAACGAGACGCCGGTGACGCTTTGCGGCGAAATGGCTGGAAAGCCATTGTCGGCCATGGCGCTTCTGGGCATCGGATTTCGCGCTGTCTCCATGTCGCCGGCGGCAATCGGGCCGGTCAAGGCGATGCTTTTGGGGCTTGACGTGGACAAGGTCGCCAGCCACATGAACGAGGCGCTGGATGAGCGCCATCCGAGACTGCCGATGCGGGAAGTGCTCAAGCGCTTTGCGGAAGCAAACAATATTCCCCTTTGAAAAGCATCTGGAGCTAGGGTTTGGCAAAACTTCCCGTCGAGAAAATGCGCGAGCTTGAACGTCGCTTCAGCGAGGTGGAAGCGCGCATGTCGGATGGCCCGGCGGCCGATGTCTATGTGAAATTGGCTGGCGAATATTCGGAACTTCAGCCGGTTGTCGAAAAGATCCGCGCCTGGGACAGCGCCAATTCCGAACTGGCCGACCTCAGGGCCATGCTTGCCGACAAGACCACTGACAGGGAATTGCGCCAGATGGCGGAAGCCGACCTGCCGGACGTGGAAACGCGATTGCAGTCGCTGGAGGAAGACATGCAGATCCTTCTTCTGCCGCGCGACGCCGCCGATGAGAAAAGCGCAATCCTGGAAATACGCGCCGGCACCGGCGGCAACGAGGCCGCCCTTTTTGCCGGCGACCTGTTTCGCATGTATGAGCGCTTTGCAGCCTCGAAGGGCTGGAAGGTGGAAGTCTTGTCTGAAAGCCCGGGGGATGCCGGCGGCTACAAGGAAATCATTGCATCTATTTCGGGCCGCGGCGTCTTTTCCAAGCTGAAGTTTGAGTCCGGCGTCCACCGGGTACAGCGCGTGCCGGAGACAGAAGCCAGCGGCCGGATTCATACCTCCGCGGCCACCGTTGCGGTCTTGCCGGAAGCCGAAGATATCGACATCGACATCCGGCCCGAAGATATCCGTATCGACACGATGCGCTCGTCGGGCGCGGGCGGCCAACACGTCAACACCACCGATTCAGCGGTGCGTATCACCCACATGCCCACCGGGATCGTCGTGACCAGTTCTGAAAAATCGCAACACCAGAACCGGGCCCGCGCCATGCAGGTGCTGCGTTCGCGGCTTTTCGACCTCGAGCGCCAGAAGGCGGACAATCAGCGATCCGCCGACAGAAAGAGCCAGGTCGGCTCGGGCGACCGCTCCGAGCGGATCCGCACCTATAACTTCCCGCAGGGACGATTGACCGATCATCGCATCAATTTGACACTCTATTCGCTGGACAGGATCATGACCGGGGAAATTGACGATGTGGTCGATGCGTTGCTGGCGGATTTTCAGGCCGATCAACTGGCCCGGCTCGGCTCGGGCGGCAATGAATGAGCCGAACCGTCCAGCAGGCGCTGACGGAACTGCGCCGTCTTTTTGCTGATAGCGGCATCGAAGCGGCGGCGTTTGATTCGCGACTGTTGTTGACTGGACTTCTCGGAATTGACGCGACCGGCCTGATTTCCCGCAGCGATGATATTTTGAGCGATCATGATGATGCACGGATCGACGATGCCGCAAGGCGGCGGCTGAAGGGCGAACCGGTTCACCGCATTTTGGGCTGGCGGGCCTTTTATACCATTACCCTGGAGCTTTCCGCCGATACGCTTGAGCCGCGTCCTGATACCGAAATCCTGATCGACGCCTTGCTGCCGCATATCCATCGGATCGTTGAAGCCAAGGGGACTGCCGAAATTCTCGATCTGGGAACCGGCACCGGCGCCATCGGCCTTGCCTTGCTCGACAATGCCGCCAAGGCCCATGTTACAGCGACTGATATTTCGCCCGGCGCACTGGCAACGGCGCAAGCCAATGCGCTGCGGAATGGCTTGGCCAACCGTTTCAAGACCCTGAAAAGCCATTGGTTTGCCCATGTTGAAGGCAAGTTCGATGTCATTGTCTCCAATCCTCCCTATATCGCGACCGGGATTGTTGCCGGTCTGGCGCCGGAAGTGCGTCTTTACGATCCGCCGTTGGCGCTTGATGGCGGTGCGGACGGGCTTGATGCCTACCGGGCGATCGCGCGCAATGCGGCGTCCTTTCTGGCGCCCGGCGGCATTGTCGGCGTCGAGATCGGTTTTGACCAGAAACAAAGCGTTGCCGACCTGTTTGAAAGTCACGGCTTTTTATTCATCGAATGCCGGTTGGATCTCGCCGGAAATGACCGTGTTTTGATATTCGGCCTTGGCGCGGAAAAATAAATCCGCTCAAAATTCCGGCACTGTGGAAAAAATCAAAGAAAATGCTTGGAATCCACGGGGAACCAAGCTAGTTTGCCGCTCATGCACTGGACGGCGGAAGGTGGTTTGTCTACCTGGTCTGCCGAGCTTCGGGTATTTTCTCAAAAAGAATTGCCGGAATGTTCCATCCCCCGAACTTGGGATTGGACATTCATGACTCTGGTTCCGAGCCCAACAGTGACAGTTAGTACCGCAATTTAAACAGCGAGTGATGCAGGCGTGTCGGATGCCGACCGCAGACTCTGCTCAAATCAAATGGAAATGAAACTTCAGGTGAGTGATCGATGAGGCCAGGACAGCAAAAGCAGCGTAGTCGCGGGCGTGGCAGCAGCAGCAACAACAGCAATAATAACAACAACAGTAATAATAACCGGAAAGGCCAAAACCCGCTGACACGGACCTACGACTCTTCCGGTCCGGATGTGAAAATCCGCGGTACAGCCCAAAACATTGCCGAGAAGTATGCGACCTTGGCCCGTGACGCACAAAGCTCCGGCGACCGGGTGATGGCGGAAAACTATCTGCAGCACGCCGAACACTACAACCGGATCATCGCAGCCGCCCAAGCCATGTTCCAGGAGCGGTTTTATCGCGAGGAACGCAATGAGTTTCCGGAGCGTGACGGCAATTTTTCCGAGCGCGACAATAATTCCGACAATGAAGACAATGATGGCCAGGACATGGAGGAGCCCGCTTCGCATCAGGGTCGCGAATCCCACCATGGACGCGAATCCCACCAGGCGCGCGAACCCGATTCCGTGATGGATGGTTCCGGTCCGCAGCCGGTCATCGAAGGCACGCCCGCCGAGGTTGCCATCGAGGAGGCGACCAGCCCTTCACAGCAACCAAGGTCCGAAAGGACGAGTCCTGTTTCGCGCCGTCGTCCGGCAGGTCGGCCACGCAGACAGCCGCGTGAAGCTGACGGCGAAACTGCATCTGCTCCGGCCCTCGAAGAAGCAGCACCTGAGCCTGCCCCCGAAGTTACCGAGTAAATCCTGCGTCAAGGCTGCTTTTGAACGGATGATAGCCGGCCGCTTGGCCGGCTTTCTGCTGTCCGGTTTATCCCGGATGGGCGAGCGCTTTTGGCTGCGCGGTCTTGAAGATCCGCCATATTTGCAACAGCGCCAGCGGCATGAAGTGAACCAAGGCGCCGCCAATGCCGGCCGACACGAGGCTCCAATGCAGCAGCGTCAATACCGCCGCCGGGTAAGCCAGGCGCTGCAGTGTCTTCCACATCCGGCCCAACAGGCGCACAGCCATGTCGTTGGAGGTCATGGCAAGCGGAACGAAAATCAGGAAAGCCAGCCAACCGGTCCAAATGCCGCTTTGCTTGAGATCGTTGATGATGATGGTCATGCTTCCCGTATCGACAAGATAGAGAATGGTGTGAAGAGCGGCGTAGAAGAATGCGGCAACCCCGAAATCACGACGTCTGCGCAACATCCAGAAAAGCCATTTGGCCTTTGGAAAAATGACACGAAGCGGCGTGATCATCAGGGCGATGATCATCAGGCGGGCTGATGTTTCACCGCTGGGATGCAGCGCTCCGGCTATGCTCATTGTTCCACTGGCCATTCCGGCAAGCAAGGGGATGGCGGGCAAAGCGAGAAGCAGGCCGAGCGTTATGCGGCTGCTGAGGATGTTCTTTATCATGGTCATTTCATCTGGCTGTTCATCGTCTGGGCGGGAACGTGGCATCATTGCTTTTAATTCCCTTGGTTGCCTATGGTTAGTCCAACCGCATTTCCGGAATGTTTCTGGCATGTGTCGCGATTGCAAATTTCGCGCTTGCGCCGCCCCTGTCAGGCTTTTCTGTGCGTTCTTTCAATTGGCAACGGATTTCTTGCGACTTGTCAAGAACCGGCTTTTTTCTGTTGTCACCGGCTCTTTTATTTATCGCCACTGATACCCATATCGGCCTTGAAGGGGATGGTTGTACTCATTGCCAAACCTGACATCGGTCTGCCGAGCATGGAGACCGGATCCTGAAGAATCGTCTGCGTGCCTCATGAAGGGCGGGACGGGAAACGGAGATGCAAATGAACATTGAAAAATATTCCGAACGCGTGCGCGGATTCCTGCAATCGGCGCAAACCCACGCCCTTGCGGAGGGCCACCCCCAATTTACTGCCGAACATGTATTGAAAGTGCTGCTGGACGATGACCAGGGCATGGCGTCCTCGCTGATCGAGCGGGCAGGTGGCAACGCAAAACTCGCCCGCGCGGCCAACACCGCCGCTTTGGAGAAACTACCCAAATCCGTCGGCGGCAACGGCCAGCTTACACTTTCCCAGCCTCTGGCGCGGGTGTTTGCCACCGCCGAAGACGCCGCCAAGAAGGCGGGTGACAGCTTCGTGACGGTCGAGCGCCTGCTTTTGGCCATGGTGATTGAAAAGAGCGCTTCGACAGCCAACACATTGATCAAGGCCGGTGTTAACGCCAAGGATCTCAATCAGGTCATCAATGATCTGCGCAAGGGTCGCACGGCCGATAGCGCGAATGCCGAACAAGGCTTTGAAGCGCTGAAGAAATATGCCCGCGACCTGACTGCCGATGCCCGCGAGGGCAAGCTTGACCCGGTCATTGGCCGCGACGATGAAATTCGCCGCACCATCCAGGTCCTGTCGCGCCGCACCAAAAACAATCCTGTGCTGATCGGCGAGCCCGGCGTTGGCAAGACTGCCATTGCCGAAGGCCTGGCGTTACGCATCGTCAATGGCGACGTGCCGGAATCGCTGAAGGACAAGAAACTCATGGCGCTCGACATGGGCGCGTTGATTGCCGGTGCGAAGTTCCGGGGAGAATTTGAAGAGCGCTTGAAGGCGGTTCTCAGCGAGGTCCAGTCCGAAGCCGGTGAAATCATCCTTTTCATCGATGAGATGCACACATTGGTCGGGGCAGGCAAGGCGGAAGGGGCCATGGACGCCTCCAACCTTCTCAAGCCGGCCTTGGCGCGCGGCGATCTGCATTGCGTTGGCGCCACGACTTTGAGCGAATACCGCAAGCATGTCGAAAAGGACGCGGCCCTTGCCCGGCGGTTCCAGCCGGTTCTTGTCGAGGAACCGACGGTCGAGGACACGATTTCGATCCTGCGCGGACTGAAGGAAAAATACGAGCAGCACCACAAGGTCCGCATCTCGGATTCCGCGCTGGTGTCAGCCGCAACGCTTTCCAACCGCTATATCACGGACCGCTTCCTGCCTGACAAAGCCATCGACCTGATGGATGAGGCGGCCGCGCGTCTTCGCATGCAGGTCGATTCCAAACCGGAAGAACTGGATGAATATGACCGGCGGATCATGCAGCTGAAGATCGAACGCGAGGCCCTCAAGAAGGAGACCGACAAGGCGTCGCACGACCGATTGGAAAAACTGGATCTGGACCTGGCCGATCTTGAGGAAAAAGCCAATACGCTGACGGCCCGCTGGCAGGCGGAAAAACAGAAGCTTGGCCTGGCCGCCGATATCAAGAAACAGCTGGACGAAGCCCGCAATGAATTGGCCAATGCGCAACGCTCGGGTGAATATCAGCGCGCCGGCGAATTGGCCTATGGTGATATTCCGCGTCTGGAAAAACAGCTGGCCGAGGCAGAAGAACAAAGCGAAGCCGACTTGGACCCCATGGTTCAGGAAGTGGTCACGGCTGACAATATCGCCCATGTTGTCTCGCGCTGGACCGGTATTCCGGTTGACCGCATGCTGGAAGGCGAGCGCGACAAGCTGTTGCGGATGGAAGACGAACTGGCTCGCTCGGTTGTCGGCCAGGGCGACGCCGTCCAGGCTGTTTCCCGGGCGGTGCGCCGGGCAAGGGCTGGAATGCAGGATCCAAACCGTCCGATCGGCTCGTTCATTTTCCTCGGCCCGACGGGCGTTGGCAAGACCGAGCTTACCAAGGCGCTTGCCCGCTTCCTGTTTGACGATGAAACCGCCATCAGCCGCATGGACATGTCGGAATATATGGAGAAGCACTCCGTGGCGCGATTGATTGGCGCGCCTCCCGGCTATGTCGGCTATGAGGAAGGCGGGGCGCTGACGGAGTCGATCCGCCGCCGTCCTTACCAGGTTGTCCTGTTCGACGAGATCGAAAAGGCTCATCCGGATGTGTTCAACGTGCTGCTTCAGGTTCTTGACGACGGGCGACTGACCGACGGTCAGGGCCGGACGGTTGATTTCAAGAACACGATCATCATCATGACCTCCAATCTGGGTTC
Source organism: Rhizobiaceae bacterium (assembly GCA_041742335.1). GTDB lineage: Bacteria > Pseudomonadota > Alphaproteobacteria > Rhizobiales > Rhizobiaceae > Rhizobium_E. The sequence continues at coordinate 40,446 of JBGSIT010000090.1, forward strand.
GGAATATCTGACCCAGTTGGGCGAAGGCGAAGACACCGACACGGTTCGCGACCAGGTCATGGATGTGGTCAAGTCGGCGTTCCGTCCGGAATTTCTCAATCGTGTCGACGAGATCATCCTGTTCCACCGCCTGCGTCGCGATGAAATGGGTGCAATCGTCGATATCCAGCTCGGTCGTCTGGATCGTCTGCTGGCCGATCGCAAGATCACGGTCACCTTGGACGACGAAGCCCGCGCATGGCTTGCCGAACGCGGCTATGATCCGGTCTATGGCGCACGCCCCCTCAAGCGGGTGATCCAGCGCCAGGTGCAGGACCCGATCGCCGAACGGCTGTTGGCAGGCGAGTTTGAGGACGGCTCCGACATCAAGGTGACAAGCGGTTCCGACCGCCTGTTGTTCCGGGCTGCCAAGGATATCAGCCAGGCTGCCTGACGAACCCTGTGGCCAAACCAAAACCGGCGTCTCGCGACGCCGGTTTTTTGCATGGGGGAGGCCTGTTGTCCGGCGGCGCTACTGGATGGCTGCAACCTGTTTGGTATCGGGCGTGCCCAGCAATGTATCGATCCGCTTGCGCTCGTCGGTGAATTTCGCCAGTGCCTCGCCCGCCAACGACTTGCCGCCCGGCAGACGGATGCGTTGCGGATCGACCTTGTTGGAATTGACGATCAGTTCGTAATGCAGATGCGGGCCGGTCGAAAGGCCCGTGGTGCCGACCCAGCCGATCACCTGGCCCTGACGAACCTTCGCGCCGGGCACCACGCCCTTGGCAAAGGCATTCTGGTGATTGTATGAGGATACATAACCGTTGGCATGGCGCAACAAAGTCTGGTTGCCGTAGCCGCCGGAATCCCAACTCGCTTTTATTACCACGCCGTCGCCGGCGGCAATGATCGGGGTGCCGCGTTTTGCGGCAAAATCAACACCGGTATGCATGCGCATATAGCCGAGAATCGGATGACGCCGCATTCCGAAGCCGGAGCGGATGACAGAATTGGGCACCGGGTTGCGCAGCAGGAATTGCCGGGCGCTTTTGCCGTTTTCATCGTAGTAATCGACCGACATGTCGGCCGGATCCTGGAAGCGATAGAGGCGGCTCTCGGTATCACCGAATTTTGTCTTCAGGTAAAGCAGTTCGGATTCTTCCGTCGCCCGGCCGCTTTCATCTTCCACCGAATAAAAGGCTTCCAGCGAATCCGTCGCCTTGAGCCTCGATTGGAAATCAACGCTGGCAGCCAGAAGCTTGATGATCTGGTTGCTCATGTCCTGGTTCATGCCGTAGGAGAGCGTCGCGCGGTAGATGCCGTCATAGATGCGCGGCATGTCGCGCCCGGTAACGACCGGCACGGAGTTGTCATCGAAGGCTGTGGCGATGGCATCGAGATAGGGCGGCGCCTGGCCGTCAATAAACTGGCCCTTGTCATCGACGGCGATCGTCAGTTGGTGGTCGGCTTTCGAATAAAGGCTGGCGCGGACGATCCTGGCTTCCTCGCCGGTCTGGACGATGCCGATCCGCAGGACTTCACCTTCCGACAATTTCTGCCGGTCCAGGCGGGCGGCCATGAAGACCTCCAGATCCTTTGCCTGCGACTTGGAATAGCCGGCATTGATCATGGCGGCGCTGATCGATTGCTCCCGATGGATCGGAATGATGTCGTCGGCATATTCCGGTGTCTTGGGGGTGACGGGAACAGGTGTCGCGACGGAAATGTTTTCCTCGACCACGCGTGCCGTTATGCCTGAAATCAGGTCCAGGGAGGAATCGCCGGAGGCGAAACGCTGCGGATCGACATAATAAAGGGCGGCGACCTGGCTGTCGCCGTCCGTCAGCACCGAGCCATTGGTGCGAACATTTTCCTCAACTTCATCGACGCTCATTGAAGCGGCGAGCGGATAGTCGGAATGTTCGAAAGGGAAATCCACGGTCTTCAGGCTGACTTCGGATTCGACATCCGATCCGTAGAGAACCGGCGCCGGCGCGGCCGCTGCCGTCTTGCTGTCCGTGGAGAAGATGTCAAGCGGGTCAAAGCTCGGATAGTCGACATCGGAGACATAGTTGGCGGCCAGTGCCATCTTGACATGGGCGAAAGGTTTCTTGCGAACCACTTCCTTTTCCCCGTCATGGGTGACGGTGGATACTTCCATGATGGTCTTGTCGGCAGGCTTGGCGGCGATCTGCGAAGTGACCAACCGTCCGCCCTTGCTCGATGCCGATCCCTGCGGCCGCAGCGCTTCGGAATTCGGCATGACGGCGGCCTCGGCAGGAATGGCGAGCTGCTGGCGGCCGTCAACGGCGGCAAAAAGCGCCACCCCCATGAGGATGGTTCCCGTCAGGCCGGTCAGGAAGGTGCCCGAAAGCCAGCGCAAGGAAATCTCGCGCCGGTCTGGTGTTCTCCTGCCGTCCGCAAGGATCGGCGCCCCGTCGCCAAGCGAACGGATAAGTTGGTCTTCCGTCATTCTAACGGTTCTTCCTGTTTCCCGCCCCGGAATTGTGTCAGCCAGATGTGCACTTTTCCGCAAGACGAGTCAAATTTCCCGCTCCCATGTATAGAGCTTTTGCAATGCGCGAGCCTAATGGCGGTTCTTTGTCGAAAATATGAAGTAAATCGCCCGATAATTGCCTCCGAATACCTCCCGTCAAGAAAATGTCATGTTCAAACCGGTGGAAACCTCGGCATTGTCAAAAAACTTCAACAAACATGAAAAATGTTCGTTGACATTGATTGTTGTTGGGCCCTATAAGACGGCCATGACGAGGGCGGCGGGCGCTGCTGGCGACCGAAGAACTCGTTCATGAGAATTGGGAAGTTTGCGGGGGCTCAGGCCCTTGTTT
>JBGSIT010000091.1:0-122377 GCA_041742335.1 Rhizobiaceae bacterium
AGGCATTGTCACGCTGCCGGAAGGCACGGAAATGGTCATGCCTGGCGATAATGTCAGCGTTGACGTCGAACTGATCGTGCCGATCGCCATGGAAGAAAAGCTGCGCTTCGCCATCCGCGAAGGCGGTCGTACCGTCGGTGCCGGCATCGTCGCTTCCATTACGGAATAATCTGCTTAAAATATCAGATCTTCGGGCCCCGCATTCTTATGCGGGGCTTTTTATTGGAAGGGCCTGTTTTCAAGATGCCCATCAAGACTTGTGGACAGCGCGCATTAAAAAAATATGATGGGGACTGATTGGGATCTGCAAAAAAAGGGGAGGCCATGGGCCCGCCACGTGCCCGGTTCGTTTGGGAAATTGACTGGAACCTCCTGCGCACCTTCATGGTTATCGTTCAGGAGCAGAGCCTGACTGCGGCAGGAGACAAGCTTTCACTGGCCCAGCCGACCATCTCCAACGCCCTGCGCCGCCTGGAAAGCCACATGGGCTGCCGGCTGATCGACAGGTCCTCGCGCCAATTCAGGCCGACTCCGGCGGGCGAGAAGCTGCATGCGGAATGCGTGGCGATGTTTCACATCGTTTCGTCACTGCCCGATATCGTCTCGGATCACGATGGCGAAGTCTCGGGCCACATCGAAATGGCATTTGCCAGCCATGTGGTCTGTCCCTTCTTTGACGAATTCCTGGCGGGTTTCATCGAACTTTATCCGCAAATCACATTTTCCACTTCGGTATCGTCAAGCCAGGCAGTCGCCGAAGCCGTGCATTCCGGAAATGCCTGCCTGGGCGTATGCCTGTCGAACGCGCCAAGGGCCGATCTCGACTATGCGCTGCTTTATCGCGAGGCTTTCGGATTCTTTTGCGCGCCGGGCCATCCGCTTTTCGGTCGACTTGATGTCGACCTGGGCGACTTGCGTGGGCTGGATTACGTATCCTTCAAGACCGACCAGTTGGAAGATGCATTGTGGCCCGTTGCCCAATTTCGCCAGAATCAGGGGTTCCACGGCCGCATATTGGGTCTTTTCACCAATCTCGAGGAAGTCACGCGCATGATGAAGGTTGCCGGAGGCTTTGCGCCGCTGCCTATTCACGTCGTGGAACATGAGGTGGCGGCAGGGCAATTGTGGCAATTGCCGCCGCGCGAAGGCCTGCCGGTTGTCGATGTCTATCTCGTCACCAGCCTTGCTACTCGCAAAAGCAAGGCTGCGGCGCTGTTTCTCGAGAGCCTCGCCAAAGCCATGGCAGGCGTAGGGATCGAGGAAAGAACCTATCCGTCTCGGGTCGATCTGGCGCTTCCTGCGTAACGACAGGGCTTTGGCGATCAGTTGGCAAAACCGGTCAGGAAAGACGTGAGATTTGCTCCCAATTCATCGCAAAGATAGCCGCCCTCCTGAACGATGACGGAGGGAAGACCGAGACCGGCTATCGATTGCGCCATCCGGGCAAATCCCTCTGTGGTGACTGACAGGCCCCCGAACGGGTCGCCTTCAAAAGCGTCAAGGCCGAGGGCGACCACCAAGCTGTCGGCGCCAAAGGCCGTGATGCGGCGTTTGGCAGACTCAAGGGCTTCGAGAAACTGTTTGTCGCCCGATTTGCGTTGCAGCGGCAGGTTGAGATTGTAGCCAAGGCCGGCATCTTCGCCGCGCTCATCGGCATGTCCCCAGAAAAACGGGTAGAAGCGCACCGGATCGGCATGGATGGAAATGGTCAATATATCGTCGCGGCGATAGAAAATGCCTTGCGTTCCGTTGCCGTGATGCAGATCCACATCCAGAATGACAACGCGCCGTGAATGCTGGCGCAAATGCTGGGCGGCGATCGCCGCGTTATTGAGAAAACAAAAGCCGCCCGCAACATCGGCAAAGGCGTGGTGACCCGGCGGGCGGCAGAGCGCATAGGCAGCGCTTTCGCCAGACAGGATTGCGTCAGCGGCGCCAACAGCCGTCCACGCGCTCCAGCAGGCTGCGTCCCAGGTATCGGCGGAGATAGGGCAGGCGGTATCGGCCATGTGATAGCCTGCCTGGCCGACAGCCGAGGCGGGATAGCGCCCGGTCCGGGCAAGCGGGTGAATATTGGGAATGACTTCGGGGGACGCGCCTTCAATCCGCTGCCAACGCGGGAAAATGTGGGTCAGGAATTCCACATATTCGGGCGTGTGGATCGCAGCGATTGGCGCAAGCCCGCCGGCCCGCGGCCGCTCGACCGTCAATCCGGCGCTACGCGCGCCGCCCAGCAGACGTTCGATCCGCTCGGGAACCTCCGGATTGGGTTGGGGCGCACCGCTTGAAAGGAACATCTTGGGATCGTGCCGACGTTGTTCATCGGCAAAAAACGCTTTCATTGATTGTTACTCCTGAACAAATGCGGATTGCGAAAATGGGTCTCAGCCGGCCAGCGCCGTAAAAACGTCGTCATAGGCCGCGTGAATGGCCTCGGAACGTGACCACGCCAAGCCCATGGTTTCATAAAAGCGCCGGGCCCGGTGATTTTCAGCGTCCACCGACAGGCGCAGATAATGTCCGCCCATTTCCCGACGCACATGCCGGGCGGTGGCGCGCAGCAAGGCCTGGCTTATACCCAGCCCGCGATATTGCTCTTCGACCACAAAGTCCTGGATATAGGCGCCGCATTGTCCGCGCCATGTGGAAAAACTCGGGAAGAACAGGCTCATGCCTGCAAAGCGCCCGTCGCATTCCGCCAAAAGCACAGTGAACAGCGGCGTTTCGCCAAACCCCCAAAGGCGGATTTCATCGGCTGTGGATTTCACCTTGCCATCGAGATGGAGTGATGCTGCGATCATGTGCAGGGCCGCATGGATTGTCTCGGAATCGCTGCTTTCCGCCAATCTGATTGTCACTGCCGTCGTATTTGCTTGCTCATCCATCAAAATGCCACCCGGTCCCCGCCTTTGAGTTGGAGCATGGCGCGGGCCTCGTCCGGAGTTGCAACCTCCAGCGACAGGCCTTCAAGGACCTGGCGGATACGACGCACCTGCTCGGCATTTGATTTAGCCAATTCTCCGCGCCCTAGATAGAGGCTGTCTTCCAGACCGACCCTGACATTGCCTTTCATGGCGGCACCCATGGTAATCAACGGCATTTGTTGGCGACCTGCGGCGAGCACCGAGAAGCGGTAATCATTGCCGAACAGCTTGTCGGCAATCCGCTTCATATGCATCAGGTTTTCCGGGTCAGCGCCGATGCCTCCAAGTATGCCGAGAACGAACTGGATGAAAAGCGTGCCGGTCGCCAGGCCGCGATCCCGGAAATGGGCCAGCGTGTAGAGATGGCCGACATCGTAGCATTCAAACTCAAACCGGGTGCCGCAGCCTTCTCCCAACCGCTTCAACACGTCTTCAATATCGGCGAAGGTATTCTTGAAAATGGTTCCGCGCGTCGCCTCCAGAAGTTTGGGTTCCCATTCGTGCAGCCATTCGGTTTTCGATTTGGCGAGGGGAAATATCCCGAAATTCATCGAGCCCATGTTCAGCGAGCACATTTCAGGTTCCGTCCGCACCGCCGCCGCCAGCCGATCATCCAGCGTCATCAGCGAACTGCCGCCGGTCGAAATGTTGATGACGGCATCGGTGGATTGCTTGATGCGGGGCAGAAATTGCATGAAGACGTCCGGATCGGCGCTGGGTCGTCCGTCTGACGGGTCGCGTGCATGCAAATGCAGGATCGAGGCGCCGGCCTCGGCCGCTTCAATGGCCTGGGCGGCTATGTCGTCGGGCGTCACCGGCAAATAGGGGCTCATGCTCGGCGTATGCACCGAACCGGTGACTGCACATGTAATAATGACTTTGTTTTTTGTCATGACCTATCCATTGACCGGCAAATGCAGTTCATCCGCCAGTTCCTGCAAGCTGTCTGAAAGGATTGAAATGATATCGCCGACCTGGGCAGCCGTGATGATCATTGGCGGGCAGACCAGAAAATGGTCGCCTTCGGTGCCGCCGCGGGTGCGGCGGGAATAGATGATCAGGCCCTTGTCATAGGCAATGTCGACCACCCGCTGAAAGGCATTGAGATGTTTTGGCAAAGGCGTCATGGTCTCGGGATCGGACACCATTTCGGCTGCAAGCAGCAAACCCTTGCCGCGCACGTCGCCGATGAAGGGAAATCTTTTCGCCAGTGTGAGCAATTCGCTCTTCAGCAATTCGCCCATGGCGGCGGCATTGGCCACGAGGTCCTGGCGCTCAATCTCGTCAAGCACCGCCAATCCGGCGGCACAGGCAAGCGGATTGCCGGCATAGGTATAGCCATGCATGAAGCCGCCCTTGTCGAGCACTGGTTGAACCAGCTTGTTATGGGCAATCATTGCACCCAGGGGGCTGTAGCCGGCGCCAAAGCCTTTTGACATTGCGATCAGGTCCGGCGTGCAATTCCAGTGGTCGCCGCCCAGAAACCGTCCGGTGCGGCCTGCGCCGCTCATCACTTCGTCGTGGATCAGAAGAATGCCGTACTGGTCGCAAATCTCGCGGATGCGGGGATAATAGCTGTCAGGCGCCACCAGCGCGCCAGTCGAAGCGCCGCCGATCGGCTCCATGATGAAGGCCAGAACGCTTTCCGGCCCTTCTGCCAGAATGGTCTCTTCCAGCATGTCGGCATATTTGATTCCGCGCGCTTCCATCGAGAGGTTATCGCGATCAAGATAGGCCGTCGGGGCAGGGATCTTCGGCATTTTTTGCATCATCGGCTCGAAGGGGTCGGTCAGAGCCGCATAGCCGGTAACGGCCAACGCGCCCAATGTCGCGCCGTGGTAGGACGGAAAGCGGGAAACCACCTTCCATCTTTTGGGCTGGCCGATGGCAACGGCATATTGCCGGGCCATTTTAAGGCAGGATTCAACGGCTTCTGAACCGCCCGACACAAAGAAAACCTTGTCCATGCCTTCGGGCATGTAGCCGACAGCGCGCCGCGCCAGTTCTTCGGCAGGCTCATTTTCAAAGTGAAGCCGATAGGCAAAGGTCACCTTGTCCATCTGCGCTTTCATCGCGGCAATGACATTGGGGTTGGAATGGCCGATATTGACCACCATGGCTCCGCTGGATCCGTCAATGACCTGTTTTCCGGATTGATCATAGAGGTAGATGCCCTCTGCCCGATCGACCATCGGACGTCGCAGGCGTGTCTGGTAGAACAGATGCGAGGGTGGACGTGATGCGGTTGAGGCCTGCTCGGTCATTTGCTGCTGGGTGCCTTCTTCATGATTTCAGATAGTGGTCGAGAACATTGGCGGTGACTTTTTCCACCATCGGATCCTTGCGCAACAGGCCGGCGACCCATTCGCAACTTCCGGCGTGAAAGACTTCACCCTTGCCTTTTGGATAATTGACGATCATGCCCGCGCCGCGCTTGTATTTTTCCAGCGTTGAAGGCTCGTCATCGCCGGCCAGGGTTCTGGCCACGAAGCGGGCATCCTCATCGGTGAGAAACTGTTCGTCAGAGGGGATATCGGCGCTCTCCTCGATCAGGGACGACATGCCCAGAGCAAGGATCTGCAGACCATCCGGCGGATCGCCTTCGCCAGTCGGTTCCGGCAGTCCGTTCTTGATGACATAGGCCAATCCGTCGACCTCATAGCCGAAGATGTGGCTGTCTGCGCCCAGCAGGTCGCCGTAGTAAAGTCCGGTGCCGGCAAAGGCCCAATGCCCGGGTCGATAGACGGGAAAACCGCGAACGCCGCGCGGCGCACAGCCGCCCCAGCCTGCATAAAGGCCCGAGGTGGCGTTCAGCCCGAATGTCTGCGCGCCGGGCCTGCCGATTTCAGGTGCTTCCCAGCTGTTTGTCGCGCGCTGCACAGTGCCGTCCTTATAGGCCGGATCTTCGGCGCGAGCGCGATATTTGTAGCAAGTCTGACGTTGGCCATCGTCTTCCAGCCGCGTCTGCCACATGAAATTGCCGGCAAAGCGCGCCGCCTTGCCGCCGGCTTCGACGTAAGTGTCGACAGCGTCCCGCATTTCCCAGGTCCAGTATTCGTCATGGCCGACAAAGACGACGCAGTCATAGCCGGAAAGAAGGTCCGGCTCATAGTGCAACTGATGCTGGGTGGCGAGATCAACCTGATAGCCGGAGCGTTCGGCCCAACGGAAGAAGTGGCTGTCATAGCTGGCCCAGCCGGAAGACGCATATTTCTTGGAATAGCCATTGGCAAATGCCCATTCCATATGCGGATAGCGGGCGGCCATTCCGGGCGGCGTTGTTATTTCCAGCGGCACGCGCGGCGCATCGGCCGGCAGGCTGACAAAACCCCTGCAAAAAGGCCGCTCGATGGAGACTGTGGTGGCGTATTGATCGCGGCCAGGGCCGGTAATGCCCTGATAGTGGTTGGACCCGCCCCAGGTATTATAGGCTGTCCATGTGCCGGTTGCCGCTATTTGCAGAATGCGGCCCGGCCTCCGGCCGATCTCCGGCCTGACAATGAACAAATGCTGGCTGGAGATCCGATTTCCATTGCGACCTTCGGCCGTCAATGTGATGCGGTAGGCTCCCGAAGGCCAGTCTTCGCCGATTTTAAACGAGGTCGTCGCCTGCCAGCCACAGCCTGTGACGGAGCATTGGTCCGGGCTTTCCTGCCAGGTCGTGGCGATCTGCCCGGTCTTGAAGACTCGCTGTAATTGCGCGCCATCCCTTGCGATGACGATGTTGCAACTGCTGGCCGTTGAACTGATTTGGAGTTCGACAATGTCACCGGCAGCATAGGAATAGGATCGCGTATAGCACCACAATTCACCGCCATCGCCGTCCATTCCGGGAAACTCAAAATAGTGGCCGAGCACGGCCTGACGCCGTTCTTCTGGCGTCAGGCCGAAATCCGGAAAGTTCTGCGAAATGTTGGACACTGCTGGCCGCTCCCAACCCGTTTTCCGGGCTTGGCAATGCTATCTTGCCATGCCGTCACTTTCCGGCAGGATTGCCGACTTGTGTCCGGTTTGCAAATAGATAGACCGAATGTCACCTATCCAAATAAAGAATGTGAAGCAGCGAACTGGCGCTCAATTGCAGCCAAAATCCGCTGAAAAGCAAGATGGGATGAAGGGTCGTTGCAGCACTTTGAAACAATGCAAGTCTGATCATTGACGCTCAATGATGGTCAGAACACCGGAGGGCCTGGCGAGACGGCGTCGAAACATGCCCGGCTTGGTGCCAAACCGGTTCTGGAATGCTTCGTAGAACCGGGACAGTGAACCGAAACCTGCTTCAAATGCTATGCTGGTGACCGGCATGTCGGTCGAGATGAGCAGCGATTGCGCGGTATCAAGGCGATGGCGGGTAATGGACTGGTTGATGGTTATGCCCATGGCGCGCTTGAATATGGTCATGGCGTAATTGGGGTGCAATCCGGCATGGGCCGCCACGTCGTTAATCGAAATTGCTTCAAGCCCGTGCTCGCCGATATAGCGCGACATGCGTTCGACATGAATGATGCGCTGGCTGTCATGATGCTCATCTTCTGTCCCTGCAATCCCTTCCGCTCTCAAGTCGCGCCAGCCTTCGCGGTCAAGCCGACGAACTCTTGCGGTCAGTTCTTCGCGGACGATTTGTTCCACTTCCTTTTCGCCAGACAGGAGTTCCTCGCGCCAACGCAGGAATATGTCACGGTCAAATGGCTGGATGTTGAGCGCCTCGATCATTGCGCCGCGAAACACCGCATCGCGAAAACGGCTCAGACTGGGAAGACCAATGAAAACCGACATGGGAATATAGAGGCAGACAAAACGGGTGGGTTCCCTGACATTGATCACCTGATGCGGAATCATGCCCCAAAACAGGCAAAGCCGCCCATCGGAAACCGTCAATTCCCGCCCGTCGAACCAATAGGTCATTTCGCCTTCCAAAATGAAGTTCAACTCAATCTGGCTGTGCATATGCGGGCCGGGCATGCGGTGCACTTCGATGGAAGCGCCGGCGCAGAACCTGTGATCGCCGAAAATGACGAGCGGATGGCCCAGGGAAACATCGGGATGGGCGGGAACGGATTCATCCACGCCGTATATGTCCGGTCGCTTTTTCATTTGAAACCTGATCTTAGGATACCGGAAATTAGTCTGCCAATAGTGGTAGAAGTTTACGGCTTTTTGGATGAAGGTCAACGCATTCATGCAACAGGAAGGGGATTGGAGCCTCACATCTGGAGCATGACGATGGGTACGTTATTGTACTTGGTCATTGGGAGGAAAACATGACCCTATTGAAAAGTCTCTCCGGGCTTGCGCTCGGTTCCGTACTGCTGTCTTCAACCGCTTTTGCCGGCGAAATCGTTTTCAATTCCGACACTACCGATCCGGCGCCAAAGAAGGCCATGGAACAGTTGATTGCTGATTTCCAGGCCGCCAATCCGGACATCACCATCAAGTGGAACAATTTCGACCACGAAGGCTACAAATCCGCGATCCGCAACTTCCTGACCGCCGATGCGCCTGATGTCGCCCTTTGGTATGCCGGCAACCGCATGGCCCCCTTCGTCACCGCCGGTCTTTTTGAAGACGTGTCAGATATATGGGAAGCAAACGGCCTGGACGACAAGCTGAAATCAGCCGCTGCTTCGATGACCATTGATGGCAAGAAGTGGGGCATTCCCTACACATATTATCAGTGGGGCATCTACTACAACAAGGATGTCTACAAGCAGGTTGGCGTAACCGAGCCCAAGAACTGGGACGAATTCGTCGCCAATTGCGAAAAGTTCAATGCCGCAGGCATCGATTGCCTGACCACAGGCACCAAGGCCCTGTGGCCTGGAGCCGGGATTTTCGATTATATCAACATGCGCACCAACGGCTATGAGTTCCATATGGACCTGACTGCAGGCAAGGTTGCGTGGACGGATGACAAGGTCAAGGCGACATTCGCCAACTGGGCCAAGATCACGCCTTACATCACCAAAAATGCAGCCGCCATTGACTGGCAGGACGCTGCAGCGCTGCTGTCGCAGGGCAAGGCCGCCAACTATGTCATGGGCAATTTCGCCGTTGACACGTTCAAGAGCGGCGGCATGACCAACGACACGCTCGGCTTCATGGTTTTCCCGGAGATCACTGCCGGTATCCCGCGCGCCGAAGAAGCGCCGACCGATACTTTCCATATTCCGTCGGGCGCCAAGAACAAGGAAGACGCCAGAAAATTCCTGGCCTATGTGGCTACGGCTGAAGTCCAGACCAAAATGAATGCCACCCTTGGTCAATTGCCGGTCAACAATGAAGCGACGGCTGCCGATGATCCATTTCTGAAAGCCGGCTTCGAGGAGCTTTCGAGCGCCTATGCTCTCGCGCAGTTCTTCGACCGTGACGCGCCTGCCGACATGGCAAAGGCCGGCATGGAAGGCTTCCAGGAGTTCATGGCCAAGCCGGAGCGCATCGACGCCATCCTCGATCGCCTCGAAAAAATTCGCCAGAAAGTCTACAAATAACAAACCGGAACTGACAACCGGGCCTGCTTGCAATGAAAGCGGGCCCGGCCACATCCATATTCTGCTGTTTACTTTTGTAACCTGATGGGGGCTTTGCAATGGCGACCACGGCACCGGCTGGATTCCTGAAACGTCATCAAAAGGCATTGGCGCCATGGCTGTTCCTGGCGCCTGGAATGATCATGTTTCTCGTCTATGTGATCATGCCGATTTTTCAATCGATATGGATCAGCTTTTATGAATGGGACGGGTTGGGGCCCAAGACCTGGGTTGGCGTCGGCAATTATATTGATCTGCTCGACGACGATTCCTTCTATACGTCCCTGAAAAACAATATCATCTGGCTCGTTCTCTATCTTCTGGCCATTCCCGCAGGTCTTGCCGTTGCGCTGCTGCTCAACCAGACCGTTACCGGCATCCGTCTCTACAAGTCATTGTTCTTCTTTCCTTTTGTGATCAGCCAGGTCGTCGTCGGCTTGATTTTCACCTGGTTTTACGCTCCGGATTTCGGCCTTCTGCCGCAAATCATCAAGTTCTTCACCGGAACAGAAGTCGCCATCCTTGCCGATGATCGCTTTGCGACCTACGGCATCATTGCCGCCGGCCTCTGGCCGCAGATTGCCTATTGCATGATCCTCTATCTGACGGGGCTCAACAATATCAATGCCGAACAAGTGGAGGCGGCGCGCATGGACAATGCCAAGGGCTGGTCAATGCTCTGGTACATCATCATTCCGCAACTGCGCCCGGCTACCTTCATCGCCATGGTGGTGACTGTCATCGGCGCGCTGCGGTCCTTCGATCTGGTTTCCATCATGACTGTCGGCGGTCCATACGGGTCAAGCCGGGTGCTGTCTTACTTCATGTATGAGCAGGCCCTGTCGGAATACGGGGTCGCCATGGGTTATGGCGCGGCCATCGCCGTGGTGCTGTTTGCCATTATGCTGGTGTTCATCACCATCTTCATTGTCCGCATGCTGAGCCAAGAGAGGAACGCCTGATGTTTCCAACTCCCATTCAGCGAACAAGCCCCTGGGTGCAGCGCGCCTATAGATGGCTTTTGCCGGTTGTTCTGATCATCTGGCTGCTTCCCCTGATCGGCATTGCCGTGACCTCAATCCGTCCGGCTTCCGACCTTGCATCGGGAAATTACTTCGGCATGCCTTCCGGTTTTGCCTTTTGGGAAAACTACACGGCCGTCTTCGAAAACAGCAATATCGGCTACTACATCCTCAATTCGTTCCGGGTGACAATTCCCACCGTGATCGGCGCCGTGGCACTATCCTGCCTGACCGGCTATGCGTTGGCAGTCTATAAATTCAACGGCAACCTGTTGGTTTTCTTCATGTTCGTGGCCGGAAACTTCGTTCCGTTCCAGATCCTGGCGATCCCGGTTCGTAACCTGACCGTCAATCTCGGCATGTACAACACGATGATGGGGCTGATCATGTTCCATGTCGCCTTCCAGACCGGCTTTTGCACGCTTTTCATGCGCAACTTCATCAAGGGCTTGCCATTCGCGCTGATTGAAAGCGCGCGGGTGGAAGGCGTATCGGAGTGGAAAATATTCCTCTATATCGTCATGCCGCTGATGCGGCCTGCAATTGCGGCGCTCTCCGTGCTGATATTCACCTTCATCTGGAATGATTATTTCTGGGCCACGATCATGGCGCAGTCGGCTGACATCAGGCCGGTTACTGCTGGCATGAACGAGTTGAAGGGCCAGTGGAAGGTCGCCTGGGAATTGATCGCCGCCGCCTCGATTGTTGCCGCACTGCCGCCGGTTGCCATGTTCTTCCTGATGCAGCGTCACTTCATTGCCGGCCTGACGCTAGGAGCGACCAAAGGATGATCGGCAATGTTGTCATTTCGTCTGGCCGCCTGACCTTGGCGCTGGGATTGCCCGCACGCGGCATGCCCGAGATCCTGGCCTGTGGCAGGAGCGGCAATGTGCCGGAATTCTGGCCGGAGGTAAAACGCGCCGGCCGGATCAACGGCATGGACGAGGCCGTTCCTTCCGCCATACTTTGCCCTACCGGCGGCATGGGGTTTTTCGGATGGCCTGCCATCGCCGGTCACCGTTCGGGTCGCGATTTCATTTTGGAGTTCGCGGGGTGGAACGTACAGACAAAAGGACAGGTCACAACGCTTTCGGCCAGTGACAGAGTCGCCAAAATCGATATTGCCATCACCATCCGGACCAACACTTCGGGCCTGATTGCAATGAGCACCGCGCTCAAGAACGTTGGAAATGAAGCCTATTGCCTGGACCGCTGCATGGCGGCGAGTTTTCTGCTGGGGTCCGGCCAGACTGAGTTGACCGGCTTCACAGGGATGTGGGGCAGGGAATTCCAGACCCGCCGATCCCGGCTGGATCAGGGTCTCTGGATTCAGGAGAGCCGTCGCGGTCGGACGTCGCATGACCGCTATCCGATGCTGTTTGTCGAATCCGGCAGCGAGCAACTGGGCTTCCACCTTGGCTGGAGCGGCAACCACCTTATCGCCATAGACAGGCTGGATGACGGCAGGCGATTGCTGCATATGGGTGAATTGTTCGAGCCTGGGGAAATGCAATTGGCACAGGGTGAGACCTATGTCAGCCCGGTCGCTTATACGGGGCCGGATGTGGCTGCGTTTCATGACTTTGTGCGTGATGAACTGATCACCTGGCCAGGCGGCAAGATGCGACCGCGTCCGGTGACTCTCAATACCTGGGAAGGCAATTATTTCGATCACCGGATGGATTCGCTGAAAGCCCAGGCCAATGAGGCCGCAGCGATCGGCATCGAGCGCTTCGTGCTTGACGACGGCTGGTTCGGCAAGCGCGACGACGACACGACAAGCCTTGGCGACTGGTCGATAGACCAGCGCAAATATCCTGACGGACTGAAGCCATTGATCGACCATGTCACCGGATTGGGCATGGAGTTCGGCATCTGGTACGAGCCGGAAATGGTCAATCCCCAGTCGGATCTCTTCCGTGCACATCCCGATTGGGTGCTGCAGGTCGAGGGCCGGCCATTGCTGCTTTCCCGCAACCAGCTCGTCCTCGACCTGAGCAGGCCCGAAGTCGCCGACTATCTGTTTGCCCATATGAGCGAAGTGCTGTCGGCTCACGCGATTTCCTATGTCAAATGGGACATGAACCGCGATCTGACCCATGCAGGCGGCCAGGCGGGGCGCGCCATGACATCGGCCCAGACCCGCGCGGTCTATGAATTGATGGCGCGTGTCAGGGCGGCCTTTCCCGATGTGGAGATTGAAAGCTGCGCTTCCGGCGGCGGTCGGGTGGATTACGGCGTGCTTCGCCATACCCAACGCGTCTGGACGTCAGATTGCACCGATGCCTTTGAAAGGCTGGAAATCCAGCGTGGCGCATCGATGTTTCTGCCTCCGGAATTGTTGGGCGCGCATGTTTCGGCTTCCCCCAATCACCAGACCAACCGGTTATTGTCGATGTCTTTCCGGGCCTTGGTGGCGATGGCCTATCATTTCGGGGTGGAGCTGAACCCGCTGACACTGACTGCCCAAGAACGTGAAGAACTTGCGCATTTCATTGACGTGCACAAAAGATTGCGGCCAATCCTGCATGCGCCAGGCGCACAATTTTGCGGCGAGCCGGTTGATGGCCGCTATCTCTGGGGTGCAAGCAGCCCGGACAGGATTGCGGCTTTTGTGATCCAGGGTCCGTTGATGATCGGTGAACAACCTGAGCCGTTGCGCTTGCCGCTGGATGGCAAGATTGAAGGTAGATGGCGCATGGCTGCCGTTCATCCTGCAAAACCGGACTTTATACGGATATCGCAAGGTCAGGAAAAACTGCTGTCAGGCCAATTGTCTTTCAGCGCTGAAACATTGACACAATCGGGATTGCCGCTGCCGATGCTGAGGCCTGAAAGCGGCATGCTTGTCGAATTTGAAAAAGTGGCGGGGGAATAGATCAATGGGCGACGTGAGACTTCGCAAGGTAACCAAGAGCTTCGGCAAGGTCGGCGTGATCAAGGGTATCGACCTGGACGTTGAAAACGGGGAGTTCTGCGTCTTTGTCGGGCCTTCCGGCTGCGGCAAATCCACGTTGTTGCGGATGATCGCCGGCCTTGAGGACATCACCTCCGGTGAATTGAAAATCGGCGGCGAAGACATGACAAAGGTTGGACCGGCGGAACGCGGCGTCGCCATGGTGTTTCAGTCCTATGCGCTTTATCCGCATATGACGGTCAGGGAAAATGTCGGCTTCGGGCTGCGCATGACAGGCCATGCGAAGGCCGACATCGCCAAGCGGATCGACCATGCCGCCGCCATGCTGCAACTGGAGCCGTTGCTGGACCGCAAGCCGTCGCAGCTTTCGGGCGGCCAGCGCCAGCGTGTCGCCATCGGCCGCGCGATTGTCCGCAACCCAAAGGTCTTCCTGTTTGACGAACCGCTTTCCAACCTCGATGCATCTTTGCGCGTGCAGATGCGGACGGAAATCAGCAAGTTGCACCAGGATCTGGGTTCGACAATGATCTACGTCACCCACGACCAGGTGGAAGCCATGACCATGGCCGATAAAATCGTGGTGCTGAGCGCAGGTCTGATCGAGCAAGTTGGTTCTCCGCTTGAACTGTATCATCGGCCCAACAACCTGTTTGTGGCCGGCTTTATTGGATCGCCAAAAATGAATTTCCTTAAGGCCGAAGCGGAGTCCGTCGATGGCAATGTCAAGGTGACATTGCCCGGTGGCACGATCCTGACGTTGCAGGGCAACGGGGCGAAAATTGCACATCACCAGCCGGTGACGCTGGGGATTCGCCCGGAGCACATCAATACCGTCAAGGGCGGTGAGGCAATCCTGTCGGGCAAGATCGAACTGGCGGAGCATCTGGGTTCGGAAACCATGTTCTATGTGCGCCTGGCGGATGGCAGCCAGATTTCCGTCAAGGCCGATGGTCTGGCACCGGGCAAGGCCGGCGAGGACTATGCGATGAAATTGCCGGCCGCTGCATGCCATCTCTTTGACGCCGACGGCAGGGCCATCATCAATGGGGACTTGACCAAGTAATGTTGGGCGTTTGCTACTACCCGGAACACTGGCCCGAGAAATGGTGGGCTGAAGACGCCCGCCGGATGCGCGAGATGGGCATTTCCTTTGTCCGCATTGGCGAATTCGCCTGGTCGAAGCTTGAGCCTGTGCGCGGTCAATTCGAATTCGGCTGGCTGGACAGGGCAATGGACGTTCTTGCCGATGCAGGTTTGAAGGTCGTTCTCGGCACGCCGACGGCAACACCGCCGAAATGGCTAATGGACGAGCATCCTTCCATTGCGCCGGTTGACGAACAGGGGCGGGTACGTGGCTTTGGTTCGCGACGGCACTACAGTTTTTCCTCGGAAATCTGGTGGCAGGAATCATCTCGCATCGTCGAAATTCTGGCTGAAAGATACGGCCAACACCGCGGATTGACGGGTTGGCAGACCGACAATGAATATGCCTGCCATGATACCGCCACTTCATGGGGCCCGGAAGACCTCAAGGCATTCCGCCGCTGGCTGCGATTGCGTTATCAATCGATCGACCAACTCAACGAAGCGTGGGGCGCGGTCTTCTGGTCATTCGAGTTCCAGAGCTTCAATGACGTTACGTTACCTAACTTTACGGTAACAGAGGTCAATCCGGCAGCGCGCCTGGATTTCTGGAAATTCAGTTCAGAACAAGTCGCCGCTTATGACAAGATGCAATGCGATATCATTCGGAAGCATTCTCCGGATCGCTGGATCACTCATAATTTCATGGGATTTGTCAGCGATTTCGATCATTGGAAACTGGCTGAAAATCTGGACCTGGCGTCGTGGGATTCCTATCCTATAGGCTTTGTTGAAAAATTTCCTTTTTCGGAAGCCGAGCGCAACCGTTGGGCCGAAACATCCCATCCGGATATTGCCCCGTTTCATCATGACCTCTATCGCGGCGTCGGCAAAGGCCGTTTCTGGATCATGGAGCAGCAACCGGGACCGGTGAACTGGGCGCCCTGGAACCCGGTTCCAAAGCCGGGAATGGTCAGGCTGTGGACCTGGGAAGGTCTCGCTCACGGCGCGGAAGTGGTAAGCTATTTCCGCTGGCGGCAAGCCGATTTTGCCCAGGAGCAGATGCATGCGGGTCTCAACCTGCCCAAAAGCCATGAATTGTCAGTCGGCGGACTGGAGGCGGAAGTAGCAGGCCGGGAAATTGCCGAGATCGGCGCGCTTGCGCCTGTCTCACAGGCAGAAGTGGCCATGGTTTACGATTATGAGACCTATTGGGCCACGCGCATTCAGCCACAGGGCCATGATTTTCTCTACCAGGAACTGGCTTTCCGTTTGTATGAAGCATTGCGCAAACTCGGTCTCGATATCGATTTTGTCGCACCGGGTGCTTCGCTCAAGGGATACAAGCTGGCAGTGGTTCCTTGCTTGATGCAGGTTTCCGATGCCGCTCTGAAGGCGTTTGGTGAAGCCGATTGCCTTATCCTTTATGGTCCGCGCTCCGGTTCGCGCGATCGACACTTCAATATTCCGGAAAATCTTCCTCCCGGCGCCTTGGCTGAATTGACCGGTAATCGCGTCACCCAGGTTGCCTCCTTGCGTCCCGGTTTGGTCAAGCCGGTGAAAGGCAAAGTTGGCGGTGATGTGGCCCGCTGGCAGGAATATGTCGAGGCGAGTGGTGAAATTCTGGGGCGTTTTGAAAACGGCAGTGCAGCGCTTACGCGCAACAACAATCATTTTTACCTCGCAGGCTGGCCGGAGGCCGACCTGCTTTCATCGGTCTTGGCGTTGATCACATCCGAAGCTGGCGTCGCCACCTGCAAACTTCCCGACCATATAAGATTGCGGCGTCGTGGCAATCTGACCTTCGCTTTCAACTATGGCAATGAGGATTGGAAGACGCCGGGCAAAGGCGCCTTTGTTCTGGGTGGCGCGATCATTCCGGCGCAAGGCATATCCGCATGGGTTGAAAACTAGCGGGATAGGCAGGTTCCGGCCGGATTGAAGCATCCGGACCGGAATTTCATAAAGCAGCAAGCCGTTTTCAGGCGGCCATGCCGGTTTGACCGGCGTTTATACGGGACCAGACGGTCCGCAATGTTTGACTGTCGATCTCAATGCGGAAATGAACTTTCAGGAAAGATTCGAGTTCCGCGATATTGCCCAGCAGAAGTTCCTGCTGGCCTTGATTGCCGATTATCTTGCCCTGTTTGTTGAACAGGTTGACGCGACCGGCCTCGGTAATAATGTTCATCATCAAATGGACCGGAAATGGTGATTGATCCCAACGGGCACAAAGGAAATTGGCGGCTTGGATATCGGGCGGCATCACCGGTACGCGGTCAAATCCGTACAATGAAAACCAGCCATCCGCCGTCTTACGCTCCAGGACTTGTTCACCGCTGGCATCGTCCTTGCCGATCCGGAACAATTCGCCACGAATGTCCTGGATTTCCGTAGTGTCAAGGTTGACGGGCAGAGTGGGGGCAGGGCCGCCAAAGCCAGCGTCGGCCAGCCAGTCTGTTCCATTGATGGTGACCACAAAAGCATGATGGGTTCTTGGTCCTCCGACCTTGGCGCCCATCCTGACGCGCCCGAGAATGGAGACGGATTGAAACCCGATTGCATCGAGTGCATGGCCGAAGAGGTGGTTCAGTTCGAAACAATAACCCCCGCGCTTTTGGATCAGCAATTTGTCCCATATTTCATCATCATTCAAGGATGGAACCTGACCTGTCAGGACGTCAATATTTTCAAACGCAACAGCCTTCATCTGCAGAAGCTGCAACTTTTGCAACCCGGCAAGATCGGCGATGGCATCAGCCGGGTTCATTCCTGTTCTCTGAAGATATTGATCCAATTGAAATTTCATTTTTGCTCCTTTCAAGCGGCTCTGATTGGCTGGCTTGTGAGGGCTTAATGCTCCAATTGACTTGGAGCCTGCAATCCACAATTCTGCATAGGCCTATGCAACCGGGAAAAGCCGATGATTTCCGATTGGAGCGATCTTCAGGTCATCATGTCCATCGCCAGCGAGACAACCTTGTCCGGCGCAGCAAGGCGGCTTGGCGTCAACCAATCCACCATTTCGCGGCGGTTGCAAGCAATAGAGAAAACGGTCAATCGTCCGGTGTTCCTGCGCCGCGCAGACGGACGTTTTGAACCCAGCCAAACCGGTCTGGATCTGCTGGAAGCGGCACTCAAGATGAAAGATACGCTGGATGGGGCGAATGCCAGGATTACGGCGGCGACAGTACCGGTCAAGGTCGCCAGTTGTGAAGTTCTGGCGAGCCGTTTTGTTGCGCCAGCGCTTTCCTCATGGTCCGCTCAAACCGGGTTGACCGGCGACCTTGCGGTGCATGATGACCTGTTTGACCTGCCGGAAGGGTCTTTCGACGTCCTGTTCAGCCCTATGGAATCCGCGCCTGATGACATGATCGGTCGCAAGATCGGCGTGCTTGAGTGGAAGCTTTATGCCGCACCCTCTTACCTGGCGCATGCTCAAATTGATAAAGACACAAACAGCCTGAGCGGCCAAAAGGTCATTCATGCTTCAGGATCACTGGCAAGGGTGCAGGCTTTCCAATGGCTGGCCAACCTTGGCGGAACGGTGGCGTTTAGCGCCAGCAGCGTGATGACGCAGCGCGACATGGCAGAAAGCGGCCTCGGTATTGCTCTGCTGCCTTCCACAATCCTCGGTCCGCAGACAGGTCTGGTTCCGGTTGAAACGGGACTGGTACCGCCGGTCGGTGAAGTCTGGATGGTCGCCAGGCGCACATTGGCGCGCCAGCCGAGAATTCGCAGTTTTCTTGATTGGGCCTATGATTTTTTCGATGGGCAGGCCAGTCCGGCAAAGGCTCTGAAATGAACCGCGCCTGCCAAAGGGCAGGCGCGGCATTTCAAAACTGATTATCCGAGGACTGACGCAATCGCATCCGCCGCCGCACTTACAACGATGTCCGCCTCTTCTTTCGTCAGGCAAAGCGGCGGCGCGAAGCCGAGGATATCGCCTTGCGGCATGGCGCGCCCGATGACGCCGCGCTCGACCAAAGCTGTTGCGATTTGCGGGCCTATCTTTCGCGAAGGATCGAAGAAGGCACGGTCATCGCGGTCTTCGACGAATTCGATTGCCGCCATCATGCCTTCGCCGCGCAGGTCGCCGACATGCTTGTGGCCGCCGATTGCTTTTTTCAGTTCCGCGCGGAAATAGGCTCCGGTCGCGCCAGCATTTTCCACCAGACCCATTTCGTCGATCAGTTCCAGATTGGCAACGCCTGCCGCCGCACAGATCGGGTGGGCGGAATAGGTCCAGCCATGGCCGATCGCACCCATCTTGTCCGAGCCCTGGACCAGCACATTCCAGACCTTGTCGGCGACGATGACGCCAGATAGCGGCGCGTAAGCTGACGTCAAACCCTTGGCAATGGTGATGAGATCCGGTCTCATGCCGTAGTGGTCTGAACCGAACATCGAGCCAAGGCGACCAAAACCGGTGACCACTTCATCGGCAACCAACAGGATATCGTATTTGTCCAGAACAGCCTGGATCTTGGCCCAGTAACCGGCAGGCGGCGGAACCAGCCCGCCCGTGCCCAAAATCGGCTCGCCGATGAAAGCGGCGACTGTGTCCGGGCCTTCGGCAAGAATCATTTCCTCCAGCTTGTCGGCGCAATGCTGGGAGAACTGTTCTTCCGACATCGAACGGTCTGCACGCCGAAAATAATAGGGGGCTTCTGTGTGCAAAATGGGCGCGCGGGGCAGGTCGAATGCATTATGGAACAGTTCAAGCCCGGTCAGGCTGCCTGTCATGATGCCCGAGCCATGGTAGCCGCGCCAGCGTGAAATGATCTTCTTTTTCTCCGGGCGGCCCAATATGTTGTTGTAATACCAGATCAGCTTGATGTTGGTTTCGTTAGCGTCCGATCCCGACAGGCCGAAATAGACGCGGCTCATACCTTCCGGCGCCCGGTCAATGATCATCTTGGACAAGGTGATGGAGGCCTCGGTGCCATGGCCGACATATGCGTGGTAGTAGGCAAGGTTCCTTGCCTGTTCGGCAATGGCGTCTGAAATCTTTGTGCGGCCGTAGCCGACATTGACGCAATAAAGGCCGGCAAAGGCATCCAGGCTCTTTTTGCCATTGGTATCGGTAATATAAACGCCTTCGCCGCCGGCGATAACCCGTGTCGGTGTTTCACCGCGCGCATGCATGCCCATATGGGTGGAGGGATGGAAAAAGTGATCGCGGTCCCAGGCTGTCAGTTCATTGGATTTGTCTAGCATGGCTAAAGTCCCTTTCTTCTCGGTCGATGCGTCCGGTATCCCGGACAAGTGTCTGCGTCAGTCATGGCTTACGCTGCGGTGTCGATGCAGAGATATTTCAGTTCGCTGAAGGCCTCCATTCCGTGGCGGGAACCTTCGCGGCCCAGGCCGGATTGCTTCCAACCGCCAAAGGGAATGGGGCTGCCGGTGATCTTGACCCGGTTGATGGCGACCATGCCGAATTCGAGGGCTCGGCTCATGCGCATCTGCCTTGCGCCGTCACGCGTGACAACATAGGCGACCAGCCCGTAGTCTGTATCATTTGCGCGGGCAATGACCTCGGCTTCGGTATCAAATCCTGTCACTGCGGCGACCGGACCGAAGGTTTCCTCCTGCATGATCAGTGCGTCGTCCGGCACGTCAATCAGCAAAGTCGGCTGAAAGAACAATGTCCCCGCATGGTGACGCTTGCCGCCCACACTGCATTTGGCGCCTTTGGCAAGCGCGTCCTGAACCTGCTCTTCCAGCTTCAAGACAGCATTTTCATGCATCAAGGGCCCGATTTCACTGCCCTCTGTCAATCCGTGACCGACTTTGAGCTTTGCAATTCTGGCAGCGTAGGCCGCCGAAAATGCGGAAAGGACCGGGCGCTGCACGTAGATTCGATTGGCCGCAAGGCAATCCTGGCCGGACGTGGCGAATTTGGCGTTGATGGCGATATCAACAGCGCGATCGATATCGGCATCGGCAAAGACGATGAGCGGAGCGTGACCCCCAAGTTCCATCACCAGACGCTTCATGCTCGGCGCGCATTGGGCCGCAATCAGCTTTCCAATCCCGGTTGAGCCGGTAAAACTCATGGCGCGGACACGTTTGTCGGCGCACATTTCGCCAACGATGGTCTTGGCCTCGCCGGTTATGACATTGAAAACGCCCGCGGGCAGGCCTGCGCGTTCACCCAATTCAGCCAATGCCAAGGCGGACAGCGGGGTTTGGGAAGAAGGATGGGCGACAATGGTGCAACCGGCAGCCAGTGCTGCGGCCGCTTTGCGGGTTATCATGGCGGTTGGAAAATTCCACGGCGTCACGATACCCACAACGCCGAGCGCTTCCCGACGCACGAACATCTCGGCCCCCGGCAAGTGACTGGTCACGCTCTCGGTGTTCAGTCTTTTGCCTTCTTCGGCGTACCATTCAATGAAGGAAGCGGCATAATCAATCTCGCCACGTGATTCCGCAATCGGCTTGCCCTGCTCAAGCGTCATGATCAGCGCAAGGTCTTCACGGGCTTCAAGGATCAGATCGTGCCAACGGCGCAAGACCTGCCCGCGTTGCTGCGGCAACATCGTCCGCCAATTGTCGAAAGCCTTTACTGCCGCATCAATGGCTGCGGATGTCTGCTGCTTGTCCAGCGACGCCACCCATGCAAGGCTTGCCTGCGAGGCCGGATCCGTCACTTCAAAGGCTGCGGCCTGATTTCCGGCGACCCAGCGACCATTTACATAAGAAAGGGTGCGAAGAAGATGGGGATCCTTCAACCGATCGAATCCATTTTTTACGGCGGAACGGGCAAATACTGCAGCCATGACCAAAATCTCCTGTTTCGGGATATGGTGGTATTCTTTCATGATGTTGCCGAGAGATGGTCTCTTGAAAGCCGGGCAAACAGAGAGATTGTCTGTTTTTCAGCGTCAATCAGTGAGATTGTCTAGTGTTCGTCGGCGAGCAGGCCGGCAATCGGCAGAACGACTTCCTCCTTGACGGTTTTTGTGACGATGTAGGTAAAATAGCGGTCGATGCCGAGATGGCGATCAAGAAGGCTGTCGACAAGGCGTTGGTAGGTGTCGATATCCGCCGTCATGATTTTCAGGATATAATCGACACCGCCGCCGACTGACCAGCAAGCGACAATCTCAGGTATGGCGGCCACGGTCCGCTCGAATTTGTCAAAGTCCGCCTGGCGGTGAGCACCCAGAGTCACCTCCATCAAGACGCTTGCCACAGGTGCGAGTTGCCGGATGGCGACACGGGCATGATAGCCGCTGATGATGCCGGCTTTTTCCAATTTTCTCAGCCGCATCCAGCAGGGCGTGGGCGACAGGCCGGCTTTCTCGGCAAGCGCCAGTTTGGTGATGCGTCCATCCCGCTGGATGGCGTCCAGTATCTTGAGATCGATGGCGTCAAGCTTCATGGCAACCCTGTCATATTCGGCAAATCAGGACAAAATGTCATTTAGGACAATGCGAGTGCATTTTTTTATTGTCAATTGGCATGAATTTAATCACTGTGAAATCATGACAAATTGGCAACCAGATCCGGAACTGATAAAGCGGCCTGCCTATCTTTCGCTTGCCGAGCAGATAGCCCGGGCGATCCAGGAAGGCAAATTGGCATCCGGAGAGCAATTGCCGCCGCACCGGAAAATGGCCGACGACCTGAAGCTTTCGGTCCAGACGGTCAGCAGGGCCTATGACGAGTTGATCCGCCGCGGCATGATTGCCGGCGAGGTCGGGCGGGGCACTTATGTGCAGTCAAGGACCAGCGAACCGGAGCCGCCATATTTGCCGGAACGCCTGGGCGAACTGATTGACTTGTCCATCCTCAAGCCGGTTTGCGAACAAATACATCTCGACCGGATGCGCGAAGGCTTTAAATGGCTGTCGGAGAACCTGCCTGCCAGTTCGGCGCTTTCATTCCGACCCAATGTGGTCTTTCCGCGTCACCGTGCGGTCGCGGCGGAATGGTTGTCGACTTGCGGCCTTTCCGTCTCGCCCCTCAACGTCAACCTGACCAATGGCGCGACATCCGCCATGACGGTCGCCCTGATGAGCGTGGCGCCGCCCGGCTCGACCATTGTCGCGGAATCCATCAGCCATCACACATTGCTGCCGCTTTGCAGCTATCTCGGCATTCATGTCGAAGGATTGGCGATTGATGACGATGGCCTCATTCCGGAATTGCTGGACGAAGCCTGCCGCAATGCACAGGTGAGGGCGGTGTTCCTGCAGCCTTCCGTCATCAATCCGACCGCTACGCTGATGAGTTCGCAGCGACGCCAGGACCTCTGCGCAGTCGCGCGCAAGCACAATATCGCCATCATAGAAAACGATGTTTTGGGGCCCCTGGTGGCAGATCGCGTGCCGCCTTTGGCCACGATTGCGCCAGAACGAACGCTGTACATCACCAGTTTCACGAAGATCGTCGTGCCCGGATTGAGGATCGGCTATCTGGTGGCGCCGGACCGATACGTGGCGGCTGTCGCAAACCGGCACCTTGTTTCCAACTGGATTGCAACACCTTCCATAGCAGAGATCGCGACACGTTGGGTTGGCGACGGCACGGCCATGGATCTTGTCGTCTGGCAAAGGAAAGCGCTTCAGCGCCGACACGCAATAGCTTCGCAGTGCCTGAAGGATCTGACATATAAATCCCATCCGCAAAGCCTGCATGTCTGGGTGCCGTTGACGGGAGCCCATACAGAGGAAGGCTTTGTGGCCCAGGCCCGCTTGCGCGGTGTCGCCATTGCCCCGGGTTCGTCATTTCGGACCACTGATCATGATTGGCGCCCGGCCGTAAGAATATCGCTTGGCTCTACCAATGAAGAAGATCTGAAGACCGGCCTTGGCGTCATCGCCTCCCTGATGCTGGCCGATCCTGAAGCCTTGTTGCTCGCAATTTAGGCGAAATGCGTCAGAAAGCTCTGATTTTATAAATATTGTCATGATATTATTTTGGTAATTGACATGATTTGAGAAGACGATCATCGTTAGGGCATAGCATCTCTCGAGAGGAGAGACATGAATGTCTTCGCCTATCATCAGAATAGACAATATCACCAAGAGATTTGGCGCACTTACTGTCCTGGATGGTCTGTCCATCGAAGTGCAACCGGGCGAAAAACTTGCCCTGATCGGTCCTTCAGGCTCCGGCAAGACAACGATCCTGCGTATCCTCATGACGCTGGAAAACATCAGCGGCGGTCATATCGAAATTGACGGTGAACAGCTTTATCACATGAAAAAGTATGGCGTCGAAGTTGAGGCCGACGAGACCCACCTTCATAAAATGCGCGAAAAGATCGGCATGGTCTTCCAGCATTTCAACCTTTTCCCCCATAAGAGCGTGATGGCCAATATTACATTGGCGCCAATGTTGACAAAGGGCATTGCCAAGGCTGCTGCTGAAAAGCGAGCGATGGAATTGCTTGACATGGTCGGATTGTCGGACAAGGCCAATGCCATGCCATCGCAGCTTTCGGGCGGCCAGAAGCAGCGGGTCGCAATTGCCCGCGCTTTGGCACTGTCGCCCAAAATCATGCTGTTTGACGAAGTCACATCCGCGCTGGACCCGGAATTGGTCGAAGAAGTTCTTTCCGTGATGCGGCGACTGGCGGATGAAACAGACATGACCATGTTGCTGGTGACCCACGAAATGGGCTTCGCTCATGATTTCGCCGACCGGGTGCTTTTCTTCGACGGCGGCAAGATCGTCGAGGAAGGCAAACCTGATGACATCTTTTCGTCACCCAAACAGGAGCGAACGCAGATGTTCCTCAGAAAAATCATTGCGGCGGGGCACCGCGTCTGACCGGGCCAGGTCCGGCAATGCCTGAAACATAAGCAGAAAAACAACCAGAGGAGTTCAACAACATGAAATTCACCCATTTTCTGATGGCGGCGGCGAGTGCATCGCTTCTGACCGTTCTGATGGCCGGCGGGCCGGCATTGGCAGATGACAACAAGCTTGACGAGTTGAAAAAGCAGGGTTTTGCGCGCATTGCCATTGCCAATGAACCACCTTTCACCGCTGTGGGAGCAGACGGCAAGGTATCGGGCGCGGCGCCCGATGTGGCGCGCGAGATTTTCAAGCGTCTCGGCGTTGCGGATATCGCGGCCTCCATCTCCGAATATGGCGCCATGATTCCCGGCCTGCAGGCTGGTCGCCATGATGCCATTACCGCTGGCCTGTTCATGAAGCCTGAGCGCTGCGCGGCTGTGGCTTATTCCGAGCCGATCCTTTGCGACGCCGAGGCTTTCGCGCTCAAGAAAGGCAATCCGCTTGGCCTGAAAAGCTACGCTGATATCGCCGCCAATCCGGATGCCAAGATCGGCGCGCCGGGCGGCGGCACCGAGGAAAAACTGGCGCTTGAGGCCGGTGTTCCACGCGACCGCGTGATTGTCGTTCCTGATGGCCAGAGTGGCATCAAGATGCTGCAGGACGGTCGCATCGATGTCTATTCGCTGCCGGTCCTGTCCATCAATGATCTCCTGGCCAAAGCAGAAGATCCCAATCTGGAAACCGTTGCTCCCGTCGTGGGCGCGCCGGTCTATTGTGATGGCGCAGCATTCCGCAAGGAAGACACCGCACTCCGCGATGCATTTGACGTGGAGCTTGCCAAGATGAAGGAATCTGGCGATTTCGCCAAGATCATCGAGCCTTACGGCTTCTCTGCGGCAGCCGCCATGTCGACTTCGCGTGAAAAGCTCTGCGCGGCGAAGTAAGGTTTCAACACGAACAATCCGGTCGCGCACAGGATTTGCGCGACCGGGATTTCAACCGTCAACGGCATGAGGCGATAGCTCGATGATTGATTGGTCTGGATATATCGGCCTTATTTTGCAGGGCGCCTTGGTCACGATCCAATTGACGATCCTGGGTTCGGCTCTGGCGGTGGTTGCCGCATTTCTTGCCGGTTTCGGTCGATTGTCGAGATTTTTCGCAATTCGAGCGATCGCGACGACTTACATAGAATTTTTCCGGGGCACGTCGATTTTCGTGCAATTGTTCTGGGTTTATTTTGTCCTTCCCTTTGCCGGCATTTCGCTAAGTTCGCTTCAGGCCGGCGTATTGGCCCTGGGCTTGAATGTCGGCGCCTATGGCGCGGAAGTCGTCCGGGGCGCGATCAAATCGGTGCCGCGTGAACAATATGAAGCCTGCAAGGCGCTGAATTTCACCCATTTCCAGCAAATGCGCCATATCATCCTGCCGCAGGCCCTGCCGCTGATGCTGCCAACCTTCGGCAACAACGCCATCGAACTCTTGAAAGGCACAGCGGTCGTTTCTCTCATTTCGCTTTCCGACATGACATTCCAGGCGCAGGTGGTGCGGGCTCAGACCGGCAGCACGCTGATCCCCTTTGCCACAATCCTGTTTCTCTATTTCATCCTGTCCTGGCTGATTTCCCAAGGCATGCGTTATCTGGAGCGCCGCGTTACCCGCGGGCTCGACGGAATAAGGACCTGATCGAATGGAATGGGATTGGGCATTTGTCTGGCAGATCATGCCAACACTGATTGAAGGGCTGAAGATCACGATCCTGGCCACGATCCTGGGGTCCGCCGCTGCCGCCGTCATTGGCCTGCTTTTCGCCATAGGCAGGCGTTCGCGGGTCAAATGGTTCGCAAGAACCGTTGGTTTCGTGGTCGAGTTCATTCGCGGCACACCGCTTCTGGTGCAGCTTTATTTCATTTTCTACGTCTTGCCCGATATCGGCATCCGGCTTCCTGCGTTGGTCGCGGGCGTCATCGGGCTCGGACTTCACTATGGCACCTATGCGGCTGAAGTCTATCGCGGCGGCATCGACAATGTGGCGCGCGGCCAGTGGGAAGCCGCCAAAGCGACCAATCTCACAACACGGCAAACCTGGATCCATGTGATCCTGCCGCAGGCCTTGCCGCCCATGATACCGGCTCTGGCCAATTATCTGATTGCGATGTTCAAGGAAACGCCGCTTCTTTCAGCCATTACAGTGCTGGAATTGATGAACCAGGCGAAAAGCATTGCCAATTCCAATTACCGCTATATCGAACCGATGACCCTGGTTGGCGTGTTTTTCCTGATTACCAGCCTGATTTCGGTGGTTGGATTGCGTCAGTTGGAAAACCGCTACGCCAAGATGGAAAACTGATCATGACCGAAACGCCGTCCATCAGATTGTCCGGTCGACCGCCGCGGCTGGATGATCGCCCGGTTTCCAAGAGAATTGGCTTGGTCATTCTGGCGACAGACCACACCACCGAAGTGGACTTTCAACGGATGGTGGCCGGGTCGGCAATCGGCATCTATGTCAATCGCATTCCTTACGTAAATCCCGTAACGGCCGAAAACCTGCTGGCCATGCAGCCGGCGCTGACATCGGCGGCAGCACTGATCCTGCCCGACGAACCACTGGACGCGATTGTCTATTCCTGCACATCGGCATCTGTTGAAATCGGCGACGAGGCTGTCGAGAAGGCCATACAGCTTGCAAAACCCGGTGTCGCCGTGATCACGCCGACTGCGGCTGCAGTACGTGCCTTGAACCGTCTCGGCGCCCGCAAAATCAGCATTTTGACACCCTACAGCGAAGAAACCAGCCTTCCGGTGCAGACCTATTTCACCAGCAAGGGATTTGCCGTCAACCAGACTTCCTGCATGGGGATGATGGATGACCGGGAAATGGCGCGGATCTCTACGGATGAAATCGTGGCTTTCGCCAAAGAGGCAATGCATCCGGAATCCGACGCATTGTTCATATCCTGCACCGCCTTGCGGGCCGCCAGTGTGATTGCCGAGATAGAAGCTGCGCTCACTAAACCGGTCGTCAGCAGCAATCTGGCGACGGCCTGGCTTTGCCTTCGTCTGTGCGGTGATGACGCCGCACGTCCGGAATTGGGCCGGCTGATGTGCCTTGATCTGGCAGGGAAGAGATAATGTCGATGCATCACCCATTGGTCCGGCTTGAGGATATACGAAGCGCCGCACGCCGGATTGAAGGCAAGGTCGTGCGTACGCCAACGGTGCTTTCACCCAGCCTGACGGAGACATGCGGCGTTCCGGTCCATCTCAAACTGGAACATAACCAGACGACTGGCAGTTTCAAGCTTCGCGGGGCAACCAATGCCGTCCTTGGTCTCAGTGCGGCCGAGAAGGCCCGCGGCGTGGTCGCGGCCTCAACCGGCAATCACGGACGGGCCCTGGCCCATGCCGCCAAGACTGAAGGTTCTGTAGCAACGATCTGCCTTTCAAGACTGGTTCCCGACAACAAGGTCCGCGAAATCCGCAGACTGGGCGCCAATGTCAAGATCATCGGGACGTCGCAAGACGAAGCGCAGGAAGAGGTTGACCGGCTGGTTGAAACTGAAGGCCTCGTCATGCTGCCGCCGTTTGACCATCCCGACATCATTGCCGGTCAAGGCACGATCGGACTTGAAATCCTGGAAGACCTGGCCGATGCGGCTACAATATTGGTGCCCTTGTCGGGCGGCGGGCTGATCTCGGGAATTGCAGCTGCCATCAAGGCGCTGCGACCGGACATCAGGATCATCGGCATCAGCATGGATCGCGGCGCGGCCATGAGAGCCAGCCTTGACGCCGGAAAACCGGTGCAGGTGGAAGAATATCCGAGCCTGGCGGATTCACTGGGCGGCGGCATCGGTTTGGACAATAACCTGACCTTGGCCATGTGCCAGACATACGTTGATGACGCCATTCTGCTGACGGAAGCGGAAATTGCAGCCGGCATGCGCCACGCTTATGAGAATGAACGCGAAATCATCGAGGGCGGCGGCGCAGTCGGCATTGGCGCATTGCTGGCGGGCAAGGTTCAAAGCGAAGGTCCCGTGGTCGTTCTGCTTTCAGGTCGCAATGTCGATATGGACGTCCACCGCCGCGTCATCAATGGTGATGCCGATCCGCTGGCGGGAGGTGGTGCATGAACAGTATCGCCATCCTGACGGAAGCAGATCTGCGCAAGGTCATCACACTGGATCTGCCGGCGATCGACTGCATCGAGAATGCCTTTCTCAGCCTGGCGACCAAAGCCGTGGCGATGCCACCGATCATGAGGTTGGACGTGCCGGAATTCAACGGCGAGGTCGACGTCAAGACGGCCTATATTCCCGGCGTGGAAAGTTTCGCCATCAAGATCAGTCCCGGCTTTTTCGATAATCCGAAACTGGGGTTGCCCAGCACTAACGGCATGATGGTTCTGCTCAGCAGTCGGACCGGCCTCGTTCAGGCGCTTCTGCTCGACAATGGTTACCTGACCGATTTGCGGACGGCAGCGGCCGGCGCAGTCGCAGCCCGCCATCTGTCGCGAACCGATGCCAGGGTTGCCACGATCATGGGGGCAGGCATGCAGGCGCGGTTGCAGTTGCAGGCTTTGACCTTGGTGCGCGATATCGCCGAGGCGAGGATCTGGGCGAGGGACCCGAAAAAAGCGGCAGACCTCGCGGCCGAAATGTCAAAGCTTCTGGGTATCGACGTCAGGGCCGAGGCCGATCCGCAAACGGCCGTTTCTGGTTCCGACATCATTGTGACCACGACGCCTTCGCATATCCCGATAATCAAGGCAGCGTGGCTTGAACCGGGCCAGCATGTCACCGCCATGGGATCTGATGCGGAACACAAGAATGAAATCGAACCTGGCGCGCTCGCAATGGTCGACCTCTATGTCGGCGACAGTCTGAAGCAAACCCGCAGGCTGGGGGAACTTCACCATTCCATAGCCGCAGGTTTGTTTGCGGAAGATGCCGATTTCGGCGAACTCGGCCAAGTCATTGCCGGGGTCAAGGCCGGGAGGAAGGCGGATGGCCAGATTACCATCGCCGACCTGACCGGCACCGGCATTCAGGATACGGCAATCGCCACCTTGGCCTTTGAGAGGGCACTGGCAACCAGTGCCGGCACATATTTCGAAAGTTAGACAATAGACACGCATGCAGCGAAGGGATTCGGCATGACCCAACCAAACCTGAAATTCACCCGGCAGGAATATGCCGAAAGGCTGGCCAAAACCCGCAATGCGATGGAAAAGGGCGGTGTCGATCTGCTGATTGTCAGCGATCCTTCCAACATGGCCTGGCTTACCGGTTATGACGGCTGGTCCTTCTATGTGCACCAGGCCGTGATCGTGCCGCCGACCGGTGAACCGATTTGGTTCGGCCGTGGACAGGATGCCAATGGCGCCAAGCTGACGGCCTATCTGGGTCACGACAACATCATCGGCTACCTTGACCATTATGTTCAATCCACCGAGCGTCACCCGATGGATTATATGTCCGAGATATTGACAGAGCGCGGCTTCGACACGGTGAGGATCGGTGTCGAAATGGACAATTACTGGTTTACCGCAGCCGCCTTCGGGTCACTGAGCAAAAATCTGCCAAATGCCCGGTTTGTCGACGCCACGGCTCTGGTCAACTGGCAGCGCGCGATCAAGAGCGAGACCGAAATCCAATATATGCGCAATGCTGCCCGCATTGTGGAAGTCATGCATCAACGCATCTTCGACAAGGTTGAGGTCGGCATGCGCAAATGTGATCTGGTAGCCGAAATCTATGACGCCGGAATACGAGGTGTCGATGGTCTTGGCGGCGACTATCCGGCGATCGTGCCGCTGCTTCCCTCCGGCGTTGAAGCCTCCGCTCCGCACCTGACATGGGATGACCGACCGATGAAGGCCGGCGAGGGGACCTTTTTCGAGATTTCCGGTTGCTATAATCGCTACCATTGCCCGTTGTCGCGTACCGTGTTTCTGGGCAAACCGACGCAGGAATTCCTTGATGCGGAAAAGGCGACTTTGGAAGGGATGGAAGCCGGTCTAGCTTTCGCCAAGCCGGGCAATAGCTGCGAAGACATTGCCAATGGCTTCTTTGCGGTTCTGAAGAAATACGGCATCGAGAAGAACAACCGGACCGGCTATCCGATCGGGCTTTCCTATCCACCCGATTGGGGCGAACGCACCATGAGCCTGCGCCCCGGCGACCGGACCGAACTGAGGCCGGGAATGACGTTCCACTTCATGACCGGCTTGTGGCTCGACACTATGGGGCTGGAAATCACGGAAAGCATCCTGATCACTGAAACCGGCGTTGAGTGCCTTGCGAATGTGCCGCGCCAGCTGTTTGTCAAAGGCTGAGACCATGCTGGAACAAAACCTGCGTCCATCGCCCATTACACCGACCGTGAATTTTGAGGCGGAAGGCACGCAGCACGGCTTTCTGCGGTTGCCCTATAGCCGGGACGATTCCGCGTGGGGATCGGTGATGATACCGATTGCGGTCATCAAGAACGGCAAGGGACCCACTGCCTTGCTGACCGGCGGCAATCATGGTGACGAATATGAAGGCCCGATCGCGCTTTTCGATCTCGCCAGAACCTTGCGGCAGCAAGACGTCACCGGCACGGTCATCATCATCCCGGCAATGAATTTTCCCGCTTTTGTGGCAGGCACAAGAACATCGCCGATCGACCGCGGAAACATGAACCGCAGCTTTCCCGGCAAGCCGGACGGGACTGTCACTGAAAAAATTGCCGATTATTTCCAGCGCGAACTTCTGCCGCGCGCCGATATTGTTCTGGACTTTCACTCCGGCGGCAAGACATTGGATTTCCTGCCGTTTTGTGCGGCCCATATCCTGCCGGACAAGCCGAAGCAAAATCAGGCCTTTGAACTGGTTGAAGCCTTTTCGGCGCCTTTTTCAGTGCAGATGCTGGAGATCGATGCTGTCGGAATGTATGACACTGCCGCCGAGCAGATGGGCAAGATATTCGTGACCACGGAGCTTGGGGGCGGCGGGACCTTGACCGCACGGACGAGCGCCATTGCCAAACGCGGCGTGGCCAATGTGTTGCGAAAGGTAGGAATTGTCGCCGGTGAACCGCAGATAGGGCCTACCCAGTGGCTGGATATGCCCGACGACACCTGCTTTTCCTTTGCGGAGGACGGCGGCGTCATGGAACCTCTGGCTGATTTGGGCGATTCTATCGCCAAGGATCAAATCGTGGCATTGATTCACACCAAGATGCGGACCGGCGGAACGCCAATGCCGATCCACGCCCGCCGCGCCGGCATATTGGTGGCCCGGCATTTTTCAGGTCTGATCAAGGCAGGCGATTGTGTGTCGGTGATTGCCGTTGCCATCTGAAGCGAGCGGTAAGCTTCATTCAGGGGGCAAACCGAGTGTTGTACATTTTCAACATTCTTTGCATGGATCTTTGCCATATGCTGCAGATTCAATGAAACACCGGATGGCAATTGGCAAGCAGGCCTTCCTGAAATATCATGACCGCTTCGTTGATGCTCAATCACGTCCGTCTCACGGAGGCTATGATGATCACAAGCAAAAATCTCATAAGATTATTTTTGGCTGGCATCTTTGTATTGGCAGGCTCGGCTGCAAAGGCAGACGCCATTGATGGAGATTGGTGCTCCACCAAGGAACCGAGCCATTTGACCATTTCCGGGCCCAATATCGTTACACCGTCAGGCAACCAGACGAGCGGCAATTACACCCGGCATACCTTTTCCTTTGTCGTGCCGGGAAGTGATCCAGGAGCAGGAAGCACGGTGGAAATGCGGCTGCTCAACGAACAGGAAGTCCGGATATCGGGAATGGCCGAGGCGACTGAGGTGTGGAAGAGGTGCAAGCTGGTAAGCTAGACCGCCATCCTCAGCCTGCGGATCTGTTCAGCAACCGTCCAGGGCTTAAAGCAATGGCCGCGAAAATCATCGCCCAATCGCCGGCAATGGCGGCAATCTTCCGGTAGAGTTGAAGAATGGAACTTCGTAACTGAATCAACTGTCATCTTGACTTCAGTTTGGCTCAACGATCTCCTCTCGCATATCAATCGATATAGGAACACCCAAAGAATACGTCACTCAAATCTCATGGCGGCAAGAGGAAATGCAGTGGCCAAGGCGCGTCAAAAGCGCAGCCAAAACTGCCGAAGAATTGCAGTTTTGCGAGGGTCGGTTTTTCGACCGGGCAGGGGGCGCAATTCCGCGGTCACATATCGCGACCGGTTCAGTTCCGGCCTTCATTCGCTACCCTTTGGGGCGGCGGTATTGAGCGAGAAAATCATTGCGTCGCGCGACGCATAGACAATCTTGAACCGCGGCGACTTCGTGAGCGCCTGCTCGATATGGTCCAGCGAGCCTTTTGCCATTTTGGCTTGCGAATAGACGTAAGCCTTCTGGCTCCTGGTGATGATGACATAGCCTGCGTCCCATTTCGGATCGCCCAGCCAGCGACCGATAACGGCTGCCGGATCGGCCACGACTTTCCGGCGCGTGTCGGCGTCCTCGTTTGACAGCGGCAAATAGGTGAAGTTTTCGTAGTTCTTGAACTGCGACGGATAATTGCGTGCGCCTTCCACCAAAAGTGTATTGGCCGGCGCGTGATCATAGAGCCAGATGGCAGCTTTGGTTTCATCATCGGTAAAACGGTATTGCAGGTCTTTGCCATTGTTGGCGAGGAGGAAGGCAAGGACCAGGGCCGAACCGACAACTATGGCCGCCAACCGAGGGAAGAGCGCATTGCCCGGCCTGGCGACGGGAAAGAAAGCGGCGGCCGCAAAAAAGGCCAGGAAAGGAAGCGAGAAGAAGAAGATCCGGAAAATCACTTCGCCGCCATAGGAGGTGGCAAAAAGGATGGCGACCGGTCCGAGGGCCAGCACTGCCGCCGGTCCATCGACGTGTCCTGCGATCAATCTCCTGATGCCGCCAATCACCGCAAGAAAGGCCACGGCCACCGTCAATCCCCGCGAGGCGATGGAAACGATCGCCTGACCTTTGCTGACTTCGACAATGTCAACCAGATTGTCGGTGGCATGCCCGAACGCCGAACCGAAGGATTCAACTTCCTGGCCGATGGAATCGGCAACAAAGGGGGCGGCAAAGTACAAATTCCAGATCGCTGTCGCCAAAGCGGCAAACACGACATAGCCGAAGTCCAGTCGGCCAATTGCGGCCAGACCGCCCAGCACCACAATCATGACGATTGGCGTCAACTGATGCGTGCCGATAATGCTGACCGCCAGTACCAACACGGCAAAAGCCGCGGCCCGCTTGCGCCATCGGCTTTCATGGCCCTCTCGTTTCGGATAGCCGCGTGAAGCAAGATTGACGAAACGGTAGACCAGGCTTTTCATCCTGCCGCTCGGTTCGGCGGCCAATGCCGGATCATTTTCCAGCGGTCCGATGCATAAGGCCACCAGCGCCAGATACAAAAGAAAGCTTACGCCCTGTGGTGAGTAATAATCCTGCCCGACCCAATTTCCGACCAGAAACAGCCAGATGGAAACCCACACCAGTCTTTTGTCCGGGGTCATTCGGCTATAAACCCCGTAAAGGACCACGGTGTAGCAGGTGTTCAGGATGTAGGGGAAATATTTGGCGACATTGGCGATCTGCAACGGCTTATATCCGGCGAGGTCGGCGAGATAGGCGCTGGCCACAAAGAAACCCGGCCAGTTGTGATAGGCGGCCAGAAACGGTGCGCTGCGATCCACGCCGCCATGACGCTGGATGTAATCCACAATGCCGATGTGCTTCCAGGCCCAGGAATAACGAAGCGTACCATAGGATATAGCCGGTATTGCGTGCAGGAAAAATACCAGGGCGAGCAGGAAAAGAAACGCGAAGGGCGTCTTTAGAAGACGCGTGCTCAAGCTGAGATAAAAGCCGGTCGAAATGGCGATCAAACCCAACCATGCGGTC
The DNA here is from genome assembly GCA_041742335.1 of Rhizobiaceae bacterium. GTDB lineage: Bacteria > Pseudomonadota > Alphaproteobacteria > Rhizobiales > Rhizobiaceae > Rhizobium_E. Next base: position 34,155 of record JBGSIT010000091.1, read on the forward strand.
GGCGGCAGGATCGAGATCAAGCCGATTTCGCCGATATCGTCAGGATTGATATCCCGGATACTGGCAACACAAAGCAGCGCGGCGATGACAAGCAATGCCGTCGGCGCCAGCAATTCCCGCAGATTCAGGGTCGCAGGCTCCGTCCAAGTATAAGGCGTTGTTGACAAATTCGTATCAGCTTTCAGGAGTTTTCCAATTCAGTTTTTGCATATTCCCTGAGAACCCACTCAATATTGTTGAAGGCCCAAAGGCGGTTGGCTGTAAAATGTCTTCCCTTCCTCAGGTTGCCGGCACTATGATTGAGCCAAGCCAGCCCGACAATGGCGCGAACGGCCTGAGGATCAGTTGCCATCCAGGCGGCCTCTTGGCCAAGGGCGTTTTTCGGGATCATCCAATCCAGTTCGCCAGGTTCCCAGCATTTCTGGGTCATGATGTCGCGGACCACAAATCCAAGTTCCTCAGAGCGCACCAGGACACGTGTCGTCAGTGCCAGATGGCAGATATCCAGACCCGGCGGACCGCTAAATGTTGCCCCGTCCCAATCCAGTATGCCGGCGACTTGCGTTTCTGGCGAACCCTTGATTTCGTGTTCTCCGTCTCGCGCCATGAAGAAGATATTGCCAGGGCTGTAATCACCGTGATACAGCCCCAGTTGCAGGCGTTTTCCGCTCCAGAACAGGCGCTGTTCAGCGCAGAATTGATCAAGCGCGCGCAGCCAAACCGGCTCTTTCATCAGCGATCGGACCGGTGTCTTGAGTATTTGCACCGGCCCCTCAATCCAGTCAGAAATCCACTGCTCGTCGATCACCGTCGGTGTGGACGTAGCTTGGTGTATGGCTGCAATTACTTCAGCGGCTGATTTCAACCCGCTGCGGTCAATTGCGTTTTGCTTGAGGAAGATGCGTCCGTCTTCACCCTCTACAGCCCTCTGGATCAGGAATGCGCTGTCTTTATCCATCTGGAACGACAGGACATCGGGAAAAACACTCCGAAGCTCTTGCAAGCCTGCGACGCCAGTCAGTCGGATCATGGCGGCATGGTGCCGCCTGAGCGCATCCATGCCTTCAGGAGATGAAGCATATTTCATGAAGGCAACAGGCACAGAACCGGACACGCCGGCAGGATCATCATCTCCCGGCGTCGCGATCAGGAATGTCGGACTGTCATTGACACCTGGAACGGTTGCGGCGACCGCAAGCCTTTTTTGCATCTGGCCTGACAGCTGTTCCATGGCCTCCATGGCTTTGGCCGGCAGTGAAACTGCGGCTGATGGTTTGAAAAAGCGTGATTTGAAGGAACTGATGAAGCGCGCCATGGACGAAACCAGCATCGCCATTGTCAGCACAAACCTGTCGGGGCTGCGCCAGAATTCGAACGCGATAATCATGAACAGCACTGAGAGATGGGTGACCAACCATGCTGCGGCCATGCCGACGGCCCCGAATTTCGGCAGCAGGACATAACCGGTCGCAAAAACCAGGGCAAGCGTACTGGCCTGGATCACGGCAATTGGCAGTGTCCGACCGCGCGACCGTGCGACCGCGACATAAAGCGTGACAAGCCCCCAGGGAACGGAGGAAAGCACAAGCAGGCGCAGCAGGGTGGTATTGGCTTCAACATAAGCCGGGCCGAAAAGCATGAGCACCCAGGGCGCACCAATCACGAGCACGGCGACAATGCCGGCCAGCGGCAAGGTTGAATAGATTATGGCTTCCGCCACAAGGGCGCGCGCGCGCTCCGGCAGCACTGAGCATTCCACCACCATGGAAATGCCCATCGACCGGCTGATGAGATAAAGTGAATAGGTGATGGCCCAGCATATATGATAGCCCGCCGTGGCCGTGGGCCCGGCAAATTCCAGCACCATCAACGGCGCGATCCCGATGGTTGACATGATGGCGACCGTGCCGAGATAGTCCCATCCCATCAGTCCTGTGAATTTACGAAATCCCGGCACTTCCAGCGTCGCCGCCTTCTTGTTGGCCTTGGGAAGCAATCTGACGAATATCAGCAGGTTGGTAGCAATGATGACGGCAATTATGGGGGTGTTCCAAGCGGCAAATACGCCCATTGCCTGCAGGCTCGTGCCTACAAAGACAAACAGAAGTCCAAGTTTTACAATCGCATAGATGCTGTTTTCAATTGGCACCCAGACCGACTGGCGAAGGCCTGACAGGGTGCTGTCCTGAAGCGCGAACACCGTCCATGCCACTGCCGAAATGATGAAGGCAGCAGCGGTTGTCGGCTCGTCAAGCACGGAACCGATTTGCGGAAAGAGCCAATCGGAGAGAAAAACAAATGTCGAGGCAAAGAGAAATGATGCAACAATTCCTGTGGCATAGGACATCAGGATGACGCGGGACGCCCTTGAACCGGAGGCAGGCAGGAACCGGTTGAGGAAATTGCCGAGATTGAGTTGCGACAGGTTTGCCAGCACCTGCATGGTGGAAATCATCACGGCGCCAAGGCCAACCGCTTGGCTGCTATAGAGCCTGGCGGCGATAACCCAGAAGAGAAAGCCGAGGATCGAAGTCAGCGCGGCATTGGATATCAATGCAAGGCCGTTCTTGAACAGCGAATCCTTCAACATTGATCTCATATGTTCCCACAAATCCGGAAGCGCCTGCCGCCTGGTTTCGGCAAGCGCGCTGATGCGACCCGAAGTTGTGGTCGATGGTTTCATTTCCCGGTCCGTTTCCAAACCCGCACATAGTCAATCGTGAAGTTTGCAGGAAAAATAGTGTTGCTGTCCGGGGCGCCGGGCCAGTTTCCACCCACGGCAAGGTTCAGCAGCATGTACATGGGCTCACTGGAGATATTGTCTTTTTCGGTAAACCGCCATTGCTCTTGACCGTCGAGATACCAGACTATGGCGTCCTGTTGCCATTCCAGCCCGTAGACGTGGAAGTCCTTGGAAAGGTCGTCCGCCTCGATCTTGCTGCCCTTGCTGGCATCATCGCCATTGGCGTCCTTGAAATGGACATGCATTTGCAAAATGCCCGGCTCATGTCCGAGCGTTTCCATGATATCGATCTCGGGCTTGGATTTCTGCGTGCTCGGCAGCAGCCAGAAGGCCGGCCACAGGCCTTTGCCGGCCGGTATCTTGGCGCGCACTTCAAAATAGCCGTACAGGGTTGAAAAGCGATCTTTCTTTTTTCGATCTTCATAGTCGCGGCCGGTGGTAACCATGCCGGAAGTATATTCAAACATCTGGCCCTTGTAGCCGACAACGCTCTCCGGCCTGGCCTGAAGGCGCAAATATCCGTCTGTCAATTCGACGTTGGCCGGCATATACCATTGCAACTCCTTGTTGGAGAGGTTGGTGCAGCCATTGTCGTCCCACCAATAACACCGCGTCCAACTGGCGCCATCCAATGTATCGGCGTCAAATTCATCGGCAAAAGCCACTTCCCATTTGCCCGGCACGCCATAGGGATCCGGAGTGCCCGAACCGTCGGCAGCCAGTCCGACGGCAGATGAAACTGCCAAGGTCAAAGCCAAAACTCCTGCTTTTGCAATCCTGATACCAGCTTTTACCATGCCTCAATCGCCTTTCATCCCGACCATGCGCTTGACGAGCGAGCGAGCCAAAGCTTCCGTTCTGGAAATGGGAAGCCGTTCGTGACGAAACTCCAAGTAATCTACCGGCACCGCACCAAACTTTTCCTTGAAATCAGACAGTGACTTTGAGTTCCCGCTCTCGCCCATATGGTAATATCTGCAACCGCGACGGCAAGCGTCTTCCATTGCCAGGGAATGCAAAAGGTAATTTGCAGCGACAGGTCCGGCCAGATCCTTGTTCATAGCCCCCCTTGTATAATGGGCTTGGTGACCGCCAATGACCAATATGGCTGCCGCCGGCTCTCCATTGACCCGTGCAATCCAGATCTGAAACATTTTCCCGATTGTTCGCGCCAAAGCCTGGAATTTGGACTCGGGATCACGGCGAAGACCGCGCCAGCGTGCAAGGGCGGATGGCTCGCCCTGCTGGTGGGCCCATCGGTCAAAGGACAGCAAAAGCAGACTGTGGAATTCAGAAACAAGCGAGGGCGAATTTCCGCTCGCAATTTCGATATTGGCCTTCTGCGCCTGTCGCAAATGCCTGCGTCCGCTGCTGTTGAAGCATTTCAGGCGCACATGTTCGATGCCGCCCTCAAGATCAAGCACATGCGCTCGCCGTGGAATGGCCAACCAGTTGCCTTCCGCCGCCTCGCGCCAAATTTCAACTTGAAGAGGGTTGGGACGGATGCTGATTTGACCGACCGGGAGTGTGGAGAGATCGTCGAGAACGGACTTTACGTGTTTTGCAGTCAAGACAGTGTCCGACACGAGCCCGCCAAATCCCCAGGCCTGCGGCGGAGATGTCCGTTGGAAATATGACCCGAAGGGAAGGTTCCTCGAAAACAAAGGCATCACTGCGGATGTGCCGTCGGAAAATTCATAGAGCCTGCTTGCGTCCTTATGGGTTCCGCTTTCCACCAGCGCCTTGCCCCAAACCGGGGATAGCGACGGCAACGCATTATTGTCAGTATCATAAATCCACTGCCAGCGTTCCTCTGGCGCAGGTGAAACGACTTTGACAAGACTTTTGTCTGGCATCAATGTGAACCTTCTGCTCTGACAGCGATTCAAAACATGGCGGGCCTGATAATCCGCATAGTCGTCTCTTTACGCGTTCAAAGCCGCAAAATGCTTCGATCAAGACAACTAATCCGCTTGCTCCATCGGTTTTTTCTATGCAACCGGATAGAATTTGCGAATTGACAGTTAGGTACCCGCAGCAATTTAACGAGAAAGTCGTGAAGCAAATTTACCTTATCGTCAACTATTATCATACCGCTTTATCTTCAATTGGCACTAGTATAAATTAAGTTATAAATGGTTTCACAGTCCAAAAACTGGAATTAAAGTAAATTGCTAAGAGTATTTTTGACTATAACCTTGTTGATAGCCGGTCAGGCTATATCCGGTCATCCAGCCTGGGGTCGGACGATGCTTGACCTTTCGCAAGTGGCCGACAGCACAATACGCCAAGTGCTGCAAAGCAGTCTCAACCTGCCGCAGCTGGAAAGTTTGCCTGGCTCAAAGGTCAAAGAGTTGATCGGCCCGGATCTGCAGCCATCAGCACTGGAGCAGGAGAGGCTTGGAAAACTGCTGGCGGGCATGGGTTATGCCGAGGCAGAGGTGGATCTCCGGTTTGATGGCGGCAAGTCCGCCGAGGTTGTCTTGATACCGAGGCCAGGCCCATTATACCGGCTGGGCTGGATTACCATAAACGGGTTAGACTTGGAGGCCACCAGCAAACTCCGCAACGAGCTTCGCTCCATAGTCAAAAAATATGTGGGTCAACCGGCAGCGAGCAGCAACATCGATGCAATGAAATCTGACCTTGTCTGGGCGATCAAGAGTGCATCCCTCCCATTTCCTGAAGTGACGGCAATAAGCAGTGAGAAGGATCGTGCCTTGCATCTATCCGGCCTTCATATTGAATTGAAGGCAGGACAGGAAGGTCACTTCGGTCGGGTTCAGTTCGTCGGGAGTGATCTGCCGCATAATCTGGACGATCTGATACCGGCACTCGAAGGAAAGAAATACGATCCGGTCGTTATCACGGATATCTATGCTGGTCTGAAAGCCAGTGGCGAGTTCAAGCGGTTTAATGTCGATACCGGGGCCGCACCGGGATCCGGGTCCATAGTCAATGTGATCATTACATTGAGAAAGCTGTCACTCAGTGCCGGGCAGCTCGACAAGGCTGGTTTTCCCGCCATTTACTTCCTGCTTTCAGCATTAGCTATTATAGCAATTCGGCAAATAATATTTGCAGGAAATAACAAAAATAACAGTATAACGCGTGGATATGTGAATTTTGTCTCAGTATTACTTTTGGCGATCAGCGGATATCTGCTCCTGAATCGCGTCCTTTTTCTCCTGCAATAACGATATATGTCATTTTTGTTCGATGCAATTGATTGCCGACGGTCGGCCTCAGCGACGGTTGTCAGTGCGCCCGGCTGCTTTGAGCCGTTCGGATTCAATGGTTTTTTCATTAGATTTGTCGAGAACTGAAGATTCAGAATTGACAATTCCAACTGTAATTTCGTCTCCAACAGGCTTTCTTTGCATGTTTCGTACAATAATGAGCGAATCTATCTTTTGAATCAGATCACTTAATTGTGAATTGTATTTTGCTATACTTTGTTCACTCTCAATGTCCTTGGTATTTGTATCGGAGTTCTGGCGGGAGGTTGCGATGGCTTTTTCAAGTAAACTTGAGGTCTTCTGCCATTCGCCCATCAATTCCTGCCATTTCGCAAGAAAATTATCCTCCATAATATGCGTCATCGTTGGCCTCTATTGGTCGCAGTTCCTGTCGGTATATAGATACACCAACTTTATGACAGAATTGAGCATGCAAAGGATTAACGATATGTTAATAAGGCTGGACACTTGTTTAAATTTCCATTATTTTAAAAAATATTTTTATGTTGCTTTGTTCATGCATAAATGTACATTAAATTAAGTATATAAATATTTAAGCACCAATAATGATAGTGTACATAATTTATACTCTCAGAATTAATTAATGAATTATCTTGGCTTGCTTTTAGCATGATTGTAATGATGAAGCGTTGGGGGAGTTAAGAAATGAAAAACAATGGCCACGTTGACGGCGCCAAAGTAACTATGGAAACTATATTTTCGAATATTGACGCCGCTGTTAGCGTGGTTATTCCAACGCTCAATGAGGCAGCAAATTTGCCGTATGTTCTTCCCAGAATCCCCGCTTGGGTCAGCGAGGTCGTTCTGGTCGATGGCAATTCCACCGATGGCACCGCTGAGGTGGCCATGGAATTGATGCCGAATATCCGGGTGATAAAAGAGCTTCGCCGTGGCAAAGGCCGCGCTTTGCGCACAGGCATCGAAGCCGCGCGGGGCAAGATCATAATCACCCTGGATGCTGATGGTTCGGCTGATCCTGCGGAAATCCCGGTATTTGTAGGGGCCTTGCTGTCCGGCGCCGACTTCGTGAAAGGCTCGCGCTTCATGCAAGGCGGCGGGACAGACGATATGGAATGGTATCGGCGTTTGGGCAACTGGGGTTTTGTTACCCTCGTCAAATGGCGCTTCGGCTCCCGTTTCACAGATCTTTGTTATGGCTATAATGCCTTCTGGAAGGATGTTTGGCCGTATATCGTGTCGGATGACGCCGACGGGTTTGAAATCGAAACCAGCATGAACATCCGTGCATTGAACTCCAAGCTTAAAATCCATGAAGTTCCGAGCATGGAATACAGTCGTATCAACGGCACCAGCAATCTGCGCACCATCGCCGATGGCTGGCGCGTGCTGTCGACAATCATGAAAATCGGGATCAGGTTCACCAAGAGCGGGCAGGCCCAGAAAGTCAAGTCGGGGCGGGTAGCCGCAAACACGCCGGTCTTCGTCAATCAACCGAACAAGAACGTCGAACGGTCCTGATCCGATGTCGGCGCGACTGACTGCTTGCGTCATGATCTGCCTGCATGACAACGAGCGTCTGGAATTGTTCCTGAAGGCAATCCGGTCGCTGGAAAACCAAACCCGTAAACCGGATGAAGTCATCGCAGTTGTGGATCATAACCCGCCGCTGCTGGAAAAAATTTCCGGCCTCTGCCCGGGGATTTCCACGCTTTCAAACGAAGGAAAGCGTGGTCTGTCCGGCGCCCGGAACACTGGTTGCAAGGCGGCTACAAGCGATATCGTGTTTTTCCTGGACGATGATGCCGAGGCCGATCCCCGCTGGCTGGAAGGGTTGCTGCAGCATTATGCCGATCCGCTGGTCATGGGCGCAGGCGGTTTGATTGTTCCTGCCTGGCCCGATAAACGCCCCGCATGGTTTCCCGAGGAGTTTGACTGGGTCATCGGCTGCAGTTATCGCGGCATGCCAACGGAGATCGCGCCGGTTCGCAACCTAATCGGATGCAACATGTCGTTTCGTCGCGAAGTTTTGCTGGCGCTTGGCGGGTTTCGCGAGAGCCTCGGGCGGGAGGGCGGCAACGCTTTTGGTTGCGAGGAGACAGATTTCTGCATTCGCGCCGCTGTTGTCTATCCGCGGTCGCGGATAGTTTACGATCCACGCATACCGGTCCACCATCATGTTTCAGATGAGCGCGTGCATTGGCGGTATTTTCGCAAGCGGTGCCTTGCGGAGGGACGCTCGAAGGCTGTCGTCGTTGCCCGAAACGGCGTTCCAACTGGCCTGTCAAACGAACGGCAATACACGCTCAAGACATTACCGGCGGGGGTGTTGGGCGGTATTGGCGCATCAGCAAGGGAATTGAATTTCAATGGAGTCAAACGCGCGGCAGCCATTGTCGCCGGCCTGTTTTTGACGCTGATTGGATATCTTCAATATTCAGTCCCTGGAAAACGGCAGAAAATTGCGGCCAGCGCCTTTTTGCCCATCCAGATCATCAATGTCGAACTTGCCGATCCGGCCGATGCTGGGCCGCCGGTTGAGGGCCAGCACAGTGAATATGGGGCGACATTCATCGTTGCACGGTTTCGAAATCGGCCGGTTGCAACTCTTGAACTGCCATTGATCCGGGCCGGCGTCGACGCCTCGGAACTTCACCAGATCGTGGCAAGCCACGTCAATCATGTACCTTCCTTCATGCAGTTTCCCAAGGACGAGGTTGTCCTGCCGCCGGTCAGCGTGGTCATCGCCACCCATGATCGTCCGACGACCCTGGCGCGTTGCCTTGATGCGTTGCTGCTCCAGGACTATCCAGACTATGAAATCCTGGTGGTCGACAATGCGCCGTCTTCCAATGCGACGGCGAACATGATCACCGAAAAATATCTTGGAACTGGCAAGGTTCGCTATGTTTGCGACCGCAGGCCCGGCCTTGGCCAGGCGCATAACAGCGGTGTCGCCAAGGCAAGATATGACATAGTAGCCTTTACCGATGATGATGTTATAGCCGAGCCTGGATGGCTTTCAGCCTTGGTATCCGGCTTTGCAGTATCCGAACAGGTTGGATGTGTGACCGGCCTCATTTTGCCTTTTGAATTGGAAACACAGGCTCAATATTGGACAGAGCGGCACGGTGGCTTCGGAAAAGGCTTTGCGCGCCAGATTTTCGATCTCAAGGATCATCGACGGGACAGTCCGCTTTATCCCTATACGGCCGGCCAGTTCGGCTCTGGCGCCAATATGGCATTTCGCATGTCGGCACTGCGCAAGATCGGGAATTTCGAAGCCGCGCTGGGTGCGGGAACAATTGCCCGTGGCGGCGATGATCTCGCAGCCTTTGCAGCCGTTATTCTTGCTGGGTTTCAAATCGTCTACGAGCCTTCGGCAGTCATCTGGCATCAGCACAGGCGCGAAGAAGCCGGCATGCGCGGACAAGCCCATGGCTATGGCATCGGCCTTGGCGCCTATCTTGCCTGGCTCGTTTCAAAGGATCCACGCATTGCCTGGAAACTGCTGATGGCTTTACCGACTGCGGTCGCACATCTCTTTGGAGCCAAATCAGAAAAAAACCTTCGCTTGCCTTCTGATTATCCGAAAGCATTGGTTTGGCGGGAAAGATACGGAATCCTGAAAGGCCCGATGGCCTACTTCAGGAGCGTAAAAAGCCTCCGCCGTCCGCTCGGGCCTCACATGGGCGACGGAATGGTCAAGGAAACCCAAAACTCCGGTGCGGGGTCGTCATGATCGGCCCGGCCTCGACATTGGCACTCAACGGCATTGATGCGGCGCGCCAGGATGCGGTTGCCGGAAAGCCTGCAATGCACTTGACCAGTCCGGAATGGCGCGATCAAAGCCCGCCCGGCGCCTGGTCCTTGAAAGCCGTGTCCAGACTTTTCAAAACCGCGGCAATCCTTTGCGCAGCCGCCTTGCCGGCGACAGCCGTTGCCGCAGCAAACCAAAATGCGACGATCGGGCAAGTTTCCCAATCGTCGCTGGTGCTGGCGGAATCCTGGATGGAATTGGGCGACCTTTACCGCAACGGAACGCTCAGCCCGGTTGACGGTCAAAAGCTGGCTGCCTTTTATGTCCGAATTCAGCAGAACGAAGCCGCCGGGCCTCTATATGGAGTGATTTCGCCGTCTGATTTTTTCCAACAATCGCCTGTTCAGCCCGGCGATGGAGCTGCGGCGGCGCAGACTTATCAAATTGCCGCCACGCTCGGCGATCCTGAAGCCCTGGTGCGACTGGGTGATCTCTATCGTGACGGCGCGATTGTGAAGAAGGATATCGCCGCAGCACTGGCCTATTACAAACGCGCAGCCGATGCCGGCAGTGATTCCGGCAAAGCGCGCTTGGGCGAAATGTATATCAGGGGCGAGGGCGCAAGCGCCGATATCCAGGCCGGCCTGGCGCTGCTGCGGGAAGCCGGCGCAAACGGATATACCTTTGCTTTCATTACGCTCGGTGACCTGCAACTCAGCGGCGCGCTCGGAAATGCCGACGGATCTGCAGCTATTGAATTCTATAAGGAAGCGGAAGCAAAAGGCGATTTCCGCGCAATCCTGAAATTGGGCGATGTCTATTTCGACGGAAAGGCCGTTAATCGCGATCCGGCAACGGCATTGTCCTACTATAAGGAAGCGGCGAACAAGGGCGATCCTTTTGGCAAGATCCGCTATGCCCAGATGCTCATGTCGGGAGATGGCGTTGAACGCAACCTTGACGAAGGTCTTTCCATCCTTACCGAATTGGTCTCAGGCAATGACAGCAATGCAATGGTTGCGCTGGGTGATTTTTACGGGTCCGCATCAGCGGCGCAGGATTTGCATGATCCCGAAAAGGCATTCGCTTATTACCGGGACGCCGCCAAGACCGGCAGCGTGACCGCCAGGCTGCGACTGGGTGAAATGCAGATCAGGGGCGAGGGCGCTCCCAGGGATGTCCAGGCAGGTCTGCGCGCCATTCAGGTTTTGGCCGATGAACATAATTCCGCGGCATCACTTCTGCTCGGCGATCTGTTGAGTACGGGCGCGGCCGGAAGGGTTGATATTACGGGGGCAGTCAAAGCCTACGAAGCGGCGGAACAAGGCGGTGATTTGCGCGCTTTGTTGCGATTGGGCGATCTCTTTTACTACGGCGCCTATGTAGCCAAGGCGCCCGAAAGGGCGCTGGCCTACTATCAAAAGGCGGCGGCGGCGGGCGACAAGTTCGGTCAATTGCGTGTTGCGGAAATGAAGGTCCGGCGCGAGGCGGGGCTTGATGATGTCGAGGCGGGCCTTTCCGTCATTCAACGAATGGCTGACGCAGGATTTGCCGAGGCCTTGATTTCATTGGGCGACATCAGTCGCACCGGCGCTGCAGGCGGCAAGGTGGATGAAAAGGCAGCATTGGAATACTACCGGAAAGCTGCAAGCCAGGGCAGCCAGACGGCGGCATTGAATGCGGGACATTTGCTTGTCGTCGGCAGCAGCGGAATTCGCGATGTCGACGGCGGTCTGGCAATCCTCAGGCAGTTGGCCGATACCGGCAGCACCCCCGCACTGATGACCCTTGGCGATCTCCTGAGCAATGGCGACCCCCAATTCATCGATGGCCCTGCAGCGGTTGCGGCCTATGAGCGCGCGGCAAAACTCGGCGAGAATTACGCTTATATTCGATTGGGAGATCTTTATCGCGATGGCAAAGGCGTAGCCGTCGATGGCGACAAGGCTGCTGAATACTATCTTCAGGCAGCTGGCGCCAACTAGGTTGCGCAGGAATGACGGTTATCCAGCCGAGCTTCGGCGAGCAAGGCCCAACGTGCAGGCACCATGATGATGCAGCCAGTAACCTTGAACCAAATTGACGCGAGACCCGGAAAGAAAAATCCGCTGTTTGCGGCTTTGGCAATGTGCCTGTTGGCAATGACCTTGATGGCGACGGCAAAAGAAGTGGCTGCGGAGACAGCGCCAAGGGAAGTGATCACCGGCTATATGCGCTTGGGCGATATCTATATGAATGCAAGCGCCTCGCAACAGGATAAGGAAAAAGCCTTCCACTACTACAAACTTGCCGAGGAAGCCGGCAGCATCACGGCAAGGCTGCAAATCGGCCAGATGCTGATACATGGCGAAGGGCTGAAAAAAGATGTCAATCAGGGGCTGAAGCTGGTCAAGCAGGCAGCCGATGAAGGTCGCGTACCGGCCTATGTGTTTCTTGGACAGTTCTATTCGGCCCCTGACAACGACCGGCAGGATTTGGGCCGCGCAATGGAATATTTTGACTTGGCCGCTGCCGCCGGCGACGAGAACACTTTGCTTCTTCTGGCAGCGATGTACCGGGATGGTGACAAAGTGGCGCCAGATCCGGTCAAGGCATTCCAATATTATTCCCGTGCCAAAAAAGCGGGCAGCGCCACTGCAACGATTGAAACCGCCACCATGTTGATCTTGGGTGAAGGCACTGAGCGCGACGTGGCAACGGGTGAACGGTTGCTCACGGAAATGGCACAGTCAGGCAAAATCAGCGCTTTGGTGGCGCAGGGGGACCTGAAGCTGAGAGGAGCAACCGGCCAGTTCGACCCAAAAGGCGCAATCAAGTCCTATGAAAAGGCGGCGAAGCTGGGCAGTGTCCAGGCGATGCTGCGTCTCGGTGATCTCTATTTCTACAACAATTTCCAGATGCGGAACCCGCGCCTGGCCTTGCAATATTACAAACAAGCGGCCGACCTTGAGGATTCCTATGGCATATATTCATTGGGAAAGGCGCTGACTGACGACCCGAAAACCACCGTTGCAGGTTTGGAGTTATTGGCAAAGGCAAAAAATGCAGGCAACGAAAGCGCCATCGTGGCCATCGCCAATACCTATTTCTTTGGCCTTGGCATTCGTGCGGACATCAAGAAAGGCCTTGCGATCCTGAACGAGGCAAATGCTGAGGGCAATATTGACGCCGCCAAACGGCTGCTGCGCATCTACCGGGATGGATTGGCCGATGGAAGACGGAAGTTGATAAGGCCAAGCCTGAAGCAGGCTCAATTGATCTTCGATCAGTTGAAGCCCAAACTTGGAATAGCCGAAGTCGCCTATGAATCGATCCTGCTAGAGGCCGCATTGACCCGCACCGGCAAAGCGGACCAATTCTTTCCCAAGATCATGGCGCTTCCCGCCAGGGACCGTCAGAAACTGGTGCGGGAACTTCGTTCAGTCAATGAGAACGATTATGTCGAGGTCTTGCAGTTGCGTATGAAAACCCTTGGCCTTTTCAGCGGCAAAGACAGCGGCCTGCTGGATGGCGGCACCATTCGGGCCATAAACGATTTTTGCCAGAAAAAATCTGCGACACCGCAATGCAGGTCCGGTCCTGTCAGTTATCAAGCTGCCGAAATTCTTTCCGCAATGTATTGATGGCTGAAGCCGACCGGTCACGAAAAGCGAAATGAATTCCGTTAGCATATTGTAATAATATCATTTTTTGGTGAGAGCGATGGGGCTCGAACCCATGACCTACTGATTAAAAGTCAGTTGCTCTACCAGCTGAGCTACGCTCTCACACAAGAAGGCAAGGCCTGATTTGCCCGCCTTCGGAAGTGGGCGGAACATATTGAGGCAGCGTATCCGGGTCAAGCCGTGGGAAGCGGATTTTTTCACCTTTGCTGAATTCTTTTCGCTCAACAAAAGGTGACTGGTCAATTGCGGGCGGCTTGTCTATGAAAACCCCCAATTGGTTTCTCAAGGAGAATTGCAGCGGTGCTGGAGCAGATGTCATTCGCAAGCGCCCTGTTGGCCGGGGCCTTGTCGTTTCTATCGCCTTGCGTATTGCCATTGGTGCCGCCCTATCTCTGTTACATGGCGGGAATATCGATCGACGATTTCCGCAATCCGGTTGGAACGGAAACGCAGTCATCCGCGCGGCGTTCCGTCATGCTGGCGTCGCTGTTTTTCACCTTGGGCTTTTCCACCGTTTTTGTGGCTCTGGGCGCCAGCGCCTCCAGTATCGGCATGGTTCTCCGGCAAAATCTCGATGTGCTGTCCATCGTCGGCGGAGTCATCATCCTGGTAATGGGGCTCAATTTTCTCGGATTGATCAGGATTCCGTTCCTGTCGCGGGAAGCCCGGTTCCAGTCCGGCGGAAAACCCGCCACTTTGTCGGGCGCCTATATCATGGGTCTTGCCTTCGCTTTTGGCTGGACACCGTGCATCGGGCCGATATTGGGCGCCATTCTTGCCGTTGCGGCATCGCGGGAAACCGTCGGGCAGGGGGCGGGACTGCTGGCTGTCTATTCCCTTGGTCTGGCGGTCCCTTTCTGGCTGGCTGCGGCCTTCTCCAACATGTTCATGTCCTTTCTGACCCGGTTTCGGCGTTATCTGGGAATCGTCGAGAAGACCCTCGGGGCTTTTTTGGTGCTCACCGGGCTTGCTTTCATCTTCGGTTTTGTCAGTGATGTTGCCATATGGTTTCAGCAAACCTTTCCGATTCTGTCGCGAATCGGTTGATGGCCGGCAGGAGCGGAATGAAACGTGGCCGAAATTTCGGGACTTGTGCTGCCGTTCTTCGGCTTGATCTTCATTGGCTATTTCACAGCGCGTATCCATCGCCAGCCTGCCGAGGCCCTGGGCTGGCTCAATGTCTTCATCATCTATGTCGCCCTGCCTGCGCTTTTCTTCAAATTGATCAGCAAGACGCCTATTGAACAATTGACCCGGCTTGATTTCATCGGCGCGGATCTGGCCGCCACCTACACGATCTTTATCATCGTTTACCTGATTGGGCGCTTTGTCCGAAAAAACCCGATTGCCGATTCGACCATTCAGGGCCTTGCCGGCGCCTATGGCAATATCGGCTATATGGGGCCGGGTCTTGCCCTTCTGGCTTTTGGCGAACAGGCCGCAGTGCCGCTGGCGCTGATCTTCTGCTTTGAAAACATCGTCCACTTCATCGTCGCGCCAGGCATGATGGCCATTGGCGGCGATGAAAAGCGGTCGCCGACTGAGTTGGTGCTGGAGGTGGGCCGAAAAATCGTGCTCCATCCCTTCATCCTCTCAACCGCAGTAGGCGTCCTGGCAGCCATGATACAGTTTCAGCCGCCGGTGCCGCTGCAAAGGCTGATCGACTATCTGGCGCAGGCTGCGGCCCCCTGTGCGCTGTTTGCAATGGGCGTCACGCTTGCATTGCGGCCGCTCAAGCGCATACCGGCGGAGATCAGCTATATCGTTCCGATAAAACTGATCCTGCTGCCGGTTGTGATGTATCTCTATCTTGGAATTGCCGGCAATTTTGATCCGGTCTGGATCTACACCGCCGTGTTGCTGGCGTCGCTTCCCACTGCAACCAATGTCTTTGTCATCGGCCAACAATATGGCGTCTGGCAGGAGAGGGCGTCCGCCACAATCCTCATAACCACGGTCCTGTCGGTGGTTACCGTCTCAACCCTGCTTTACATCATTAAATCAGGCTTCCTGCCGGCGGATCTTTTTCCGTAAGAGATCCGGAAAGGTGCGGGCTGCGCGCCCGGGTTCAATGCCCTCCTGCATGACGGCATTGCGCAGCGGCGAAAGCGAGGCGAGCATTTGCAGGCCGGCGGCGCGAAGCATTTGCACCGGCAGAAACGCGGATAGTAGCGAACGGTTGAAAAGATCGACGCTCGCCGTCCGGGCGATGACATCGGCGCGCCGACGCCTGTCGAATGCGTCGCCGATCGCCAAGGGTTTGTCATCGCCGACATGTGCGGCAATCAGTTCAAGCGACGCCATGATGTCCCTGAGCGACAGGTTGAGACCTTGGGCGCCGATCGGCGGAAAAACATGGGCCGCCTCGCCAACCAGAATGCATGTCGCCTTGCCGAAACGGGACGCCGTCATGCCGGAAAGCGGCCAGGTCTGGACTTCGCTTTCAATGATGATCTTGCCCAGCATGGATTGCATCTGGCGCTCGATCTGCAAAGCCAGATCCGTCTTTTCAAGCTTGCAAAGCGCCTCGGCGTCCTGCGGCCGCATGACCCAGACCAGACTTGAGTGGTTGCCGGGCAGGGGAACCTGGGTGAAAGGTCCATAAGGCGTGTGAAATTCGCTAGAAGTATCGTGGTGAGGCACCGTATGGCTCAGATTCACAACCATTGCGGATTGCGGATAGGACCAATTGCGCTTTTCAATGCCGGCGGCCTGGCGGATCATTGAATGACGTCCGTCAGCGCCGACGACCAGTCCTGCCGTGAGGGACTCGCCGCTTTCCAGATGAAGGACGGATTCACTCACGCCAATTTCCGCCGCAGTGACGCGATCATGCAGGATGCGGATCTTGGGGCTGGCTTGCATTGCGTTTTCAAGACTCGCCAACAAAGGCGCATTCGGTATATTGTAGCCGAAGGCATCCAGGCCAATCTCGGAACATTTGAAGGACACTGTCGGCGCACGCAGCAAGCGGCCGGTGGCATCGATGATCTGCATCTTTGAAAGAGGCGCAGCAAAAGGCCGGATCTCATCCCAAAGCCCGAGGCGCGACAGCAGTGAAATGGATTGATCCATCAATGCCGTCGTTCTGCCGTCCTTCGTTTCGGACCGGGGCGCGACGCAAACAACATCATGGCCTTGATCGGCATAGGCCAAGGCTGCGATGGTTCCGGCCAGTCCGGCACCGACTACAACAATATCGCAATGGACCATCTGCTTGCTTTTCCTTGATGACATCTGTCCTGTTTAGCCAATCACGCTTCAAAAAACCATGGGATGAATCATCGCAGACGCCTTGTGCGACCTGTTTTGATGCGTGGAATTACCCGCTCAAAACAACCTGCAGCCGGTTTTTGACTGGCACGTCCGGAGAAACCGTGTATCAAGGAAACGGGACGCGGTTCATTTATTGGCAGGTTGATGTGGGCGGACAACGATGAAGTTCTTCAACTACAGACGCGTACCATACGCAGAAATCCGGGCCTTTGCAGTACATCTGCTGACGGCGTCCGGTTCGTTTCTGGCTTTTCTCGGTGTGGTGGCAGCCTCTGAAAAGCGATTCATCGACATGTTCTGGTGGTTGGGTTTGGCGCTGCTTGTTGATGGAATCGATGGACCGATTGCCCGCAAGGTACGGGTCAAGGAAGTCCTGCCCAATTGGTCGGGTGATACGCTCGACAACATTATCGATTATGTCACCTATGTGCTGCTGCCTGCTTTTGCGCTTTATCAAAGCGGGATGCTTGGCCAGCCCTTGTCATTCATAGCCGCAGGCATGATTGTCGTCTCAAGCGCGATCTATTATGCCGATATGGGCATGAAGACCGACGAGTACTTCTTTTCCGGTTTTCCGGTGGTCTGGAACATGGTGGTCTTCACATTGTTTGCCGTCAATGCCAGCGAAATCGCCGCCTTCGGCCTGATCGTGATTTCAGTCCTGCTAACCTTCCTGCCGATCAATTTTCTGCATCCGGTACGCGTCAAACGCCTCAGGCGGCTCAATCTGGGCGTCTTTTTCGCATGGTGCGGTTTGAGCGCCTATTCGCTGCTGATGCATTTTGATACGACCGAATGGGTAATGTGGGCCATAGCCGGGACCGGGCTGTATCTTTACGCCATAGGCTTTGTGCTGCAGCTGTTTCCATCCCTGGGCCGGAAAACCGCAGCCTGACGCCATTCCGGTTGGTCAACGCATTGCGACATCGGCAAGACGGGTGGATTGCAAAGTTTGGCAATGCGGCGACTCTACTTGAGATCGGATAGTATTGACGCATATACAAAAAGAGAGGGTGCCAAATAAGACACCCTCTATTATGATTTGATGAAGTACCGCGAGTATTTGCGGAAACAACTAAAGTGACGCTATATGTTTACGTCGAATATAGCCTATTTCCAATTATTTTACGGTACATTAGAAATATGGCATTAATGTGGCAAAATTCCGCCGCCTGCCTAAATTGACGCCGCACAGTGACTGAGGGGGGATAGAGATCAAACGGCCTGGTGTTGTTGGGGTGCGCGCAACGCACCCAACTTGCCGGCCACCCGCCGCCCCATGGCTATTCCGGGCAGTTCAATGGCGTTATAACAAAACCAGGATATCAGATAGGTCAGTGGCGCCGCCAAAACCATGGCAACTGCAAATCGCGGCAGGGACTCCATGACCGGCCATTGCCGCGCCAGCAGACCGCAAACCGGCAGCAGAACCAGAAGATGGGTCAGGTAAACGCCGTAGGAAAGATCGCCGAAAATCCGGCTGACGCGATTGGCAAGGATAAAGTTGAGGGGCCGGGAGAGCCAGGAAAACAGCCGTGGAAGCTGGTCGCGGTAGATCAGCAGGAAGAAAACCGCAACAATCAAAATCTTGATAATCCGGTGCAATTCAGAACGGCCGCCGCCAAGCGGAATGAAAATTACCGCGCAAGCCGCCAGGAAATAGACAAGGCGCATCCGGCTTGAAACCCTGAGCGATCCGGCAATGATCATCCCGGCGGCAAACAGGTGAAATTTCAGCGCGAGAATTGAATAGGCTCCTTTGACAAAGCCGAGTCGTTCAAGATTGACACCGATGAAGCCTGCGGCAAGTAGCAGAACGGCCATGCCCATCAATCCACCCCAACGCCTCAAAAACAGCATCAAGAAGGGCAGCACTGCGTAAAACTGCATTTCAAGGCCGATGCTCCAGTCGGGAAGCGGCGTCTTGAAATTATACTCCGATGTCAGGCCGAACAGGAATGTGAAATGCAGGAAGAAGTTTGTCAGGCTCTGATCCAGGTACCGACCGGGCTCGGTCGTTGAATCCGGCAGAATGGCGGCGATTGCCATCCGTTCGTTCCACAAAGCCGGGCCGAGCAAGAGGGCGATCACCAGCCAGATATAGTAAAGCGGTGCGATACGGAAGAAGCGCCGCAACCAGAAGATCAGCCAGGTGTTTGGTTCCTGCCATGGTTCCCGCGCCTGCCGGGCCTGGTAATGATAAACCATCAAAAAGCCGGAAATCATGATGAACATTTCAACGGCCAGATCCGGCTGGGCCAGAATGGTGATCTTGTAGCCCGTCAGAAACATCGCATGGCCTACGAATACCCAAAGCGACGCCAAGCCACGCAACCCGTCAAGAAATTCCAGATGCTCGTGTTTGGCAGGCATTTGCACACTCCGTCGCATCATGCGCTTGGCAATGGGCATTACCATAAAATCAGGCATGGGCAAGGCGGGTTGGCAATTACCTGCCGATAGGGTCGCGAAAATGCCGATTTTTCCGATTCTTTGCCGGAAACGAAACTGGGGATCAGCCAATATCCATGGAGCGGATAAGCTGGCGGTGCGCCTGCATCTGCCTGAAAATAACGTAGTCGCGTTCCAGCAGTCCTTGGGCCGCCGGATCTGGTCGAAAGACTTTCTCCTGTCGCCTCATGAAACGGCAGGATGACACCAGATCCTCGTGCCAACCCGCAGCGGTGGCCGCAACCATGGCTGTGCCCAGCATCATGGCCTCGTCGCCGGCGGACAGGACGATCTCCTTGCCGGTCGCATCGGCATAGAGTTGCACGAACAGCGCATTGCGGGCATGCCCGCCGCCCAGAACCAGTTGATCAAGTCTGCGCCCGTTTCCTTCCATGACCTCCACTATCTGGCGAATGGAAAGCGCCATGGCCACCATGGATCGCCAATAGAGCCTGCAGATACCATCAAGCGAACCATCCATGGAAAGGCCATGAATGACACCGCGCGCATCGGCATCGCCAAATGGTGAGCGATTGCCGTGAAAATCCGGCAGCACATGAATGCCCCGGGCAAAGTCCAATCCCTCCGATTGGCGCAGTTCTTCGATACGCGCCAGAATATCGTCATGTGTAGGCTTGGCTGCTGCGCCCCGGTTGCCATGAATATCTATGACATAGTCCAGAAATGCGCCGGTTGCCGATTGGCCACCCTCGATAATCCATTTGCCCGGTATAGCTGCGCCAAGATATGGGCCCCAGAAACTGGGCAGGAATTCAGGCTCGCTGGACAGCCGCATGATGCAACTGGATGTCCCGCCGATCAGCGCCGCACGTCCATTTTCTTCCGGATCGCCGCCAAGGACTGAAACCGCGCCTGAAAACGCATCCACCAGACCGAAAGCGACGACGGTTCCAGCGGAAAGACCGAGTTGGGCGGCCGCATCGGCAGTCAGTGCTCCTGCAGATTGGCCGGTTTGCCCGCTGCCGGTCGGAATGCCCGCCCGATCCACCAAGTCGCCGAGACCTGCCTTGGCAAGCAAATCGTCATCCCAACTGTTTTCTTGATGCGCAAGGTAATTCCATTTGGCTGTCAATGTGCACACCGAGCGGACCCGGCTGCCCGTCGCCTTCCAGACCAGGAAATCCGCCAGGTCAAATATCAACCCCGCTTTGCCCCAGGTGTCGGGATGGCAACTTTTGAGCCAGGCCAGTTTCGGCACTTGCATTTCCGGGGACATGACACCGCCCAGGTAACGCAAGGCGTCCGAATTTCCTTTGGTGAGTTGGTTCGCCTGGTGTCTGGCGCGATGGTCCATCCAGGAAATCGTGTCCCAATTTTCCGGAATCCCGGGTCGTACGGGCAAGGAGCGACCGGCACTGTCGAGCACCACCAATGAGCAGGTCGCATCAAAGCCGATGGCGTCAATCTCTTCGGACGGAATTTCAGAATTGCGCAGGATTTCGTTCACGCTCACGCAAACGGCCCGCCAGATGTCGCTGGAGGAATGTTGGGCGAAGATTGTGTCCGTTCGCAGCAATGCGATCGGATGTTCGGCACGGGCAATCAGAATTCCGGCACGGTCATACAGACCAGACCGGGCACTGCCGGTGCCGACATCCACTGCAACTACATATTGACCCATGTTTTCGCTTTAACCGTCCACCGCAGCCAGAAGACCTGGAAGTCTGCTTATATCATCAAAAACAAGGGTTGGATTCAACAATTCCACTTTTTGCCTGAGACCGGCCAATTTGGCATGGGAGCCGCCAGTAAAGGCAAAAACACGCATTCCTGCCGTGTTGGCAGCCAGAATTCCGGCCGGACTATCCTCAATGACGACGCAATTATCCGGCTCGTACCCCATGTTCTTTGCTGCGTGAAGAAACAGATCGGGCGCCGGCTTGCCGTTCTTGACCATGGTCGAGCTGAAAATATTGGGCTCGAAATGGTCAATGATGCCGGCAAGGGACAGCGACAGGCGGATGCGTTCCGGCTGACTTGAAGAAGCCACGCAAAATGGTCGGTCTATTTGGTTCAAGACGTCGGCAATGCCTTTGATGGGCTCCAATTCACGCTTGAAGCGCGCATAAAGCCTCTGACGGACATCTTCCAGGAATTCATCGCCTGCAACCAGGTGGAAGTCGTTTCTGAGCGTCGTGATGATCGTCGACAGGCTGCGTCCCAGAAACAATTGATAGGCCTGCGCCAGGTCGATTTCAACGCCTACAGCCCGGATCGTGTCGACGAGTACGGAAATGGAAATAGGCTCGCTGTCAACCAGAACGCCGTCGCAATCAAAGATCACCAGTTTTTTGCCGGATATGTGCATGTTTCAGATTGTCCTGAGCATTCCGCCGTCAACATGATAGGTGGAACCCACTGAGTAGCTGGCCTTTTCGGAACAAAGAAAGACGAAGAAATTCGCCAGTTCCGCAACTGTGCCGAACCGCTTGATCGGAGCATGCTCATTGGCCACGCCATCGAGATAACCCTGCCAATCACCGCCGGCATCTGCCGAGAGTTGTTTTGCTGTCTTGATCCAGTCGGGTGTCAGGATCAGGCCGGGATTGATGGTGTTGACGCGGATATTGTCCTTGATCACCTCATTTGCGAGATTCTTGGAAAACATCAGCAGGGCGGCCTTGGTGACATTGTAGATCGGCTCGTACCAGAGCGGTTGGACGGCGCAGATCGAGGCATTATGGATGATGGCGCCGCCGCCGCGTTCGCGCATCATCGGCACGATTCCCCGCGCCAGGCGGACGGCCGCCATCACATGCAGATCGAAATAATACTGCCACTTGGCGTCATCTGCTTCCATAATGGTTTCATTGGAACCAACGCCGGCATTGTTGATGAGAATGTCCGCACCGCCAAAGGCTTCGCTGGTTGCCGCAATCAGGCGATCAACGCCCTCTGGCGTGGCGACGTCGCAAACCACCGGTACGGCGTTGACGCCGAACTCAAGGGCGATGCGTTCGGCCTGCGGCAGCAGGCGATCCGGATCACGGGCAGCAAGAACGATATGCGCGCCTTCGCGGGCGAAAGCTTCACCGACACCCAAGCCAATTCCGGCGCTTCCTCCGGTAATGACTGCAACCTTGCCTTCCAGCCCCAGATCCATTTCAATCCCCCATTTGATTGCCGATATAAGTTTTCAGCGTTGGTCGGGCGCCTTTTTGCCACAACATGTTCAATGCAAAAGCAAATCGTTTCCGGAACAACCCTGAATTGGCAACAAGCCCGAAAATATCGTCAAGCGCAAGGAATTCCGCGGGATTTTCTTTAGCCTTGAGGGCCGCTGCCTGAAGGCGCGCCTGGTTGGGATCATTGATGGCGATGGGCTTGCCGCTGTCGCTGACGCCTGCAAGATATCGGCACCATAGAGCGGAAACCAAAGACAGGCCGATGACATCGCCTCCCTTTGCAAGGCTGTCGGCGGCCGATGGGAGGATGAATTTTGGCTGGCGGTTTGAACCGTCCTGGCAGAGACGGGGAATCGTATCGGCGATTTTCGGGTTGGAGAAGCGCCTTTCGATCAGGCCGGCATATTTTTCAAGATCGGTGTCGGGAACCGGCGGCACAACGGGGATGATCTCTTCCCTTGTCAGCTTCGCCAAGAACCCCCTGATTTCAGCATCTTCCATGGCTTCATGGACAAAATGGATATCCAGCAGCGCGGCCGGATAGGCGATCGTGGCGTGACCGCCATTCAGAATGCGGATTTTCATCAATTCATAGGGCGCAACATCGTTGACGAAGGTCACACCGACTTTTTCGAGCGCCGGCCGACCCATGGAGAAATTGTCCTCCATCACCCATTGCTTGAATTCCTCGCAATAGACAGGCCAATTGTCCTCGATGCCGAAAGTTTCGGCGAGGTGGTTGATTTCGCGCGGGCCTGTCGCCGGCGTGATGCGGTCGACCATGGAATTGGGAAAAGACACGTTCCTTTCAATCCAGTCCGCTAGCGCCCCGTCCACCAATCGCGCCAGACCGCAGACAGCAGCTTCCGTAACGTGACCATTGCCGGGAATGTTGTCGCAGGACATGACAGTAAAGGGAGGCACCTTGGCCGCACGCCGGCGCGCCAGTCCGGCGACGATAATGCCGAAGACGGTTTTCGGATCGTCCGGATTGACGCCATCGGCAGCAATAAGCTTGTTTTCCGGGTCAAACCTGCCAGTGGCGGGATTGATGAAGTATCCACCCTCGGTAATCGTCATGGAAACGATCCTGATGGCTGGGTCGGCCAGTTTTGAAATGATGGCGGCGCGGTCGAGCGGATCGAGAAAGTCGATCATCGCGCCTGTTATGCGGGCGCTGCTGCTGTCGGCTTCCTGCTCGACGACACTGGTCAGATAATCCTGCGGAGCCAGTTTTTGGCGCATATCGGCATCATAGGACAAGACGCCCGCACCAATGATCGCCCAGTCCCGGCTGCTGCCTTCATTAAACAAGTCGTCGAGATAGACAGCCTGATGCGCACGGTGGAAGTTGCCTATGCCGAAATGGACGATACCCGCACTCAGGTCCTGCCGGCGATATTTTGGAACCGCGGCTGAAGCTGCAATCTTGTCGAGGTTGGCCAGGCATAATTTGGTCGTCATGGACTTGTCCTTCACATCGTGGGATATGCGACCGCCACTGGCATCAACTCGACCAGTTGCCGCCTTCTTCATTTCAATCCTGCGCCGCCGCTGGCCATTGGAGAGTCCGGCAACGCGCCAATCTTCGCACCTTGCGAACAGGGCGCCGCCGGAACCAATGACCGTCTACGGCGATTCAGGTCGTAACGCCATGCCGGGCAGACAAAAATCGCCCCGCCGGCATTTGGCGCTTCACCGGATGGCTTTGCCCTTGGCATCGAACCGGTGAATTCTTGCGGTGTCCGGTGTCAGGAAGACCTTGTCGTCATGGCGGATGTCCGTTTCGCCCGATGCCCGGACGGTGATCAGGCCGGCGGCATCGGTCCGGACATGTATGAAAGTGTCGGAGCCCAGATGTTCGGTAACCCCGGCCACGCCGCTCCATTTGCCTTCAGTCTTTGATATGGCCATGTGCTCGGGGCGGACGCCGATCGTGGTGGCGGAAAATTCCTTTGCGGGAGCGCCTTCGATCAGGTTCATCTTGGGCGACCCGATGAAGCCGGCGACAAATACATTGTCAGGTGAATGGTAGAGTTCCATCGGTGAACCGACCTGTTCGATATTGCCGGCGCTGAGCACGACGATCTTGTCGGCCATGGTCATGGCTTCCACCTGGTCATGGGTCACATAGATCATCGTGGTCTTGAGTTGATGGTGCAACTCGCTGATTTCCAGCCGCATATTGCCGCGCAGGGCGGCATCGAGATTGGAAAGCGGCTCGTCAAAAAGAAATGCCGAAGGTTCACGGACAATCGCCCGACCGATGGCGACACGCTGACGCTGGCCGCCTGAAAGCTGGCCCGGCCGGCGCTCGAGATAGTCGGTCAGGTTCAGCACGCGGGCTGCATCGGTGACCTTCTTGTCGATGGCTTCCGGCGCCATCTTTGCCATTTTCAGCGGGAAGGCGATGTTGTTGCGAACGCTCATATGCGGATAGAGCGCATAAGACTGGAAAACCATGGCCAGCTTGCGCTTTGCCGGTGGTTCGCCGGTAACGTCGCGCCCGTCAATCTCGATAGTGCCCGAGGTGGTGTCTTCAAGGCCGGCAATCAGGCGCAGCAATGTCGATTTGCCGCAGCCGGACGGACCGACGAAAACGACGAACTCGCCTTCATTGATGGTCAAGTCGATCCCCGGAATGACCTGCGTGGGTCCGAACGACTTGTTGACTTTCTTGAGTTGAATATTTCCCATGATGATCTCCCGTCCGGTTCACAGACCGGCCCCCAATTTACTTGACTGCGCCGAATGTCAGGCCGCGGACCAATTGTTTCTGCGAAAACCAGCCCATGATCAGGATTGGCGCGATGGCAAGCGTCGAGGCTGCCGAAAGCTTGGCCCAGAACAGGCCCTGCGGACTTGAGAATGACGCTATGAAAGCAGTCAGGGGTGCAGCATTCGTGGTAGTCAGACGGATCGTCCAGAATGCCTCGTTCCAGGCCAGGATGATGTTGAGCAGCATGGTCGAGGCAATGCCCGGAACCGCCATTGGCGTCAACACATAGACGATTTCCCCGAACAGGGTGGCGCCGTCCATGCGGGCAGCTTCAAGGATTTCCCCGGGAATTTCCCGGAAATAGGTATAAAGCATCCAGACGACGATCGGCAGGTTGATCAGGGTCAGCATAACCGTCAGGCCGATGCGTGAATCCAGCAGGCCGAAATCACGAAACAGCAGGTAGATCGGAACCAGCACGGCGACTGCCGGCATCATCTTGGTCGACAGCATCCACATCAGGATATCCTTGGTCCTCTTGGTCGGTGAAAACGCCATGGACCAGGCCGCCGGAACCGAAATCAGCAGCGCCAGCAAGGTTGAGCCGACCGACAGGATGACCGAATTCATGAAGGGCTTGAAATAGTCATTCTGGGTCTGGACCGCGATGTAGCTTTCCACCGTGCCCGAGGGAAAGAGGCTGAATCCCTGGATTGCCTCGGTTTCCGATTTGAAGCTGGTGATGATCGTGTAGAGGATCGGAAAGAAGATCACCAGGGCAATGAGCCAGGCGATGATCGTGAAGGTAACGGTTCTTCTTGTGGATACAGCGCGTGCCATGATGTCCTCCTATTTGTCCAGGTTCTTGCCGACGGCGCGCATCAGGAAGAAAGCGACGATATTGGCAAGGATGACTGCGATGATGCCGCCGGCCGATGCGCCCCCGATATCGTAGCCGAGCAAAGCCGTGCGGTAGATCAGGAAGGGCAGGTTGGTGGAGGCGTAGCCGGGACCGCCATTGGTGGTCACGAGGATCTCTGCATAGACGCCGAGAAGGAAGATGGTCTGGATCAGGATGACGACCGTGATCGAGCGGGCCAGATGCGGCACCGTGAGATAGATGAAACGGTTCAGAAAACCCGCGCCATCCATCTCGGCGGCTTCCTTCTGCTCGCCATCCAGCGACTGCAGCGCCGTCAACAGGATCAGCGTCGCGAATGGCAGCCATTGCCAGGCGACAATGATGATGATCGAAAACAACGGATATTGCCCGAACCAATCCACCGGGTTAAGCCCGAGGAAACGGCTGATGTCTGCAAACACGCCATATTGCGGATGCATGATCATGTTTTTCCAGACAAGGGCTGCAACCGGCGGCATGACGAAGAAGGGCGAGATGATCATGATGCGCACCAGGCCCTGGCCGAGCATCGGCTGGTCCAGCAACAAAGCGATGATGATCCCGCCAAAGACGGTGATGAAAAGCACGCCGCCGACAATGACCATCGTATTCCAGATGGACTGGAAAAACGCCGGGTCGGAATAAAAATACTTGTAATTGAATAGACCGGCAAAACTGACATTGTCAGGGCTGAGAAGATTGTAGTTCTGGAATGAAAACCAGAGTGTCATCGCCAAGGGCACGACCATCCAGATCAGCAGTAGTCCCACTGACGGCGCCATCATCAGACGGGCCAGACTCTTAGTTTGTTGAGTTGCCATAGAAATGCTCCTCCCATGTCCCCCCCGGAGTGCGCACCTATGTGGAGCGTGACTTTACCAGGCCTGTTTATCTGAAAAGCGTCGAGTTTCGGGGCAGGCGGCGTCATGAATGTCGCCTTGCGCGTCTCGGTTCCTAAAAGGGTTGCCCGGAACAAAGCCGGGCAACCAGCTGGCCCTGGGTGGGCGCTTCTTATTTTATATAGCCCGAGCGCGTCATTTCGCGTGTTGCGGCGGCCTGCGCCTGTGAAAGGGCATCATCAACTGTCATCTGCCCGGCAAGGGCTGCCGAAAACAGCTGTCCGATATTGGTGGCAAGACCCTGAAATTCTGGAATGGCCACAAACTGGACACCGACATAGGGAACCGGCTTGACAGTAGGCTTTGTCGGATCGGCCGAGTTGATGCTTTCAAGCGTCATTTTGGCAAAAGGAGCCGCAGCCAGGTATTCCGGATTTTCGTAAAGCGATGTGCGCGTACCCGGAGGCACGTTCGCCCAGCCGTCCTTGGCTGCAACAAGAGCCAGATATTCCTTGCTGGTTGCCCAGGCAATGAACTTCTCTGCGCTTTCGGCCTTCTGTGTGCCGGCGGGAACGGCCAATGTCCATGCCCAGAGCCAATTGCCGCGCTTGCCCAGACCATTGTCGGGAGCCAGTGCATAGCCCACCTTGTCGGCAACTGTTGAGTCTTTCGGATTTGAGACGAAGGAAGCAGCAACCGTTGCATCGATCCACATGCCGCATTTGCCTTGCTGGAACAGCGCGAGGTTTTCATTGAAGCCGTTTGAAGACGCGCCTTGAGGACCGGCGTCGTTCATCAGATTGACGTAGGTTTCCAGAGTTGTCTTCCATTCCGGCTGATCGAACTGCGGCACCCAGTTTTCATCAAACCAGCGGGCGCCAAAGGAGTTGGACATGGCCGTCAGAAACGCCATGTTCTCGCCCCAACCGGCTTTGCCGCGGAGGCAGACGCCGTTGATTTCATTGGCGCGATCAGTCATCTTGCGGGCCGCTTCGCCAATAAACTCCCAGGTCGGCGCGTCAGGCATGATCAGGCCGGCCTTTTCCATCAGGTCCTTGCGATACATGACCATGGAGCTTTCACCATAAAATGGCGCCGCAAACAGCTTGCCGTCCATTGACAGGCCGCCGCGGATGGCGGGCAGGATGTCATTGACGTCATAATCGGCTCCCAAATTTTCAAGCGGGTGAAGCCAGCCCTGCTTTGCCCAGATCGGCACTTCATAGGTGCCAATGGTCATGACGTCATATTGGCCGCCCTTGGTGGCAATATCTGTTGTCACCCGTTCGCGAAGAACATTCTCTTCAAGCGTAACCCATTCAAGCTGAATGTCAGGGTTCTTGGCGGTAAAATCTTCTGTCAGTCCCTGCATGCGAACCATATCGCCATTGTTGACTGTCGCTATGGTCAGTGTCTCCGCATTTGCAACGGCAAACATGGCAAGCGCCGAGCATGCGCCCAGCAGTGTGGTCTTCACGTTCATGGTGTTCCTCCCGGATCAATAAGTGAGCAATTGCTACGCTCACGAGCAATTATTCATATTTGGAGAAGCCTTGTCAATTGCAATTCGTTGCTGCGATGCACAAAGCAACCCGTGCAGGGGCAGGGACGGGTGCCGGAATGTTGGGAAATCAGCAGCAAACAAGGTTCGAGGACCTGCGCCGAAAGGATTGATGGGTCGTAGAAACAAAACCGGATGGCGCGACAGGCGCTTGCGACCAGAACATTTCTGTTCCGCACCGCGTCGCAAACAAAGATTCTAATTCTTTGTTTTTGCTTATTTCCGCGAAGAGGGGCCTGATACCATCAAAGTGGAAATGCTCTCAAAGCCTGCTTCAGGCTTCCATGCCGAGAAGATATTCGGCGGTCTCCTCATCCGTGATCAATCCGTTGATCAACCCGCCGCGAACCGCTCCCGCAATGCATGCAAATTTTTTCCGGCCCTTTGCGATGGCAATGACCAGAGAAGTCTCTCGTGACGGGATCGGCGCTGAGGCTACCCTGTCATTTGTAATGCCTTCGATCAACTTGCCGTCTGCATCAAATGACCAGCCGACAATTTCTCCGACGGCGCCGGCGGCGCTCAGCATTTCCAATTCCGCCTCGGTTATGAAGCCATCGACGAAGAGCGGCGCCTGGTTGCCGAATTCGCCAATTCCGACAAAGGTGACATCCGCCTTCCGGGAAAGTTCAAGCGTCGGAATGATCATGGCCTGCTGATGCAGCATCTCCCTTTCGCCGGGAGAGGATGCGATAACCGGAAGCGGCATCGGAAATGAACGCACGTTGACTGAATCCGACATGGTGAAAACCACGTTGTAATAGGCGGCAGATCCGTCAGGGGCGATATTGCCGGTCAACGATATCACCTTGTGATGGCGGCAATCCATGCGCGGCAGCAATTCGACCGCGGCTTTCAGGGTTCTGCCGGTTCCCACGGCGATGATCTGCGGCTCGGGCTTTCTCAGCCAACGCTCAATTTCCTGCGCGGCCGCTTCCGCAACGCCCACAATGGTCGATTCGTTGCCCGGGTCCGTCGGCGCGATCTCGCAGAAGACCAGTCCGAATTTCTCGCGCATCCGGTTAGCGAGTTCAAGGCAATTGGCAATCGGATGATCGATATGAACCCTCACAAGACCTTCGGAAACCGCCAGCGACACCAGACGTTGTGCGGATTGCCGCGAAACGCCCAGCTTGGTGGCAATCTGATCTTGTGTATTGCCGGCAACATAATAGAGCCAGCCGGCGCGGGCTGCATCATCGAAACGGTTGGAACGTAAGGCCATGTCTGTTCTGAGCTACTCTTGTTTTCAAGGCCCTTATTGGCCGCTTGTACTAAATCGGCTTTAACATAGGTGCCTTTTTGCCTTTCAACCAGCCCCGGAAATGCCGATCAGCCCTGAGGTGATCTCAAAACAAGGATTTCGCAGCTTTCCCCGGCCGCTATCGCAGGCGACTGTGACCTGCGAACAATCAGGCAATCCGACTTGGCAAATATCTTCATCATCGAACTGTCCTGCTTGCCATAAGGCTTTGCCGCCAATTTGCCGTCTTCATTCAAGCAAAGGCTTGCCCTCAGATAATCCTGGCGATGGTCATTGGGCGCCAGATCGGTAGCGGCAACCGCTTCATCCATGCGGTCTCTTGCGGGTTTTTGCGCCATTTTGGCGACCAACGGCTCCAAAAACAACAAGGCGCAGACCATGCTGGACACCGGATTTCCCGGAAGGCCCAGAACCTTGATCCTGCCGAGATCACCCACCATCAACGGCTTGCCCGGACGCATGGCGATTTTCCAGAAGTCGAGTTTCATCCCGGCGGCGAGCATGGTTGATTGCACCAAATCGTGATCGCCGACAGATGCGCCGCCCAGCGTGACGATGATATCGGCTTTTTCTTCGACGGCGCGCTCAATCGCGGCTGTGATAAGCTCTGGTCTGTCGTCGACAATCCCGAGGTCGATGATGTCCGCACCGGCATCCGCCGCCAGCGAGGCCACGCCGTAAGTGTTGGAAGCAATGATCCGGTTCGGCTCAAGCAGCGAACCCGGTGGCATCAATTCGTCGCCGGTGGCAATGACGGCCACCCGTGGTTTGCGAAAAACCGGCAGTTGCGAATGGTTCATGGCTGCCGCGACAACAAGGCGACCGGCATCCAGAACATCACCCGGAGCCAGTATGACTTCACCTTCCACAAAATCCTGACCACGCGGACGGATATGGCGGCCCGTCGCAGGCGCGAAAAGCGTCCGGATTGTTCCGTCATCTAATTTCTCGGCGTCTTCCTGCAACAAGACTGTATCAGCCCCGTCAGGCACCGGCGCGCCGGTAAATATCCGTACAGCCTGACCCTTTGTTACCTTGCCTTCGAAACCATGGCCTGCTGCAGATTGGCCAATGACCTTCAATATCGCGCCGATCACGCCGACATCCGCCCCAAGAACCGCATAGCCATCCATGGCGGAGGAATCAAAAGGTGGTTGCGTCAGTTTTGCAGAGAGCGAACGCGCCAACACGCGCCCACGCGCCTGATGCAGGCCGACCATCTCCATATCGTCGATGGCCTGGGTGCCGGTGAGCAACCGCTCCAACGCGTCAGCGACAGGCAGCAAAGCCATCAGTCCCTCCGTTCCGGAGCCAGAAAGTCTCCTGATTTTCCACCGGATTTCGACAAAAGCCTTATGCCGCCGATTTCCATGGCCTTGTCGGCCGCTTTCGCCATGTCGTAAAGCGTCAGGCAGGCGACCGATACCGCAGTCAGCGCTTCCATTTCCACGCCGGTCTTTCCCGTAAGCTTGGCCGTTGCCTGCAGGCGGAAGCCGGGCAGGTCATCATCGGGAATGATATCCACAGTCACCTTTGTCAGCATCAGAGGATGGCAAAGTGGTATGAGATCCGACGTTTTCTTGGCGGCCATGATCCCGGCGATCCTTGCCGTGGCAATAACATCGCCCTTGGCAGCGCCTCCGGTCAGAATCAGCTCCAGGGTCTCCGGCTTCATCCTGATGAAGCCTTCCGCCACGGCCATCCGCGTTGTTTCCGCTTTGTCGCCGACATCAACCATCCGCGCTTCGCCCTTGTGGTCGATATGGGTCAGTTTTGGTGCAACGTCGCTCATTCTGCCGCCATGCTGGCTGTTTGGCCGGTCAGCAGCTCCTTCGTCGCCGCAGCTACGTCTTGCTTGCGCATGAGGCTTTCGCCGACCAGAAAGGTGAAAATGTTTGAATCCTTGAGGCGCAGGCAGTCTTGATGGGTGAAAATGCCGCTCTCGCCGACAAGATGACGATCTGGCGGCACAAGCGGTGCCAAGGTCTCCGATACGCTCAGGCTGACTTCGAATGTTCTCAGATTGCGGTTGTTGATGCCGATAAGTGGTGAAGACAATCGAAGCGCCCGCCCCATCTCCGCTTCGTCATGCACTTCCACCAACACGTCCATGCCAAGCTCAAAAGCCGTATCCTGCAGCCTTTTTGCATCATCATCGGCAAGCGACGCCATGATCAGCAAAATACAATCCGCGCCCCAGGCACGGGCTTCAAAAACCTGATAGGTTTCAAACATGAAATCCTTGCGCAAGACAGGCAGTGAGCAGTTTTGCCGCGCAGCACTGAGAAATTCAGGCGCACCTTGAAAGCTGGGCCCGTCGGTAAGCACCGAAAGACAGGCAGCGCCGCCCTGCTGATAGGCTGCGGCAAGGGCAGGGGGATCGAAATCAGCGCGGATCAGGCCTTTCGACGGACTGGCCTTCTTGATTTCAGCAATCAATCCAAACGCGCCGGACGCCTTCTTTGCATTCAGCGCCGACAAGAACCCGCGCGGCATGTCCTGGTCAGCGATGATCGCCTTGAGTTCCGCCAAGGGGGTCGAAGCCTCGGCAGCGGCGATTTCCTGTCGCTTGTAGGTCTCGATTTTCTTCAGGATGTCAGCCATTTCATTTTCCCACTGGCGTTCAGCTGTTTGAAACCGCGATCAGTTTCTCCAACGCCAGTTTCGCAGCGCCGGATTCGAGGGACTGATTGGCCAGTTTGACGCCTTCGCCGAGACTGCCCGCTTTGCCGGTTATCACGAGCGCAGCGGCGGCATTGGCGACCGAAATATCGCGATATGCGTTGCGTGCGCCAGTCAGAATATCATGCAGTGCAGCGGCATTATAGACGCCGTCGCCGCCTTTTATCGATTGCAGGTCAACTGCGTTCATACCAAAATCCTGCGGGGTCAGCGTGAACTCGCGAATCTTGCCATCCTCCAGCGCCACAACGTCGGTCTTGCCGGTTGTTGTGATTTCATCAAGCCCGCTGCCATGGACGACCCATACAGACTGCGAGCCCAGTTCCTTGAGGACCTCGGCTAACGGACGCAACCATTGCGGCGCAAAAACGCCGAGCAATTGATGCCGGACGCCGGCGGGGTTGGAAAGCGGTCCCAGCAGATTGAAAATGGTTCTGGTTCCAAGTTCGACACGGATGGGTCCGACATGGCGCATCGCCGAATGATGGGCCTGGGCAAACATGAAGCCGATCCCGGCGTCACGGATGCACCGGGCGGTGACATCCGGTGCGATTTCGAGATTGACGCCAAGGACAGAAAGGGCATCGGCGGTTCCCGATTTCGAGCTTTGCGCGCGATTTCCGTGTTTTGCCACGGTAACGCCGGCGCCTGCCGTAATCAGCGCGGCCAGAGTCGAAATATTCAGCGTGCCGGTGCCGTCGCCGCCGGTTCCGACAATATCGATGGCTCCGTCCGGCGCCTCGACCTTCAGCATCTTGGCGCGCATGGTTGCGACTGCGCCGGTGATTTCAGCGACCGTCTCGCCGCGAACCCGCAGCGCCATCAAGAACCCGCCGATCTGGCCGGGCGTGGCTTCGCCTGACATCATGATGTCGAAGGCCTGCCGCGCTTCCTCGACGTTGAGCTTGTCGCCATTGGCCACCCGCGCAATGATCGGTTTCAGGTCAGCCATTCATACCTCCCAGCCTATCCGCCCCAGCCTGGCCGCAAGCGCTTGTTTTCACTCAGCGAACCATTGCTCTTTCTGCAAGCGTGGGGTTGGTCGTCACCCCGTATTTGGCCTGCAGCGCCGACATCATCTGGTCGAGAATGTCGTCGCCGCTGGACTTTGCCAAGGCTTCAATCCGCGCGTCGTTATTGTCAAGAACCTCGGAGGTGGCTTCCGGATTGACTTCGGTGACTTGAAGGAGAATCTGGTCCCTGCTGTCAGCCCCGGCTGCCGCTGCAACATGGCCGATCGGCCCGCCGAACACCGCCGAAATGGCGGCGCTGGAAAGGATCGGGTCTTGTATCTGGCGGCGAATGCCGCTTTTCGTTTCAACTGCCAAAGCCATGCCGGCGGCAATATCAGCTAGCTTGGCGCCACCCTTGACTTGAGCGACAAGTTCGGCGGATTTTTTTGCCAGTTCGGTTTTTTGCTGCTGTTCGGTCCAGTCGGCGACAACCTTTTCCTTGACCTCTTCCAGCTTCCGGTCGCGGGATTGGGTTACCGTGAGCGTCTCAAACCATACATAACCCGCATCACCGACCGAAAGGGGAATGGCTTCGACACCGGGATCCGTCTTGAAGACCTCCGCCACCAGCTTGGCCGATGCGGGAAGACCGGTCACCTCTGCATCAGACATGTCCTTGCCTGCATCATCGATCGCGTCAACAATCATTGATTTCAGCTTCAGCTGCTTTGCAGTTTCTTCGAGCGAAGCACCGGATGCGCGCAAGTCTTCGAACCGGTCATAAACATTCTGGATTTCTTCGCTGGCCAGGCCATTGGCGATTTCCTTGCGGATCGTATCCTTGACGTCCTCAAGCGGCTTGACAATTTCCGGCCGAATGTTGGTGACCCGCATGATGACCGGGCCGACCAGGCCCTGCGCCACAGGCGTGATGCCGCCATTTTCCTTCACGGCAAAGGCTGCTTCCACCATTCCCGGCGCAGGCATGCTCTTGCGGGTAAAATCCCCAAGCAGGACATCAGTGGCGGTCTTTCCCTGTTCTGCAACCAGGGCGTCAAAAGTGGTGCCGGAAGCAAGCTTGGCTGCCGCTTGGTCGGCGGCAGCTTGATCTGTGAAGGTCAATTGTTCAATCGTTCGTGTTTCCGGTGTCCTATAGCTGTCCTTGTGCTTTTCGTAATCTTCCGCCACCGCCGCATCGGATACCGCGCCGAGATCTGCGATGTCCGATGGTTCGAGCTTCACATAGGCAAATTTCCGATATTCCGGCGCGCGATAGCGGGTCTTGTTTTCCTCATACCACTTGGCGAGAATATCGTCTCCAGGCGCCTTGACAGGATCGATATTGGCATTCGTCAGGATGATATAGTCTATGCCTCGGCTTTCCCTTGCATATTGGGTCAGCGCCTCTGTCATGATCTTCGGGGGTTGGAAGCCGTCTGAAGTTGCGTCAACGATCTGGATGCGGACGGCGACATTGGACGAATCGCGGATGAAGTCTTCCGGCCGAATGCCGGCGGTGCGCAGTCGGTCATAAAACAGGTTCTGCTGATAGACGCCGGACTGGTCCTTGAAAGCGGGATCATCGCTGATGATTTTGGCCAGACGATCTTCGGAAAGCCCGAGTTTCATGTCGGAAGCCAATTGATCGAGCGCTGCGCCGGCGGCAAGTGTCGCCATTGCACGGCCTTCCGCGCCAAATGCCTTGGCCTGTTCGAAAGTCAGTTGGGTGTTGAATTGCCTTGAAAGATTAGAGACTTCACGTTGGAAGGCCAAGCGGAATTCGTTGACGGATACCGATTTCGTGCCGACTGTCAGGACAGAATCAGAATCGGATGAAAACATTCCGCCCCTGGTGCCCCAAATGCCGAAAGACAGCAGGAGGACAATGAAGAATCCTTTTGCGACCCAAGTTTGAGCGCCTTTTCTCAACAGTTCGAGCATAGTGTTCCATAACCTCTGCAATGCTTTGGACGACCGGAGGCACATCCGTGATCCGCTTCCTTAAATCAAACCGTAACGGATTTGAAGGCTTTTAAGCCAGGAAGCAAAAAGAAGGCATCTGCATGGCCTTTCATGTAGACCAGAAGTAGCGTGTTGAAAGGTCATCTTGCCAAGCGTCTTGCACAGGTTCATAAAGAATAATGAATATAAAGTACGCGGGAGAGTGGCACGTGCCGCGCGGGATCCTCGAAAAGGTCATATCCGGCCAGAAAAAGCGAAACAATCACGCAGAAGTGGTTGATGTTCTCGGCCGCTCAATCGTTTCAGGGCAATTGCCGGTTGGTTCGCTGCTGCCGGGAGATATCGAACTTGCCGAGCGGTTCAAGGTATCACGCACGGTTCTGCGCGAGGCGATGAAAACACTGACGGCAAAGGGCCTCATCGTGCCGCGCGCCCGGATCGGCACCAAGGTAACCCCAAAATCCCAGTGGAACCTGTTTGACCCGGATATATTGTCCTGGCATTTCGAGACCGGGATCGATGAAGAATTCCTGGTCCATTTGAGTGAAATGCGGCTGGCCTTTGAGCCATTTGCAGCCGGTCTTGCCGCCATCCATGCCACGGTTGAAGATGTCGAATTACTTTATGGCTGCGCCGACGAGATGGATTTTGCCGATCATACCGCTGAAAGCCTGGCATTGGCCGATTTGCGGTTTCACCTCTCCATCGTCGAAGCGTCCTCAAATCCGTTCATGTGGACGGTCGGCAGCCTGATCGAGGCAGCGCTGGCGGGTGTCTTCAAGCTCAGTGCACCGGTGGCCGTCGGCGAACGTATTGGCGAAGTGGCCATAAACCACCGGTTGATCGTCGATGCAATTGCCAATCATGACGAGAAAGCCGCAAGGCAAGCGATGCGGAAAGTGATCCTTGCGGGCACGGAGCACGTCATGGTCCGGATCTCGGAGGCCAACAGACAAGCTTGAGCCTATGCTACGTCGCCTGAAGGGTGTGCCTTGGGATGCGCCGGGCAACTCGATTGCCCTTTAGTCCCGCTTTGCCTTGAAGCTTGATCACAATGGCCCTAGATTGGGTGCCTGGGTCCATTGGTGTGCCATGTTCATAACTGAAATTGTCGTCATATTTTTGCTTCTGCTCTTGAATGCATTTTTTGCCATGTCCGAAATGGCGATCGTATCCGCCAGCCGGCCGCTGTTGCGCCAGATGGCCAAGCAAGGCGACGCCCGCGCGGCGCTGGCCTTGCGGCTGGCCGAGGATTCCGGCAACTTTCTGTCCACAGTGCAGGTAGGCATTACCCTGGTCGGAATTCTCGCCGGCACCTATGGCGGCGCTGCGATTGCCGAAAAGGCCGGACCGCTTTTGAATGCGATAGCGCTGATCAACCCCTATGGCGAAGTCATTGCGGGCATCGTGGTTGTCGGCGTGATTACCTATTTTTCCGTCATCATCGGTGAATTGATCCCGAAGCAATATGCGCTGGCACACGCAGACCGGATTGCCGTCTTGGTCGCAGGCCCGATGTATTTCCTTTCGACTGCCGTCTCACCGATTGTCTTCATTTTCAAGAAATCGGCGGAAATCCTGATGCATGTCCTGGGCATAAGGCATGGCGGTGCTGATGCTGTCACGGAGGCGGAAGTTCAGGCCGTTCTTGCGGAAGGGGCGGAAAGCGGCGCTATCGAAAAGTCCGAGCACGACATGTTCCGGCGAATCATTTCGCTCGAGGACCGGTCCGTCAAATCAATCATGACCCACCGCAGCGAGATCGTTACGCTCGACATCGACGATACGCTTGATGAGGTGATCGCCAAAACGAAAGAGGACGGTCATTCGCGCTATCCGGTGATGGGTGGGGAGCCGAAAGCCATCGTCGGTGCGGTCCTTGCCAAGGATATCCTTTCCGGCGTTGCCGGACGCAGCAATTTCAAGCTGAAAGATCTTGTCCGCGAGATGATCACCCTGCCTGAAATGACAAATTGCCTGAAGGCGCTGGAAATTTTCAAGTCCGCCAGGATCCACATGGCGATGATTGTTGATGAATATGGTGAGACAGAGGGGATCATCACTTCTGCGGACCTGCTGGAAGCCATTGTCGGCATCCTGCCGTCCAATTACGATGACGACGAGCATCTCTTGATCAGGCAACGCCCGGATGGCAGTTATGTCATTGACGGCAGAACGCCCATTCATGAAATCCAGCTTCTATTTGGTCTGGACCAGATCACCAATGCGGGAGACTTCGAAACCATTGCGGGTTACGTGGTTCAGGAATTGCGGAAGAATCCGGTCGAAGGCGACGCATTCGATGCCTATGGATTTCATTTCGAGGTCATAGACATGGATGGTCGGCGAATTGACAAGATCCTTATGGCAAAAGATAAGCTGATCGAACAATCCGACACCACGGATGCCTGAAGCCAATAATGCAGGGAGTTATCCGCAAATGAAAAGACGCACACTTGCGGTCGTACTTGCCGCCGGCGAAAGCAAGAGGATGATATCCTCCAAATCAAAAGTGCTGCACGAGGTTGGCAACCAGGAAATGATTGTCCACGTGCTGAAGGCGCTGGCAGGCGCCAATATCGACAAGGTTGCTCTTGTTCTTGGACGCGATGCTCACGCCGTCGAACAGGCCGCTCGCCGGGTCGGACTGCCGGTTTCGGTGTTCATCCAGACTGAACGGCTGGGAACCGGCCACGCCGTTCTGGCGGCAAGGGACGAGATCAACCAGAATTATGATGAAGTCATCGTGGTTTATGGCGACACGCCGCTGATCACCGCAGATCCGTTGAATGCGGCGCTGGATGGCGTCCGCCAGGGCCATGACATTGCCGTCATAGGTTTTCAGGCCGGCGATCCAACTGGTTACGGCAGGCTACTGACAAAAAACGGTGAATTGGTCGCGATCCGCGAAGAAAAGGATGCGAGCGACGAGGAGCGCAAAACCCGCTATTGCAACAGCGGCCTGATGGCAATCAATGGCAAGAAGGCGATTGAGTATCTTGACCGGATCACCAACAACAACGCCAAGCAGGAATATTACCTGACGGATCTGGTGGAGATCGCCCGCGCCACCAATGGCACTGCAGTGGCCGTCGAAGCGCCGGAAGATGAATTGGCGGGCTGCAACAACCGAGCCGAACTGGCCATGCTTGAAGCCATCTGGCAAAACAAGAAGCGAAAAGCGCTGATGCTGTCCGGCGTCACGATGATTGCGCCTGAAACGGTGTTTTTATCCCACGACACGGAGATTGAACCGGATGTCACGATTGAGCCCAATGTCATATTCGGGCCCGGTGTGCGGGTTCAATCGAATGCGGTCATTCATGCTTTTTGCCACATTGAAGGCGCCCTTGTGGGCAGCGGCGCGACAGTCGGACCCTTTGCAAGGCTGCGACCGGGCGCTGATCTGGGCCAAGATTCGAAAGTGGGAAATTTCTGCGAAGTCAAAAAGGCGAAAGTCGGTGCGGGCGCAAAAATAAATCACCTGAGCTATATCGGCGATGCCGAAATCGGCGAGCGCAGCAATATCGGCGCGGGAACCATCACCTGCAATTATGACGGCATCAACAAGCATCTGACGGTCATCGGCAAGGATGCCTTTATCGGCTCGAATTCTGCGCTGGTTGCTCCGGTATCGGTCGGCGATGGCGCGCTTGTGGCGTCAGGCAGCATCATTACCGAGGATGTGCCGGCCAATGCCGCAGCCTTTGGCCGCGCGCGCCAGGTCAACAAGCCAGACCATGCCGCCACGATCAAGCAGCGCAACATAGCCTTCAAGGCCGCCAAGAAGCCGCAAGCGGGTTGAACTCGCGCTCCAGTAGCGTTCGCCACGTTAACGATAGAAACCGAAAGTGAAGCCGGCGACCGTTGCAAGAGCCAATATTTGCGCTAACAAACTGCTTTGATAGACGTCAAGGAGAGCAAGATGTGCGGCATTGTAGGAATCGTTGGAAACCATGCGGTTGCAACAAGGCTCGTCGACGCCTTGCGCCGACTTGAATATCGCGGCTACGATTCTGCGGGTGTTGCCACCGTCCATGACGGCATACTTGATCGGCGTCGCGCCGAAGGCAAGCTGGTCAATCTCGAACAGCGTCTGTCCGAACTGCCATTGGCCGGCAGCATTGGCATTGCCCACACACGATGGGCCACGCATGGCGCGCCGACGGAAGCCAATGCGCATCCACATTTCTGCAACGGCGTGGCGGTTGTCCATAACGGCATCATCGAAAACTTTTCCGAGATCAAGGAGGAATTGCGGGCCGAAGGCGCCATCTTTGCATCCCAGACCGATACCGAAGTCATCGCCCAACTGCTGGCCATGAACATCAAGCACGGAATGACAAAGAAGCAGGCTTTTCAGGCGATGATCAAAAGGGTCACGGGCGCCTATGCCCTGGCGGTCCTGTTTGAAGACCAACCCGACACGATCATGGCTGCACGCTCAGGCCCGCCCTTGGCGATCGGCTACGGCAAAGGGGAAATGTTTCTCGGTTCTGATGCCATTGCGCTGGCGCCCTTTACCAACGAAATTTCCTATCTGGTCGATGGCGACTGGGTCGTATTGACTGCCGGCAATGCGGAAATCATGGACTTTGACGGCAATCCGGTCGTTCGACCCAAGGTAGTCTCCGCAGCGACAACCTTCCTTGTCGACAAGGGCAATCACCGCCACTTCATGGAAAAGGAAGTTTACGAGCAGCCGGAGGCCATTGCCCATACACTTGGCCATTACGTGAATTTTTCAGATGGCCGCATCAAGGATTTAAGCGGCGACATTGACTTTTCCAAGGTGTCGAACCTGGTCATTACCGCCTGTGGAACGGCCTATCTCGCTGGTCTCACAGCGAAATACTGGTTTGAGCACTATGCGAGGCTGCCGGTGGAAATAGACGTCGCTTCGGAATTCCGCTATCGCGAAATGCCGCTCAGCCCCACGGGCGCGGCGCTGTTCATCTCGCAATCGGGCGAGACGGCCGATACGCTTGCCTGCCTGCGTTATTGCAAGGAGCACGGTTTGAAAACCGGGGCAGTCGTCAATGTCCGCGAATCCACGATTGCTCGGGAATCCGATGCGGTCTTTCCAATTCTGGCCGGGCCGGAAATCGGCGTCGCCTCCACCAAAGCCTTTACCTGTCAATTGACCACCCTGGCCGTGCTTGCCATTGCGGCAGCCAAGGCGAGGGGGCATATGAGCCCGGCGCAGGAAGAGGAGATGGTGCGCCATCTCGCGGAAATTCCGCGGATCATGAGCAAGGCGCTCAATACCATACCGCAGCAAATGGAAAATCTCGCAAGAGAACTGTCGCGTTGCCGCGACGTGCTCTACCTCGGTCGCGGCACATCCTATCCTTTGGCCCTGGAAGGGGCTCTCAAGCTCAAGGAAATTTCCTATATTCACGCAGAAGGCTATGCGGCCGGCGAACTCAAGCACGGCCCGATTGCGCTGATTGATGAAAACATGCCGGTCATCGTGATCGCGCCG
This sequence comes from Rhizobiaceae bacterium, assembly GCA_041742335.1. Lineage (GTDB taxonomy): Bacteria > Pseudomonadota > Alphaproteobacteria > Rhizobiales > Rhizobiaceae > Rhizobium_E. The sequence continues at coordinate 74,780 of JBGSIT010000091.1, forward strand.
CATGACCGTTTCTTTGAAAAGACCGTGTCAAACATGCAGGAAGTGGCTGCGCGCGGCGGCCGGATCATCTTCATCACCGATGAAAACGGCGCCAAGGCGACCGATCTGGAGACCATGGCGACGATCGTGCTGCCCGTGGTGAATGACTTGATCACGCCGATGATCTACGCCTTGCCCATTCAGTTGATCGCTTATCATACCGCCGTGTTGATGGGGACCGATGTCGACCAGCCGCGCAACCTCGCCAAATCAGTCACGGTCGAATAAATGACCTTGTCTGGCGGAAGCGCTGCGGTCTATGCTGCACCTGCAAATTGCCCGAACCGATTTGGAAAATTCAATGTCCGAAGGCACGCTGAGAACGTCGATCGCGACCCGGCTACGGAATAACTTCCTTACGGGGCTGATTATCTGCGCGCCCATCACAATCACCATATGGTTGACCTGGTCGTTCATTCGCTGGGCAGACAGCTGGGTGAAGCCCTATATCCCGATGCAGATCAATCCGGACAGCTATACATCCTATACCGTGCCGGGCTTCGGGCTGCTGTTGGCCTTGCTTGGCATCACGATGATCGGCTTCCTGGCCAAGAACCTGATTGGCCGTTCCATTGTCCGCCTTGGCGAGTCCATCCTGCATCGCATGCCGCTTGTCCGGTCGATCTATCGCGGGTTGAAGCAATTGTTCGAAACGGTTCTGCGCGAGCAGTCAAATTCGTTCAAGAAGGTCGGCCTTATTGAATATCCAAGTCCAGGTCTCTGGTCGCTTGTCTTTGTTTCCACTGACGCCAAAGGCGAAATCGCAGGCCGGCTCAATGACAGCGGCGAAGAGGTGGTGGCGGTTTTTGTGGCGCCCGCGCCGATACCGACCGCCGGCTTCCTGGTTTTTGTGCAGCGTTCGAAAATACGCCTGCTCGACATGAGCCCTGAGGATGCAGCCAAACTGCTGATATCAGCAGGTCTCGTGACGCCGGAATGGAAGCCGCGCGATGTCATTGCTGTTGAGACAAACGAGCCCGTCAGCCAGCTCTGAGAAAACGGATCGCCTCATCCCGACGATGTAGATAAAGCAAAGTCCGCAAGGCCTGGCCGCGTTCCGTCTCCAGATCCGGGTCCTTTTCCAGAATATAATGGGCATCGTTGCGGGCAGTCTCGAGCAGGTCGGCATGGGCCGCGAGGCTGGCGATGCGAAAGCCTGGCGTGCCGGATTGGCGCGTTCCCAGCAATTCGCCTTCACCACGCAGTCGCAAATCCTCCTCGGCGATCAGGAAGCCGTCTTCGGTATCGCGCATGATCGCCAGCCGCGCCCGGCCGTTCTCGCTGAGCGGGCCCTTGTAGACAAGAATGCAGCTTGAGGCTTCGTCGCCGCGACCGACGCGACCGCGCAACTGGTGCAATTGCGCCAGCCCGAAACGTTCGGCATGTTCAATCACCATGATGGTGGCATCCGGCACATCGACGCCCACTTCGACCACGGTCGTGGCCACCAGCAATCTCACTGCGCCATTTTTGAAGGCCAGCATGGTTTCGTCTTTTTCAGCGCCGCTCATGCGCCCGTGAATAACGCCTACCTGGTCGCCAAAACTCTTGGCCAGAACAGAATGGCGCTCTTCCACCGACATCAGGTCGCTCTCTTCGCTTTCTTCCACAAGCGGACAGATCCAATAGGCCTTTTTCCCCTCGGCAACAGCATGTTTCAGCCTGTCTATGATCTCGCCAAGCCGCTCAATCGGCAGGATGACGGTACTGATCGGCTTGCGGCCCGCCGGTTTTTCGGTCAGCTTCGAGACGTCCATGTCGCCGAAAGCAGCCAATACGAGTGTGCGAGGAATGGGCGTCGCGGTCATCACCAGCATGTGGGGCGTAATGCCCTTGGCTGTCAGCCGCAATCTCTGGTGAACGCCGAAACGATGCTGCTCATCGACGACGGCAAGGCACAAATCGGCATAATTGACATTGTCCTGAAACAGCGCGTGGGTGCCGATGATGATCTGCGCCTCGCCGGAAGCAATGCGCTCCAATATGGCGTCCCTTTCCTTGCCCTTGGTCCGGCCGGTCAGGATTTCAATGTGAATATTGGCCGGCGCCATCATCTTGCTCAATGTGGCAAGATGCTGGCGTGCGAGAATTTCGGTGGGTGCCATGATGACGGCCTGGCCGCCGCATTCCACGACCGCCAGCATGGCCATCATTGCGACCGCCGTTTTTCCCGCACCTACATCGCCCTGCAGCAGGCGCAACATACGTGTCTCGCCCGCCATATCCTTGAGGACATCGGTAATGGCTGCAGACTGGCTATTTGTTAGCGAAAAGGGGAGGTTGTCCGTCACAGCCTTCATCAACGCTCCCGTAGGAACAACCGGCCTGCCGGCAACTTTCCGCAGTTTCTGGCGAACCAGCGCCAAAGACAGTTGCCCCGCCAAGAATTCGTCATAAGCAAGCCTCCGGCGCGCCGGCGCCTGGGGGTCGATGTCTGCCTCGTCACGCGGATCATGCAGGGCGCGAAATGCGTCGCCGGTCGACAAAAAACCCTGTTTGAGCTTGTGGGCCGGGTCGATCCACTCCGGAAAGGTCGGCAATCGCGTTATCGCGGTCTCGATGGTCTTTCTCAGTGTCTTTGGCGAAAGACCGGCCGTCAGGGGGTAGACAGGCTCCACAAGCGGCAGGCTTTCGCCCTCCGATAAACGCGCCATATGGTCGGGGTGAACCATTGATGGGCGACCGTTGAACCAGTCGACCTTGCCGCTCACCATCACCGTTTCATCGATCGGAAGGGATTTTTCCAGCCAATTGCCTTTGGCCCGAAAAAACACCAGCGCCAGTTCGCCAGTGTCGTCATGCAGGAAAACCCGGTAGGGAACGGTGGAATTGCCGCGCGGCGGCGGCTGGTGGCGATCAACCCGCCCGGTGATCGTTACGATCGAACCTTGGGGCGCCAGTGCTATACCCGGCTGCCTGCGGCGGTCTATCAGCGAAAAGGGCGCATGAAACAGCAAATCGACAACACGGCAGTCATCAACACTGTCGCGCCCGAACAATTTTGCATAGAGGTCGCCAATCTTCGGCCCCACCCCGGGAAGGCTGGAAAGTGGAGCAAACAGTGGATCAAGCAGGATAGGACGCATGCCAACCAATTGAACTTCAAAATCAGCCCTTGGCAAGGCTGACAAGGATGAAATCAATGGTTATAGAAAGCGCATCAACAGGAAGGCTATCCAATGACCGGCAGCAACCGAAGCAGCGCGGAACTCGATCCCCGGCGCAAGCGTATCCTCTTTCGCTGCTGGCATCGCGGTATCCGCGAGATGGACCTGATTCTGGGTCAATTCGCCGATCAGGAACTGGCCGGTCTCGACGACAGCGAACTTGACGCGTTGGAACTGATCATGATCGAGGAAGACAACGACCTGGTGAAGTGGATAACCGGCGAGCAGCCAGTGCCCGAACGACACCAGACGCCGATGTTTGAGCGCGTGGCCGCCATGCGGCCCGATTTTGACCGAAAGCCCGGCGAAGATGCAGGTGACCGGCAATGATCCAGGGCTTTGATCCTGCAAAACTCATAAGCGGCAAGGGTGAAGTGACGGTGGGCAATGTGCCCACAGGTCTGGACACTCTGCTGCTCGCAGAACTTGCCCGCGCCGGCGCGCCGGTCGCCTTTGTCGTTTCCGACGGCCAACGGCTGATCGATCTTGAGCAGCTATTGGGCTTTGTGGCTCCCGATATTCCGGTGTTGACCATGCCGGGCTGGGATTGCCTGCCCTATGACCGCGTCAGCCCCGGGGCAGACATTTCGGCAAGACGGCTTTCGGCGCTTTCCGGCCTTGTGGCGCACCGGCAGAACCCCCACGCCGCCATCATCCTGCTGACCGCCAATGCGGTGCTGCAGAAGCTGCCGCCGCGCGATGTCATCGCCGATCTCGGCTTTTCGGCCCGCGCAGGCCAGGTTGTCCGGATGGACGATATTTCAGCGAGACTGGAGCGCAACGGCTTTGACCGCGTCGCCAGCGTCCGCGACATAGGCGAATTTGCGGTGCGCGGCGGCATACTTGATGTCTTCGTACCCGGTGAAGAACAACCTGTGCGGCTGGATTTTTTCGGCGACACGCTTGAATCCATTCGCTATTTCGATCCGGCAAGTCAGCGCACCACAGGCAAGGCAACGCTTCTGTCACTCAATCCGATGAGCGAAGTCACGCTCAATTCGGACATGATCAGCCGGTTCCGGACCAACTACCTGGCGATGTTTGGCGCGGCGACGCGCGAAGATGCGCTTTATCAGGCAATTTCCGAAGGCCGCCGCTATGCGGGCATGGAACACTGGCTGCCGCTGTTTTATGAAAATCTCGAAACAGTCTTTGACTATCTCGAGGGCTTCCGGATTGTAACCGATCACACGTTGCGCCAGGCCACCGAAGAGCGCCACAAACTCATTCTCGATTATTATGACGCCCGTCAGCACGCAGGTGAGGACAGCAGGCTCAAAACCGCGCAAGGCGCGCCCTACAAGCCGGTTCCGCCTTCAAAAATGTATCTCGATCCTGAAGAAGTCGACCGTCAGCTTCAGAGCCTGTCCGCCATCCGCCTGTCGCCTTTCAATGAACATGAGGGCGAAGCGCGCAAGGTCATCACCATCGACGCCCGACAGGGCCCACGCTGGGCAAGGATGGCGGAATCCGGCGAAGTGGAACGCGGCAGCGTGTTTGATGCTGCCGTCAAGCATATCGCCGACCAGCGCGCCAGGGGCAAGCGGGTCATCGTGTCAGCCTGGTCGGAAGGCTCGCTGGACCGCTTGCTGCAGGTCCTTGACGAACATGGCCTGGAAAAGATCGTGCCTCTGGCGGCGCTCAAGGATGCATTTGCCCTGAAGCGCGGCGAGGCCGGTTCTGCAGTCATGTCCATCGAGGCCGGATTTGAATGCGGCGATCTGGTGGTGATCGGCGAACAGGATATTCTGGGTGACCGGCTTGTCCGCCGTTCCAAGCGACGCAAGCGCGGCAGCGATTTCATCGCCGAAGTAGCCGGCCTGGAAGAGGGCATGCTTGTTGTTCATGCCGAGCACGGCATCGGCCGGTTTGTCGGACTACGTACGATTGAAGCGCTTGGCGCTCCCCATGCCTGTCTTGAACTGATCTATGCCGATGCGGCCAAGCTGTTCTTGCCGGTTGAAAATATCGAATTGCTGTCACGCTATGGCGGCGAGGGCACTGATGCGCAATTGGACCGTCTCGGCGGTGTCGCCTGGCAAGCGCGCAAGGCGAAACTCAAGAAACGTCTGCTTGACATGGCCGCCGGCCTGATCCGCATCGCTGCAGCCCGCGTGACCCGCCATGCGCCGGTCCTGGCAACGCCAGACGGGCTTTACGATGAATTTTCCGCCCGTTTTCCCTATGACGAAACCGAAGACCAGCTTAATTCCATTGAGGCGGTTCGCGAGGATTTGGGCGCCGGCCAGCCGATGGATCGCCTGATCTGCGGCGATGTCGGTTTCGGCAAGACCGAGGTTGCGCTGCGGGCGGCCTTCATTGCCGCCATGAACGGCGTTCAGGTGGCCGTCGTTGTTCCCACGACATTGTTGGCCCGCCAGCATTTCAGGACCTTTACCGAACGCTTTCGCGGGCTTCCGGTCCGCATTCAGCAGGCCTCCCGCCTGGTGGGTTCCAAGGATCTGGCGCTGGTCAAGAAAGAAGTGGCGGAAGGCAAGACCGACATCGTCGTCGGCACCCATGCGCTTTTGGGCACCGGTATCAGCTTTGCCAATCTCGGACTGCTGATCATTGATGAAGAGCAGCATTTCGGCGTCAAGCACAAGGAACGCCTGAAGGAGCTGAAATCCGACGTGCATGTGCTGACATTGTCGGCAACCCCCATTCCCAGAACATTGCAGCTGGCCATGACCGGCGTGCGCGATCTTTCGCTGATCACCACTGCGCCGGTTGATCGCATGGCGGTGCGCACCTTCATCTCGCCCTTTGATCCGCTGGTGATCCGCGAGACGCTGATGCGCGAACACTATCGCGGCGGCCAGAGCTTTTATGTTTGCCCGCGCGTCGCCGATCTTGGCGAAATCCATGAATTTCTGCAGTCATCCGTGCCGGAACTGAAGGTGGCGGTTGCGCATGGACAGATGCCGGCGACTGAACTTGAAGACATCATGAATGCCTTCTACGACGGCCGCTATGACGTGCTTCTCTCCACCACGATCGTGGAATCCGGCCTTGATGTACCGACGGCCAATACGTTGATCGTCCACCGCGCCGACATGTTCGGCCTTGCCCAGCTTTACCAGCTACGAGGTCGGGTAGGCCGTTCAAAGGTCCGCGCCTTCGCGCTGTTCACGCTTCCGGTCAACCGTATCCTGACAACAACCGCAGAACGCCGCCTGAAAGTGCTGCAATCGCTCGACACGCTTGGCGCGGGCTTTCAGCTGGCCAGCCACGATCTCGATATACGCGGAGCGGGCAACCTGCTTGGCGAAGAGCAATCCGGCCATATCAAGGAAGTCGGCTTCGAGCTTTACCAGCAAATGCTGGAAGAGGCGGTGCTTGAGCTCAAGGGCGAGGAAAACCTCAAGGATACAGGCTGGTCGCCGCAGATTTCGGTGGGCCTGCCGGTGATGATCCCGGATGATTACGTTCCCGATCTGCATCTGCGGCTGGGCCTGTACCGCCGTCTCGGTGAAATTCACGATCTTGAAGAAATCGACGGGTTCGGCGCGGAACTGATTGATCGCTTCGGCCCGATGCCGGTCGAAGTCGAGCACCTGTTGAAGGTGGTCTATGTCAAATCGTTGTGCCGGACTGCCAATGTCGACAAGCTGGAGGCAGGGCCCAAGGGTGTTGTGGTCCAGTTCCGCAACAAGCAGTTCCCCAATCCTGCAGCACTTGTGGGTTATATTTCCAAACAGGGTTCGATGGCCAAGATCAGGCCGGACCATAGTGTGGTGCTGGTTCGCGACCTTCCGACGCCGGAAAAAAGGCTTTCAGCAGCAGCGCAAGTCATGACCCATTTGGCGGAGCTGGCCAAACCCTGAGCAGGCAGAACCGGGTGGAGCAATCCTGAACGTCAGTTCAGGTTCTGGCTTTGCAGTGCGGCGATTTCGCGGAAGGCATTGACGAGAACATCCACCGGTTGGGCGCCGGTCACGGCATAGCTGTTGTTGATGATGAAAAACGGAACGCCGGTCACGCCCATCTTTCCAATGGAAGCAATCTCGTCCTGGAGTTCGCTCTTGTCCGCATCTCCTGCAAGCAAATGTTCGACAACCGGCCCGTCCATGCCGGCCTGGCTGGCAAGCGCGGTCAGAACGTCGTGCTTGCACAGATTGAGGCCGTCTTCGAAATAGGCCTTGAACAGCAGGTCCACCAAGCCATTCTGAACCGCCAGATCCTGTTCGCCCGCCCAATGGATCAAGCGATGGGCGTCAAATGTGTTGGGCGTGATCCTGACTTTGTCAAAGGCGTAATTAAGCCCGATTTCCGCACCCAGATCGGTCAATTGCTTCTGTGAACCCTTGACAGTTTCCAGCGAGCCAAATTTTTTTGTCAACCGTTCAAGACTGTCCACGCCTTCTTCCGGTATGGTCGGATCGAGTTGAAAGGGATGCCAGGCCAGAGTGGCCTCGATTTCCGGACGGACCTGATCGAGTGCGAGTTCAAGGCGGCGTTTTCCAAGATAGCACCAGGGACAGATGACATCAGAAACAACATCGATTTTAAGCATATGCATCAGGCAGACCTTTCAGGCCGAGGCCGTACCGGCGGAACCGCGTCACTGAGCGCGCTGGTCCCACCAGGTTGAAAATTGAACGCCGTATAGCGGCAATTTTTCCGGATGGCCAATATATTTGCGATAGGCGACCCATTGCTGGCCGACATGGTAGAGCGGCAGGACATAGTGACCGGCGATCAGCAAACGGTCATGCGCACGCACCGCGGCTTCGAATTCCCCGACGTTTTCTGCTGTCATGATATGGCGCACCATGGCGTCGATGTCGGGATTGGCGACGCCGGCAAAATTGTCGCTGCCGTCAATGTCGCGTGTCTGCGAACCCCAGCGCTGCATCTGCTCGATACCCGGAGACAGCGAGGCCGCATAGGTTTTGAGCACCATGTCATAATCGAATTTGCTGGTGCGTTCCTGATATTGCGCATCCTCGACCGTGCGTAAGGAAAGTCTGATGCCAAGGGCGGCAAGCGATCTCTGGTAGGATATGGCCAGTTTTTCCTGATCCTGGTTCTGCGTCAGCACCTCGAAGGCAAGCGGGGTACCATCAGGCCCGACCATCTTGCCGCCCTTTATGGAAAAGCCCGCCGATTGGATCAGCGTCAGCGCCCGGCGCAGCACCTTGCGGTCGCGGCCCGAACCATCAGTGACCGGCAACCGGTAGGTCCCTTCAAGAATATCTGCGGGGATATGCTCCTTGGCCGGCCCCAGCAGCGCCAGCTCTTCGGCGCTGGCAGGCTTGCCGAGGCTGGAAAGGTCGGAATTCTGCCAAAAGCTCTGAGTCCGCGTATAGGCATTGTCATACAGGTTCTTGTTGGCCCATTCGAAATCGAACACCAGCGACAGGCCTTCCCGCAAGCGGATATCGGCAAAGATCGGACGCCGGGTGTTGAATACGAAACAATACATGTTGGCAGGCGTGGACGGCGTGAAGACACCTTTGATCACGTCGCCGTCGGTAACAGCGGGAAAATCATAGGAGCGATTCCATTTGGAAGGATTTCCTTCCGCAAAAATATCGATCTCGCCCTTCTTGAAGGCTTCAAACAGCGTGTTTTCCTGCAGGAAATATTCGACGGAAACTTCGTCATAATTGTCAAAACCAACCTTCGATGGCAGATCCCTGGCCCAGTAATTCGGGTCGCGTTGATAGACAATGCGCTCGCCCGGCTTGATCTCCTTGACAAGATAGGGCCCCGATCCCATTGGCGGAACGAGTGTCGTATCTTCAAAACTTTCCACATCCGTGGCATGTTTCGGCAGGACCGGCGACAAAGCGAGAATCAGAGGAAATTCACGGTCGGATTCGGCGTTGAAGGTGAAGCGTACCGACCGCTCACCGACTTTTTCCATCTTGGCGACTTTTTTCAAGCGGGTTGAATAGGGCGGGCGGCCCTTGTCGCGCAACAGTCCAAACGAAAAGATCACGTCGTCGGCAGTAACCGGTTGGCCGTCTGACCACTTCGCTACCGGATTGAGGTTGAACTGGATAAAACTGCGGGCCTTGTCCCACTCGACAGTTTCCGCCAGCAGTCCGTACATGGTGAAAGGCTCGTCGCGTGAACGCTGCATCAATCCCTCATGGACGAAATTTCCGAATTCCGGATCCCACATGCCGCGCGCCGTCGTGCGCTTGGCTTTCAGGATGAAGGGGTTGAGATTGTTGAAGGTACCGACAACGCCATAGGCAATCTTGCCGCCTTTCTTGACGGCGGGATTGACATAGGGAAAGGCTTTGTAATTTGCGGGCAGGGCCGGTTCGCCATGCATGGAAATGCCGTAAAGCGGTTCGGCGGCGGCACCAGTTGCCAAAAGCAGGGCGGGAATCAAGGCGAGCAGATATCTCAGCACGATGGGCTTTCCCCTTGGTCGTCATTGCATGAATCAGCGGCAGGGTAGCATGAAGGATGTGTTTTCCAACACACAGGCGGCAAATTTGCGTCCTGCGGGCCCACAACCCAAAAGAAACTCTGGATATTGTGGCTGCGGCGATGTAACAGAACCGCTGAGATAGCGGGCCATGCTATTGCCTCAATTACCCTGCAGTTGGGCGCAGGCTTGGCATGGCGAAGTCGAGTGCCGCCAGTCGGCACAGTGATCGAATTCAGGAGACGGATATCGTTATGAACTTCAAAATGAACAACACTGCTTTGGCAACCCTCGTTGCGTTTGGCATCGCCATTGCCGGATATGCCGCCCCGAATTTCGCATCGGCACAGACTGCCGCGACCCCGCCGCAGGGCTGGTTCAAACAGTGCAACAAGCAGGACGACAATGATATTTGCGTTGTCCAGTTCATCATGACGGCTCCGTCCGGCCAGTTGATTACCGCCGTTGGCCTGATCACCGTTCAGGGCAAGGTCAATCGCAAGATGATCCAGGTCACCGTGCCGCCGGCTCGCCTCATTCCTCCGGGCGTGCTGATGCAGGTCGATGGCGCCAAGGGCCAGAAGCTTGATTACGCCGTCTGCATGCCGGACAAATGCATTGCCGAACTGCCGCTGACCGATGCGATGATCGCCAGCCTGAAGAAAGGTGGAGAACTGGTCATGACTTCGGTCAACTTCCAGCGCACGCCGAACCCCATCAAGTTTTCACTCAACGGCTTCACCGGCGTATTCGACGGCCCTGCGATGGAACAATCCAAGCTTGAAGAGCGCCAGCGTCTGCTGCAGGAAGAAATGCAGAAGAAGGCAGAAGAAGCGCGCAAGAAGCTTGAGGACGCCCAGAAGGCTGCGACGCAGCAATAGACTGTTCACAGAGAAGTCATTCAAAGCCCGGCCCGTGCCGGGCTTTTTGCATTCCTGGCGGCTAATACCTGCCTCTCAGTGGCTGTGCGTAACCTTGGGTCGATATTGGCCGACGCTGTCCGGCTCAAAAAGATTTGCGACCTGTGAATGGCGCAGTGGCGCGCCGCTGGCGTCTGGGAGCAGGTTTTGTTCGGAAACATAGGCGACATATTCCGTATCGGAATTTTCCGCAAACAGGTGGTAAAAGGGTTGATCCCTGGACGGACGGACTTCTGCCGGTATGGCGTTCCACCATTCTTCCGTATTGGCAAATTCAGGGTCGACATCGAATACGACACCGCGAAACGGAAAGACACGATGTTTAACGACCTGTCCTATCTGAAATCTGGCATGACGTTCACGCATGACTTTTATCCTTGCCTGATCTGTTGGTAAGCGGATGGTAAGACTGACCCGAACCGGGATGAAGCACCGGTCATTACCGGATGCCTGCGAGCCGGCATCCGATCCGCAATGGTACATGTAAATCTATAATTGGATATGTTTTTCATCATCTTCAAGGGCATTGTTGCAAATTGCATTTTCCGGTTTCGCCACCCAACCCTGCGCCAGGGCAACAACATTGATGGTGGATAGACGCGCATATTTGGTGCATGATCGCCGCAAGCAGACGATGCGAAATTTGAGAATCACCGGCAGGACCAGAGGCAGAAGTGACAAATCAGTGGGGCAGGGACGGCAATGCGACCGGCGGCGGGACAAAAAGCGGCAGTGTCATCTTGCCAATCCTTGTATCGCTGATTTTGGGGATAGCGGCCGGATATGGCGGTTTTCGTTTCCTGGGCGGCGATGCCGGCAGCGAAATTGCCAGCCGCGACAAACGGATCGTCGAACTTGAAAAGACCATTTCCGACCTCAGGTTTGACGATGGCGCGGCCAATCAGCAACAGACGGTCCTGACTGCAGATATTGATGACCTCAAGCAACGCCTTGAAGACGCCCGCTCTGAAATGGATGTCTTGAAAAAGGCCAACCAGAGCCTGGCTTCCGACCAGGATGCGAGCCAAAACCAGCAACTGGAAGAAGCGCGCCGGGAAATCGAAGCGCTGCACCAGACCCTGGCGGAGGCCGGTGATTTGCGCAACGACCTGACGCGCGCCAACAAATCGCTGCGGATATCCGAATTGCAGATCATTGATCTGGAAAAGATCGTAAACAATCAGAACAAGAAACTGGCGGCGCTGGAAAAGGAACTGGGAGATCGCTCCAATAGCGCAGACGAGACGGCCACCGCCCGTATTGCAGCGCTGGGTGATGAAAATGCCGCTTTGCGCAGTGAATTGGCGTCGCAGAAAAAGCAGGCCGCCGATGGCCGCAAAATCCTTGAAGACAGCATCGCAGCCTTGTCACTGCGGGTGTCGCAAACCGAAAAGAAGCTTTCGGCAGCCCAAAGCGCCCAGAGCCTTGCATTGGCGGATTTAACCAAGGCCAATGCGGCGCGCGACCAACTCGCGGCCCGGCGTCAAAAGCTGGAAGATGAAAATACCGGCCTGAAGCAAAGCCTGGCGGACAGCCTGGCAACGGCGGCAAAGCTGAAGGCACAAAACAAGGATCTCACCGACCAGATCAACGGTTTGAACGCCAAGGTGAAATCACTGCGCGATGACATCAGCGCGCTCAAGGCTGCGGCTGAAAAACTGAAGGATGTTCCAGCCGAACCCCAAGGAGACAAGCCGAAAGAAGAAACGGGCCAAACCGAAGGGCCGGCGCTGACAGTGCGCAACGTCGATGACGTCACCAACGCCCTGGCCCGGATGCCGAATTTTGACCGGCTCAACGCTCAAAAACAGGCCCTGTTGAAAGAGAAGCTTATGGAGGGCGCTTGCGTAACGGATGCGTTGGAAGCGGTGTTTGAACGGGTTCCAGTCATCGCATTGCGCAATCTTATCCGTGATTTAAAGAGTCCGTGCTAGGGTTGCGCCCAATGCCTGCGGTAATTGAAAGGAATCGATGCATGTTGAGACGTATAATCCTTGCGGCGGTCGCGACCGGCCTACTTGGTCTTTTGCCGGCAGGCGCTGCAGAGCTTGAAAAAAACATCATGACCGGCGGGCCGAAGGGTACCTATATCAAGATCGGCCAGGATATTGCAGCCCTTGGCAAAGCCTGCGGACAAACGCTGAATGTGCTGGAAAGCGCCGGATCGCTCGAAAATTTCGTCGGCGTGCGCAATCGCAAGAACACCCAGTTCGGTATTGTCCAGAGCGATGTCCTTGAATATCTCAAGACATTTGAAGCCGGTGACAGCGAAGTGCAGCAGGCCGTCAGGGGCGTGCGCATCATGTTTCCGCTCTACAATGAGGAAGTCCATATCCTGGCGGCTTCCGCCATTGGCAGCATGGAAGATCTGAAGGGTAAAAAAGTCGCCGTCGGCAAGAAGGACAGCGGCACCTATCTGACCTCGACATTGATGCTCGACATATTGCGCCTCAAGGATGTCGAGAAAGTTGATATCAACCCCGATGAAGCCCTGCCGAAGCTGCTCAGCGGCGAGATCGACGCCTTTTTCTATGTCGCAGGCGCGCCCGCCTCGCTTTTCAACGGCGGCCAGATCGATGCGGCGAAATTCCATCTTTTGCCGATCAAGGAAGCGCCGCTTCTAGCCACCTATATTCCCTCCACCATTCCGGCTGGAACCTACAGCTTCCAGAAGGACGCCGTGGACGTGGTCTCGGTCAAGGCGGTGCTGATGACCTATGACTACGACAAGAAGAAAAATGCCTATCATCGCGATAGCTGCAAGGCAGTGTCCGACTTCTCGAGCCTGATCCTCAACAATATGGACAAATTGCAGGCCACCGGCCATCCGAAATGGAAGACCGTCGACCTGACAGCGCTGCCGCCGGGTTGGACGGTGGGTGTCTGCGTGCGCGAAGGCATGGCGGTCGATTACAAGCCGGCCTGCACGGCGACCGCCGAGCCTGCCGCGACGACCGGTGATGACAGCAATGACGAATATCTGAACCTGTTGAAGAAGCGGCTCAAGCAGTAACCCTGTAGCGCTTCCCAAACCCGGCGCGAAAATCGTTCTACGAAAAAACGGCGGAACCGATGGTTCCGCCGTTTGCTTGGGAAGATCATATAAAAATTGCCGGACCTCGCGGCCCGGCAAACCGAATTGATCAGACCGAGTAGTACATGTCGAACTCGACCGGATGCGGGGTCATTTCAAAGCGCATGACTTCCACCATCTTCAGCTCGATGAAGCTGTCGATCTGGTCGTCATCGAAGACGCCGCCTGCGGTCAGGAACTTGCGATCCTTGTCGAGGCTGTCGAGCGCTTCGCGCAGGCTGCCGCAAACGGTCGGGATCTTCTTGAGTTCCTTCGGCGGCAGGTCGTAAAGATCCTTGTCCATGGCCTTGCCGGGATGGATCTTGTTCTTGATGCCGTCAACGCCGGCCATCATCATCGCTGCGAAAGCGAGATAAGGGTTGGCTGTCGGATCAGGGAAGCGAACTTCGACGCGCTTTGCCTTGGGGTTGGCGCCGAAGGGAATGCGGCAGGAGGCGGAACGGTTGCGGGCCGAATAGGCCAGCAGCACCGGTGCTTCATAACCCGGGACCAGACGCTTGTAGGAGTTGGTCGATGGATTGGTGAAAGCATTGATCGCCTTGGCGTGCTTGATGATGCCGCCGATATAAAACAGGCAGGTTTCAGACAGGCCGGCATATTCATCACCGGCAAAAGTCGGCTTGCCGTCTTTCCAGATCGACTGGTGGACATGCATGCCCGAGCCATTGTCGCCGAAAATCGGCTTCGGCATGAAAGTGGCTGTCTTGCCATAGGCATTGGCGACCTGGTGGACGCCGTATTTGTAGATCTGCGTCTTGTCAGCGCCGCGGACCATCGTGTCAAATACCATGCAAAGCTCGTGCTGGGCAGCGGCGACTTCGTGGTGGTGCTTTTCCGTGACAATGCCCATTTCAGCAAGAACGGTCAGCATTTCAGAACGCATGTCCTGGCAGCTGTCGACCGGAGGAACCGGGAAATAGCCGCCCTTGACGCGCGGACGATGGCCCAGATTGCCGGTTTCAAAGTCGGTGTCGTCATTGCTTGGCAGTTCGCTGCTGTCGAGCTTGAAGCCTGTATTGTAAGGATCGGCCTTGAACTTCACGTCATCGAAAATGAAGAATTCAGGCTCGGGACCAACATAGAAAGTATCGCCGATGCCGGATGCCTTCAGATAGGCTTCGGCCTTCTTGGCGGTGCCGCGAGGATCGCGGTTATAGGCTTCGCCCGAAACGGGGTCGAGAATGTCGCACATGACGACCATGGTCGACTGCGCAAAGAAGGGGTCCATGTGAACCGTTGCCGTATCCGGCATCAGCACCATGTCGGACTCGTTGATAGCCTTCCAGCCACCGATCGAAGATCCGTCGAACATGACGCCATCGGCGAACATGTCCTCGTCGACACGGGCGACGTCCATTGTGACATGATGCATCTTGCCCTTTGGATCGGTGAAACGCAGATCCACGAACTTGACATCATTGTCTTTGATTTGCTTCAGAATATCCCTTGCGGTCGTCATGTTATAGATTTCCCTGTGCTATGACGAGAATGACACCCGGCCTTTGCAAGGCGGGGCAGATTAGATGGCGTCTACGCCGGTTTCGCCGGTGCGGATGCGGACGACCTCTTCCACATTGGAAACAAATATCTTTCCGTCTCCTATGCGGCCGGTCTGGGCAGCGTTGCGGATGGCATCAATGACCCGTTCCACATTTTCATCGGCCAATACGACCTCGACTTTCACCTTTGGCAGAAAATCGACGACATACTCGGCTCCTCTATAAAGCTCCGTATGACCCTTCTGCCGCCCGAAGCCCTTTGCTTCGGTTACGGTGATACCCTGCAAGCCGACTTCCTGAAGGGCTTCCTTCACTTCGTCCAGCTTGAAAGGCTTTATGATCGCTTCGATCTTTTTCATGAGAAAATGTCTCTCCGCTTCTCCCGTTAAAGCAGGTTATACCCGCTCGATCCTATCAAAGCATAATGCATGCCAGACTGTCGTCGTCGAGGTTTTTTTGTAGCAAAAATCTGCAATCCGGATGGAAATCTTGCAATTGCCGACAAAACCACGGCCATTTGCAAGATTATAGCGAAAATGGTTCTGGCGACTGGCGGCACATATCGGCAGTGCCGCAATTTTAATCGTTCACGTCTGAGCCAACGTGCACAAATAATATGCAAATGGATAATAATTGATCATATCGCCGCTGGCCGGCCGCCATTGCCTTTTGTTACGGGAAGAGACAAGCTCAAACGTGATCCAAAAACAGGCGGAATGAGATGGGATTGCCTCCGGGACTGCTGATCGAGCCGGACGCCGTTGCTCGCATTGATGCGGCGACAGCGGCCTCCGGCATGGACGGCTACATGCTGATGTCGGCAGCAGGAAAGGCCGTCAGCGCCGCGTTGCTGCACCATTATCCCGGCGCATTGCGCCATGTCGTGTTGTGCGGGCCGGGCAATAATGGCGGCGACGGCTATGTGGCAGCGGCAGACCTGATGCGCCATGGTGTCAATGTGGAGATCTATGCGCTCAAGTCACAGGCAAAGCCGTCTGCCGACGCACAGCGCGCGATGCGGGATTGCCCGCAACCCTTGGACATTGAAGATTATATGCCGCGCGCTGGCGACGTTGTTGTCGATGCCATTTTCGGGGCAGGTCTGGTGCGCGATGTGCCTGATGCCGTTGGCCGGGTCATCGACAGGGTGAGCACTGCAGGCGTACCAGTTCTCGCCATTGACATGCCGTCGGGGATTTGCGGCCATGCTGGCGCTATTCGCGGCGGCGCTTTCCGTGCGGAAGTCACCGTCACCTTCATGGCCGCCAAACCGGGCCAGCTATTGCTGCCGGGGCGCGAATATTGCGGAGAAGTTGAAATCGCCGATATCGGCGTACCGGACCGCTTCATCGCAATGTTTAAATCGCAAGTCACCGCGAACGGTCCCTGGCTCTGGCGCGACAGGTTAGTCCGCCGACAGGCCGGATCGCACAAATACAAGCTTGGCCATCTCACCGTGTTTTCAGGCGGCCCGTTGGCGAGCGGGGCTGCACGCATGGCGGCTGAAGCCGCCCTCATGGCCGGCGCGGGCCTCGTCAGCGCGGCGTCACCCTCCGATGCCTTGGACGTCAATGCCAATCACCTGACGGCTGTCATGCTGAAGAAAGTCGATGATCTGGCCGATTTGG
This sequence comes from Rhizobiaceae bacterium, assembly GCA_041742335.1. Taxonomy (GTDB): domain Bacteria; phylum Pseudomonadota; class Alphaproteobacteria; order Rhizobiales; family Rhizobiaceae; genus Rhizobium_E. The sequence continues at coordinate 91,515 of JBGSIT010000091.1, forward strand.
CCTCTATAACCGATGATCCACGCAACAATGCGTTCGTGCTGGGACCCGGTTTTGGCATCGGCCAGAATGCCCGTGATTTTGCCGTGGCGGTCAGTCGGGCGAAGCTGGTCCTGGACGCCGATGGCATCACTTCTTTCGGGGACAATCCGAAAACACTGTTTGATGCTTTTGCCGATGACGATCTGCGTCTGGTTATGACACCGCATGAAGGAGAATTTGCACGGCTGTTTCCGGATCTGGCAAAGGATTCCTCACTGTCCAAGATTGACAAGGCGCTGGCAGCCGCCAGGCGCTGTCACGGGGTTGTCGTCTACAAGGGCGCGGATACGGTCATTGCCGCGCCGGATGGCAGGGCTGCGATCAATACCAATGCTCCGCCGCAACTGGCGACGGCCGGCTCAGGCGATGTCCTGTCCGGCATCATTGGCGCGTTGTTGGCCAATGGCACGCCTGCTTTCGAGGCCGCCGCCGCCGGGGTCTATATCCATGGCGCTGCGGGCCGGAGCACCGGCGTAAACCTGACGGCGGAGAGCCTGATCAGCCATATTCATGATCCGATCACATAAAATGACTTTTTCACATGGCTGCCGGCCTGTATGGATTGCCACCTGACAGGTTCATGAGGAAATATTGCCGTGAAAATCAGGCACATTGCGCTGCTGGTTCTGGTCGCAGCCCTTTGGGGGTTCAATTTCGTCGTCATCAAGATCGGCCTTCACAATTTCCCGCCGCTGTTTTTCTCGGCGCTGCGGTTCTTTTTTGCCGCCGTGCCCCTGGTGTTTTTCATTCGCCGTCCCGCAGTGCCCATGGCAATCATCATCGCCATAGGGCTGGTTCTGGGCGTGGTAAAATTCAGCCTGCTGTTCATTGGAATGGATGTCGGCGTTTCGGCGGGGCTTGCTTCGTTGCTTTTGCAATCGCAAGCTTTCTTCACAGTCATTCTGGCCATGCTGATTTACAAGGAACGGCCGCGACCGCTGCAATATGCCGGAATCGGGGTGGCCTTCGCCGGTATGTTGCTGATTGCCGGCACGGTCGATGCATCCTTCACCATGACAGGGCTTGCCATGGTGATCGCCGCCGGTCTTGCCTGGGCCTGCTCCAACATGCTGATGAAAAAGGCCGGCAAGGTCGACATGCTGCAATTGATGGTTTGGGTGAGCCTCGTGCCGCCGTTGCCGCTGCTGGCGATTTCCTTCATGGTCGAGGGCGCCGGCCGCGACTGGGAGGCATTGACTCATCTTACGCTGGAAGGGGCGGGGGCGGTCATGTTCATCGCCTATATCGCCACAATTTTCGGCTTTGCCGTATGGGGATATATGATCCGCCATTTCGGCGCTTCCGAGGTCGCGCCATTCTCACTGCTTGTGCCGGTTTTCGGGATGTCGTCTTCAGCGCTGATCCTTGAAGAGGCATTTGGCCCGCTCAGGATCGCCGGGGCCGCACTGGTGGTGGCAGGTCTGGTGCTGACCGTGTTCAACCCCAAGCGCGCAACTACCGCCCAGCCGCAGAGTCTGGCGTCATAAAAGCCGGCTTTCCCTGAGCATGCCGGCCTTGGAAAGCACCGGATAGGCGATGGAAACCAGAAGTGAATTGATTTCCTTCAGGTCGCGGATCATGTCGATATGGATTGATGACGAACTGATGCTTTCAGGATTGCCGTCGCTCAAGCGGTTGAGGTGCTTTTCTTCCGAAATGCGAACCATGGCTCTGACATGTTCCTTTTCGGCGACCAGTTGCCGGGCATGCTCGACATCGCGATTGACAATCAGGTTGAAAGCAAGCCGGGCATTGCGCAGGATCTGCTTGTGCATGGCCGACAATTCCAGCCAGCCCTCGTTTGAAAAAACAGTCTTGCGGACTTGCTTCTTGCGGGCCTTTGCCAGCATGTTTTGCGAAATGATGTCTGCTGCCTGCTCCAGCTTGATGACCGCGCCGAGCAGGTCTTGCTGGCGCAGCGCGCTTTCTTCATCCAGCATGTTCTTGGATATCCGCGCCAGATAGAATTTTATGTTGTTGTGATAGGTGTCAACGCGGTTGTCGAGATCCTCGATGATGGCCATGCGTTGATCGTCGGGGTGTTCGAAGACATCGAGAATGCGAATCAGCATGATCTCGATCTTGTCGCACATGGCCACAACCTCGCGGGTCGCATCGTTGAGCGCCTGCTGCGGATCATCGAGGTCTGCCGGGTTGAGCGCCGAAATCTGTTCAATATCGTTTGTCTCATCCTTGACGGGATCGGCAATTGTACGGGCCAGAAGTCTGGCGATCATCGTGGCGAAGGGCAAGCCGATCAACAGAACGGCGGCATTGGCGATGATATGGACAAGAACAACGGCTTCGCCGGGATCGGTCGACAAAATATCGGTTGAAACCGCAAAGAATATCTGCGCCGCCAAGGCCACGATCATGCCGAATCCGCGGATCACCACATTTCCCAATGGAACGATGCGCGCCAGCTTCGTTTCGCCGCGCGTCAGGACTGCGCCCATCACCGCAGCGCCGAAATTCGCGCCCAGAACCAGCGGGACGAACAGGACAGGGGGAATAAGGCCCTGTTCGGCGAGAGAGGCGAACAACAGGATGGTGGCCACCGAGGAATGGAAAAGCCAGGCGATCAATCCCGCCAGCAGGAAGGCCGTGATCCAGTCCTTCGCCAGATAGGTGATGATGATCGGCAGGATATTGCTGTCTTTGAGCGGCAGTGAGGATTCGCCGATCAGGCGCAGCGACAACAGCAACAGGCCAAGACCAAACAGGATGCGGCCGATTTCGCGCCAGCGGCGCGCTTCGGTGGCGCGGAAGGCCAAAGTTCCGGCAATCAGGAAAACCGGCACCAGCAGCGACAGATCATGGCGAAGCAATCGGACGACGAAGGCCGAACCGAGATCGGCGCCCAATAAAGTCGCGATGCCGATACCGGTGGAAACATATCCGCTGGCCACAAAACCGGAAACAATCAGGGCCACCGCCGTCGCACTTTGAAGCGCGATGGCGAATATCAGCCCCGCGAATGCTGCCGAGACCCTGTTACCCAGCGCCAGCCGCAATTTCTGGCGCATGATGTCGCCATAAGCGCGCTCGATGCCGGTGCGGACCATGCGGGTCGCCCAGAGCAGCAGGGCCACCGCGCCGGCGAGATTGATGAATATGATCGAACCGCTCATCAGCAAAACCGTCTTTCAAAACTCGATACGCGAAAAAAATAGCGCAAGCCCGCGAAATTCTGCCTGCGAGCGTGAAAATGCCCATGGCAAAACGACTCAAACCATCGCGATTCCGCCATTTAAGACAGTTTGATGAATATTAGCCGGACAACAATCGAAATTTGGGAATCTTCATACACAAACCTCCCAATTCCCATAAAATTCGTGATGAATTCCTGGAAATGTGGATAATCCGGCACTATTCTGCGGCTTCGACCTTTCTCGCCGGCCGTCTCGTCAACAATTCCTTCAAAAAGTGGCCGGTATATGAACGTGGTTCTTCGACGATCTGTTCCGGCGTGCCGATGGCAATGATCTCGCCGCCGCCGTCGCCGCCTTCGGGGCCGAAATCAATCACCCAGTCAGCCGTCTTGATAACTTCGAGATTGTGCTCGATGACCACGACGGAATTGCCCTGATTGACCAGTTCCTGAAGCACTTCCAGGAGTTTAGCGACATCGTGGAAATGCAGCCCGGTCGTCGGTTCATCGAGAATATAGAGAGTCCGCCCGGTGGAGCGCTTGGACAATTCCTTGGCAAGCTTGACGCGTTGCGCCTCGCCGCCCGACAGGGTGTTGGCCTGTTGTCCGACCTTGATATAGCCGAGACCGACTTCATTCAGCATCAGCAATTTATCGCGCACCGCCGGCACGGCGGCAAAGAAATCAGCACCTTCCTCGACTGTCATGTCCAGCACGTCGGCAATCGACTTTCCCTTGAAGGTGACATCCAGCGTTTCGCGGTTATAGCGCTTGCCGTGGCAGACATCGCAGGTGACATAGACATCCGGCAGGAAGTGCATTTCGATCTTGATGACGCCATCGCCCTGGCAGGCTTCGCAGCGGCCGCCCTTGACGTTGAAGGAGAAGCGTCCGGGCTGGTAGCCGCGCGCTTTGGATTCAGGCAGGCCTGAAAACCAGTCGCGGATCGGGGTAAACGCGCCGGTATAGGTTGCCGGATTGGAGCGCGGCGTGCGGCCGATCGGCGACTGGTCGATATCGATGACCTTGTCGATATGTTCAAACCCGTCAATCCGGTCATGATCCGAGGGGTTTTCCCGCGCCCCCATCACCCGACGCGCGGCAGCCTTGTAGAGTGTTTCAATCAGGAAGGTCGATTTGCCGCTGCCCGAAACGCCGGTGACAGCGGTAAAGACACCCAACGGAATGCCGGCGGTGACATTTTTGAGATTGTTGCCGCGCGCGCCGATCACCTTGAGTTCGCGACCCTTCTTGATCTTCCGCCGTTCGGCAGGGACTCCAACAGAAAGTTCGCCGGAAAGGTATTTACCGGTCAGCGATTTCGGATTGGCCATGATCTGGTTGGGCGTGCCTTCGGCAACCACATGGCCGCCGTGAATGCCGGCGGCAGGGCCGATATCGACGACATAATCGGCGGACATGATGGCATCTTCATCATGCTCGACGACAATCACCGTATTGCCGATGTCGCGCAAATGCTTGAGCGTATCCAGCAGGCGGGCATTGTCGCGCTGATGCAGGCCGATGGAAGGCTCGTCAAGCACATAAAGAACCCCGGTCAGACCGGAGCCTATCTGCGAAGCCAGGCGGATGCGCTGGCTTTCACCACCCGACAAAGTGCCGGAATTGCGCGACAGGCTGAGATAATCAAGCCCGACATCGTTGAGAAAGCGAAGCCTTTCACGGATTTCCTTGAGAATGCGCACCGCAATCTCGTTCTGCTTGGCGTTCAGCTTTGCCGGCAGGTCCTCAAACCAGTTGCGGGCGTGGCGGATCGACATTTCGCTGACCTGGCTGATTTGCAAACCATTGATCTTGACCGCCAGCGCTTCCGGCTTCAGGCGATAGCCATTGCAGGCCGGGCAGGGGGCCTGCGCCATGTAGCGCTCTATCTCTTCGCGCGCCCAGGCAGAATCGGTTTCCTTCCAGCGCCGCTCGAGATTGGGGATGACGCCTTCGAAGTTCTTGGACGTGGTGTAGGATCGCGCGCCGTCGGCATAATGAAAATCGATCATCGCGCCGGTGCCATAGAGCACGGCATTGCGGGCTTCGTCGTTCAGGTCGCTCCATCTGCTGGAGAGCTTGAAGCCGAAATGCTTGCCCAGCGCTTCCAGCGTCTGGTTATAATAAGGAGAGGTTGATTTGGCCCAGGGCGCCACGGCGCCATCGCGCAAGGTTCGCTGCGGTTCCGGCACCACCAGGTTTTCATCAATCTTCTGCTGCGTCCCCAAACCGTCGCAGGCCGGGCAGGCCCCAAAGGGATTGTTGAACGAAAACAGTCGCGGTTCGATTTCCGAAATGGTGAAGCCGGAGACCGGGCAGGCGAATTTCTCCGAAAACAGAACCCGTTCATGGGTTTCGTTGGCGGATTTGTTGGCCGAGCCTTCCGCCGTTTCCTCCGGCGGCAGCGGCTTGTCGGCAAATTCGGCAATCGCCAGGCCGTCTGCGAGCCTGAGCGCCGTTTCAAAACTGTCCGCCAGACGCGCTGCAATGTCGGAACGAACAATCAAACGGTCGACCACCACGTCGATGTCATGCTTGTATTTCTTGTCGAGCGCCGGAACATCGGCGATTTCATAGAACTGGCCATCGACCTTGACCCGCTGGAAACCCTTTTTCATCAGGTCCGCCAGTTCCTTGCGGTACTCGCCCTTGCGGCCCCGAACCAGTGGCGCAAGGATGAAAAGCCGGGTTCCGTCGCCAAAGTCCAGCACCCGGTCAACCATCTGGCTGATCGTCTGGCTCTCAATCGGCAGACCGGTGGCCGGCGAATAGGGCACGCCGACACGGGCAAACAGCAGGCGCATGTAATCGTAAATTTCAGTGACAGTGCCCACAGTCGAGCGCGGATTGCGCGACGTGGTCTTCTGCTCGATGGAAATTGCCGGCGAAAGACCGTCGATCTGGTCGACATCCGGCTTCTGCATCATTTCCAGAAATTGCCGCGCATAGGCAGACAGGCTTTCGACATAGCGCCGCTGTCCCTCGGCATAGATGGTGTCGAAGGCCAGGGAAGATTTGCCCGATCCCGACAAACCCGTCATCACGATCAGCGCATTGCGCGGCAGATCGAGATCGATGTTTTTCAGATTGTGCTCGCGCGCACCGCGGATCGACAGTGTCTTCAGTTCACTCATGGTCGGCTATTGTTCCGGTTTTAGGATGATACGTCCCTTATGTAGGTTTGGCCTTGCCCCTGTCGAGAAAATATTTTTCTGCCCGACCGATTCGATTGACTCCGCCATCCGGAATGAATAGAACAAATACGGAACGATTTAAAGAGATGATTGCATACGAAAACTGTGGATGAAGTAAGACGCGAGGCGCATTGACGGTCGCCTGCGGATATTGTGCCGCAAAATTCAAGCAAGGCGTCGGCCCGACCGGCGCATATCAGACGGGGTAAAGCCGATGGCTGGCAGTGTGAACAAGGTAATTTTGGTAGGCAATCTGGGCGCCGATCCCGAAGTGCGCAGAACACAGGATGGCCGGCCTATCGTCAATCTGAGCGTTGCGACATCTGAAACCTGGCGCGACCGCAATTCCGGCGAACGACGCGAAAAGACGGAATGGCACCGCGTGGTGATTTTCAACGAAGGCCTGTGCAAGGTTGCCGAGCAGTTTTTGAAAAAGGGCGCCAAGATCTATCTTGAAGGACAACTACAGACCCGCAAATGGCAGGACCAAAGCGGCCAGGACAAATATTCCACCGAAGTGGTGCTGCAGAATTTCAACTCAAGCCTCGTGATGCTGGATGGCCGCAGTGAAGGCGGCGGCGGTGGCCGCGTGGCGGGCGGCAGCGATTCCGGCAATTATGAAGGCGGTCCTGGCAACGACGATTACGGCTCCAGGCCAGCGGCGGCTTCTACCGGTCGCCAGCAGTCCAATCCGGCCAATTTCTCGCGCGACATGGACGACGACATCCCGTTCTGATCGACCTGAAAACAGTGGCTGCTTCCCGCTCAACTCATCAGGGTTGAGCGGATGCCGTCGACAACGAACTGGACGGCAAGCGCGGCAAGGATAACGCCCAACAGGCGGGTCAGGATGGCGCGCCCTGTCTGTCCGAGAAAACGGTCGACCCTGTCGGCGATGTAAAGGGCGGCGAACAACAGCAACAGGCAGAACGCAATAACGGCGATCAACTGGCTGCGCTCGATTGGCGTTGCGAACTTGCCGGCGAGCAAAATGGTGGCCGATATGGCGCCGGGACCGGCAATCAGGGGAAGTGCCAGCGGAAACACTGCAATATTGTGCATGTGGTCCTTGGTGATGGCGACATCGGATGCCTTTTCCTTGCGCTCGTTGCGCTTTTCGAAAATCATTTCAAATGCGATGAAGAACAGCAACATGCCGCCGGCAATCCGGAACGCGCCGATCGATATGCCCAGCACACCGAGAACGCTGGCGCCAAACAGGGCGAATACGGCAAGAATGATGAAGGCGATCACCGTGCCCCGAAAGGCGACATGGGTTCGCTGGGCCCTGTTCATGCCGACGGTCAACCCCAGAAACAGCGGCGCAAGTCCCGGCGGATCGATTGTCACCATGATCGTGGTGAAGGCATTCACCAGCATTTCCAGATTTGGCATGTCCGTTTCGCCCCTATGATTCCCATCCGTGGTTGAGTTTGACAGAATTGCGGCGCTTTGTAAGCAGTTCCTGATTGATATCGGCGATTCCACCACCAAAACCGGCTATGGGCATGATTTCGTCGGGTTTTGCCGCGCCAATCGATTAATTCACCTCAATGCGCAAAAGACTGTTCAAAACCCCTTGGAAAATTGGCGGTTTTGCCAGATTTCCGCTATAAAAACCCGATGATTCTCAACAATAGATCGTGACCTGACTTGACAGAACAATCCCCCATTGGCGGCAAGGGCCCTTCCGGCATCGAGCCTATATCCATTATTGAAGAAATGCAGCGCTCCTATCTCGATTACGCCATGAGCGTGATTGTCAGCCGGGCGCTTCCCGATGTTCGCGACGGGCTGAAGCCTGTGCATCGGCGCATCCTTTACGGGATGAACGAATTGGGCGTCGACTGGAACAAGAAATACATGAAATGCGCCCGTGTCACCGGTGACGTGATGGGTAAGTTCCATCCGCACGGCGATGCCGCCATTTATGATTCGCTTGCCCGCATGGCGCAAGACTGGTCGCTGCGGCTGCCGCTGATTGACGGCCAGGGCAATTTCGGCTCCATCGATGGCGACAAGGCGGCGGCACAGCGTTACACCGAGTGCCGGCTGCAAAAGGTCGCCCATTCGCTGCTCGACGATCTCGACAAGGACACAGTCGATTTCCGCGACAACTACGACGGCACGCTGAGCGAACCGGTCGTGGTTCCTGCCAAATTCCCCAATCTGCTGGTCAACGGGGCAGGCGGCATCGCTGTCGGCATGGCCACCAATATTCCGCCGCACAACCTGACTGAAGTGATCAATGGCTGCATCGCGCTGATCGACAATCCGGCCATGGATCTCGCGGAACTGATGGCGATCATTCCCGGCCCGGACTTTCCGACCGGCGCCTTGATCCTTGGACGCTCGGGAATCCGTTCGGCCTATGAGACCGGGCGCGGATCGGTGATGATGCGCGGGCGCGCCACGATCGAGCCGATGCGCAATGATCGCGAACAGATCATCATTACTGAAGTTCCCTATCAGGTGAACAAGTCTTCGATGATCGAGAAAATGGCCGAACTGGTGCGCGACAAGCGCATCGAGGGCATTTCCGACCTGCGCGATGAATCTGACCGCCAGGGCTACCGGGTCGTTGTCGAACTCAAGCGCGACGCCAATGCCGAAGTCATTCTCAACCAGCTCTACCGCTATACGCCGCTGCAGGTCTCCTTCGGCTGCAACATGGTGGCGCTGAATGGCGGTCGGCCGGAACTGATGACGCTGCACGACATGCTCAAGGCATTCGTCACCTTCCGCGAGGAAGTGGTCAGCCGTCGCACCAAGTTCCTGTTGCGCAAGGTGCGCGACCGGGCCCATGTCCTGGTCGGGCTCGCCATTTCGGTTGCCAATATCGACGAAGTCATCGAGTTGATCCGCAACGCGCCGGATCCGCAGACAGCGCGCGAGCAATTGATGGAACGCCGCTGGCCTGCCGGTGACGTGGAAGCATTAATCCGTCTGATCGATGATCCGCGCCATGCCATCAACGAAGACGGAACCTACAACCTCTCCGAAGAACAGGCGCGCGCCATTCTCGAATTGCGCCTGCAGCGCCTGACCGGACTTGGCCGGGAGGAAATCGCCGATGAACTGGGCAAGATCGGCGCGGAAATCCGGGAATATCTGGAAATCCTCGGATCGCGCATCAAGATCATGGAAATCGTCAAGCAGGAACTGGAAGCCGTTCGCGACGAGTTCGGCACGCCGCGCCGCACCGAAATCATCGATGGCGGTCCGGACATGGACGATGAAGACCTGATCGCGCGGGAAGACATGGTGGTCACCGTGTCGCATGCCGGCTACATCAAGCGCGTGCCGCTGGCCACTTACCGCGCCCAAAGGCGCGGCGGCAAAGGCCGTTCCGGCATGGCCACCCGCGAAGAGGATTTCGTCACCCGTCTCTTTGTGGTCAACACACATTCGCCGGTGCTGTTCTTCTCCTCACGCGGCATTGTCTACAAGGAAAAAGTCTGGCGTCTGCCAATCGGCACGCCGCAATCACGCGGCAAGGCGCTGATCAACCTGCTGCCACTGGAACCGGGCGAACGCATCACCACCATCATGCCGTTGCCGGAGGATGAAGACAGCTGGGCAAATCTGGACGTGATGTTCGCAACCACCCGCGGCACCGTTCGGCGTAACAAGCTGTCGGATTTTGTCCAGGTCAACCGCAATGGCAAGATCGCCATGAAGCTTGACGAGGAGGGCGACCAGATCCTGTCGGTGGAAACCTGTACAGACCAGGACGACGTGCTGATGACGACGGCCATGGGGCAGGGCATCCGCTTCCGGGTCGATGATGTTCGCGTATTTGCCGGCCGCAATTCCATTGGTGTTCGCGGCATCAACCTGCGTGGTGATGACAAGATCATCTCGATGACGATCATTTCTCATGTCGATGCAGAACCCTGGGAGCGCGCCGCCTATCTGAAGCGGGCTGTCGCCGAACGTCGTACATCTTCGGAAGAGGCTGAGGAAATTGCGCTGGTCGGCGAGGAAATCGTCGAAGGCGGCGAATTGTCCAACGAACGCTATGAGGAACTCAAGGCGCGCGAGCAGTTCATCCTGACGGTCTCTGAAAAGGGTTACGGCAAGCGTTCGTCGTCCTATGACTTCCGCAACACCAATCGCGGCGGCAAGGGGATAAGGGCGACGGATACTTCCAAGACTGACGAAATCGGCACGATGGTGGCGACATTCCCGGTCGAGGACAAGGACCAGATCATGCTTGTGTCGGATGGCGGTCAATTGATCCGCGTTCCAGTCGGCGGCATCCGGATCGCCAGCCGCGCCACAAAGGGCGTCACGATCTTCTCTACGGCTGCCGATGAAAAGGTGGTTTCCGTTGAGCGGATCAATGAACCTGAAGGTGACGAGGAGCTGGAAGGCGAAGGCGTCGAAGGCTTGGCCGAAGGCGCTCTATCCGAGGCTGCAGATCAAGCGGAAGAGCCGGATCAGGCCCCTGAACCGGACCAGACGCCGGAATAGGTTCAAATTCCATCAGCAACAAGCCGGGCGGAAATTTCCGCCCGGCTTTTTTGTGGGTATATCTTCCACCGCCGCCTGCTGTTAGCCTGCCGGGTGTCAAAGGAATGCCGCATATCATGTTGAGCCTTTGGCCCGGAAATTTGGGAGGGGCTATCCGATGACCGAAACCGAGCGCATTGTCCGCATGTTCCTTGAAAGTTGGGATTTGCGGGACCCAGAACGCGGGGCAAGCGTCATTGCCGAGAATTGCCATTTCGTCGACATGGCGCGCAATGAAGTCCTGCCCGGACCTGAGGGCTACAAGGCAGACTGCCATCGCTGGCGCGACGCTTTCCCGGATGGCGAGGTCAAGATCACCAATATCATCGTCCAGGATAAAAAGGCGGTGCTGAGGGCGTCGAATGGAGGCGCATTATTGCAGTGTCATGCGGGTAGCCGACGGCAAGGTTGTGGAAGGGCGTGATTATTATGATGCAACCAGTATCGCGCGCCAGCTTGGACTTGTTACCGATTGAAAACGGTCGACCGCGTACAGGTGTATTGCAGAGTGCCTTGGTGCAAAACTTAAATCGGCTTACCGAAAAAAAAGACCGGACAGGCAGGGAAGCCGTCCGGTCTTGTAATGTGCGTGGCTGACCCGGGAGGAAAGCCGCCACGCTGGGGAAGACTGGTCAGAAAGTAATTCTGCGCGAGGCGGCGACGCGGACAGCTTCGCCTTCACGAAAAGCGGTGACGATGGATGAGACGGCGGTGGCAACAAACATCAGGGAGATGAAGGCTGCAAAGATTGTCAGGATCGCGTACATTGTGTGGCCTTTCTGATGGTTTGCTAAAACCGTGTCCGTTTGTCTGGTCAGCTTTTCGCATCTCTGCGGCTGGCTGGCTGTTTCCTGGGGAACAGGTGTGTTTATGCATTCCCGAATTGAAACCGCTTGGCGTTGTTGAACTGAATTAAACATTGTTGCGCTGAAGCGGTCCTGAATGGCCCATTCATCTTTCATTCATCGGAAAATCAGCTGATCATGATCGTTGAACAACAGTGATGAGCAACACTCGATGCTTGCGCTGGCAGGTCATCCGTGACAAAAGGCTCCCAAATCCAGTTCGGCGAACGAAATGACCAAGGCTTTTTATCCCGGCTCCTTCGATCCGATGACCAATGGTCATCTCGATGTGTTGCTGCAATCGCTCAATATCTGCCGCAAGGTCGTGGTTGCCATTGGCATTCACCCCGGCAAGGCGCCGTTGTTTTCGTTTGAGGAGCGTGCAGACCTGATCCGGCAGTCCCTGGGCGAAGTCCTTGCAGAGCGACTTGGCGATATCGAAGTGGTGTCTTTTGCCAATCTGGTCGTCGATGCGGCCCGCCAGCATGGCGCGCAACTGCTGATCCGCGGCCTGCGCGACGGCACTGACCTTGACTATGAAATGCAGATGGCGGGCATGAACCGGCAGATGGCGCCGGACATCCAGACGATTTTTCTGCCTGCCAGTACAGCCTCGCGACCGATTACCGCCACATTGGTACGGCAAATCGCTTCCATGGGCGGAGATGTGAGCGCCTTTGTGCCGAAACCGGTTTGCATCGCATTGCAATCCAAACGAAAATCCTGAGCCAATCAAACATACCCGGAGATACCATGAAACGCCTTGCTTTCGCCTTTGCCGGCCTGTTGATGTCCGCATCCCTGGCAACCTCGGCCTTTGCTGATCCCAACGAACTGACCATCGAACTCAAGGATGGTCCGGTGGTTGTCCAGTTGATGCCCGAAATTGCGCCCAAACATGTGGAGCGCATCAAGCAATTGGCCGCTGCTGGCGATTATGACAATGTCGCTTTTCATCGCGTCATCGAAGGCTTCATGGCCCAGACAGGCGACGTCGCCTTCGGCAACATGAAAAAGGGTTTCAATGCATCCCGCGTCGGCACCGGTGGTTCCGACAAGGAAAATGTGCCGGCTGAATTTTCAAACGTGCCCTTCGAGCGCGGCGTGATCGGGATGGCCCGGTCGCAAGACCCTGATTCCGCCAATTCGCAATTCTTCATCATGTTTGCGCCCGGCGATTTCCTCAACGGCCAATATACCGTGGTCGGAAAGGTGAAGTCGGGCATGGAATTCGTCGACAAGATCAAGCGCGGCGATGACGCCAACAATGGCTCTGTCCAGGACCCCGACCGGATGATCAAGGTCACTGTCGGACAATAACACCCCATACCCCAAGGAGAATAATCATGGCCGAGATCAAGGATCCGGAAAACACCCTTATTGTTGAAACAACAAAGGGCCCGCTGACAATTCAGCTGTTTGCCGAAGTGGCGCCGCTGCATGTCGCCCGAATCAAGGAACTGGCGCGCGAAGGCGACTATGACGGCGTGATCTTCCACCGCGTCATCGATGACTTCATGGCCCAGACCGGCGACGTTCTGCACGGCAAGAAGGACAGCAAGAAGTTCAACGCGGCGCGTGCCGGCACCGGCGGATCCGACAAGCCGGACCTCAAGGCTGAATTTTCCAATATGAGCCATGTGCGCGGCACATGCTCGATGGCCCGTTCGCAGAGCCCGAATTCTGCCAATTCGCAGTTTTTCATCTGCTTTGCCGATTCACCCTGGCTCAACAAGCAATATTCCGTCTGGGGCCAGGTCGTTGAAGGCATGGACAATGTCGACAAGATCGAGCGTGGCGAGCCGGTCAAGAACCCCGATTCGATCATCTCGATGAAGGTTGCCGCCGACGTTGCCTGATGCGACCGGCATTTTTCAAGAGCCGCTCCATTGACACAATGGAGCGGCTTTTTATTGGTAGATCATGAAAGTAGACCTTTTCGACTTCGAACTTCCCGAATCGTCCATCGCACTGCGGCCGGCCAGCCCGCGCGACAGCGCCCGCCTGCTTGTCGTGGAACCCGGTCTGAAGGCATTCCGCGATCTGCAGGTCCATGATCTGCCCGGTCTGCTTGAACCCGGCGATGTTCTGGTCTTCAACAATACAAAGGTCATTCCCGCCCAATTGGAGGGCGTCAGGCTGCGTACCGGCGCCGGCGAGCAGAAGGTCAGCGTAACGCTGCATTTGCGCGTTACTGGCGACTGCTGGCATGCATTCGCCAAACCGGCCAAGCGCATAAAGCCGGGCGATACCGTGCGCTTTCTGTCAGTTGACGGATCGCAAGCGCTGACCGCCACGGTTTTGGAAAAACGCGAGCAGGGCGAATTGGTGCTGCGCTTTGATTTGTCCGGCCCGGACCTTGACGCCATGCTGCACCGCGTCGGCCATGTTCCGCTGCCGCCATACATTGCCTCAAAGCGGCCTGAAGATGAGCAAGACCGTTCCGACTACCAGACGATCTATGCACGGGACGAAGGAGCGGTCGCAGCGCCTACGGCGGGTCTGCATTTCACGCCTGAGCTTTTCGGAAAACTGGATGAGCACGGCATCGAAAAACTGTTTGTGACGCTGCATGTGGGGGCGGGCACGTTCCTGCCCGTCAAGGCCGATGACACCGAAGACCATGTCATGCATTACGAAAGCGGCGTGGTGACACCGGAGGTCGCCGAAAAACTCAATGCGATCAAGGCGAGGGGCGGGCGCATCGTGGCGGTTGGTACCACCTCCCTGCGATTGCTGGAAAGCGCCGCCGACGACAATGGCATTGTCCATGCATGGGCCGGCACAACCGATATCTTCATTACGCCAGGCTACCGCTTCAAAGCCGTCGACCTGCTGATGACCAATTTCCATCTGCCGCGCTCGACGCTTTTCATGCTGGTGTCGGCATTTTGCGGGCTCGACATCATGCGCGACGCCTACCGGCATGCCATTGATAACGGATACCGCTTTTACTCCTATGGCGATTCAAGCCTTTTGAAACGGAAAGACCGATGACCGAAGCATTTTCCTTCAAGCTTCTTGCCAGGGATGGCGGCGCAAGGCGCGGCGAAATTTCCATGCCTCGGGGCAAAATCCGCACGCCCGCCTTTATGCCGGTGGGCACTGTGGGCACCGTCAAGGCGATGTATCTCGATCAGGTGCGCGAGGCGGGCGCTGATATCATTTTGGGAAATACCTATCACCTGATGTTGCGGCCGGGTGCAGAACGCGTGGCCAAGCTTGGCGGCCTGCATGAATTCATCCGCTGGCCGCAGCCCATTCTCACCGACAGCGGCGGATTTCAGGTCATGTCGCTTTCGGCATTGCGAAAGCTTGATGAGCAGGGCGTCACTTTCAAGAGCCACATTGACGGTTCGCTTCACCACATGTCGCCGGAACGCTCGATTGAAATCCAGGGCCTGCTGGATTCAGACATCCAGATGCAGCTGGACGAATGCATTGCGCTGCCTGCCGAGCCCAAGGAAATTGAGCGCGCCATGGAACTGTCACTGCGATGGGCGGAGCGCTGCAAGACCGCTTTCGGCGACCAGCCGGGCAAGGCGATGTTCGGCATCGTGCAGGGCGGCGACAATCCCGCGCTCAGGGTCCGTTCGGCACAGGCGCTGAGCGCGCTCGATCTCAAGGGCTATGCGATCGGCGGACTTGCTGTCGGTGAGCCGCAGGACGTGATGCTTGAGATGATTTCCACTGTCAATCCGCATTTGCCGGATACAAAGCCGCGCTACTTGATGGGCGTCGGCACGCCGGATGACATGTTGAAATCGGTAGCGCGCGGCATCGACATGTTCGACTGCGTGATGCCCACCAGGGCCGGAAGGCACGGATTGGCCTATACAAGGCGCGGCAAGGTCAATTTGCGAAACGCCCGCCACGCCGAAGACCCGCGTCCGCTGGACGATCAATCCGCGTGCCCGGCAGCGCGCGATTACTCCCGCGCTTACCTGCATCATCTCGTCAGGTCCGATGAAGCGCTCGGCGGCATGCTGCTGAGCTGGAACAATATCAGCTATTATCAAGACCTGATGGCCGGGATCAGGGCAGCCATAGGGCAGGGGCGTTTTGCCGACTTCATGGCCGAGACTACCGAGCAATGGGCACGGGGCGATATCGCAGTGCAATAAAGGTCCAAGCACCGGATTGCTGATTCAATTTATCAGCAACGCTGTCCAAGTCCTTAATATATAATAATTATATAAATTTCTATGTTTTCATATACCTTTGCTCTTCTTATTGGGAAACATTCCAACTCCGCCGATCTTCCAGCTGCCGTCCGATTGGTGGACGAGCTTGTAGACAGCCGTCCAATCCTTGCCGTCTGGCGCGCTGATGAGAACTTCCTGAAAAGCCATCACGCCGGGATCAAGTTCCTTGTAGCGACCGAAGGCATAGTTGCCGGGCCGATAGACGGGTTGGTAGCCTTTCTTGACCATGGCGAAAAAGGCTTCCTTGCTGGCAAACCGCGCCTTGATGCCAGGCGCCGCAAACGAGTAGGCGGCATCCTGGTCATCATCGAGGAATGCCATGATCTGGGCGCTGATCGTCTTTTGGATTTCAGATTGGGTGTCTTCGGCCCAACCGGTCTTTGCCGCAAGGGAAAAGAGCAGAATGAATAACACCATGGACCACTTGCGCATGTCTATTCTCCCATATTCCGGTATCAGATTAGGACAATACGCGCCAAAAGGCCATTTGGTTTCAGGGGCTCAAAAAATCCCTGGCTTTTGCCGGCCGCAAACAGCCGTACAAACAGCGTCATGGCCGGCACGACGGGCGACAAAGATTTTCACCCGTCAGTCCCATCCGGTTGCCAGAGCTGGATAGGGTTGCCCTCAGGATCGGCCAGTCGGGCGAAGCGACCGTTTGGATAGATTTCGGGATCGACGTCCACCACAATTCCCTCCTGCCGCAGTTCACGGACTGCACGGTCGATATCGTTGATCCTGAAGTTGATCATCCAGCTTCGTTCACGCTTTCCGAAGTGGCCGGTTTCCTCATCAAAAGGCGCAAAAACGGTCGGGCCTGCATCTTGACGCCAGCAAGGCAGGTTGTAATCTTCCGGAACTTTCAAGATCTCGAAATGGCGTTCATACCATTCAGCCAGTTCAGCAGGATTGCTGGCGCGAAAGAAGAAGCCGCCGATACCCGAAACATGAACCAAAGCTGCCTCCCGCATCTGCATTACGCATTCTGAATATAGCAGCTGCTGGGAAGTGATCAATATCCAAAGGGCAGGGCGTCCAGGCTGGACAATGCGGCTTTGGCGCCTTCGCACTACACCGAAAAGGCATTCCTTGATAATCAAACCCAGATGCATAAGGCGGATTTGTTGAATGAAACCGGAACTTTACGGACATCCGTTCGCTTCCTTCGTATGGAAGCCCTTGATTGCTCTTTATGAACGCGATGTTGCCTTCACATTCAAGATGGTTGACCAGGACCACCCGGAAAACATGCAACGGATCGCCACGCTTTCACCCACCGGCCAGTTTCCGGCGCTCCTTGATGGCGACAGGCAGATCACACAAAGCAATGCCGTCATCGAATATCTCGATCTGCATCACGGCGATGCAGCGCCCATGGTGCCGACCGATCGGGGTGAGGCGCTTGAGGCCCGGATGATGGCCGAAGTATTTGACGATTATATCCATAGCGCCATGCAGCGGATTGTCGGCGATGCCTTGCGCGATGGAACCGAGAAAGATCCACGCGGCGTGGCCGATGCCCATTCGATGCTGGAGCGCAGCTATGGCTGGCTGGACAAGCGCCTGCAGGGGCGGGAGTTTGCTTCATCCGGCAGGTTCACGATTGCTGATTGTGCGGCGGCACCTGCGCTGTTTTATTCAGACTGGGTGCATCCGATCGCCGCCGATCACGCCGCTTTGCGCGACTATCGCGCCCGTCTTCTAGCCAGGACCTCAGTGGCAAGGGTCGTCGATGAGGCCCGGCCATACAGAAGCTTCTTTCCGTTGGGAGCGCCAGACCGGGATTGAGCCGAAAGCACGACATTCAGACAACGCCACGTGCCGAAGCGATCGGACCACGATCGGACCTGCTAGACCGGTTTGCACTGGAGGCGAGGAGGGTGCGGACGGAGGAAACGCCAAACGTCAGCCGTGAAAGACAGGCAAACAATTCAAACCTATGGACTGGTCTTCATGGGCAATATTCGGCCCCACGGTGTTTCCTGAGGTGCGCCAAAGATCCTGAATCCTGACTTTTTGTAAGCCGCGATGGCGCGTGCATTTTCCGGGTGGGGATCAGTCGCAACAATCGGCGCGCCGCCCTCAAACAGGGCCTGCAAGCGCTCCGAGATAAATGCGGGGCCGTGGCCTTTGCCTGTCATGGAGGGTTCACCGATGAACTGGTCGATGCCGCGGGAACCCTTCGGGAGCGAGAAAAAATGATGATTTTCCCACCCATGGACTGTGTAATCTTGTATATAGGCAAAAGGGAATTCCTCCAGCGAAACAATCCATCGACTCACGCGAGGGTCTTGCAGTTTTTCCTCACTAAAGGGCTCAGCCGGTCCCCACCACTCCCTTACATGCGGTCGCGACTGCCACGCCAGCAGCAGATCAAAATCAGCTGGCGTCACCATTCGAAAATCGTAACGGTTGGTCACTGTCATAGCAGCAGGATACCATATCGGCTATCGGTATCCATTGTCCCGCAGACGTCAATCAGGCGTCGCTGGGGTCTAATAACGTGGTGTGACATGGTGATCAAAGTCATTGCGGCTGCGTCACAGCTCAGGCGCCCACAAGCCCGTCTTCCTTCCGACGTTGGACTTGACCAGCTTCCGGAGCGCGAGGAGTGTAGTATCACTCTGGCCCAAGTGTCGCATTACTAAATAGCCACTACATCCAAAGATCGCATAAGATAGATTATGGAACTAGAAGAGATGCTGCATTGGACCTGCAAGTGCTTGACCTTTGCGGCATGCGCTGATTTACCAGCCTGCACACATGCTCCGACAACCGCCATTCAAGGGTTCTCCGAATGCCTGAACTCCGCATACTCTCCGACGCCTTCATTGCGGAACTGCCTTCCTATTACAAAGGCAAGGTTCGCGACAATTACGATCTGCCGGATGGCCGCAGGATTATCATAGCCACGGACCGTCTGAGCGCATTTGATCGCATCTTGACCTGCATTCCGTTCAAGGGCCAGGTTCTGACCCAGACAGCGCGCTACTGGTTTGAAAAGACCGCCGACATCTGTCCCAACCACGTTCTGGATTATCCCGATCCGAATGTCGTTGTCGCCAAGCGGCTTGAAATACTGCCAGTGGAAATCGTTGTTCGCGGATATCTGGCCGGCACGACCAGTACATCGATATTGACCAAATACATAAATGGCGAACGGCAGATGTATGGCATGACATTGCCCGACGGTATGCATGACAATGAAAAACTGCCGCAACCGATCATTACGCCCACAAGCAAGGCTTTCGACGGCGGTCACGACGAACCCTTGTCGGCATCCGAGATCCTTGAAAGCGGCTTGTTGAGCGCCGGCCAATGGCAGACTGTTTCAACCTACGCATTGGCGCTGTTTGCGCGCGGCCAGCAAATGGCGGCAGATCGGGGCTTGATCCTGGCGGATACCAAATACGAATTCGGCACTGACTCGAACGGAAACATCATTCTTGCCGACGAAATTCACACGCCGGATTCAAGCCGCTACTGGATGGCGTCATCCTACCAGCAGGCGCTGGAAACCAATACGCGCCCCAAGAGTTTCGACAAGGATTTCATCCGCTCCTGGGTGGCGGAACGATGCGACCCTTATAAAGACGTGATACCCGAAATTCCGGCCGATCTGGTAAGGGAAACGTCGAAGATCTACATACAAGCCTATGAATCCATTACAGGAAACGTGTTCACGCCTGACGCCGGTCACGCCACGCCGTTAGAGCGAATCCGGCATAATCTGCGGCACTTCTTTTAGCCGTTCTGCATCCGCTCATCCGGCCAGTTCATAGTCCAGCACCATCTGGTCATAAGCAGGCTCCACATGGTCAGGCGTCTCGCGCATCACAGTGTCATAATCCAGTGGAATATGCATATGGGTCAGGATGGCGCGGCGTGGCTTGATCCGCTCAATCCAGTCAAGCGCCTGTTGCAGTGACAGATGGCTGGGGTGAAGCTTGTATTGCAATGTGTCGATGATCAGCAGTTCGAGGCCGCCCATCTTGGCAATTGTCTGATCGGGAAAGTCACTGACATCGGTGCAATAGGCCACATCGCCGATGCGAAAACCCAGCGAGTGGCTTTCGCCATGGTTTTGATAAAGCGGCAGGAAAGCAATCGGACCCCCCGGCCCTTCAACCTCGAATTTCGCATCGAGATCTTGAATGACAAAGGGTCTGGCAATCGGCGGATAACTTGATCCTGACGGCGTTTCAAAGCAGTAGCCGAAGCCTTCCAGCACCCGTGGCATGGTCACCGCATCGGCCCAGACCGGCATGCGGGCATGGTTTTTGTAGACAAAGCCGCGAATGTCATCGATGCCGTGCAGATGATCAGCATGGGCATGAGTCAGCACCACGCCGTGAACAGTATCAACCGAAGCATCGATCATCTGCTGACGGAAATCCGGCCCGGTGTCGATAACCACTGTCGTACGCCTGCCATCCGGCTGGATCTGCTCGACCATCAGCGAGGCGCGGGTGCGCCGGTTGCGCGGATTGGCCGGGTCGCAATTGCCCCATTCACCAGTGATCCTGGGTACGCCAGGAGATGATGAACAACCAAGAATGGTGAAACGATGCTTGAGCGACACGGACCAATCAAACCTTCGACATTTTTGAAAAACAGCGGAACGCGTTGTCCGTGGTTATTTTTGCGATCTCTTCAAATGAAAGCCCGACGGTCGCACCGAGTATTTCGGCGGTGTTGACAACATAGGATGGCTCATTGCGCTTGCCGCGCCACTTTTTCGGCGCCAGATAAGGCGCATCGGTCTCGACCAGCAGACGATCCAGCGGAATGGTCCGTGCAATGTCGCGCAGTTCCTCGCTTTTCGGGAAAGTAACAATGCCGGAAAATGATACGTAACCGCCAAGTTCCAAGCCGGTCCGGGCAAGCCCGGCGCCGGAGGAAAAGCAATGCAGCAGGAAGGGGAAGGCCCCCTTCCCTGTTTCCTCGGTCAGGATCGCCGCCATGTCTTCGTCCGCGCTGCGACTGTGAATGACAAGCGGCAGTCCGGTTATGCGCGCAGCAGCGATATGGCGGCGCAATCCTTCCGCCTGGGCGTCGCGCGGCGCATTGTCGTAAAAATAGTCGAGGCCCGCCTCACCAATCGCCACGCATTTAGGGTGGCCGGACAGCGCCACCAGATCGTCAACCTGAATGTCGAGTTCCTCATCTGCATTGTGCGGATGGGTGCCGACGGAGAAGAACACTTCGCGATAGGTCTCGGCAATTTTCTGAAGCCCGTCAAGCTTCTTGACCCTGGTGGAAATGGTGATCATCCGGCTTACGCCGGCTTCCAGCGCCCGATTGATGATCGCGTCGCGTTCTTCCGCAAAATCAGGAAAATCGAGATGGCAATGTGTGTCAATCAACATCAAGTTCACTCCACCGGAGCCACATAGCGCGGAAAGACCGGCGACGGCTGGGCAATGGCGGTGCCTGCGGCCAGTCTTCCAGTTGAGCCGAGGCTCTTGAAGCTGCGGCTGTCCAGCGGAGCTGCCACCAGATCCAGCAACCGGGCGGCCGCTTGCGGTGTGAACGGTTGAAGCAGGATGCCGATCTGGCGCACCACCTCGGCTGTCACATAAAGCACGGTGGCCATGCGTTCGGGATCCGTCTTCTTCAGCGCCCAAGGCGCCTGGCTGTCAAAGTAGCGGTCGGCTTCGGACACGATGCCGATAATGGCGCCCAGCGCCTTGTGGATCATGAAGCGTCCCATCTCGTCGCGCGCTTCCTCCAGCACACTGTCCACGGCGGCGAGCATGGCCTTGTCTTCGTCAATCAACGGCCCGCAGACCGGAACCACGCCATCGCAGTTCTTGAAGATCATCGACAGCGAACGGCTGGCCAGATTGCCGATTCCGTTGGCAAGATCGGCATTGATGCGACGACCGATCGCCTCTTCGGAATAATTGCCGTCCTGACCGAAAGAAACTTCGCGCAGGAAGAAGAACCGCACCTGGTCCACGCCGAAATGCGCAGCCAGATCAAAAGGATCGACGACATTGCCGATGGATTTGGACATCTTCTCGCCCTTGTTGAGCAAGAAACCATGCGCGAAGACCTTTTTCGGCACGGCAAGCCCCGCCGACATCAGGAATGCAGGCCAATAGACGGCATGAAAGCGTATGATGTCCTTGCCGATGATGTGAACCCCCGGCCAGAACTTCCAAAGCGGTGCATTTTCATCGGGATAGCCGACGCCGGTTATGTAATTGGTCAAGGCGTCTACCCAGACATACATGACGTGGCTCGGATCATCGGGAACCTTGATGCCCCAGTCAAATGTCGTGCGCGACATTGAAAGGTCCCGCAATCCTGATTTGACGAAGGAAACCACCTCGTTGCGGCGTTCCGCAGGAGCGATGAAATTCGGCTGGTCTTCGTAGAGTTTCAGCAGACGGTCCTCATAGGCCGAAAGACGGAAGAAATAGCTTTCCTCATCAACCCATTCCACCGGCGAGCCTTGCGGGCCGTAGCGCAGGCCGTCACTGCGCAATTCCGTTTCGCCTTCCTGATAATAGGCTTCATCGCGCACCGAGTACCAACCCGAATAGCTGTCCTTGTACAAATCGCCGTTTTCAAGCATCTTTGTCCAGATGGCTTTTACCGAGGCATGATGACGCGGTTCGGTGGTGCGGACGAAATCGTCATTGGAAGCGTTGAGCACTTCAGCCATGCGCTTGAATTCACCCGAATTCCGGTCAGCCAGCTGCTGCGGCGAAATACCTTCTGCCCGGGCAGTCTGTTGCATCTTCTGGCCATGTTCATCCGTGCCGGTCAGAAAATAAACTTCACGCCCATCCAGACGCTGGAATCGGGCAAGGGCGTCCGTTGCAATCAACTCATAGGCATGACCAATATGCGGTCGCCCATTTGGATAGGAAATGGCCGTTGTGATATAAAACGGTGAGTTGTCGATCATTGCCCGGATGCCTTGTCACAGAATTGAATAGTCTGTGCGGCTTCTAAACCATGTTTCATCGGGGGGAAACAACAACTTTGCCAAAGCGGCCCGATTTCAGCAGAACGAATAAGGTGCAGGGCTGACTGTTCAAAACCTGTCAATCCCTTGACTTGGTCTTGAGTGGATTATATCCGGTTCGTCGGCAAAGATCCGCAAGAAGCGGTTTTGGCCAATAAGGGTTGGCCTGGCGCAAATCCTGTTGGCCAGCTTGGCTCTCGAAAGGGATCAAATTTGAGTTTCTTCAGTACGTTTGAACCGCTCTATTCGGTTTCCGGGTTTTTCGTCGGCTGTTTGGTCGGCTTTACCGGAGTTGGCGGCGGTTCCTTGATGACTCCGCTTCTCGTAATCCTTTTTGGCATCCATCCGGCCACTGCCGTGGGAACCGACCTGCTCTATGCGGCCATTACCAAGACCGCCGGCACTGCAGTGCATGGCCGCAACAAGACTATCAACTGGTCCATCGTCAGCAAGCTGGCAATGGGCAGTGTCCCGGCCGCCATCGTAACGCTGATCATGATGTCCGGTGTTGACCGCAAGAGTCTGGCGGCCGTGCAGTTCCTGACAGTCGCGCTGGGCTGGATGCTGTTGATGACAGCCGTTCTACTGCTGTTTCGCAAAGTCATCATCGAGCGCGTCTCGGATATGATGAAGAACCGGCCGCCCGTCAGTGAATCGGCGATATCCACCATGACAATCGGTCTCGGCGTGGTTTTGGGCACGCTTGTGACGCTGACATCCGTGGGCGCAGGCGCCTTGGGCGTCACGGCATTGCTGATCCTTTATCCGCGCCTGAAGATTCGCGATGTTGTGGGTTCCGATATCGTCCACGCCGTTCCGCTGACACTGGTGGGCGGCTTCGGCTACTGGCTGATCGGTGAAATCAACTGGACGCTGCTGTTTTCGCTGCTGCTTGGCTCAATTCCGGGAATCATTGTCGGAAGCCAATTGGCCCCACGCATTCCAGACCGCATCATTCGTCCAATATTGGCCGTCACACTCACGCTCGTCGCGGCGAAGTTGATTTTAAACTGATAAATTTACTGCGCCGTGACATCCTCAAGCAGGCTGATGACCGTCTGCTTGCGGTCAAGATTATAACCTTCGGCAATCGACAACCTTTCTGAAACCGCTGAATACAAACGCGAAAGCCGGTCTGCCCGGGCGAGATTTCCGGCTATGGCCTGCTGCTTTGCTGACTGCAACAAGAACGATTCGATGCGATCGGCAAAGAATTCGAATGCCACGTCCGAAGCTTTTGCCGAAAGCGCGTCAGCAAGGCGATGCATTTCCTGGCGCTGCGTGGGTCCTTGAGCAACCAGCATGGCGTCAAATGCTGTCATGATATCCATGCCGCCGTAATTGATCAGCTTCAGCGCAGTTGCGACGCTGCCGCCGGAGGCCGCAACGAACTGACTCATCATCGCTGGATCCTGCGCGACTCCGAGATCGGAAAGCGCTTTGCCCATCGCCTCATCAGACAACGGACGCAGGATCAGCGGCATGCAGCGCGAGCGGATCGTCGGCAATAATCTGCCGGGGTGGTTGGAGAGCACCAGGAACATGGCCTGCTTGGGCGGTTCCTCGAGTATCTTGAGGATTGCATTGGCGCCATTGCGGTTCAAGTCATCGGCTGTGTCTATGATAACGATGCGCCAATTGCCGTTGCCCGAAGTCTGACCAAAAAACTTGCCGACTTTGCGCACTTCATCGACGGCAACCGTTTTTTTCAGCTTGCCGGTCTTTTCATCATTGGGCCGCACCAGATGAATCAGGTTGTGGCAGGCGCCGGCGGCGATCTGATGAAAGAAGGGGGATGCGGGATCGGGCGGCGTCAACCAGTCCGGCGCGGATTCAGGGTCCGGATAGGCCAGAACATGGTTGGCAAAGCGAAATGCCAGCGTTGCCTTGCCAATGCCCTGCGGCCCTTCAATCAGAAAGGCATGGTGGGATTTGCCGGTCTTGTAGGTCTTTGCCAGAAACGCCTCGTCGGCTTCGTGCCCATACAGGCTGAGATTTTCCTGCGGCGGCTTTCCGCCGTCCAGAACGCGGCTTTCAAGATCGCTCATGGCGCACTTTCCGTATCGCGCGCCCGACCGGCGCGGATGGGCAGCAAAGGCTCAACGACTTCATACACCCGCGCGGCAATGTCATCCGGTTCGCCAATGGCGTCAATCACCCGACACCGCAATGGATCCTCGGCGGCTATATCAAGATAGGCCTCCCGCCGCTTTTCATGGGTTTCGAGCTCTTCCTTCTCGAAGCGGTCAGGTTCGGCGTCACCACTTTGGCCGCCGCGGATACGCGCCCGCTTCAAGCCTTCGGTCGCAGGCAGATCGAAAATGACAGTACAATCAGGAACGATGCCGTTGATGGCGACGCGTTCAAGCGCCTTGACAAAAGCAGGCTCCAGATTGCCGGTTATGCCTTGATATACGCGTGACGAATCCATGAACCGGTCACAAAGGACCACAGCGCCGGCAACAAGCGCCGGGCGAATGATTTCTTCGACATGATCATTGCGTGCGGCGGCAAACAACAGTGCTTCCATGCGGACGCCGTGGGATTCGGCTGCGCCGCTCAAAACGACGTGACGCACGGCTTCAGCACCCGATGATCCGCCCGGTTCGCGCGTTACCAGGACATCCAGCCCCCGACGCCGGAGCCTGTCGGCCAAAAGTCGAATCTGGGTGGATTTACCGGCACCCTCCCCGCCTTCAAATGTGACAAACAGCCCTTTTCCGAACGACACAGATACTCTCGCATTGCTTGGTTTTGTTTCTAGTAGCGCAATAAGGCGTGTTGGGAAACCGCCGGTGTCAGGGAATCTGCGCCGATGCAACTCCCGGACATCAAATGCCATTTCTAAAGCCAGAAAAACAACAATTCTTTCAAGCCGTCAAAAGCCCGGCTGCGCAACGTGCCTGTGCCGACGCCCGCATCTGAAAACACCTTGACATCACGCACCTGCCTGTCACCGACGAAGATCAGCAACTGGCCGATATCCTGATCCTTGTCGACCGGCGCCCTGAGCGGCCAGCGATAGACGACCTTGGCTCTGATGCGATCAGGATTGTTGACCGGAAGATAAATATCGACTTCGTCTCGCGCCACAACCGGTACTGTGGATTGATCGCCGCCAAAAACACTGGCATCGGCAATCTTCTCATTGGCCTTGAAGACAATCCGGCGCTCGAAATTGGCCAGGCCCCATTCCAGCACCCGCTGGCTTTCCTCTGCGCGTTCCTTGCTGGAGGCAAGACCGCTCATTGCGAGAAAAAGCCGCTTTCCGTCCCGATTGATCGTGGCGACGATGGCATAACCGGATTCCTCGGTATAACCGGTCTTCATGCCATCGACGCCGATTTTCAGCGCCAGCAACGGATTGCGGTTTCGCTGGAAAATCTTGTTCCATTCAAAATCCGGTTGCGAATAATATTTGAAGAACTCCGGATAGGTAAAAAAGATATGGCGCGCCAAAAACACCAGTTCGCGCATGGTGACCTGGTTCTTCGGGTTAGGCAGGCCGTTGGAATTGGCAAAAACCGATTTGGTAAGCCCCAATTCGCGGGCGCGAGCCGTCATCTTTTCAGCGAATGCATCTTCACTGCCGGAAATGCCTTCCGCAAGAATGATGGCGCCGTCATTGGCGGACTGCACGATCATGCCCTGCAAAAGGTCGGAAACCTTGATATTCGATTTGAGGGCGGCAAACATTGTCGATGTCCGCGACAGCGCCCCGCCGGTGCGCCAGGCATATTCCGTGACGGGGAACTCCTGGTCCAGCGACAGCCTGCCTTCGGCAATCTCATGGAAAATCACTTCTGCGGTCATCAATTTGGCAAGCGAAGCCGGCGGTATGAGATCATCTTCGTTCTTGGCGAACAGCACCGTGCCTGTGCTTGCCTCGACGAGAAAGGCCTGTTTCGCCTTGGTTTCGAAAGGCTTGGTCTGCGCCTTCAGGTCTGGACCAGCAAAGACGAATGCCGCCAGCAACACAAACACAAGAACCCGAACCAAATGCACAGCGAAACACCTTCCATGACCACGACGCCGCTGCGCCATGACGTATCCAAATCATAGACAAGTGAAAGAAATGCTTCAATATCAAAGAAAGCGCTTCAGCAAACTGCTGCGCCTGCAGCTTTTCTAGCGCTCGTTCTTTGCATTGCGGGCATGTGCCGCCCGTATGGCCGAAGCATCCAGTCGCGGAGCGGCGACCAGGATAGAGTCAAACGGGCTTGCGGCCTGTTGTATGCGGAACGCGGCATAGCCCGATACGGGAATGCTGGAACCGGAAGCTATGTCATACATCAGTTCCGGGCGATCTTCGGGGTAAGGACCAAATTCAGGCAAGGATGCAAATTGTTCATCCAGCGGGAAGCCGTCAAAAGCCTTTGTCTGCTTGGTTTCCGAAAGCGCAGTTGCGGCCGACGCCTGGGTGGAAAGATCAGGCAGACCTATCGACGTTTCATTCGAGGCCACCATTACACCGGTGGCGATCTGCGGATCAAAGCGCGGGGTGCGCGATCCCTTGGTCTGGTAGGAGGCCATCAGATAGGGCATGTCTTCGCCGTCCATCCTGGCGCGTCCGACATATTGGACCCGGACCTTGGCCGTGCCGGTGGTCTTCATGTCCAGAAGATCAGCCGCCTTGTCGGAAAGATCGATGATGCGGCCGGGATGGTAGGGTCCGCGATCATTGACGCGCACGATGACCGATGTGCCATTGTCAACATTGGTGACGCGCGCATAACTGGGCAATGGAAATGTCGGGTGGGCGGCGGAAATGTGGTATTGGTCATAGACCTCGCCATTGGCCGTCTGCCTGCCGTGAAAGGCCGATCCGTACCAGGAAGCAAGACCAACCTTGTTATATTTGAAATCTTCCTTCGGGTAGTACCATTTTCCCTTGACCTGATAAGGCTTGCCGACCTGGTAGCGCCCGCCGCCCTTGGGAACATTGGCGCCGACATGGACGCGCGGGCTGGCTTTGACGCCATATTCTGTTTCGGCAAAATATTCCTTGCTATGCTTTTTGGAAACAACAGCTGTTTTCTGTGATGTCGTTGCGCAGGACGCGACGCTTGCACATAAAAGGGCCAGCGCAACACAACGCATGGAATTGCCCTTAACAGCACGATCCAAAAATGACTTCATAGCCCCCGCCGACATCACTGCTCAATAAATCGAAAAACCTCGAAATGCATGAATTTCACACACTTGCCCCGCTACGGTACCGATAAAACGTCAACAACATGGCGAAAATGCGATTTTCTGTTTCATATTGCAACGCTAAAATTAGTTATGGTTAATAGATGGTTAAAATTCAACCGTCAAGAACCGCCCTCGCCTGCCTGTTGCAGTCAACCGAATATTGCGCCTGGAAACTGGCTGGATAAGCCGGATTCGGAACGGCCTTGGTCAATCACGCATTTACCATTCGCCGCGACCCGTTGCGATGCGATTAAAAGTTTAGCATTCCTGAATGCGCTATCTTAAAAAAATTAGAGAATTCTGCCCCGTGACACAGCGGGAGCCGACCATTGATCGACCTCACAGGATACAAGCTCACTTTCGATGACGAGTTCAACAGCCGCAGCATTTCGCTGAACGGGCAAAATACCGTCTGGGCGGATACTCGCGCGGAATGGAAACATGACGCATTTTCGGATGTCGGTTTCGGCAACTCCTCATTCGTTGACCCTGCATCCGGTTATGACCCGTTTGATGTGTCCAACGGCGTCCTGACAATTACGGCAGTGCCTGATCAAACCATCTACGGCAATGCCGGCAGCTGGGAATCCGGCTTGATCACCACCCAGGCCAGTTTTGCGCAGAAATACGGATATTTTGAAATGCGGGCGGATCTGTGTGGATCCGTTGGCGCATGGGATGCTTTCTGGCTCATGCCTGTTGAACAGCAGAAAACCGGAAATCCGGGGTGGCAGGAACTCGATATCGTCGAACACTACGGCGTATATGACAAGGGCGTTTATAGCTGGATCCACACAACCGATTTTCACGCCAATCCTGGCCTCGACCTGCAGGTATTCAGCAATCATCCCGAAATCACCCAAGGCTATCATACCTATGGCATGGATTGGACAGAAGACAAGATCAGCTTTTATGTTGACGGCGTGTTGATGGGTTGGCGGCCGACGCCAAGCGACATGCATTCGGAAATGTACCTGATTGCCAATCTCGCGACCCAGTCTACCGCCAACCAGCATATGTCGCCCATGTCAATGAGCATTGATTATATACGCGTCTATTCGTCAGATCCGCATGCGACAGCCGTCGAGCTCGATACCGTCTCTGCACCCGATGGCAATGATCCGGGCCTTTACGGCGCCACAGCAGCCACGGCTGCCAAAGCCGCCAGGGAAATCATATCCGGCACCAGTTACGGCGAGCTTGTCAAAGGTACAACCGGCAAGGATGTTATCGATGCCGGCGGCGGCAATGACAAGATCCATGGCATGGCGGGCGGCGACAAGATGAAAGGCGGCAACGGCAGGGACATGTTCATTTTCAAATCACTGGACGATACCTCCGCTACAAGCCACGACCGCGACAGGATCCTCGATTTTTCAGGCAGAGACCAGATCAACCTGCGCCGCATCGATGCCAATGAATTGATGGCGGGAAGCCAGCAATTCGACTTTATTGGAGAAGAGCGCTTCCACGGCCATGCCGGCGAACTGCGCTATGTCGAACGCCATTCCAATACCTATTTGATTGCCGACGTGGATGGCGACAAGCACTCCGACTTCTCGATCCGGCTGGATGGACATGTGGCCCTCACGGAACACATGTTCGTCTTGTAAAAATCCGCCTCAAAACGTGCCGAAGCCTTGGCGCCGGCCAGAATTGCAGGCGACGGCCTTCACTGATGGTGCGCCGCTTTATATGATGGATTGCCTGATGATGGCACACCATCATGTGGGCGGTTTGAAAGTCCTTTCAAACCTCATGCGGTGAAGTTGAAATCGTCCGTTGACATAGTGTCGCCGGCAAAATCGATCACAGTCAGCCTGTCGTTGCCAGCCTGGAGATCCTGTCGCCCTGGTAGAACGACACATGATTATTTTCCAGGTCGAAGTAGTCGGTGATTTCCGCCCAATGCGACAAGTCGATCTTGTCCAGACCATTCTCGAAATCGGCAATGACATCGCTGCCGCCCTTGGTGCCAAAAACGAAGATGTCGGCGCCATTGCCAGCGAACGGCTTGGACATTCGACCGTTGGCGTGACGCGTGACCTTTAATACTCACGTCATGCCTGGAATGCAGGCAAATGCTGCGGAAACAGTTGACGCCGCGATAAAGGCTGCTAAAAGGCCTGACAGAAATTGATTTGGCAGCAAAATGGTAGCAAGAAGGTAATTTCCATGGCTACTCGAGATATAAATAGCAAATCAATTCAAAAGCTTGGAGGAGTGGCCGAGCGGTTTAAGGCACCGGTCTTGAAAACCGGCGTAGGTGAAAGCCTACCGTGGGTTCGAATCCCACCTCCTCCGCCATTATTTTCGTGTAACTATATGATTATTATAAATATTTTTAAGTCTGCCTCTGATCGACCCTAACTTCATCAGGCCGGAAAACTCCAACATCCGGCGGTCCAGAGTTTGGTCCCAGAGCAATTGGCATGATGACTGCTTTGTCTGGCTGCAAGGTGACGCGTGGCATTGGGTTGGTGTTGGGTGAGCCTGCTAATTGCTCATGTTCAATTGCGGAGCCAAAAAGGAACTTTCAAATTGGCTCGCAATCATTTCGGCAAACAATGGCGAGGGATGGTCGTCATCCCTATAGAGCGTGACCTTGCCCCGTTGACCTAATCCGGTTTGAAGTTCGTTTTGGCCCATCGAGAGGACCAGAACATGAAACGAAGCCGCTTCACGGAAGAGCAGATCATCGGGATACTGAAGGAACACGAGTCCGGAATTCCTGTT
>JBGSIT010000092.1:0-130360 GCA_041742335.1 Rhizobiaceae bacterium
GGTGAAATAACCGCCCTTCCAGCCCCAATAGGTCCAAGTGCCGGCCAGCCGGTCAAAAACCTGGCGCGCATCTGTTTCCGGTCCATATTGCTGGTCCTTGGGCAGGCTGGCGAGCGCTTCCTTGTCAGCTTCAGAGCGCCACAGCCAGGACGGGACCGAATTTTCCTCGACCTTTTTCAGACGGGCCGGAATACCGGCCTTGCGGAAATATTTCTGCGCCAGGATATCAGCCGCAACCTGGCTGAACTGGGCAGGCACATCGATGTCGTCCAGACGAAATACAATCGAGCCGTCCGGGTTCCTGATTTCGCTGATAGCCTTGCGGAACTCAATACTGGCGTAGGCCGATTGCCCTGCCTTGGTAAAACGACGTTCTATGCGCATTGTCTTCTGATCCCTTGTTTTTGCCGGTCCGGATGTCTTGGGAAACATCCAGCCGACAGGCAGCGCGCCCTTGCTGCGCCGCCTTTTTGTCCACCCAGTCTTAAGAGCTACTTACCTCGTAGGTCCCTGTATCTTGCGTCAAGTTTGGCGGCAACTACTAAATATAGTGTTAACAGCTTATTTCCGCCAGCCTTCAGCATCACTTTTTTCTCATTACGGGACACAAAACCGACGACAAAACTACCCGTCGGGTGAAAACGGAATTATCCGCTATTCAACCGCTAAACGCGCCGTGATTTAATGAGAGGACCTACCCCGTGACAACATGGTCCAGCCGCCGCCGCAACTTGTCCACATTAAGAGCAACTCGACTGATTCCGTCAAGTGCTGGTTTGTTACCAATTGATGACCACAATATGTTGTGGCTTATGCTTGTGGAAAAGGGGGAAAGCAGACAAGTCCCTGCAATTGAAGGGATAAAAAGCCTCCCATTCGGCCTTTCATCCACAGCAAACAAATATGACACTATAAAATAATAATTTTTTTTCATTATTTTGACACAACACTGTCATTGGCGACACGAATATGCATCCGCTTTTCGAAAACGATTCGAGATGCTCAGAGGCGGTGCAAACGCGGTCTTTTGCCTTTTGTCATTGCCTGTTTGCCGTCATAAACAGGCCCGCGGCGCAACCTGATCGACTCCAACCAAAATGGCGTTGGTCACTGCGCCGAACCGTCTTATTCGATTCGTGCTATCGGCATCGCAGCGGTCGCCATTCGAAAAACTTGATTGCACGACAAGGATTTCGGTAAAGGACCGTCGGAGCCAACCCGTTTTTTGTGGAGAATGCTTGAACGCTTTGCGCCGGCCTAACCGCGATGGTCCTTGGCAATCGGTTCCTGGTAGCTAAAGCCCATGTCCCATGGAAAATAGATCCAGGTATCCTGAGAAACTTCGGTGATGAAAGTATCCATGGTCGGGCAGCCTTTCGGCTTGGCATAGACGGCCGCAAAATGCGCCTTGGGCAACATCGACCGAACCTGCAAGGCCGTCTTGCCGGTGTCGGTCAAATCGTCAACCACGAGGATCCCCTCGCCGCCATTGACCGTCAGTTCGCTGGATATGTGCTTGAGCACATCCATGTCGCCCTGATTGACATAGTCATGATAGGAAGCAATGCACACGGTTTCAATCAGCCTGATATTCAGTTCGCGCGAAATGATTGCCGCCGGGACCAGACCGCCCCGGGTGATGCAGACAATCGCCCTGAATTTCTGCTCCAGACCCGCCAATCGCCACGCCAGAGCCCGGGCGTCACGGTGAAACTGGTCCCATGATACGGGAAAGGCTTTTTCGGGAAGCGACATCTTGCAAATTCTCCGCCATGCAGACCCCGAAAACGGTCCGGGATTCTCGTTTGTTCCAGTTCGTTAATGCGGGATTTGACCGTCCATGGCAAGACAACCGGTCCTGGCAGTTGCCAATATCGCACAATAAATTGGGGAGCAGCCCGGCCTGTGCGACCAAAGCTGCTCCCGCTCCTCCAGGAACCAGCCGCCGCGCTATCGCGACATCAGAACCGGGACGGTCATCGATTCAAGCAATGTCCGCGTCACACCGCCAAACACTGTCTCGCGCAGGCGGGAATGGCTATAAGCGCCCATGACCATCAGATCGGCCGACATGTCGGCCAGCCTGTTTTCAAGAATGGCCGCAACCGAGAGATTGTTGGACGGCAGCGAGTTCAAAGTTGCCTTGACGCCGTGCCTGTCCAGCGACGTCGCCAGATCAGCGCCGGCCATGCTGGCGGACTGGCTTCGTGTGTCCTGCGGATCAACACTGAAGATTTCCACCATTTCAGCGGTCTTCAAGAGCGGAAGGGAATCAAATGCCGCACGCGCTGCCTCGCGCGAGCCGTCCCAGGCCAGCAACACCCGCTTGAAGGGTGCAATCTGCCGGCTGACCCAGGGGATGAAAAGCGCAGGACGACCGCTTTCAAACAAAAGGTCGTTATATTCCGACGGATAACCGGGCCGCGGCTGGCTTGAGATGATCAAATCACCGCAGCGGGTTGTTTCCGCCATGGCGGTCGAGGTTGAGCCGGAAGTGCCGCGAAAGACACGCCATTCATTGGGAAGCCCGCTAAGGCCCACGGTTCGCTTGAATATCTCTTCCAGCGCCGTCCGCTTGGCGGCGGCGGCTTCGTAGATCGCCGTCATGATGGTGGGATCGGGAACATCGAAAGGCGAATAGATCGGCAGCGGATCGATGATCTCGCCATGCATGCCGATGATATGACCGTTGTGGACGCTGGCCAGCTTGATTGCCGCTTCCGCAAGCACAGGCGCCGAATCCTCGGTCTCGAACAATGTAACCAGTGTCTTGTATGTCATGGACTACTCCGATGCCTCTTTGTGCCAGTGGCCTTTCCGGTGGAACGGTCAAACTGCATTGGCGTTGATTGCGGGATGGTCGTTAAACAACCGCTCCCCTGTTAAACTGCACTGCCCGGCTTCTTAAAACATTGATCCTTGTCAATCCGTGGACGAGTTTGCATCGCCCCGGTTCTTTATCGCGGCAATCACCACAAGCATGGCCTCAACGTCGGCCTTGGCCTTGTCCATAGCCTCCTGGTTGCGTCCGCGGATGACGATGTCGGTTGAAAAATTGCGCCCGTCATATTTGGGATATGAACCAATCGACGTTTCGGGATGCGCAGTCTGGATGTCGCCGAGCAATTGGCCGATATCGCCTTCGCCATATGGGCACTTCACGCTGAGCGACAGCATTTTGGAGCCCGAATTCAGCGTGGGGATGACAT
Organism: Rhizobiaceae bacterium; assembly: GCA_041742335.1. Taxonomy (GTDB): domain Bacteria; phylum Pseudomonadota; class Alphaproteobacteria; order Rhizobiales; family Rhizobiaceae; genus Rhizobium_E. The sequence goes on from JBGSIT010000092.1 coordinate 3,210, forward strand.
TGTCGAGCATAGCCTCAAAAATCTTCGGCACGCCGGCCATGACATGCACATTGCCGATCACGAAGCCGGGAGCCACCGAAACCGGATTGTCGATGTGGGTCGCGCCAACAGGCATGCGCGCCATGCGCTGGCGCGCCTCGTTGAACTCGATGCCGCGCTTGTCGTAGGTTTCGCCCAGAAGCTTCATGGCCTTTTCATCGTGCCGGCAATCAACCCCGAAAGCGCTGGCAATCGCATCGGCGGTGATATCATCGTGGGTGGGTCCGATGCCGCCGGAGGTAAAGATATAATCGTAGCGCGACCGCAAAGCATTCAGCGCCTCGACAATCCGGTCCTGCTCGTCGGGTACAATCCTGACCTCTTTCAGGTCAATGCCGGCCAAGGTCAGCATTTCTGCCAGATGCCCGATATTCTTGTCCTTGGTGCGACCGGACAAGAGTTCATCGCCAATGGCAAGCATTCCGGCAGTTACAATCATGGGAGCAGACATCTCAGGCCTTTCGGGGTCGACTCTGGCGCATCTCAAACCGGTCACCAGACATTCCGGCTATGAATAAAGGACTTGCACCGGCTTGCAACCCCTTTCGGGTCAAAATGGAGCGGCGGAATTGTTCAAGATTAATAAACGATTCTAATATTTTTAGATATTTTTTGTGAACAGTGCGTCGCCATATCCGCATCCTGCAATCAGCGTCGAAACTGACTAGATGTAACTCAACGGCTGACGACAGCCCAAACCGTTTGATTGTCAAGGAGATTGAAATGGCAAAAGTATTGGTACTGTACTACTCGGCCTATGGCCACATTGAAACCATGGCCTATGCGGTCGCTGAAGGCGCGCGTTCGGCCGGAGCCGACGTGACCGTAAAGCGCGTTCCCGAGCTGGTGTCTGAAGACGTCGCCCGCGCCAGCCACTTCAAGATGGACCAGAAAGCGGAGATCGCCCAGCCTGCGGAGCTCGAAAATTACGATGCGATCATCTTTGGCGCAGGTACGCGCTACGGCACGGTGGCTTCGCAGATGCGCAATTTCGTCGACCAGACCGGGTCTTTGTGGGCGCGCGGCGCGCTGACCGGCAAGGTCGGATCGGTCTTTACCGCCTCGGCCACCCAGCATGGCGGCCAGGAATCAACAATTCTCGGCTTCCTGCCAACCCTTTTCCACCACGGCATGGTCGCTGTCGGCCTGCCCTATGCCTATCAGGGCCAGATGGGCGTCGATGAGATCAAGGGCGGCTCTCCTTATGGCGCTTCCACCATTACCGACGGCGACGGCTCGCGCCAACCTTCAGAAAGCGAACTGGCCGGCGCCCGCTTTCAGGGCGCCCACGTCGCCAGAATCGCCGCCAAACAGGCCGCCCCCGACGCTATCCAAAAGGCCGCCTGAAACCATCATTCGGAAAACAACAATGCCGCGCCTTCACCGGGCGCGGCATTTTCACGACCGCAATCCGGATATGCCAGTCCTGCGCATGGTTTCAACAACCAGCCCCAAGGTCGCACGCCGGCAAGCATCCGTCCATTCCGGAACCGGCACGAATTTGGCAAAACCCAAGGGAAAAGTCGCAAACCATTTGCGTAGCGGGACGGCCTAAGCTATTGAAATTTCCGGAATGCGGACGTGGCGAAACTGGTAGACGCAAGGGACTTAAAATCCCTCGGGCATAGCTCATACGGGTTCGACCCCCGTCGTCCGCACCACAGGACTTGAAACCACTAAAGAATTGTCCTCAAAACCAACCCTCACAGAGTCGGCAATGCCCACCCCAATGACGGCGCGACTTTGCGCGCCGTCGGCAGATGGTCACTCTATGCCGGCGCCGGAAGGTTGGTCGTCTGTTCCAGAGTTTTCCGGCGTGACATCAAGCACGGCGGCATGCATCTTGATTGCGGCCTTGCCGGGTACGCAATTGCTCATGCAAGGCTCTGACTTGTCGAGATAAAAGGGCTCCTGGGCGCGATCATCCTCGGTGAAATTGGCCTCGTTCGGCAATCGGATCGAGGTGAAATTCTCTTTCGACAATTCGAAATCTTCATCCGTCACCTCGTCGTTGAGGTAGAGCAGATAGGCCGTCAGTGCATAGACATCGTCGTCAGACAGCGAACGGGCGTCGCCGAACGGCATGGCACGCCGGACATAATCATAGACTGTCGACAAATAGGGCCAGAAAGAACCGATGGTTTTTTCGGGGCGATCGGCCGTCAGCGTTCCGTGTCCACCGGCCAGTACCGGCCGACGGCCAACCCCTTCGCCGAAATCGCCGTGGCAGGCGGCGCATTTCTCATCATAGATCGCCAGGCCCTGGGAGACAGTCCCCCGCCCTTCAGGCAGGCCCAGGCCGTCCGGGCGGATATCGATATCCCAGGCTGCAATTTCCTCAGGCGTGGCAACACGACCCAGCTTGAAGTGAACGCCGGCGCCAGCCATTGCCGTTTCCGTTGCGACCGGCGCAACAGCCGGTTCAGCCTCAGTCGCCTTTTCCGGTTCTGCCGGTGTTTCTTCCTGCTGCGGCTCTTCTGTCGGCATGGCTGCGGCAGCCGTAGAGAACGTTTCAAGATAGGCAATGACGTTGTCCAGATCGTCCTGCTTCGTCAAGCCCGCAAACGTCATCTTGGTACCTTTGACGACGTCACGCGGCTTGGTCAGGTAGGCATGCAAGGTGGGCTCGTCCCAGACCACCCCGTCTTCACCCGCCTTGCGCATTGCTGTTGAATATTTGTAGCCTTCAGCGGTTCCGGCAGGTCGTCCGATCACGTCGTTCAGGACCGGCCCGACCTTGTGTTTGGCCCCCTCGCCGACGGCATGGCAGGCCGCGCATTTTGCAAAGACCTTCTTGCCGATGGCCGCATCGCCGGCATGTGACGCCGTGGCAGCGGCAAGCAGCAGCCCGCCGGTCAGAAGCAGTTCAGGAAATTTCGACATTCTCGATGCCTCCGTCCTTGTTGACGTACCAGGTCTGGATGCCATTGTTGTGGTAGATGGAATTGGTGCCGCGAACGCTGCGAAGCTGGTCCTTGGTCGGCTGTATGAAACCCTGCTCATCGATTGCCCGCGACTGCAGGAACAGCTCCGAACCGTCCCAGTCGAATTCGTGGTAAAAACGATGCAGGGCCTTGGGCAGGCTCGGGCCGTCGATACGCGCCGTGTGCCAGTTGCGTCCGCCATCTACAGACACATCAACACGCTTGATCGTACCGTGACCGGACCAGGCAAGGCCGGTCAGCACCAGCGGACCCTTGCCATGCTTGATCGGCGCCTGCGGGCTTGGATTGGTGATGACGGATTTGACATCCATCGCCCATGTAAACCGCCGTGACTTTCCGTCCGGCATCAGGTCGGTGTATTTCGAGGTCTCCTCGCGCTGCTGCCAGGGCTGATCGCCAACCTCCAGCCGCCGCAGCCACTTGACCCACATATTGCCCTCCCAACCGGGCACGACCAGGCGCAGCGGATAGCCCTGCTCGGCGCGCAACGCTTCGCCGTTCATCGAGAAGGCAACCATGCAATCGTCAAGGGCCTTTTCCATCGGGATCGAACGGGTCATGGCGGCGGCATCCGCGCCTTCGGCAAGCAGCCACTTACCCTCTGTCTTGACGCCCGCTTCGGCAAGCAATGTCTTCAAGGGAACGCCCGTATACATGAGGCAATGCAGCATTCCATGGGTAAACTGGCAGCCATTGAGCTGGGCGCCGCGCCATTCCATCCCGGAATTCGCCGCGCATTCAAGAAAATAGACCCGGTTTTCACGTGGAAAACGCTTTAAATCCTCCATCGAGAAAACCAGCGGTGTGTCAACCAGGCCGTTGATCATCAGGCGGTGGGAAGCCGGGGGAATTTCGGCCACGCCGCCGTGATGGCGTTCGAAACACAGCCCGTTCGGCGTGATGACGCCGTCGAGTTCATGCAGCGGCGTGAAATTGATCGATGATATCGCATCCGATGTCAGCCAAGGCACGTTCTTGCGCACCACATGGGCTTCGAATTGCGATGGTTTTCCGTAAGGGCTTGCATCGACACCGACCCCAAGATGGCGGTTCCAATCCTGGACCTCGGTGATCAACGGATCGCCTGCCGCGACCGCTTTTCCGGCCACCGCAGCGCCGGCAATGGCGGCGCCTCCCAACAGGCCGGACTTCAGGAAACCGCGGCGTGCGACCGATTTTGGCAGATCAGGATTATCCATGTGTTACTCCTCCAGGCGCACAATATTCATAATGGCTGTTTTCATGATATTTCGCGGCACATGTCAGCGCCTTCGGCGCAGCCTCCCTAGCTGTCGTCAGATAACCTTGACGGAGCGGTTTTCTTCAAGATTGACGACCGGGTTCTTTTGAAGATATTCCTCGACGACATCCCAGATCGGCGGGCCTTCAGTCGCCTCGTTGATCGAAGCCCAACCCGCAACCGTGTAATCCTTGGCGGCGTCAATCGCTTCGCCGGTCTTCAACATGGTCATTTGCGAGATGCGGTTGCCCATCGTGGCGTTCGGGTCGATTGTGTAACCCATGCCGCCGACGCGAACCATATCGCCGCCCTGCTGATAGTAGGGATCCTTGTTGAAGAGGTTGTCTCCGACATCTTCAAGAATGTCCTTGAGCATCTTGCCGCTCATGGTCGAGCGATAGGCAGCCGGATAGGTCATGGAACAGGCATTGTGCAAATCCTCGACCGTTATCTTCTGGCCGGGAAGAACCGAAGTGCCCCACCTGAAGCCCGGTGACAGGGAAATGTCGGCCTCGCGCACATCCAGAAGCGCCTGGCAGATAAGATCATCAAAGGTGCCGTTGAAATTGCCGCGCCGGTAAAGAAGATTTTCCGAGGTCGCAAGTTCCCGCGTCAACTCACCGATATAGGGCGCGCGAATTTCCTCCACCAGCTTGGTCATGTCGGCATCCGGCGTAATGACGTCGGAAAACACCGGGATGAGCCGGTGACGGTAAGATTTAAGCGCGCCGCCCTGAACATCCAGATCAAGCCTGGTCAGAAACTTTCCATGCGAACCGGACGCGATAACCAGCGTCTTGCCGACAATGACGGGATCGGGCAGCGCGTCATGGGTATGGCCAGTCAAAATGACGTCGATACCCGGCACGCGCGCCGCAAGCGCGCGGTCAACATCAAAACCGTTGTGCGATAGCAGGACAATGAGGTCCGCGCCCTCGGCGCGCGCCGCCGCCACGTTCTTGGCGACTTCTTCCTCGCGTATGCCGAACGACCAGTTCGGAAACATCCAGCGCGGATTGGCTATCGGCGTATAGGGGAAAGCCTGCCCGATGACTGCGATCTTGGCGCCGCCTTTTTCATATATCTTGTAGGCGTCGAATGCGGGCTCGTCCCATTCAGCATCGAATATATTGCCGCCCAGGAATGGAAAGGGCAGTCCGTCGATGATTTCCTGGACGCGCTCCGTGCCGTAGGTAAATTCCCAATGGCCGGTCATGGCATCGGGCTGAAGGGCGTTCATGGCGTCAACCATGTCCTGCCCCTTGGTCTGGAGCGAAGTGTAGCTACCCTGCCAGGTATCGCCGCCGTCCAGCAGCAGTACATTGTCGCCGCGCTCCGCCCTCACCCGCTTGATGATGGTCGCGATCCTGTCGAGACCGCCCATCTTGCCATAGCTTTTTGCCAGCGCGACATAATCGTCAGACGTCATCGCATAGGCTTGCGGCGTTCCCGGTTCGATATTGTACAGCTTTAAAAAGTCCGCGCCGGTAACATGCGGCGGCAGCCCCGCGACATCACCCACGCCGAGATTGATCGAAGGTTCGCGGAAATAGACAGGCACCAGCTGGGCGTGCAGATCGGTAACATGCAGGATGGTGACATTGCCGGTCGAATCGAAATCAAGCAGGCTGTCCTCGGTCAGGGCCTGTTGAGCGACAGCCCGGGACCACCGACCGGCCAGGCCGGACCCGGCAATCGCCGACAGAGCGGCACCCGCCATGAGCAATTCGCGCCTTGAAAACATTCATATCTCCCATGGATACAGCTCGGCCAACGGCGGCCCTCGCGGTATCGTCGTTTCCAAAAAATGACAGTCGGACCAGCCTGATATTCCTATTGGCGAACTGCTGGCGTCTCGACTGACAGACCGGTGCCGCGCCAGGTGACATAGACCTCAAGCGCCATCAATTCATCCGAAAACGCCTTTGGCATCTCTGCACGCGTATCGCGGATACAACCGCGGAAGCGATTATGGACCGACACCAGGCCGTCCGTATTGAAGCGGTAGGTCGGAAAACCGTTGACCTGGCCCTGGCTGAGGTGATCGGCGCGGATATATTTGCCCATGCTCGCCTCATGGCAACTTGCGCAGGAGAGATTCAACTGCCCTGTTCGGGTGTAGTAGATCTTCTTGCCCTTGTCCCACCAGGACTGCATCTCGCCCTCGGCAAGATCAAGCTTGACCGGCGTGCCCAGCGACTGGTGCTTGACGAAAGCCGTCAAGGCCTTTTGATCGGCTGCATCGAACTTGTAGGCTTCCGCACCCATATTATCCGTCCGGCACTGGTCAATCTGCAATTCGATATTGATCGGCTTGTTGGTCTTGGTATCCCATTTCGGAAAATGGGCGCCGACATCCTTCATGGTCACGGAAGCGTCGTTGTGGCAGGTCGCACAGGATTTTCCGGCTGTTCCGTCAACCGTGTCCCAGATTTCCGCGCCGCGCTCGACTTCAAGCATGCCCGGATTGGAAAAGGAATCCGATTCTGCTGCCCGCGTCTCGGCCTCACGGAAAAGCCACCCTGACATTACTTCGTCGAAAGGGTAGCCTTCCGGCGCCTTTGTCCGCGAGATCATTTCCTGGCCATCGATGACCAGCTTGTCATCAACCGGGTCCGCCTGCGCCGTCCCGAAAGAACCGCCCATTGCCAAAAGGCCGGTTGCAAGCATCAACGAAAGTCTTTTCATGGTCACCCTCCCAAGATAACGATAGCGAACGCGCCTCACAGCCCGCCAAAAATTCCCTGCCTTCGCCAAAATATGCCAAGGCCAATGATATTTGCTCCCAAAACCGGCAGCCCGCGGATAATCGCGGCCTGCGGTCAATTCACAGTGATCGACTGTTCGTCGGTGTAGACGGAGCCGTTGTCGTCGGTCCAGGTGAACTTGAAGGTTCCGGTCTCATTCACAATCGCGCTGAACTCGAAATATGGATTGGCCGACACAGCAGGATCAATATCGCATGAAAACACCGGCTGGCCGTTGAATTCGCATTCAAACTTGTTGATGATCTGGCGCGGAATCGGGTTGCCTGCCTTGTCCTTGCGCTGGCCCGATTCCATATCGTGGCTGATCAGCGTCTTGATCTGGATGACTTCACCGGCCTTGGCTGTTTTGGGAACCTTGATGCGCGGTTTAGGTGTTGCTGCCATTTTATCTATCTCCCTTGTAAAAGCCGTCCATCAACCACCGCAACCGCCGATGGTGACTTTCACTTCCTTCTTGTCCATGTAAAACGAGCCGTCGGCCATCTTGGCGACGGCAATCACGTTCTGCGTCTTGGCCAAACGAATGCGTGTTGTGGCCGATGCCGCGCCGCTCAAAGCCGTGAAGTTGAAAGTAATCACTTCCGGGTTGGGGTTTCCGTCGGCAAGGATCATGACAGACTCAACCATGTCGCCATCCTTCATTGCACTCTCGACATCCACCGAAATCGGAACGGTATTGCCGTTTTCCGCGATTTCAGGCGCAGTCAGGGTGACCTTGCCGGTCTCGGCGGTCTTGCCGCCGGTGAAATCGGAAATCCGCTTGTCCGTGGCCGGAACATCGGCGAAAGCCATGCGTCCGCCTGTTGCCGAAATGACGGCACCGCCGACTGTAAGCGCCAGGACCTGTCTCCTGCTAAACTCCATGATTTGCTCCTTCCTAAGCAGCAATTATTTGGCATCCTTAAGGGTGACCAGGTAGGACACCACATCTTCAACTTCCTGCGCGGTAAGGATCGTCTTGCCGACAAGGTCCTTGCGCACATTAATTCCAACGTCCAGCGAGTAGAAGCCCGGCATGACCGTATCCGGATTCGATGCACGCTTGGAGTCGACCACAATGCCGCGCAATTCCTCGACCGACCAGCGATCGGCGACGCCGTCCAGCGAGGGCGCCACATCTCCGTGGAATTGCGCCTTTGCCAGCGGCGTGACGACGTGGCAGGCAAGGCAATTGCCAAGTCCACGGTCAGCGAGCACCTTTGCCCCGTTTTCCGGATCGCCGGCCACCCCGGTCAGCGATGTCTTGACAGCCGTGCCATCGAACTTGACGTCGGCCGGCGCTATCTCGGCGGCGACGACCATATGAGCGGGCGCGAGAGCCGCAACCGCGGCAAAACAGGCAACAATGAACTTCATTCTCCGAATCCTCCCAAACTCCCCGAACCGTTTAACGCTCCGGACCTCCAAACAGACGATAGCGTCAACAGCGCATATCATCAACAGAAAAATATAAAATATTGAATGTGTTCACAGGTTGTTGTTTTTTCATCATTCTTCCAGCTTTCCGGCATCGCGGAGTTCATTCACGATTCGGGCATGGTAGATCTGGAAGTGCTCATCGCCCTCATATCCCTTCTCGCGGACCCAACGGAACATATTGAGGAATGTCAATTTTCCGAAGGCTCCCGGCATGGCCGCCACCGCAGCCTTGCTGACGGGAATACCGGGTGCAGCCTCTTCGGGAAGAAAGACGATAGTGGGGGTAAAAATGTAGCCCCATTTGCGCGCCGCCGACTTTTCGGTGAGCACCTCCCCGTCGGTATCAGTCACTTCCTCATCACCGAACATATTGTATTGCACGACCATGAAATTGGCCTTGATGAAGTCGCGAACCTCCGGATCTGAAAGGATTTTTTCGTGCATTGCCCGGCAATAAATGCAACCGCGCTGCTCAAAGATGATCGCCAACCGCTTGCCATCGGCTTTCGCTGCGGCAATATCTTCGGCGACATCGCGGAAGGTCAGGGCGAACCATTCCTCCTTGTGCAATCCGTCTTCGCCGATCTCGGCAGCCGAGGCGGGCATAAGAAGAAAGGCGAGCAGTGCGAATGAAAGACTTATCAATTTGAACATGGTTTCCTCCTAACCAATCTCCTGGAATACCGGGAATGTTTCAAGCAGCCAGTATGAAATGCGCGACATCTGCCCGGTAATGAAAAGCAGGCCCGTGGCAATCAGGAACAAGCCCAGGGCGATCTCAACCTTGCGTAAGTGGCGGCGAAACCGCATTGCCCAATCAAGGAACCGGCTGGCAAACACCGCCGCCAGAATGAACGGGATGCCGATACCAAGCGAATAAGCCGCCAGCAGGATGGCCCCTTGGGCGGCAGATCCTTCGCTGCCTGCGATGAACAGAATCGCGGCAAGAATTGGTCCGACACAGGGTGTCCAGCCGAATGCGAAAGCCAGCCCCAGGACATAGGCGCCCGCCAGTCCCGCCGGCTTCTTTGCCACCTGCACCCGCGCCTCGCGATAGAGCAGCGCTATCCGGAACACGCCGAGGAAATGCAAGCCCATTATGATGATGATAACCCCGGCGATCACCGAAAGCACGTCGAAATATTGCGCTATGGTTTTACCGATCACGCTCGCCGTAGCGCCGAGCGCAACAAACACCGTGGCAAAACCAAGGACAAAGAAAATCGCGGAGAATATGATCTGCCGTCGTTCGGCAGCCCCTGGCTGCGCGTCCTTCAACCGATCAAAGCTGACACCGGCCAGCCAGGCCAGATAAGGCGGTACGATTGGAAGAACGCATGGCGATATGAACGACAGCAAACCTGCCAGAAACGCTCCTCCCAAACCGACATCAAGCATTCAATTCCTCCCGAAATCCTGCCACCACGCGATGAATCGCTTTCCAATGTATGCGAATATATCTATATATTGCAAACGGCAATGAGGAGGAAGATTTTTGCGTATCGCTTTTATGGCGGCTCTGCTGACCTTTGGACTGTTTTTTACCACGACTTCCATCGCGGCCGAACTGCTGGTTCTCGAGCAGCCCGGCTGTCCGTGGTGCAAGCGCTTCAACGAGGAAATCGCGCCCGCCTGGCCTAATTCCGAGGAAGGCAAACGCGCACCCCTGCGTCGGGTCGATATCACTGAGCCATGGCCGGTTGATCTTGCCAAGGTGCACCGCGAAAGATTTACGCCAACCTTTGTCCTGATGAATGAAGGCAAGGAAATCGGCAGGCTGCGCGGCTATGCCGGCGACCAGTTCTTCTGGTTCATGATCTCGGAACTGATCGCCAAACTGCCGGATTGAATTCAAGCCGGGATAAACGCAAAGGCGTTGCCGCTGCGTTCCACGCGCCCAATGCCGACATGATCGAAATGAAAGCCGATCAGCGTCGCCCTTTCCGCTGTCAGGCGATCGAGAAGCTGCAGCCGGGTCTTGACACCGTGTTCGGGATCCTGATCGCTGCCGGTCCGCCATTCGGGATGAGCAAATGAGATTGCCGTATTGGCCACGGCATCGCCGATGATCAAGGTCGGTTCGCTGCCGCCATGCACGAGAAATGAAAGGTGCCCCGGCGTATGGCCCGCGGTATCGACCGCCTCGATCCCCGACAGCACCTCGTCACCAGGCTTGATGAAGTTGATCCTGTCTTCGAGAAATTTGAAACGGTTGCGCGCCCCGATGACGAAGGACTGGCGTTCGGGGGGCATCTGGTCCAGAGCTTCGGGAGAAGACCAGAAATCCCATTCAGCCTGGCCAATATGATAGGCGGCTTCCGAAAAGACGAGTTCGTCGAAATCATCGCTGACGCCCCAGATATGATCCGGATGGGCGTGGGTGAACACGACATCGGTCACCGATGCAGGATCAATTTCGGCCTCGGCGAGATTTTCCACAAGCCGTCCGGCGCTTGCCATGAAATTGGAACCCGCGCCTGCATCAAACAGGATCACGCGATCACCGCGCTTGAGAACCGTCACGTTGCAATCGGGTTTCATCGAATCAATCGGCATGGCGTTTGCGACCAGAAAAGCCTCGAGTTCCGCTTTGGGAACATCCGGATAAACAAAAGACATCGGCAAAACGAGATTGCCGTCGCTTACCGTCAGCAGTTCTCCGTCTCCGACATCAATCCGGCCCAGCGCTGCGGCCTGCCGGGGCAAGGCCGCCACTGCCAGCGCAGCCAATCCACTCAGCAACAGGCTCCGGCGGTCAATATTTCCGGGCAAATTCTGCAGGGTTTTATGCCAATCCGTCATCTCGATCCTCCTGTTTCATGCAAACATATATATTTTTTTGCATATTTCCACAACTGCGCTAGACTGAGCTTTCGATTTTGGGTTTCGGGAGGAAATTTTATGGGTATGACAAGATTGGGAATGATTTCGATCAGCGGCCTGCTGTTGGGCGCTACTTTGGCATTTGCCGACGACATGGTTACGACCTACAAGACCGATGCGCCTTTCGAAGAGGTTGTCGCGGATCTGGAAGACGCCGTGGTGAACCGCGGCTTTGTCATCGACTATCACGGTCACATCGGCGATATGCTGGCGCGCACCGCGGGCGACATTGAAGGCGCAAAGCCGCTCTACAAGGCTGCGGAGATCATGCAGTTCTGCTCCGCCACCATGTCGAGAAAAGCCATGGAAGCAGACATCGCCAATATTGCCTACTGCCCCTATGTCCTGTTTGCCTATGAACCGTCGGAAGCACCGGGAACGGTCACTTTGGGCTTTCGAAGGCTGCCGGACGGCAACGGCCGCGATGATATCAACAGCTTGTTGGACGAGATCGCCCGCGAAGCCGCAGGCCAATAGCCAAAGACAGATTGTCACGGATGCAGAGGCGGCCCGCTCAATGGAAGCGGCCGCCACCCCTGCCCGCCTGACATCGCCGGGGTTGAACCCCAATTGCTCATGGCAATAATTTTAGGATGGCGTCCGCTGCTGCGCTGGCGCCTGCCGCCGCCTGCATGGATTTCGCATTGGCCGTCAGTCTTTCTGCCATCGATCGATCTTCGATCAGCCTGACGATCGCGCTGGAAAGGTCCGCATCGCTCCAGTCATAGCGGTGAATTGCAGCGCCGACACCGGTTTCGGCGGCACGCACGGCATTGTCATGCCCATCCCAGCAAAAGGGCATGACCAGCGACGGAACGCCAAAATAAAGCGCCTCGCAGAATGAGTTGTTGCCGCCGTGATTGATGAACAGTGACGATTGCGCCACCACGGAAGGCTGCGGAAACCAGCTTTCAAGGAATACATTGTCCGGCACCTGGCTGTAATCGTCACGCCAGGGCCCGACATTGACGATGAAGCGAAATGGCAAGTTGGCGAATACGCTGATCATGCGCTTGATCATCGCCACGTCCATCGCACCTAGGCTGCCAAAGGATGTCAGTACCAAAGGGCGGTCGGATTGCCTGGCAAAGGACGGCAGGATATAAGGCACCTCTTTGCGAAGACATCCATCGAGATAGACGAAACGCTCCGGATCAAGCGGCGTCTTGCGCCGGTGGCGGACGATGGACGGCGATAGCAGGAGATTGAGATAGGGTGAAGTTTCCAGAAACTCGCCGGCCCTGTAGGGTGCCAATCCGCATTCCGCCAGAAAAGCATTCATCTGCCGGTGAACCGGCGCAATGGCTTTGAGATAATGCTTGGTGAAGCGCTTCCAGAGGCTCCGGCTGGCATTGCCGAGACCTGAAAGATAGGGCGGCACTTCCTCGTCCGACAATTCGGTTTCAGCGCAGGAGACCACCCTCACCCATGGAACCCCGGCTTTCACGATTGCAGGAAACATCACCACATTGTCCAGCACAATGGCCGAAGGCTTGATCTGGCCAAGCAATTGGCCGAGCCTTTCCTCTGCCGCCATGGCGGTTCCGACGATAGCCTCCCAGGTTGGCACCACGTAACTGTCAATCTGGGCTTCAGGCGTCTGGCGGAAGACGTCCTTGTGACGGTTGATAAAATCGGTCCAGTCAATTTCCGGTTCGCCGGGCGTAGCCGCAAGGCTGTATTCTGAAAATCCATAGTCGGCAAATACGCCGCGAAAAGCCGGCTGGCAGATAAACACCGGACGTCCGCCGCGCTGCTGGATCTGCTGGGCGATGCCGACGCAATTGAGCGCTGCGCCATAACTGGCTTCCGGAAAAAATGCGATTGTCTTGCCCGTGCCGGTCATTTCAGCCCGCTGCCTTGAAAAGAGTGGGAACGCCGCGTCCGGCTATGCGCGGCCGCTGGGCGTGCGAAAGCTGGATATGCACCCGCATCATGTCTGCCGCCAGGTCGAACTGGGCCCGTTCAATGGCTTCGACAATCTGGATATGTTCAGAATTGGACGCCATCAGCCGAAAGGCATTGACATGTTGCTGCGGCAGGCCGGCACGGCGGCGGCGGTGATGATTGATCAGCGACTCCGCCATGAAGGGATTGCCGCAGGATCGCGCCACCAGCATGTGAAAATCGAAATCCGTCCGATCAAACAAACGGCGATCAAACCCGGCATCGCCCGCCATCCGGATGATTTCCATCGATTGGCGAAGCGAGTTGAACGCCGCCGGATCGCGCTTGAAGCCCGGAAGCGTCAGCGCCAGCGGTTCGCAAGCCAGCCTGAACTCAAAGCTTTTGGCCACCGCCTCGCCGCTGATGGCAAATTGCTTGATCAGCCATTGCTGGCCTGGAGCGCGTTCGGCAAGATTGTCCTCGGCCAATCGGGTCAAGGCGTTTTGCACCGCCTGCCGGGGCATCTTGTAACGGCGCTGCAGACCGGCCACGGTCTGGGAATCGCCGATGCGACCGGCGGAAATGTCGCGCAGGATCGCCGCATAAAGTTCGGTTTCCTCCGGCGGCAAGGCATCATCTTCCAGTCCGGGAAACGTTGCCGGATCAATGACCAGCAGGTAGCCGAGTTGCGGATCGTTTTCGACAATTCCCTTTTCAATGAGGATTTGAAGCGCGCTGCGTATGGGCGTCCGTGACACATTGCAATGGGATGCAAGCGCTTGTTCGGTCAGCCTTTCTCCGCTCGGCAATCCCTTTTCAATGGCGAAGTTCAGTATTTTTTGCGCCAATTCAACATGTCGATGTCGAGCTTTTTTTGTTGGTTCTTCCATCTCAAGGACCGCCACAACGGTTAAATTATCGATATGCTGCCTGTATTTCAGCCACTTCGCAAGTGTCTTGTAAAAATATCCGGAATTTCTGATTTTACATATTGACGTATTTTTTTAATAAATAATACTGCGTGCAGGATGGAAACGAGACCGGAAAACCGGCGATCCGTCAGTGGAACAGAAGACGTGCCAGCAACCGGTCCCGAAATCCAGGCAGGATAAGGGCCCGATCAGGTTTCCAGGGTCCGGCTGGCTTCAAGCGGTCGCGCCCCGAATGAATGGGAGAAAATTCATGATCAATGAAACATACCAGCGTGCAGCAAGAAAAGGCCGGTCGGTGGTTTTTGCCACCGCAGTGGGCCTGCTTGCCGCCACAGCTTTGCCAGCCTGGAGCGCAGATCTCGTCATTTCCAATTGGGACGGCTACATGGCCAAGGATATTGCCGAGACCTTCAAGGCCGAGACCGGCCTTGAAATCGAAGTCGTCAACCATGCCACCAATGAAGAAATCATGGGCAAGCTGATGGCTAGCCAGGGCAAGGGCTATGACGTTGTCTTCGTATCCTCGCCATTCGCCGAAATTCTCAACGGCCAGAACATGCTGGAACCGATTGACAAGGCGGCAGTGCCCAATATCGCCAATCTTTATCCCGAAGCCCTCAACCTCGCTTATGATCCCGGCGCCGCCTTTTCCGTGCCCTATACCTGGGGCACAACAGGGCTTTGCTACCGGTCCGACCTCGTCACGACACCGGTCGACAGCTGGATGAATCTCCTGCAGCCTGATGCCGCCCTCAAGGGCAAGACCACCATGCTTGCCACCGACCGCTGGCTTATGGCGGCAGGCCTGCTTGCCAAAGGCTATTCGGTCAATGAAACCGATCCGGCCAAGATCAATGAGGCCCGCGACCTGCTGATCGCTGCCAAGAAGACATTGCTGGCCTATGACGACACCACCTTCTATTCGAAGCTGGTTTCGGGCGAAGCCGAACTGGTCCATGCATGGGACGGATGGTGCAATTACGGCATCGGCGAGAATGCCGACATCAAGTTCGTCGTGCCGAAGGAAGGTTCCGATCTCTGGGTCGATACCATCGTGGTGATGAAGAATTCCGAGAACAAGGACGCGGCGATGAAGTTCATCAACTACATTCTTGATGGCAAGAACCACGGTTGGGCCGCAGCAAACATTCTCTACAAAGTTCCCAACAAGCCCGCCATGGAAGGGCTGGACCCGGCTTTGGTGACCCAGTATCCGAATATGGGCATGACGCCGGCAGAACTGACCAAATACGAGCTTCTGAGGGATCTGGGGCCCGCCTCCAAGGATTATTCCCGCGCCGTCAGCGAAATCAAGGCTGCCAACTAGAATGGCGTGAACTAGTGACTGCCGTCAGCCGGATCTTCCAATCCGGCTGACGGCGGATCCCGCGCCATTGCCGCTTCATAAAACCTGACTGGTCGCAGGACTGGAAACCCAACCGTGACATACCGTGCCGCCCGACCAAACCTGATCGCTCTTCCCGCCATTGCCTGGCTGGTTGCCTTCATGGTCGTGCCTTGCCTGCTGGTGCTGGTTTACGCCTTCTTCGAGCGCGGCATGTTCGGCGGAATTGAATACAATGTCACCCTTGACAACTTCCGCCGCGTCATCGATCCGCTCTATGCGCGTATTTTCCTGACATCCGCCCGCATTGCCGGAATATCGACCTTGCTGGCGATCCTGATCGCCTATCCGGCGGCCTATGCCATCGTCAAGGCGCCGAAAAGATGGCAGGCGACGCTGCTGTTTTTTGCCGTTCTGCCCTTCTGGAGCAATTATCTGATCCGCACCTATGCCTGGATCGTGCTGCTGAACCGCGAGGGTCTGCTCAATCACCTGCTGGTCGCGCTGGGCTATACCGGCGAGCCATTGTCGCTGCTTTATACCGAGGGAGCGGTCATTACCGGACTGGTCTACAACTACCTGCCCTTCGTCATCCTGGCGATCTATTCATCGCTGTCGCGGCTCAATTGGGAATTGATGGAAGCCTCCCGCGATCTGGGCGGCGGTGCGATCAGAACCTTTCTGCGGATCACCCTGCCGCTGACCCTTCCCGGCGTTGCCGCTGGCGGCGTGTTTGTCTTTGTTCTTTCCATCGGCAATTTCGTGACCCCCGCTTTGCTTGGCGGCGGCCGCTTCCAGATGATCGGCAATCTCGTTTATGACCAGTTCCTGACCGCCAATGACTGGCCATTCGGCGCGGCCCTTGGCATGACCCTGATTGCCGTCATGATCGTGCTGCTTTTCGCCCAGTCCAGTTTCACCGCCAGAATGAGCGGCGAAAGCGGAGCTGAGGCCGCAAGGGAGGTCGATGATGGCCATCTCTAGGGCGTCGCGCCCGCCGGGCAGGCTTATCCTTGTCGCGGTCTTCAGCTTTCTCTATTTGCCGATTGCCATTCTTGTGCTGTTGTCCTTCAATGAAAGCGGCCTGCCGACAAGCTGGTCGGGGTTCTCCACCCGCTGGTATGGCGCGCTTCTGGAAAACAACAATATCCTCGGCGCGGCCTTCAACACATTGATCGTCGCCCTGTTTGCCACGGCCATTTCAACCGTACTAGGCACCATGCTGGCACTCGGAATGGAAGCCCGGGCGCGCCGGTCCGGCACGCTGGAGGCACTGGCTTTTGCGCCGATGGTCATTCCCGATATCGTTTTGGCAGTGGCGCTGTTGAGCCTGCTGTCGCGTCTGAACATAACCTTGGGCCTGCATACGATCATCCTCAGCCACGTCATATTCGATCTGGCCTTTGTTTCTTCCGTTGTCCGGGCAAGGCTGAAGAATTTTGATTATTCCATCGTCGAAGCATCGCGTGATCTGGGAGCATCCGGCTGGACGACCTTTCGCCGCATCACCCTGCCTGTCATCCTGCCCGCCATTATTGCCGGCAGCCTGCTGGCTTTCACCCTGTCGGTGGATGAATTCATCATCGCATTCTTTACCGCCGGCGCCGGACGGGCCTCCATCACCCTGCCCATGCAGATATATTCGATGATCCGCTTCGGCGTCACACCCGAAATCAATGCATTGGCTACCCTCGTAATGGGCGTCAGCGCGACGGCGCTGTTGATGTCTCAATGGCTGAACCGGAAGCAGGCAATATGACGGAAACCATCGCCAACCCCGTCCTGTCGATTGATGCCGTCACCAAGAGGTTCGGCCGTGTCACCGCCGTCGATTCCATCAGCCTCGATGTCCGCGAGAAAGAGTTCTTCGCCTTGCTCGGCCCTTCGGGTTGCGGCAAGACGACCTTGCTGAGAATGCTTGCAGGCTTTGAAAAGCCGGATGCCGGCGGCATTCGCATCGAAGGCCGCGATGTGACAAAACTTGCGCCGGAGCATCGCCCGGTCAATATGATGTTTCAATCCTATGCGCTGTTTCCGCATATGAGCGTGCGCCAGAACCTGAATTACGGCCTGGAAATGGAACGGCTTGGCCGGAGCGAAATCAACGAGCGCGTCGATGCGATCCTGGCGGCCACCGATATTGCGGAACTGGCCGACCGCCGCCCCGAACAGCTTTCAGGCGGCCAGAAACAACGGCTGGCTTTGGCGCGCGCCTTGGTGAAGCGGCCGAAACTGCTGCTTCTCGACGAGCCTTTGGGCGCGCTCGACAAGAAACTGCGCGAGCGCATGCAGCTTGAACTCAAGCGCCTGCAACACGAAGTCGGCATCACATTCGTCATCGTCACCCATGATCAGGAAGAAGCGCTGGTGATGGCGGACCGTATGGCAATCCTCAAGGACGGGCGCATCCTGCAATGCGGCACGCCGGAAGATATCTATGAGCGGCCGGCGGACAGTTTCGTTGCCAATTTCATCGGCGTGATGAACTTCATCGACGGCAAGGTGCTGGCCGATGGCTCATTCTCGGCGCCGGGCCTGAGCCTGCCGCTGGGCAGCGAAATGGCAGGCAGCAACGCCAGGCTCGCCGTCCGCCCTGAAAACATCACCATCGGCGACAATGAAACCGGCCTTGCCGGAACCATTGTCGACATTGCCTATCACGGGCTGGACAGGGTGCTGCATGTCGGCACCCAAGCCAGCCCGACGCCGCTGCAGGTCCGGGTTTCAGGCCAGAGCGGCCATCACATGGGTGGCGCTGTCCGCCTCATCTTCAATCCGGCCCAATGCCGCCTCTTTCCTTAGTTCAGGGGGACACCATGTCGAAAACCATTGCATTCTTTCCCGAAGCAGCCTTCGGGCCGGCGCTCAACTCGGTCGGCATCGCCCAGGCCGTGCAGGCTTTGGGCCACAAGGCTGTCTTCCTCTCCGATCCTGGCTTTGTTCCGGTCTATGAGGGCTATGGATTCCAAGCCCATCCGGTCAACCTGTCGGCACCGATGCCGCCGGAGCAAATGGCGAAATTCTGGGAGGATTTCATCAATGGCCATATTCCGAATTTCCGCAAAAGCCCGTACGACCAGATCGACAATTACGTGCGCGACTGCTGGGAAGCCATCGTCGACAGCGCCAAATGGGCCGAAAAGGACTTGCCGGGTGTCCTGGCCAGGATCAACCCGGACATGATCTGCGTCGACAATGTCATCCTGTTTCCGGCCATCAAGCAATTCGGCAAGCCCTGGGTCCGGATCATCTCCTGCTCGGAAAACGAAATTGAAGACGAGGCAATTCCGCCGCATCTTTCCGGCTGCGGCGAACACGATCTGGCCTGCCATGCCGCCTATCGCGCGCACTTCAACAGCGTCATCAAGCCGATCCATGACGATTTCAACGCGTTTTTGGCGGATTGCGGCGAGGATGTCTATCCGCTCGGGCAATTCTTCGAAGCCTCGCCCTTCATGAACCTGCTGCTTTACCCCGAATCCGTAAAGTTCAAGCGCGCCCATCCACTGCCCGCCAACCAGTTCCAATATCTCGAAGGCTGCGTGCGCAAAGAGAAGCCCTATGAGGTTCCCGTCTTTGCGACCAACAACGACAAGCCGCTGATCTATATTTCCTTCGGAAGCCTCGGCGCGGGCGATACAGAATTATTGAAGCGCCTGATCGAGACCGTGGGGAAACTGCCCTACCGCGCCCTCGTCAATGTCGGCGACTACAAGGATCAATATGGCGACCTGCCCGGCAATGTCATCATAGACAGTTGGTTTCCCCAGCCTTCGGTTATTCCGCAAGTCGATGCGGTCATTCACCATGGCGGCAATAACTCGTTTACCGAGTGCCTCTATTTCGGCAAGCCGGCCATCATCATGCCCTATGTCTGGGATGGTCATGACAATGCGACACGCGTCGATGAAACCGGCCACGGCTTCAAGATGCCGCGTTATGACTGGACAGATGCCGACCTTGCCGCAAAGCTGGATGCCTGCATCCATGATCCGGAGATGAAATCGAAGTTGGCGGCGACTTCGGCCCATATGCAGGCCCGCAGCGGACCGGAAAAAGCAGCAGGCATATTGGATACGATCCTTGCAAAGGGCGCCTTCCATGGCTGAAGCGACAACCGTTGCCCGCATCCACGATGCCAGCACATATTCCGATCTCGTGGATTGGGGTGACCAGCCCGATTGTGTGCAAGGCCAATCACGATCCTCAGGCCGACTGGTCTTCAAGGGTCCGGGCAACCAGCCTGAATGCGGCATTTGGGTTTGCACACCCGGCATATGGCGCCTGTCGATTCCGCGCGACGAACTTTGCCATTTCGTCGCCGGCCGGGCGACCTACCGGCATGAGAATGGCGAAGTCATCGCAGTTGAAAGCGGCACGGTGGTGCTGTTTCCGGCGGGCTGGACGGGACAATGCGAGGTCCATGAAACCATGCGCAACATCTACATGCTGAGTTGAGGGCTTGACCGGAATTTCCCGCCATCTCCCGACAAACAACCGACGATATCAAGGAACACGCCGATGACCGCCACGCCGCTCTTGCGCAAACCGCTCGAACAGACAGACCTGAAAGATTGGGGCGTCATCCCCACCATGATCGAAGGCCAGTCCATGACATCCGGCCTGCTGATCCACAAGGGGCCGGAAGGGCAATCGGAATGCGGCCTCTGGGTCTGCACGCCGGGCAAATGGTTCTGCCACGTCACCCGTGACGAGTTCTGTCACTTCCTCGAGGGTCGCTGCACCTATGTCCATGAAAGCGGCGAGGTCATCGAGATCACACCGGATACGGCTGCCTTCTTTCCGCAAGACTGGAAAGGCGAGTGCACCGTCCACGAGACCGTCAAGAAGGTCTACATGATCCGCTGAACGGATAGAACCCAACCGAGGAGGTCGCCTTTGTTCGATCCGCACAAGCCATGCCACTATCTGCATCCAGTCTACCACCCCTCGTCCGGTGCGCGCCTGCCCGTGATCAATCCTGCGACTTTGGGCGTGGAAGGCGAAATTGCCGACACCGGCACGGCGGAAATCGAAACCGCGCTGAAAGCCGTCAATGCCGCGCAAAAAGGCTGGAAGGCGCTGGATGCCAAGAGCCGTGCGACCATTCTTCATCAGGTCGCCAACCGGATCGAGGCAACGGACATGCGCCGTTGCGGCGAGTTGATGAGCCGGGAAATGGGCAAGCCCTTCCCCGAAGCCATCGGCGAGGTCGCCAATTGCGCCGGCGTCTTCCGCTATTTCGCTGAAATGGCCCGCGATGATGCAGGCAAGGTGGCGGGCACAACGCAGGCTGGCTCGTTCCAATATGCGCGCTATGAACCGCTGGGTGTATCTGTCCATATCATGCCGTTCAATTTTCCCATCCTGCTGATGTGCTGGACCGTGGCCGCCTCGCTTGCCGCCGGAAATGGCTGCATCATCAAGCCGGCTTTGGCGACAACGCTTTCAACCCTGCACTTCATGGATGCTTTCGCGCCCCTGCCCGACGGCCTGATCGCCTGCCTGCCCGGCGGCGCAGACGTCGCCCAAAGCCTGATTGCCTCCAGACAAACCCACGCAGTCGCCTTCACCGGATCGGTTGCCGCCGGCCAGGCCGTTGCGGCCGCCTCGGCCAGCCGAATGAAGCCTTGCGTCATCGAGGCAGGCGGTTCCGATGCGATGATCATTGCCGCCAGCGCGCCGGTGGATATCGCCGCGGCCGGCGCCGTGACGGCGGCCTTTCACATGTCCGGACAGGTTTGCACATCGGCCGAACGGTTCTTTGTTGTCGATGAAATCCATGATGCCTTTGTCGCCGCCTTCAAGCGCGAGACACTGCGGTTGCGCATTGGCAACGGCCTGACCAGGGCGGAGATCGGGCCGCTGGTCAGCGAGGCCGCCCGCGCCAAAGTCATCCGTCTGGTCGAGGACGCCACAGCGCGCGGCGCCGAAGTTGTGACTGGCGGCAATATCCCGGATAGCCAGGCTCAGGGATGGTTTTACGAACCGACCATCCTGACCGGAATCACTGCGGAAATGGATATCCTCCGCGAGGAATGCTTCGGCCCTGTGGCTTCCATATGCCGGGTCAAGGATTTTGACGAAGCCATCCGGATGGCCAATGACAGCGAATTCGGCCTGGGCGCATCGATCTTCACGACCTCGCTGGAAGAGGCGATGGAAGCTGCCGAGCGGCTCGAAGCCGGCATGGTCTGGGTCAACAATCCGCTGATCGACAATGATGCGCTGCCTTTCGGCGGCTGGAAAATGTCTGGTCTGGGACGGGAATTGAGCCGACTGGGACTGGACGCCTTCCGGCGATCCAAGATGGTGATCATCGATCACAAACCGGTCATTCAGGGGTGGTGGTACCCCTATCCCGACGAATGGTTTTATGACGCCGGCGGTCGCAAGCACATCTGAAGTTTGAATTGAAAAGGAACTGAAAATGGAAGTCATCTCCATCCTCGGCGGGGCCGGTCTCATGGGTTCGGGCATTGTCCGCGATCTGCTGTCGGACCGCTCGATCATCGATTTGGGCGCCATCCGGATCTGCGACACGTCGCGCGCCAGGATGGAAAAACTGGCGGCCGATATCGGCGATCCCCGCATCGAGCTGTTCGATCTGGATGTCACCAGCCCGGAAAGACTGGCGGCAGCCCTTGCCGGCGCTGACCTGTGCATCAATTGCGTACCGACCTTGGCCGGGTTCCAGATGCTGATTTTCGAAGCCGCCTTGGCGGCCCGCGTCGCCTATATGGATCTGGGCGGGCTTGGCACATATACAGTCAAGCAGATCGCCGAGCATGAGAGGTTCAAATCAGCCGGCGTTACCGCAGTTGTCGGCGTCGGCGGCGATCCGGGCATGTCCAATGTCATTTGCCGCGCGGTGGCCGACCAGATGGACCGGATCGAAAAGATCAACCTTTATTGGGTTGCAGAACTGGTGGGCGAGGAAAACCCGATCCTCATGCCGCCCTATTCCATTTCCACAGTGCTGGCGGAATATGCACGTCCCTCGACCCAGTTTTTCGGCGGTCGCCATGTCGAATGCGCGCCGATGACCGGCCGTGAGGTGATCGACCTGCCGGAGCCTTGGGGGCGTTGCGAATTCATGTATTCACCCCATTCCGAACAACTGACCGTCCCGCTTGCCGAGGGCATCGCCGACAAGGGCATTCAGGAATTTACCTGGAAACTGCATCTGCCGCATCGCGAACACGAAGCATGGGTCGGCCTGGTAAAGGCCGGATTTGGCGATTTCGACAATCCGGTCGAAATAGGCGGCGTAAAGGTGCGTCCGATCGATTTTTTGACAAAGCTGATCGAGCGCAATATCGCCGAAAACCAGCATCGCATTCCGACCCAGGAAGGCCACGAACTGCATTTTGCCATCGGTCGCGGCACCAAGGACGGCAGGCCCGTTGAAGTGCGTTGCGAAGTGGCGATTTCACCTGATCCACTCTATGATGACTATGTTGACGCCGGCACGTCGATGAGCGCCTCCATTGCAGCGCAACTGCTGCTGAAAAACAAAAAGCGCCCGGGTGTCTTTGCGCCGGAGGCCTATTTCAACGCGAGCGCATTTTTCGCGGAACTTGAAAAGCGCAATTTCCGGGTTTCCCAAACTGTGAAGTGGCTGGATTGAGCCTGTTGCATCCCCTCGGGTGACCAATTCGGTAAGGATGCGTGCAAAGATGCGTTTCAAGCGAGCTTCGTGAAGCGGGAAAAGATGCGACATGGACGGCTCTCCCGTCGCCGTTGAACCACGATGCCAGGAATCGGCCATAGCAATATCTGCTCGGCATGAAGCACCGGTCATCCGAAAAAACCGTCAGATGAAGGCTCAGAGCCCATAGTGGACTGCGCCAACGTGGCGGGTTGGACAAATTGGGTCTCACCGGACTTGTACAGATGGCATGTCTTTGCCGACTGCGCCCAGATCCCAATATATACCGGCCATAACCGACAATCCTTCCTCGACGATCTCAATCGGGACGTGCTCGTTTGGCGCGTGCTGCGAGCATTGAGGATATGAATGCGGCACCCATATTGTCGGCAGACCCAGGACTTCGGAAAAGACATCATTTGGCAGACTGCCGCCCAGGCTTGGCAAGATTGCAGGTTTTTTGCCCGTCGTCCGTTCGATCGACGTCGATGCCCATATGACCCACGGATTTTCGGGGTCAAGCTGGGTTGCGCGAAACATCCGGTTTCGTGCCGGCGCAACTTTCACGTAATCAAAGCCAATTCTGTCAAGATGCCGTCGCAGCGCCGGCAGGATGTCGTCAGCATCCACACCCACCACAAACCGGAGTTGGCAGCGCGCCCAGGCTCGGCCAGGTATCGCGCCGACCGGAGCTTTTGGATTGCCGGCCTCGAACGCGAGCACGCAGAACGAACTCCATGCATAGAGTTTTTCAGCAGACGACAACGAAGGCTCGCCCCAGTTCGGATCAAACTGGGGTCCGTCCGGGACTGGGATGATTTCGCAATCGGCCAGGGCACGCCTCACGCTATCGGGAAGCTCGTTCGGCAGCCATTCGGGGATCAGGATACGCCCGGTCGGTCCGGCGATGCTGGCGAGCGCGTTGGCAAGCTGCGTGGCAGGGTCGGAGAGCAGACCGCCCCAATTGCCGGAATGGTGGCCGCCCTGCCGCGCCTCAATCCAGATATCGAAGGAAATCGCCCCGCGTGATCCGAGGAACAATGTTGGCCGATCGGCTGAAAGCCTCGGCCCGTCAGATGCAATGAACAGATCGGCGGCCAGTTCGTCCTTGTGTGCGGCAGCAAATTCGTGAAGGCCCGGCGACAGGACTTCTTCGCCCATTTCGAACAGGAACTTCGCGTTGAAGCCGAGCTTGCCTCGAACCGCCAGGACAGCCTCGACCGCCGCAAGGCAGATTGAGTGCTGCCCTTTGTTGTCGACAACACCCCTTCCATACCAACGGCCATTCCGTTCACTCAGGACCCATGGCGAAAGGTCGTCCGCCCATTCGCCATCCATGCCGAAAACGACGTCGCCGTGCCCGTAGCCAAGGACTGTCGGATACTCAGTGTCCTCGGTCCGCTCGGCGATGAGAAAGGGCCAGCCGTCGTGTGTGTAGGTCCTGGTCGTGAACCCGAGCGAACTCAGCGCTGGCGCGATCTCGTCATCCAGATATGCGTTCAGCAGAGACTTGCGTTCCGGGTTCTGACTCTCGGTGGCAATGGCGACCCGCCTGGCCAAAAGATCGAAAAATCTGCCGGACCTGACCGCTGCAACCGCGCGGGATATGGTATCTTGGCGTGTCATGTTGCGATTTCACACGAAAACTGGTTCGCAAGGAAAACTTTGTGCACGGACCGGCAAACGACCGATTTATCCCACAATTCAATCATAGCCGTTTTTTTCGCCAGTGTCTGCTCCGGGCCGAAGCTGCCATTGACGCAAAGACCGGTTTACAGGCCCAAAGCCTAAAACCTCAGCCCGTCTTTTCCGACCAGGTATATCAGGGCGATCAGCACGGCGAGCAAGGTGACCGACAATCCGATGGCAGCACGCGTGGCCTTGTTGGCGCGATCCTTTTCCCACCAGTTGGTCGGCTTGATGCCCTGCATCACGAAGGTCAATACGCCGGCAAGATTGATGCAAAGCAGGTTGACGAGGAACAGCGACAGCGCGGCCATCATCGGCACCGGCGCACCGCCTCCCAGCAGAAGTCCCGCCGTCACCAGCGGCGGCAGAAGCGCGACCGCAACCATGACGCCGATCATCGTGGCTGACACGCCGCTGGTCAGCGCCAAAGCCCCGGCGCTGCCGGAAGCCAGGGCCACAACCACATCGCTCACGCGCACACTGGTCCGGGCGGCGATTTCCGTTCCGGTCAGGTCAATTGAAAACAGCAAGCCCATGGCGACCGCCAGTCCGAAGGCAACGCCGACGCCGGCCAGTCCGGTCAGTGTGGTCTGGCGCAAAAGCGCCCAGTCACCCAAAGTCGTGCCCAGCGACAGGGCTACATTGGGGCCAAGCAAGGGCGCAATTACCATCGCACCAATGATGACGGCAACATTGTTGTGCTGCAATCCTATGGCCGCGACCATGGTCGACAAAACAACCATGGCCAGATAGACCCGCGAAAGCCGCGCGCCGTTCTTTATATCTTCGTAAAGCTCTTCCCGGCTGATCCGCTCGGAGCGCTTGCCGTTTTTTTCACCATTCTCGGCTTTGTCGTCTTCCTTTTCTTCCACTTTGACCCGCGGCAAGGTGGCTTCAATCGGCATGACGAGGATGCGCGCGCCATCCTTGTGGCCAAAGCGCTTTTCAAGCGGATCAAGAACACTTTCGCTTTGTTCCGCATCCATGAGAACCCGGAGCAGGACATTGTCGTCGGCCAATTTGATTTTCTGGATTTCAACGACAGTGCAGTCACCCATCAACCCGACTGCATCCTCGGCGTCTTGGCTGTTCAATAAGACCTCGATCAAGCGCAGTGCCATGAACTTCATCCATTATATGAGCAAAGCCGTTATTTTCCGGCTGGTTGCCTTTTGCTCAAACCATGTAGCCGCATGCCGGCAAAAACACTATCCGGAATTCCGCAAAGCATTAAAATGTTTTCTGCCTGCGCTTTTCAAGACAAGCGGCAGCGATCAATTCATTTTGGCATGGGCAAAAGAGGCCTGGATGGCCGGATCCTTTGCAGCGCGGGCTTCGATTTCCTTTTCGTGGCGGCGGAAAAATACCAGGCCGAAAATCAGCAGGCCAATGGCAGCCACAACCACGGCGAGGCTTACGGGCCCGGCTATCAGCGAAATGCGCTCACCCAGCAGATAGGCGCCCAAACCGAACAGCAGCGACCAGCAGACCGCACCCAACGCGTTCATCAGCAGAAAATGCGACCATGGCATGCGGTTGACCCCTGCCAGAAACGCTGCAAATACCCGAAGCAAGGCTACAAAGCGGCCGAAAAACACAATCTTGCCGCCATGGCGCAAAAACATGTATTGGCCTACCATCAGTCGCGGCTCGTTCAGTCTGAGGAAACGGCCATGCTTCAAGATCAGTCGCAGACCGATGAAGCGGCCGATGAAGTAGCCGAAATTATCGCCGATCATCGCAGCGCTTGCGGCTACCGCCATCACCGTTAGGATATTGATCTGGTGGGTTGAACCGGCATAGAGCGAAGCGGAAACCAGCACGGTTTCCCCAGGCAACGGCACACCGGTGCTTTCCAGCATGACGATGGCAAACAAGACCCACAGGCCGTAATTCTGGATCATGTCCGCAAAACCGGAATGAGAAAAAAGCTCGAACATGGACTTCAATCAATTATTGTGCGGATGGCGGAACCACCTCGCGTTCATATAAGTCATCAAATTCCGATTTGCATCGCCAATCTGCCGGTCGCACAGAATAATGGCAGCGACAAATCGTATCGCAACAAGGCCCGCCGCGACATCATTCCGTCGCAAGGGCCTTTCGATAGATATGCCAGGTGGCAAAGCCCAGAACCGGCAAAATGAAAATAAGGCCGAGAAAGGCCGGCAGGCAGGCTATGACGATGCTCAACGTGACCAGTACGCCCCAGATGATCATCACCAAGGGACTGGCCAGCACTGTGCGAACGCTGGTGATCATCGCAGTGACGACATCGACGTCGCGTTCCATCAGCAGCGGAATGGCAATCACGGTCAGTGAAAACAGCAATATAGCCAGCGCGCCGCCAATCAGGTGACCGATGGCCAGGAACAGCCAGCCATTCGGAGTGGTCAGCACCACGGTGAGGAATTTCTCCAGCGTCGAGAACGACATGCGCCCGAGGATCAGGGCAATCAACAAGCGGACCTGATACATCCACATCCAGAAGAAAAACAGCATCACCATGCCCATCCATGCAATTTCGCGGCCTCGCTGCAGCCAGATCCGCGACAGCACAGCGCCCCATTGCAGTTTCTCGCCAGCCTCCAGCCTGCGACTGACTTCAAACAGGCCAACAGCGGCGAAGGGGCCGACCAGCGGAAAGCCGATGGCGAAGGGATAGATCAGCAAAGGCATGTCCCACGCAGTCAGGGACAAGAGAATGATGATGCCGAGAAGGGCGAAGAAGCCGCCGAAAAACAAGCCGAACAAAGGCGCACGGGCAAAATCAGACAGACCTGCTTTCAGGCAGGCGACAAGATCGCCGGTATTCAATCTGTTGATGGTCGGCGCCGCGCTAAAAGGCGGCAATCCCCCTTTTGGCGGACCTGATTGCGATTCAGCCATGCTTTCCCCCCGGTTTGCGATTGCGAGACTAACGTCAGACCGGGTTTCTGGAAAGACCGGGTTGACGGCATACATGCAGAAAAGCGGCATGCGAGACGATAATTTTCTGGTCGGGCATGGTTTTGAAAGCGGACTTGACACGTTTTGACGAAAATCAATTTGATAAATGATAACAATGGCCTGCTTGGCAGCGCCGATGGTTGAAATACGTAAGATTTTACTAAAACAATAACGTTTGTATCAACCCCCCGTCCATCTATATCTGATAAGATACAACCATGAAAGCTCACGGATCAAAACCATGACTGGAGTCATAACCGTATCAGCCTCCACCGCTGCCTATGCGGCGGAACCGATCAAACCGGCCCAAAGGGTTACCGGTGGACAACTGATGGAAGCGGCCATGAAGGACTGGGCTGAAAAAGCCAGCCAGACCGATGACCCGCGCCAGAGAAACCTGCTCAACCTTGTCCATCCCCCGGCATTGGCCGTATTTTTCCTGACAGCCGGCGACCAGCAGAAGCTGCCGCAATCAAGCCGGCAGATAGCCGACGCCGCATATGCCCAGACTATGGGTGTCAGCCTGCCTGAACTGGCGTCCACTGGCAAAGCCGACGGTTCAAACCAACCGGTTACCGCAGATATGAGCGGGGAATACGGCACTGTTTCGCAAGAAAAGCCAAGCGACGGCCCTGATGCCAATGCCGTTCCGGATGATGTTTTCCTGCCACCGGCCTGATTGGGCAAAAAGCAACGCGGACCGTTGAAGCTGCTTCCATTGCAGCCCCCGGTCGCAACTGCCCTCCTACCATCCCCATGCTACAACGACGCTTTTTTGTCGACGAACGACATCCGCCACTTGCCATGTGTCACATTTTCCAGCTATCAAGTCTGACCCGTTGGGAGAATCCACTTTGCAAGGAGTGGTGCCGAAGGAGCAACCGCCCCGGAAACTCTCAGGCAAAAGGACCAGCGGACTAAAGGAAGCTCTGGAGAGTGGCGCTTGCGCCCGCCGAAGGGATAACAATCTCAGGCAAACGGACAGAGGGGGCTCGAGAACCGGGTGGCGACACCCTGATGACCCTTGAGCCAAATCGCCAAGCGCGATATTCCGGAGGCCGCCCATTGTGAACGAAACCCTCAAGCAAACTCCCCTCCATGCCCTTCATGTATCGCTTGGCGCCAAGATGGTCGCCTTTGCGGGCTATGACATGCCGGTCCAATATCCACCCGGCGTGCTGAAAGAGCATCTCCATACCCGCGCGGCTTGCGGTCTTTTCGATGTGTCCCATATGGGCCAGGTTCTCATTTCAGCCCGCTCGGGCAACAATGCCGATGCGGCGTTGGCGCTTGAAAGCATCATCCCGGTCGATATTGCCGGCCTTGCGGATGGTCGCCAGCGCTACGGGTTTTTTACCAATCAATCCGGCGGCATTCTCGATGACCTGATGGTGACCAATCGCGGCGATCATTTCTTCATGGTGGTCAATGCCGCCTGCAAGGACGCTGATTTTGCCCATATGCAGGCACATATCGGCAAAACCTGTGAATTGACCCGGCTTGACGACCGCGCGCTTGTGGCGCTGCAAGGGCCCAAGGCTGTCGATGTGCTGGGCAGGCTTTGTCCGGCTGTGAGCTCAATGCGCTTCATGGATGTCATCACCGCCGACCTTCTGGGCGCCGACGCCATCATCTCGCGCTCCGGCTATAGCGGCGAGGACGGATTTGAGATTTCAGTGCCGTCAGATCAGGCCGA
Source organism: Rhizobiaceae bacterium (assembly GCA_041742335.1). Taxonomy (GTDB): domain Bacteria; phylum Pseudomonadota; class Alphaproteobacteria; order Rhizobiales; family Rhizobiaceae; genus Rhizobium_E. The sequence continues at coordinate 32,653 of JBGSIT010000092.1, forward strand.
ACGCATTGCCAAAGCGCTGTTGGCCGACGCCGAATGCCAACCCATCGGATTGGGCGCGCGCGACAGCCTGCGCCTTGAAGCCGGCCTGTGCCTCTATGGCAACGATATCGATACAACCACAAGCCCGGTTGAAGCCGGTCTTGAATGGGCCATCCAGAAGGCCCGCCGCACGGGCGGCGCACGCGCCGGCGGTTTTCCAGGTGCTGCGCGCATCCTTGCCGATCTTGATCATGGCGCAAGCCGCAAGCGTGTCGGCCTGAAGCCGGAAGGCAAGGCTCCGGTTCGCGGCCATGTGGCGCTGTTTGCAGATGAGGCAGGATCGCAATCAATCGGCGAGGTTACATCAGGCGGCTTTGGTCCCAGTGTCGATGGTCCGGTCGCCATGGGCTATGTGCCTGTCGCGTTTGCTGCGGCCGGAACACGGATATTCGCTGAAGTCCGCGGCAAATACCTGCCGTTGATTGTAACTTCCCTCCCCTTCATTGCCCCCGGCTACAAACGCTAGAATTATCAAGAAAGGACTTCCCATGCTTAAATTTACCGATGAACATGAATGGCTGAAAATCGACGGCGACATTGCAACCGTGGGCATTACCGCCCATGCCGCCGAGCAGCTTGGCGACCTGGTCTATGTCGAACTGCCCGAAGCCGGCTCCAGTTTCGACAAGGGTGCAAATGCTGCGACCGTGGAATCCGTCAAGGCGGCTTCCGATGTCTATTGCCCGCTCGAAGGCGAAATCGTCGAGGTCAATTCCGGCATCACCGCAGATCCGTCGCTGGTCAATTCCGACCCGATGGGCGCAGGCTGGTTCTTCAAGCTCAAGCTCGCCAACCCGGCGGACGCTAACGGCCTGATGGACGAAGACGCCTATGCAAGGATGATTGCCTGATGTCCCTTCCCCGCGATTTTGAATTTACCGATTACGACCCCTATGATTTTGCCAATCGCCGCCATATCGGCCCTTCCCCGAAGGAAATGGAGGCGATGCTTGCGGTGATCGGCTACAAGAGCCTCGACGACATGATCGCGGCGACCGTTCCGGCTTCAATCCGCTTGAAACAGCCGCTGCGCTGGGCTGCACCGATGACCGAGCGCGAGGCGCTCGATACGATGCGCGAGACCGCCAACCGCAACAAGCTGCTGGTTTCGCTGATCGGCCAAGGCTATTACGGCACCATCACGCCGCCGGTCATCCAGCGCAACATCCTGGAAAACCCGGCCTGGTACACGGCTTATACGCCCTACCAGCCGGAAATCAGCCAGGGGCGGCTGGAAGCGCTCATCAATTTCCAGACCATGGTCTGCGATCTGACCGGGCTGGATGTGGCCAACGCATCGCTGCTGGACGAATCCACAGCCGCCGCCGAGGCCATGGCGATGGCCCACAGGCTGTCGAAATCCAAGTCGCTCACCTTTTTTGTCGATCATCATTGCCACCCGCAGAATATCGCTCTGATGCAAACCCGCGCAGAGCCGCTGGGATGGACGATTCTCGTCGGCGATCCTGCCAAGGACCTGGTGGCGGGCGATGTGTTTGGCGCGATTTTCCAGTATCCCGGCACCTATGGCCATGTTCATGATTTCACGGCCCCGATTGCAGCGCTTCATGCGAATGGCGCCATCGGCATCATGATTGCCGATCCGCTGGCGCTTGCGCTGCTCAAGTCTCCCGGTGAAATGGGCGCCGACATTGCCGTCGGCTCGACCCAGCGCCTTGGCGTTCCCGTCGGCTACGGCGGGCCACATGCCGCCTATATGGCTGTGAAAGACGCCCACAAGCGTTCCATGCCCGGCAGGCTCGTTGGCGTGTCGGTGGATGCGCGCGGCAACCGGGCCTACCGGCTGTCGCTGCAAACCCGCGAGCAGCATATCCGTCGCGAAAAGGCGACGTCCAACATCTGCACCGCACAGGTGCTGCTGGCTGTCATGGCTTCAATGTATGCCGTGTTCCACGGTCCCGACGGGCTGAAGGCGATCGCCCAAAGCGTGCATCAAAAGACTGACCGGCTGGCTTCAGGCCTGGAAAAGCTTGGCTTTGCAGTCGAGCCATCCGGATTTTTCGACACGGTCACAGTCGATGTCGGAAAGCTGCAGGGCGTCATATTGAAGGCGGCGGTCGCAGAAGGCGTCAATCTGAGAAAGATTGGCGACGACCGCATCGGCATTTCGCTGGACGAACGTTCGCGGCCGGTTACGCTGGAAGCGGTGTGGCGCGCCTTTGGCGGCGATTTCAAGGCGAGCGAATTCACGCCGGGCTACCGCCTGCCGGGCAATCTTCTGCGCACCAGCCAATATCTGACCCATCCGATTTTCCACATGAACCGCGCGGAAAGCGAGATGGTACGCTACATCCGCAGGCTTTCCGATCGCGACCTGGCGCTGGACCGGGCGATGATTCCGCTTGGTTCCTGCACCATGAAGCTGAATGCCACAGCAGAAATGCTGCCCATTACCTGGCCGGAATTTTCCGAGATCCACCCCTTTGTCCCCAAGGACCAGGCGGCCGGCTACTACCACATGCTTGATGATCTCAGCCAGAAGCTTTGCGACGTCACCGGCTATGACGCCTTTTCGATGCAGCCCAATTCCGGCGCGCAGGGCGAATATGCCGGTCTGCTGACCATCCGCAAATATCACCTTTCGCGGGGCGACAGCCATCGCGATATCTGCCTCATCCCGACATCGGCCCATGGCACCAACCCGGCCTCCGCCCAGATGGCAGGCATGAAGGTGATTGCCATCAGGACGTTGGACAATGGCGATATCGACCTTGCCGATTTTGTCGCGAAAGCCGAAGAACACGCCGCCAACCTCTCCTGCGTGATGATTACTTATCCATCGACACATGGCGTGTTTGAAGAGACTGTGCGGGAAATCTGCGATATCACCCATCGCCATGGCGGCCAGGTCTATCTGGACGGGGCCAACATGAATGCCATGGTCGGGCTGTCGCGACCCGGAGACATCGGCTCGGATGTCAGCCATCTCAACCTGCACAAGACCTTCTGCATTCCCCATGGCGGCGGCGGTCCGGGCATGGGGCCGATCGGCGTGAAGGCCCATCTGGCGCCGTTCCTGCCCGGCCATCCGGCAACCGACGGCCGGTCCGGCGCGGTATCAGCCACGCCATTCGGTTCCGCTTCGATCCTGCCCATATCCTGGAGCTATATCCTGATGATGGGCGGCGCAGGGCTGACGCAGGCCACCAAGGTCGCCATTCTCAACGCAAACTACATCGCCGCCCGCCTCACCGGTGCTTATGAAGTCCTCTACACATCGGCAACTGGCCGGGTGGCGCATGAATGCATCATCGACACACGCCCGCTTCAGGATACCTGCGGCGTGACGGTGGAAGACATCGCCAAGCGCCTGATTGATTGCGGCTTCCATGCCCCGACCATGAGCTGGCCGGTGGCAGGAACATTGATGATCGAGCCTACGGAATCAGAGACCAAGGCCGAAATCGACCGGTTCTGCGAGGCCATGCTGGCCATTCGCGAAGAAGCCCGGGCGATCGAGGACGGCAGGGCCGACAAGGACAACAATGCGCTCAAGAATTCGCCGCATACGGTGGAGGATCTCGTGGGCGAATGGAACCGGCCTTATTCACGCGAAGAAGCCTGCTTTCCGCCTGGCGCATTCCGGGTCGACAAATACTGGCCGCCCGTCAACCGCGTCGACAATGTCTACGGCGACCGCAACCTGTTTTGCACCTGCCCGCCGGTGGAAGAACTGGCGGAAGCTGCGGAGTAATTGCAGCAAACAGATGCCGGCCGGGAAATCTTCACGATGTCCCGGCCGGCGGCCAGCCGATCTGCGGTTTCCCGCTCAACGGCAATGTCACTGCTTGCTGGCGATGATGTGGAAATATTGGTTTTGCGGTGAGGCCGGGCCGGCAATTGCCGTTCCGTCGGCGTTGAAAATCCTGATTGGCGCTGCAAATCCGGCTTCTTCAAGCTGCAATCGCAACTGCGCCGGCGTGGTTGCATAGACCATGATGCCGAAATAATGCGCCGGATGGATCAGGATGGCGTGTTCGCCGTCGCGGACTTCAAGCGCGCGTCGTTTGCGCGCGCGGATGGCGCCGGCGGCATAACGCGCGACCCTCAGGCCGAAGCGTAGCGGATTGGCGCTCCAGGAAATATATTCATAATGGCGACGGACTTCAAAACCGGCCCAATCTCGATGAAACGAGGAAAAAACAAAAATCCCGCCCGGCGCAAGAACACGCTGAACTTCCGCCATGATCGCTTTTCGGCCTGCCGGATCGACTGAATCCAGGCCATTATAGCTGAAGACGACAAGGTCGAAGGAATGGTCGTCGAAAGCCGGCAGATCGCGCGCATCCATGGTTTCAAACTGCAATTCCGGATAGTTGGCACGGGCAATATCCGTCATTTCCGGAGTGTAATCTATGCCGACATAGCTGCGGCAACGCCCTTTGAAGATGCCGGAGGTGCGTCCGCCGCCGACCCCGAGATCAAGAATCCGACCGCAATCGACTAGGGAAAGAGCCAATTCAAAAGTCGCCCTCTCGCCGTCGTCCAGATAGCCATTGATGGCGCGATAATTGCGCAACGACAATGGCTCGCGCCATGTCGTCCGGTTGAATGTCTCCATCTGATGCATATTCATGCTCATCATAAAAGGAATGTTGCCGGCTTTCATAACCGCTGACATGAAGGAATGAACCCCATTGCGCCGGAATGCAAATCCTGGCTGCTGGTGGTGGTTTCAGCGTATCAAAATGGAATTCTTCAGTAAATTTTTGTCCGGGCGGAAGATGAATGCCGTAAATCAGGACAGGCAAATGTCCCATACCGGGACATCGCACTATAATCCGTTCATCATGTCAGGGCAAAGCAGGCACGTATCCAAAAGGCATTCGGCCTCAGTTCGACCGCACCACGGCATCGCCCTTTTTGGCCAATGCGGCCAGATCGGCAGCTTTCAATTCGACCGATTCACCACAGCCGCAGGCGGAGACTTGATTGGGGTTCTGGAATATGAAGCCCGAACGCAGGGTCGTGACCTCGAAATCCATCCGGGTGCCGAGAAGATAAAGCACAGCCTCGGGGGCTACCCAGACGTGGGCGCCATCTTTTTCGACGTGATCATCCTTCGGGTTGGATTCATTCACGAGGTCAATGGCATATTCCATGCCGGCGCAACCGCCCTTTTTGATCGACACGCGAATGCCCTTGGCATCGCTTGGTGAATTTTCTACGATATCACGAACCCGGCTTGCCGCCGCATCCGTCATGGTCATGATGTCAAAACCCATTTCAAACTCCTTGAGCATCCGGGTTAAAGGCCCGGTGTTCGCAGCTATAATGTAGTGGCAAAGGCTTAAGGCTTCAAGTAGGCCGTTGCGCAGCCCGGCGGCCGGTATCAGTACCAGCCGATGGCAACCTGGGCCTCTTCGCTCATCCGGTCAGCCGACCAAGGCGGGTCGAAGGTCATGGAAACTTCAACACCGGAGACGCCTTCCACGGCGCTGACGGCGTTTTCCACCCATCCCGGCATTTCGCCGGCCACAGGGCAACCGGGCGCCGTCAGGGTCATGACGATCTTGACCATCCGGTCATCCTCGACATCGATCTTGTAGATCAGGCCCAATTCATAGATATCAGCCGGAATTTCCGGGTCATAAACCGTCTTGAGCGCGGAAATGATATCGTCTGTTAGGCGCGCGAGTTCATCCGCCGGAATGGCCGATTGCACAATTCCGTCCCTGATATCTTTTTTTTCAACAGCGTCTGCGGAATTCATCTTTTTATCCTTGTCTAACTTTGCCGCCTTCAAGCGAAGAACCGGCGGGCATGTTCAAGCGCCTCGACCAATATATCAACCTCGGCCCTTGTATTGTAGAGCCCGAAGGACGCCCGGCAGGTCGATGTCACGCCCAAGCGTTTCAATAGCGGCTGTGCGCAATGGGTCCCGGCGCGAACCGCAACCCCTGCCCGGTCAATGACCATGCTGACATCATGGGCGTGAATGCCTTCAAGTTCAAAGGAAAAGATTGAGCCCTTTTCCTTCGCATTGCCGAAAATGCGCAGCGAGTTGACAGTTCCCAGCCGTTCAGCGGCATATTTGGCCAAATCCGCCTCATGCGCCGTAATGGCGGAACGGCCCAGTTTTTCCATATATTCGAGCGCAGCACCCAACCCTATGGCCTGCACAATCGGCGGCGTACCGGCTTCAAAGCGATGCGGCGGGTCGTTATAGGTGACGCCGTCCTCGGTGACTTCGACAATCATTTCGCCACCGCCCTGGAACGGACGCATCGACCTGAGACGATCGGCCTTGCCGTAAAGCACGCCAATGCCCGAAGGCCCGTAAAGCTTGTGCCCGGTCATCACATACCAGTCGCAATCAATGTCCCTGACATCAACCGGCATGTGGACTGCGCCCTGCGAACCGTCCACAAGCACGGGAATGCCCCGTTCATGGGCGATGCGGCACACTTCCTTGACGGGCACAATCGTGCCCAGGGCATTGGACATATGGGTAATGGCCACCAGCTTGGTTTTGGCAGTCAGCGATTTTTCAAAATCATCAAGGTTGAAGGCACCGTCGTCGTCAACCGGAACCCAGACCAGCCGGGCGCCCTGGCGCTCACGAATGAAATGCCACGGAACGATATTGGAATGATGCTCCATGATCGTCACGACGATCTCGTCATCGGTCTGGATATTGGGCATGCCCCAACCATAGGCGACCGTATTGATCGCCTCGGTCGAGGATTTGGTGAAGACAATCTCGTCCACCGAACCGGCATTGAGAAAGCGGCGCACCGTCTCGCGGGCCGCTTCATAGGCATCGGTTGCGGCATTGGAGAGATAATGCAGGCCCCGATGCACATTGGCATATTCATGGCCATAGGCATGGCTGACGGCGTCAATCACCGCTTGCGGCTTCTGGGCCGAAGCGCCGTTGTCGAGATAGACCAGCGGCTTGCCATAGACCGTGCGCGACAGGATCGGGAAATCGCGGCGCACCGCTTCAACATCATAGGCCGTTGGCTGGACAAGGTCTGCCATCAGTCATGGGCCTCCAGCCAATTGGTGATCACGCCTTCCAGCGCCTCGACGATGGTCTCGTCTTCGAGTTCCTCGACAATTGCGGCCACAAAGGCCCGCACCAGCAGGCCGCGCGCCTTGTTTTCCGGTATGCCGCGCGCCAGCAGATAGAACAATTGCCTATGGTCAATGTCGGCGACGGTTGCGCCATGGGCGCACTGGACGTCATCGGCAAAGATTTCCAGTTCCGGCTTGGTGGAAAACTCGGCTTCATCGGACAAAAGCAGCGTGTTGCAGGCCATCCGGGCATCCGTCTTCTGTGCTTCGGCCGCAACCCGGATCTGGCCCTGGAAAACGCCCTTGGCGCGGTCCATCACCACATTGCGGATGATCTGGGTCGAGGTCGTGTCCACCACCGTGTGGCCAAGCGTCATCGTCAAATCGCAATGGGTATCGCCACCGAGAAGATTGATGCCCCGCAGTTTGAAATCAGCGCCTTCGCCGACCACGTCGACATGGATTTCCTGACGAACCAGCCGTCCGCCGGCATTGATGACAAACACTGTCAGCCGCGCGTCTTTTTCCAGCCGGACTTTCATCTGGCCGAGATGCGTATCGCCTGGCGCCTGCTGTTGCAGGATGATCCAGATGATTTCAGCGCCCTCGCCCACCACCAGGTCGCTGACGGATGAAACTAGGGCTTCCACCTGGCCGCTTGACGTGTGTCGTTCGATCACGGTGGCGCCCGATCCGGCGCCGAATGTGACGGGAAAGCGGCTGTGATATTGTCCTGCCGAATGGATCGACTGCAATTCAAGCGGGCTTTCGAGCTTGGCGCCGGCAGCAAGTTCAAGGCTGAACCCGTCCGCGACGAAAGCGCCGTTGATTTGGCCGATTGCATCTTCCGCGTCGCGGATTTCAAGACCGTCGGCAGCAGTGCCGTCCTGCAGGCTGGCGCTATAGGGCGTTAACGTAAGGCCGTCCACGACAGGGACGGACTGGCTGACGCCATTGACGACAGAGAAAACATCAGCGCCATGCAGCAGCGCTGCCACAGGGGTGACGACTTTATCGTCATTGGCCGGAATGGTCCGGATCAGCGCTTTCAGGTCTGTATAATGCCAAGCCTCGCGGCGGCGCGTCGGCAGGCCCTCTGTCTTCAGCGCATAGGACAGGCCGTCGCGCATGGTGGCCACAGCGCCGTCGCCCGGCAGGTCGCCCATGATCTTGCCATAGGCTTCGCCCAGCGCAGTTTCGGCGGCTGTCAGGCGGATTGCAGGTTGCACAGTCATATTCATTTCCTCCGGCCGTCAGGCCGCCGCACCGATGATATCGGCATAGCCGTTGACTTCCAGATCCTGCGCCAGTTCCTTGGTGCCGGACTTGATGATCTGGCCCTTGAAAAGCACGTGAACCGCATCGGGAACGATATGGTCCAGAAGCCGCTGGTAATGGGTGATCACCACAATGGCGCGATCAGGCGAACGCAGCGCATTGACGCCATCGGAAACAATTTTCAACGCATCGATATCAAGGCCGGAATCCGTCTCGTCCAGAACGCAGAGCTTCGGTTCCAGCAGCGCCATCTGCAGGATTTCCGCCCGCTTCTTCTCGCCGCCGGAAAAGCCTACATTCAAGGGCCGGCGCAACATGTCGGGGTCGATCTTCAAGTCGGCCGCCGCCGCTTTGACCCGCTTGATAAAATCAGGCGTGGACAATTCGGCCTCGCCGCGCGCCTTGCGTTGCTCATTCATCGCCACCTTCAAGAACTGCATCGTGGCGACGCCGGGAATTTCCACCGGATACTGGAACGCCAGGAATATGCCCTTGGAGGCGCGCTCGGAAGGTTCCAGCTCCAGAATGCTCTCGCCGTTATAAAGAATGTCACCCTCGGTGACCTCATAATCGGACCGGCCGGCCAGTATATAGGAAAGCGTCGACTTGCCCGAGCCGTTCGGCCCCATGATGGCGGCCACCTCGCCCGCCTTGACCGTAAGGTTCAGGCCGCGAATGATTTCTGTTTCAGTGCCGGTGATCCGGGCGTGGAGATTCTTGATTTCAAGCATTTTTGCCGTTCCTTGGAATTGATAATGCGGTCAAGGCCGCGAAATTGTCGCACATAGCCGAGGCTCGATCACCCCACACTGCCTTCCAGGCTGATCCCGATCAGTTTTTGCGCTTCCACTGCAAATTCCATCGGCAGTTCCTGGATGACGTCCTTGACGAAGCCGTTGACGATCAAGGCGATGGCTTCTTCCGAGGGGATGCCGCGCTGCAGGCAGTAAAACAGCTGGTCCTCGGAAATCTTCGAGGTGGTGGCTTCGTGCTCCAATTGCGCGGTCGCGTTCTTGGCCTCGATATAGGGCACGGTATGGGCGCCGCATTGGTTGCCGATCAGCAGGGAATCGCACTGGGTGAAATTGCGGGCATTGTCGGCCTTGCGGTTGATCGAAACCTGGCCGCGATAGGTATTGTTTGAGTGGCCGGCGGAAATGCCCTTGGAGATGATCCGGCTTGTGGTGTTCTTGCCGAGATGGATCATCTTGGTGCCGCTGTCGACCTGCTGGTAGCCGTTGGAAACGGCGATTGAATAGAACTCGCCGCGCGAACCGTCGCCGCGCAGGATGCAGGAAGGATATTTCCAGGTGATGGCCGAGCCGGTTTCAACCTGCGTCCAGGAAATCTTGGAATTGTCGCCGCGGCAATCGCCGCGCTTGGTGACGAAATTGTAGATCCCGCCCTTGCCGTCCTTGTCGCCCGGATACCAGTTCTGCACCGTCGAATATTTGATTTCGGCGTCATCCATCGCCACCAGTTCGACGACTGCGGCATGAAGCTGGTTTTCATCGCGTTGCGGCGCGGTGCAGCCTTCGAGATAAGACACATAGGCGCCTTCCTCGGCAATGATCAACGTGCGCTCGAACTGGCCGGTATTCTTTTCATTGATGCGGAAATAGGTCGACAGTTCCATCGGGCAACGCACGCCCTTGGGAACATAGACGAAGGAACCATCGGTAAAGACGGCGCAGTTCAGTGTCGAATAGAAATTGTCGGTGACTGGAACCACGCTGCCGATATATTTGCGCACCAGTTCAGGATGTTCCTGCAAGGCTTCGGAAATCGACATGAAAATCACGCCGGCCTTTTTCAGCTCTTCCTTGAAAGTCGTGACCACCGAAACGCTGTCAAACACGGCGTCCACCGCAATGCGCGACTTCTGCACGCCGGCCAGCATTTCCTGTTCGCGCAGCGGTATGCCGAGCTTTTCGTAGGTGCGCAGCAATTCCGGGTCGACATCGTCGATCGACATCGGGCCGACCATCGATTTTGGCGCGGAATAATAGGAGATCGAATTGAAATCGATCTTCGGGTAATGCACCCGGGCCCATTGCGGCTCGACCATGGTCAGCCAGCGCTGATAGGCCTCAAGACGCCATTCCAGCATCCATTCCGGCTCTTTCTTCTTTGCCGAAATCATCCTGATGACATATTCATTGAGGCCAATCGGGGCCTTGTCGGATTCAATCAGGGTCTCGAAACCGTATTTGTACTGGTCCACATCAATCTTGCGAACCTGGTCAATGGTCTCCTGTACGGCGGCCATATCGTTCTCCAATCTCGCCGGGTCAAGGCCGGCAGCTTGTTAACGTCTCTATCGAATGCCGAAGCCACGCTGGCCTTGTGCCAGGCGGGACTTCCGCGAAGGCGGCATACGCCACCTTATGTTGGGTGCCAGAAGGGAAATTTCACCCCTTTTGGCAAGCGGAAATTTTGTATTTCCGCAATTTTTGTCACTCAGGCCGCATTTACCGCCGGCTTCAGCCGCGCGGCAATACGGCCAAACGCATGGGTGGTCTGCAAAATATCGTCAAGCGTGGTCTGAGGACCGATTGAAAGCCTGAGCGCGCCGTGGCGGGCATCAAGGCCCATGGCCGCCAGCACGTGGCTTTCTCCCACTTTCCCGGAACTGCAAGCCGAACCCGCCGAAACCGCAATTCCTTCAATATCAAAGGCAATGTGGCCTGTCTCGGCCTTCAGCCCGTCGAGGCTGAAGAAGGTCGTATTGGTAATACGCTCAACCTTTGACCCGTGGATCACCACATTTGGCGCAATTGCCCGCAATTCCGTTTCCAGCCGGTCGCGCAGCAATGCAACCTGGCCGGCAAAGAGCGGCACGGTGGTCGCGGCATTGGCCGCAGCCGCGCCGAATCCGACAATGGCGGCCGCATTTTCCGTGCCGGACCGGTGGCCCTTTTCCTGCCCGCCGCCGCGCATCAACGCCTTGGGCATCATTGTCTCGCCACGGCAGACGACGGCGCCTGCGCCCATCGGACCGCCGATCTTGTGGGAGGATACCAAAAGGAAATCCGCACCCAGTTCGTTGATGTCCACCGCGATGCGCCCTACCGCCTGGACCGCGTCCACCACCATGATGCCGCCATGGGCATGCACCAATGCTGACACCTCTGCGACCGGCTGAATGATTCCTGTTTCATTGTTGGCGAGCATAAGGGCAACCATCACCAAGCCGGTGGAGCGGTCGTGCTGGTCAAGCGCCTGGCCCAGGGCGCTCATGTCGATCAGGCCCGAAGCCGTGACCGGAATTTCAGTGATCTGGTCCGGTGCAAAGCGTCCGCCTTCGCGAACGGCCTTGTGCTCGGTGGCGGCAACCAGCAACCGGCTGACCGACAAGGCTGCCTTGCCCATGCGAAAGGTTGGCGTCAGCACAAAATTGGCAGCTTCCGTGGCACCGCTGGTAAAGATCACATGCGCCGGTTCGCCGCCGACCAGAGCGGCTACGGAACGGCGCGCAGACTGGATCGCGGCCTGCACGGCGCGTCCCTCGCGATGGACCGAGGATGGATTGCCGGCCATATCGAGCACGTCCAGCATTGCCGCGCGCGCTTGTGGCAGCAGCGGCGCCGTTGCATTCCAGTCCATATAAACGCGGTTATTTGCCATGTTCGGGTGGGTTCGCAGTTACAATCATCGGCCGGTGTCGCATTTTCCTTGAAATTTCCGGCCCGCCTGTCCTATGAAGCGTCAGCCATCCATAAGAGGATGATGCCCCAAAGTTTCGAATGGTTCTAAACTGGGTCTTAGAAAAGCTGAGTGGTTTAGTCAAGACTGGAAAGCCCCTTTATCCGTTTTTGTGACCATCTTTGTTTGTGGAGACAGAATGCCAGAAATAATCTTCAACGGCCCCGCAGGTCGCCTGGAAGGCCGCTACCAGCCTTCCAAACAAAAAAGCGCTCCGATCGCCATAATTCTTCATCCGCATCCGCAGTTTGGCGGCACGATGAACAACCAGATTGTATACCAGCTTTTCTACATGTTCCAGAAACGCGGCTTTACGACCTTGCGCTTCAATTTCCGCTCGATCGGCCGCAGCCAGGGCGAGTTTGACCACGGCGCCGGCGAATTGTCGGATGCTGCGTCCGCGCTTGATTGGGTGCAAAGCCTGCATCCTGATTCCAAAAGCTGCTGGGTTGCCGGCTATTCCTTCGGCGCCTGGATCGGCATGCAGCTTTTGATGCGCCGGCCGGAAATCGAAGGCTTTATCTCGGTGGCGCCGCAGCCCAATATTTATGATTTCTCGTTTCTCGCGCCCTGCCCTTCTTCCGGTCTGATCATTTCCGGCGATGCCGACAAGGTGGCGCCTGAAAAGGATGTCACCAGCCTGGTTGACAAGCTGAAGGCGCAAAAGGGCATCCTGATCACCCACAAGACTGTAACCGACGCCAACCACTTCTTCACCGGCACCACGGATACGTTGATGGCGGAATGCGAAGATTATCTTGACCGCCGGCTTGCCGGTGAACTGACGCCGGAACCGGCCGCCAAGCGAATCCGCTAGCAGCCATGAGCCGGCCTACGGGAAGTGATATGGGCAATTCCCGCAATTTTGATGCCATCGGCTTTGCCGGCGGCGGCAATCGCTGCTACTGGCAGGGCGGATTCTGGGAGGCTTTGAACCAGCGCCATCCCCAAAAACCCGGCTACGTTGTTGCCGTCTCGGCCGGAAGCTACAAGAGTTGCTTCAACATCATCGGCATCGGGTCGGAAGTCCGCGCAAGGGCTTTCGCCCGCAGCGCGGAACTGAAGGCCGCTCTTGCGGGCAGGCCCGAATGGAAGGTAAAGCCCGGCGAATATTTCCGCGCTTTCCTGACTGAAATCTTCGGGCCGCGCGAACTTGATCTGCTGTCACGCGCTCCCGAAATCCTCATTCAGCATTCCCATCCGCCCGACTGGCTTCCCGCCAAGATTGCCGCGCCCGCGGCCATCCTGCTTTATCAACTGGAAAAGCTGGTCAAGCGCGGCAGTCATTCCAAAGCTGGCCGCCATCTCGGTTTTGGCGTGTCCTGGGCCTCCACCCATGCGATCAAGACGCCTGCAGAGCTTGTGGAAGCCATCATGAGTTCGTCTTCAGTCCCGCCTTTGTTGCCGGCGGGGCAATTTGGCGGCCGGATATGCCTGGATGGCGGTCTGGTCGATAATCCGCCGTTGCAAAAACTGGCAATGACGGAGGCCGAAGGCGGACGCACCCTTATCTTGAGCACCCGCCACGGCAAAATGCCTGCGGCCACGGCCAACCGGATCACCGTCGGCCCGTCGCAGGATCTGGCGGTTGCCAAGTTCACGGTGCGCGATGCCGACGGATTGCGGGCAGCCTATGAACTGGGCCGCAGCGACGGCGAGGCCTTCGCCCGCAGCCTTTGAAGCCGCAGCCCACTATTCAACCCGGCACGGCCAGCAGTCCACCGCTCACCGGATGGCTCACTCCGGTGGTGCCGGGGAATGTCAATGGCAGACCGGCCAACGAGCGGATCGCCAGATAGGCCCAGGCTTCAGCCTCCATGCTGTCGCCATTCAGCCCGAAGTCTTCAGCCGGGCGCACCACACCGCCCCAGCCCTTTGCCAGGCCGGCAAGATCGGCCATGATCACGCGATTAAGCCTGCCGCCGCCGCAGACGACGATAATTGCGGGTTTTTCCGGCAGATGCCGGTCAATGGTCCTAGCGATCGCGGCTGCAGAAATCCAGGCAAGCGTCCGCGCGCCGTCCTGCAGGCTCGCCGCATTGGCTTGCAGCGGCAGGAAATCATTGCGATCCAGTGACATCCGCTTTGGCGCATGGAAAAAAGGGTGCGCGAGATATTGCGCGACCAGCGGCTCGACCAGTGCGCCTTCAGAGGCAATCGAACCGCCTGCGTCATAGGCAATTCCGGCCTGGGCTTCGACCCATTGGTCGATCAGGCCATTGCCGGGTCCACTGTCGCAGGCGATGATGGATTGGTTCGAGCCGATATAAGTGATGTTGGAAATGCCGCCAATATTGACAAACAGCACCGGTTGGGCGACGCCCTTTGAAATTGAATGCGCCAGTGCGGCGTGATAGGCCGGCACCAGCGGCGCGCCCTGGCCGCCATGGACCATGTCATTGGCGCGCATGTCATGGACAACCGCTATGCCGGTCATGCGCGCAAGCAGGCCACCGTCGCCGATCTGAACGGTCAGCGCCTCCAGCGGCCTGTGCAGGACAGTCTGTCCGTGAAAACCGATCACATCAATATCGGCAGGTCCAAGCGCGTTGCCATCCAGAAACGACAGGACTGCGGCGGCATGGCGCTCGGTCAGATCGCGCTCTGTTTCTCCAAGATTTTCCGGTCGTTCGTTGCGGTTCTTGATTCCTTTTGCCAGTTCCAGCGCCTCGCTCAAGACGCGCCTGAAACCCGCGTCATAGGCTACGCTTGCCGCCGCAACGCGTTCGACCCGGCCTTCGCCGTCGCTGCGCAGCAGCGCAATATCAATCCCGTCCATCGACGTTCCGCTCATCAGGCCGATGGCCGTTTTCAATTCCGCCACGATGTTCTCCACCCAAACAAATGGTTTTCAGCAATATTATTCATCATTCAGACTGGTGCGTTTTTGCAAAAATAGTGATATGGCCGCGACCAAACGAGCATATTCCATCTGAAAGTTGCAGGCCATGTCCCAGTTCAAATCTGAATTCCTTCACACCTTGTCAGAGCGCGGCTTCATCCACCAGACTTCGGATGATTCCGGCCTGGATTCGATTTTACAGAAGGAAACCTTAACGGCTTATATCGGATTTGACCCGACCGCCCCTTCATTGCATGCCGGATCGCTGATCCAGATCATGATGCTGCACTGGTTCCAGAAAACCGGCCATCAGCCAATTTCGCTGATGGGCGGCGGCACCGGCATGGTTGGCGATCCTTCCTTCAAGGACGAAGCGCGACAATTGATGACGGTGGAAACCATCGAAAACAACATCGCCTCCATCAAGCGGGTGTTTTCAAACTATCTCGATTACGGGTCCGGCCCGAAAGACGCATTGATGGTCAACAACGCCGACTGGCTGTTGTCGATCAACTATCTCGAATTCCTGCGCGATGTCGGCAAGCATTTCTCGGTCAACCGGATGCTGTCCTTCGACAGCGTCAAGAACCGTCTCGACCGCGAACAATCACTGTCCTTCCTCGAATTCAACTACATGATCCTGCAGGCCTATGATTTTGTCGAGCTGTACAAGCGAACCGGTTGCCGCATCCAGATGGGCGGATCTGACCAATGGGGCAATATCGTCAACGGCATCGATCTCGGCCACCGAATGGGCACCGGCCAGCTTTTTGCCATCACCTCGCCGCTGCTGACCACGTCGTCAGGCGCAAAAATGGGCAAATCGGCCACCGGCGCCATCTGGCTGAATGCCGAAATGCTGTCGGCCTATGATTTCTGGCAATATTGGCGCAACACGGAAGACGCCGATGTCGGCCGCTTCCTCAAGCTCTACACAACGCTGCCGATGGCTGAAATCAACCGGCTGGCGGCACTTGGCGGCGCCGACCTCAATGAGGTCAAGAAGATCCTGGCGACCGAAGTCACCACCATCCTGCACGGACGCGACGCCGCACTGGAAGCGGCAGAAACTGCCCGCAAGGTGTTTGAGGAAGGCGCGACTTCGGACAATTTGCCGACCATCGAAGTGGACCAGTCAGACCTTGAAGCCGGGATCGGCATCCTTGCGCTGTTCGTCAAGGCAGGACTCGCAGCCTCCAACGGCGAAGCCCGTCGCCATGTCCAGGGCGGGGCTGTGCGGGTCAACGACCAATCCGTCAGCGACGAGCGGCGAATGATCGGCAGCGGCGAAATGACTGCCGAAGGCGTCATCAAACTGTCGCTCGGCAAGAAGAAACACGTTCTGGTCCGGTGCGCCTGAAGCGCCCTGCCCGACCAATCCAGTCATGATTCTTTCTATCAAACCGGCGTCGCAAGCGCCGGTTTTCTCATTCGAATTCAAAAATGCTCCGGAATACGCCCGGCGCAATCAATGACAGCGGATTGACCGAAAGTTTCGGGTTGTCGACAGGCCCGGCCAATTTGAAGGTGATGCCCAGCAGGCCCCGGTCGCGGCCATTGCCGAGCAAGGCGCCAATGATCGGCAATTCGCCAAACAGCCGGTTAATGCCATAGGCCGGCATGAATGTTCCGGTCATGTCCATATTGCCTTTGCTGTCACGCGCCGTTCCCTGAAACGTCGCGCCGACCTGCTCGCCGCGGACCACGCCGTTTTCAATCTTGATGGATTGGCCATCGACCACCACCCGCGCAAAGGCGCGCTGGAACTTCTGTGAACCGGCGTCAATCTCGTTCCTGACGGCATCATTCAGGCTGCGACCGTCCTTGCCGGTCGGGGTGGAAACGATGGATTTCAACCGCGCTTCATTGATCAAGGCGAAATTGCGGACATCAAGCGAACCGGACCAGGAGTCGCCGGAATCGGCGCGCAGTTTGACGTTGAGCAATCCGCCGCGCATGTTGCGATAGACATCGGCAAAACGGGCCATTGCGCCGGCATCGCCGGATGTCGCTTCGATCAGTTTCTGGCCGATGTCCTTGCTGGCGACAATAGCCTGGCCGCTTGCAGTAACGCCCGTCAGCGACAGCGACGTCATGCGGCCCGCAGACGCAGCCAGCTTGATCTTGAGGTCTGTCAGGCTTTCCTTGTTATATCCGGTCGCCTTGTCGAGCGTCAGGTTCAACCGCAGCGAATCCTTGCTGTCGCCACCATTGCCGCCATTGTCCTTCATCGAAGCGATCACCGGGCGCACATCGGCAGCGCTCCCCTTGACGTCGATGGCCAATCCGCTGTCGGTGCGCTTGATCGACATCTGCAAACGATCAGAAGGGCCAAGCTGGACCTTGCTGAATTTGGCGTTGACCAGCCCGGCCTTGTCGGCCGAAATCTCGCCTTCCGCGCCGAAGCCCTCCCCCTTGAGGACAAAATCGGTAATCCGGGTAAGCCCGTTTTGGCCCGACTGCGCCTTGAAACTGGCCTTTGCCGCGACGCCGGCTCCCTTTTTCCAGTTCACCCAAGGCAAGGTCAGTCTGGCCGCGCCCAGATCCGTCTCAATGGATTGCCGGCCATCGGCATCGGCCTGGATTTTCACGCCAACGCGGCCGTCCAGATAGGGCTTCAGCGTCGGCACGAAGCGCGCAATATCATCATTGCCGAGCGTGCCGGAAAGCGAAAACTTCCGGTGCTCGCCCTTCGGATCATCCAAGGCCTGGTCAATGACGAGGCCGAATTTGGCGCCATCAATGCTGGCGTCGGCCTTGAGAACCAACCCGTCCTGGCCGATATCCAATGCACCCGCCAGCCCGGATATCGTGCGTCCGGCAACAGGGCTGACAATATCGACCCCATCCAGCGCCAACTTTGCCTTCCATACCGGCTTTGGCGGGTCCTGGTGCGGCACAAGCCCGATCCGTGCGGTAATCGCGGCGGTTACCGAACCGGTGAAATCCTTTGGCTGGAATTCGGTTTTCTGCAACGCCTCGATCGGCTTGAAGGTTGAAAGCTCCGCCACTGCGTCTGCCGGGCCGCTGGCGTTCAACTTGATGTCCGCCATCAGCGGTTTGATGTGAACACTGTCGATTGACAGGGTGGCGTCGGCAATCTTGACGGATTGCCCGGAGGGAAGGAAAATTTCGCCGACCGGAACATTGACCGCCAAAGTACCGCCATGCATTTCAAAATGGCCCGACGCATTTCGCGCCGGTGGAATATCGCCGAGAAAATTGAACCTTGTATGGTCAATGTCGAACTTTATCGACAGTTCCTTTTCATTGAGATGCGGAGGATCGCCTTCGATCAGGACGCCTTGCGGAATGAAGACGTCAACTTCGCCATTGGTGACATCGCCTGCAAACAGGTTCTGAAAGACCCATTCGCGCGCTTCCTTTGCCACCCAGAAAGGCCAAAACTGCTTGACGACGGCACTCTTGATGCCGCTGCTGCGCAGCGAAAAGCTGATGCCGGGCGAGCCTTCGCCAAAAGTGAGGCCCAGGGACCCGGCGAGATCGCCCATCGGCGTGGACACAGCGATCCTGTTGAAATTCAAGGTCATTGTGTCATGCAGAAAAAAACCTTCCGCCTTGCCATTGAAGGACAAAGGCGCCTCGCCTGATCCCGCCGGCGCTACCACACCATCATTGATCAAAAGATCAATGGCGTAACCGGCCTTGCCGTCGTCGATCATCCGGTCACGGTCAATCGCAGCACCCTGCAGCGGGATGCGGCTGGCTTCCAGAACCAGGTTTCCATCAACCAGCACAACGGATTTCTTGGCATAATCATAGGCGAGCCTGGCATCGGCTTCGGTGATTTCCTGATCAAGACTGTCAGCCCAATAGGTGCCCTTGGCAAGCTTGATGAAAGCCTCAAGGCTGGCGGTCTTTTCCTCCGTCGCCCGCATGCTGCGCAGCGAGACAAGCGCGCGCGCATCCAGTCCGCTATGTGGCCCGGGATGCAGCGTGCTCATCTTGAGCAGAAAGGCATTAAGCGGCAAGCCGGTCACATCGACATCGGCGCCGATCACCTTGTCCCCGGCCAGCGCAACACTGATGGCAAGCTCGGCCTGATCCGCAGCCAGATGAAGATTGCCGGTGAGTTTCATGGATGTGTCGTCGACGCGTTCAAACAGTCCGTCACGCAGCACGACCCGGTCTGCCTCGCCGATCTTTTCCGGCAAGGCTACCGAAAGCGATGTCAGGCTGAAACGGGAGACATTGGCGCCGACCAGACTTTTGGCTGCAGCATCGAGGATGTCAAAACTCCGGGACTGCCAATCGCCCAAGGCATCGATTCGCAAGACGGTCGGATCAAAGGCCGCGCCCGAACCCAATAAACCGGCGTCGAGTTCCGCATTGCCGATCTCGACAGAGGACACGGAAAAAATGCCGCCCAGCAGCGCGAAGGGATCCATGACCAGCCGGATCTTGTCCGCATGCAGGATCTGGCGCCTGGAATCCGGTTCGACCAGCAGTACATCGCGCGCTTCAAGCGCGAACATCTGTCCGCCCGAAAACCGCAAACGCGTCGAACCGACGCTTGCATGAACGCCGCTGCCCAGGGCATCGTCCAGCGCGGTTGTCGCACGGTCGGTCAATGTCTTGTCAAGAAAGCCGTTTTCCAGCGCCAGGAAGACTCCGCCGATAAACAAGCTCAGCAAGACGATGGCCGTAACGCCCCATCGCAATGCCCGCTTGCGCAGGCCGCGCCTGGGAGACTTCAAAATCATCGCTTCGTCGCAGACGGCAGAGGGCATTCGATCAAGCAGCGCCAGATCCTCCTTTCGGAAAATCACCTTTTTGCCTTTACGGATCGCCATATTCCTCCACTCTGAACCGGGCCTCAGCACTGCCGCGCATGAAAGCTGTTATGTTGCGACTAGCCTTCGGGCATCAATTCCGGATTGACGGACTTGAACCAAAAGACCGACAATGTCGTAACTGTTTATCGTCAGGCCCGAGGCCTAATCCATCCATCCGCATTCTTGCAAGGTGAATATCACCCTGCCTCAATCTTCTACTTAACCGCAATCAACAAACAAATGCAGGAAATTCTATGTCCGAAATCAAAATTGGCCAAATCGCACCAGACTTCACGCTTCCCGGCAATGCCGGCCAAACACTCACTTTGTCCTCGCTGGCCGGAAAGCCGGTCGTCCTTTTCTTTTATCCCAAGGACGATACCCAAGGATGCACGCTGGAAGCAAAGGATTTTACCAGCCTTGCACCGGAATTCGATAAGTTGGGGGCTGTTGTTGTCGGCATGTCGCCCGACAGCGTCAAGAGCCACGAAAAATTCATTGCCAAGCACGACCTGGCCCTGACTTTGGCATCTGACGAGGACAAGGCCACGCTGGAAGCCTATGGCGTCTGGAAAGAAAAAAGCATGTATGGCAAGAAATATATGGGCGTTGAGCGCACCACCCTGTTGATCGGGGCGGACGGAAAAATCGCACGGATCTGGAACAAAGTATCCGTTGCCGGCCACGCAGAGGAAGTTCTTGGCGCAGTCAAGGCGCTCTGACCCGACTTTTTGCAAGATCAAGCCCGTCGCATGGCGTCATTGGCCGGCGACGGCGGCTTTCCGCTTTTTGGCTGCCTTACATTTCATAATTCTAATAAATAATGAATATAATCAACGCTAAAACGCTTTGTTAACCTTAACAGTGTGTAATCGCTTCCAGAATACGTGTCAGAATCGCGGCCAACCCATCACCTCCTAATCGGGCGACTTGGCTGCTGGGGTCGGTACGAGGAGCGTCTCATGGTTGAAAGGCAGGATAGTCAGGTTTTCGGGCGGCGCGCCGAGAAGCATATCCTTATTCTTGCCAGTGGCGACCGCATCCGTCACATGACGCTGCGGCCGTGGATGGCGGCCATCGCTTTTTCGGTTTTGGGCGTCATGTCCATCGGCTATCTGACTGCAACCACATATCTTGTTCTTCGCGACGACCTGATCGGCGCGACCATGGCGCGCCAGGCGCGCATGCAGCATGAATATGAAGATCGCATCACAGCGCTTCGCGCGCAGGTGGACCGCATCACTTCGCGGCAATTGCTCGACCAGCAGGTCGTTGAAACCAAAGTTGAAAAGCTGCTTGAACAGCAGATGGCGCTTTCCAATCGACACGGCAAGATCGGAACCATTCTCGAACGGGCTGAAAATTCCGGGCTCGACACATCCACAGACACGCCGGAGGCTGCCGACGCCATTGATCCGGAGCAGCATGCAAGTGCGGCCGACAGCTTCAAGGTGCTGCTCAAAGGGGACCAAGCCGTCAAGACACGCGGCATGAACCTGTCAATGCCCGGCGCCACCCTTGCCTACGCACCGATGCGCCAATCCATGGCCGACCGCGCCGACCAGTTGTTTTCCAATGTGACCTTGTCGCTCAAGACCATCGAGCATGACCAGCTTGCCCACATTGAGAATCTGACAGCCGATGCTGCCGAGCGTACGCAGACGATCCGTTCGATCGTCAAGAATATCGGCATCAAACTGCCCGAGAAAACCGCCGCCATTGATATGGACCAGCAGGAAACCAGCGATATCGGCGGCCCCTTCGTCGAACCCGAAACAGCAGGCCGTTTTGAGGCCTCGCTTTCGGAACTGGATCTTGCGCTCGACAGGTTGGAAAGGGTTCGCGCCTTTGCCCGCAAGCTGCCGTTTTCCAATCCGGCCCCCGGCAAAGCCATCACCAGCGTCTTCGGCAACCGGGTTGACCCGTTCTTCGGCAAGCTTGCCATGCATGCCGGCGTCGATTTCCGCGAAAAGCTCGGCGGCAAGGTGCGCGCTACCGGTGCAGGCAAAGTCATCCATGCAGGCCCTGCCGGCGGCTATGGCAATATGGTGGAAATCGATCACGGCCATGGCATCACCACCCGCTTCGGGCATTTGTCGCGCACACTGGTTTCAGTGGGCGACACAGTCAACAATGACAGCGTGATCGGACTTGCCGGTTCGACCGGTCGGTCGACAGGACCGCATCTGCATTATGAAGTCCGCCGCAACGGCGCAGCCATTGACCCGATGCGCTTCCTGAACGCCGGACTGAAATTGACAAAATACCTCGATTAAGCGACATTGTCGGCGCAACTGTCGCCATCCGGTGACGATAGCCAGGCTTTTTACTGGCTGGATTGTTGAACCTGCTCATTTTCTTGACTTTCAAGCCGATTGGGACTATGGCCAGCGCTTGCGGTCCGCTTTCGGACCAATGTGTCCCCATGTTCAATCGAACCAAAACGGAATAAAATTTCCTTTGACAACTTTTGCTGATCTTGGCCTGAGCCAAAAAGTACTCGAAGCCGTCACCGCTGCTGGCTATGAAATCCCCACCCCCATCCAGGCAGGAGCTATCCCGCCAGCGCTGCAACGCCGGGATATTCTGGGAATTGCCCAGACCGGAACGGGCAAGACGGCGGGCTTCGTGCTGCCGATGCTGACGCTTCTGGAAAAAGGCCGGGCGCGTGCCCGCATGCCACGAACGCTGATTCTTGAGCCGACCCGCGAACTGGCGGCCCAGGTGCATGAAAATTTTGAAAAATACGGAAAGAATCACAAACTCAATGTCGCTTTGCTGATCGGCGGCGTGTCCTTTGACGAACAGGACCGCAAGCTCGAACGCGGCGCCGACGTTCTGATCGCCACGCCCGGCCGCCTGCTTGATCACATGGAGCGCGGCAAGTTGCTGATGTCCGGCGTGGAGATCCTGGTGATCGACGAAGCCGACCGGATGCTCGACATGGGTTTCATTCCCGATATCGAGCGGATTGCCAAAGTCATTCCCTTTGCCCGTCAGACGCTGTTTTTCTCGGCCACCATGCCTCCGGAAATCCAGAATCTGGCCGATACTTTCCTGCAGAATCCCGAGCGCGTGGAAGTCGCCGCCCGTTCTTCAGCCGCCAAGACCGTGACCCAGCGCCTGGTGGCCTGCCCTTCCAAGGATTATGAAAAGCGCTCCATCCTGCGCGATCTGGTCCGCGCACAGCAGGAACTGAAAAACGCTATCATCTTCTGCAACCGCAAGGTCGATGTCGCCGATCTGTTCCGCTCGCTGGAGCGCCATGGCTTTTCGGTCGGCGCTTTGCATGGCGACATGGACCAGCGCTCGCGCACCAACATGCTGGCAAGCTTCCGTGAAGGCAATTTGCAATTGCTGGTGGCTTCCGATGTTGCCGCCCGCGGACTTGACCTTCCCGACGTCAGCCATGTGTTCAATTTCGATGTGCCGATCCATGCGGAAGACTATGTCCACCGCATTGGCCGCACCGGTCGCGCCGGTCGTTCGGGCGCCGCCTTCACACTGGTGACCAAACGTGATACGAAGTTCCTGGATGCCATTGAAAAATTGATCAACGAAAAGATCGAATGGCTGAACGGCAACCTTTCAGAACTGCCTGCTGCCGTCGAGGACAGCGAAACGCGCGACAGCGGTCGCGGACGCGGCGACAAGAATGGTCGCGGTCGCGGTGAAAAAAGCAGCCGGGGACGGACCGGACGGGCAGAAAAGCCTGCGGAAGCCAAAACCGTTCACAAGACTGACATCGAAGCCGGCGAAACTGACGTCGTGACAGATATTCCTCCTGCAAAGGCAGTACCCGTGAAAGCAGCAAAGAAGCCCGTTGCCCAGAATGACCAGCCGGTACGCGACATGCGCCCCTATACGCCACCGGCCTATCCGGCCTATCCGGCCAATGACGACAACCGCAACCGTCGCCATCGCCGCAATGAAGACAACGAACCATCGCCGATCGGCTTTGGCGAAGACATCCCTGCCTTCATGCTGGTCAGCGCCGCAGGCAAATAATGCAACCGCGACCCGGCATTGATTTTCCGGGCGTCGGAACCGGCCTTGCCATCCTTCGGGATGGCAAATTGCTTTTATACAGGCGCAACAACGCGCCCGAAGCCGGTCACTGGAATATCGTCGGCGGCAAGGTCGACGCCATGGAACATTCCACGGATGCGGCAAAGCGGGAGGCCGAAGAGGAATCCGGCCTGAAAATCGGCGAGATCCGCTTTCTCTGCCTTTCCGAACAGATCATCGAGACTGAACGGCAGCACTGGGTCTCCATCATCTATTCAACGAGCGACTTTACCGGTGACCCCAGGGTCATGGAACCCGACAAGCTGCCTGCCTATGGCTGGTTTGCGCTGGACGCATTGCCCTCGCCGCTTTCAAGATTTTCCCGTGCAGCAGTCGAAGCGTTGATGAAAGCCGGCGATCGACAGCTTGACGCGCCGGCCATCGCGGTTGCTCCGGGACCGACTTCATAAATCCATAAGCATGTTTGGACATCCATTCGGATATTGGGGAACTCATCAAGGATTTGCGGCTAGATTTTCCGGCGTAGACTCAACCCCAAATAATGGAAAAACCATGAAAGCCCTTGCACGTCTCGCCTTCGGTGCGGCCGCCGCCCTTTTGCTCGCATCAACCTCGGTTTCCGCGGCCGGATACACATTCAAGATCGTCAACCAGTCGGGATATATCATCGACGGATTTTATACCAACGAGGGTGACGGCTGGTCGGAAAACTGGATGGATTTCAAACTGGACGCCGGAGAAACCGGCAACATGGAATTCAACGCCAACGGCCCCTGCGATATTTCTTTCATGGTGACTTGGGAAGCCGACGACGGTTCCAGCATCGACGGCGACGAGACGACCATCAATATCTGCGAAGCCAAGAAGATTTATTTTGACGGCAAGGATGCGACTTACGATTGACCGGACAAAGCCTGTTCGGCCCCTGGCGCGCGATCGTCAGGGGTCGGGCCATGTCAGGGACCGGTTTTCCGAATCACTTTGACATCAGGTTTCCGCAAGTGGCCATAGAGGGCTGCAAATTCCTCCGGTTGATGGATCCCGTCCTTGAGTATGCATTCCGATCCATCGTTGACCATCATATCATCGGCAGCGGCAAGGCCCTTGATATCCGAGCAGAACAATCCGCGCGCCAGCAGCTCTTTGCCGTCCCATTGCGCCATGGCATATTCCGTTCCGCCCAATTCATCCTGCATTTGCACCAGATAGACGCCGGTTGCGACCGGAGCGAAAGAGATGATCGTCGTCTTGGACTTGCCGCCGTTGTTTGACGGCTCTTCAAATCGGTAGTGACGACCTTCCGTCGTCAACAAGGGCGCCTGATCTTCGGTATTTGCCTTTTGCCATTGACCGTCCTGCAGACCGAATATCTCCAGATTGATCGTGCCGTTGCCAAAAATCAGTTCGGTTTGCTGTTCGGTAAAGGCCGGTTGCCCGGATTTCAAAACGCAGCCGCAAAGCGCCAGGCATAGTGTGACGAAAATCGCTGCGCGGAGCTTCATGGCTGTTGTCCTGCAAAAATTGGGTTTTGACAGTTTGACGATCAAATTTTCTGCTTGCTGGCACACAGCAGCGGTCATAGCACAAGGACAGAAATTACGCGGCGTACAAGCACGGGCGAAATGAACCCGGCGCTCCATCAATACAAAATGCGAGACAATACTGCATTGCATTGCCCTATTGCCACGCATTCCCAGCTTCATCAATACACTACTGCCACGACCTTCAGTGAATGCTATTTTTTCATCGCGCCCATGACAGCGCCGACAATGGCCGTGAGTATCGCACCGCCGCCGACCCCGCCGATGGCGTCGCCGAGCATGCCGCCAAGCGCACCGGTTGAAGCGGCGTCAACACCGGTTGCTCCCCCGAGCAGCGAACCGAGAATCGTGCCGCCGGCCAGACCGCCAAGTGCGCCACTGAGAATTTTTGGCAATTGCCCCATTGCCGCCTGCTTGATGGCTGCGCCAACAGCTTGGCCGCCAATGATGCCTGTTACAACCTGAATGATAATTGGAAGAATTGTTTCCATGGAAATGCCCCCCCTTGGATAAATCAAAGCACAACGTGCCCGACACACAAGTATTGAATCTGAAAGATTTGAAGTCAAACCGTAAAACGACAAGAATTTCAAAGCGGTCTCCCTCTGCTGTAACGTTTTCCAACATCCGGATCCGGGTCGCCAATTCGCAGTCTTCGGTGGAGCTCCCACTTTCGTGGCCATTGCGGTACTGCTATTATTGGTGGATGCGGAACGCTTTTGCTTCCGGAGGGGTGAATGACTGAAAAATTGCGAATCCCTGCCTTGACGGCGGACCATATCACCAAAGTACACCGGGTTATCGAAGACGCCGGCTATCCGCCCCATATCAAGTCCCAGACGGAAGAAGGCTACGCCGAATGGGTCGAGCGGATGATCCGGACACATCCGGCGCCCGAAAGGCCGACGCGATTGTTTGCCTATGGCTCCCTGATCTGGAAACCGGAAATCGAGCATACGGGCGAGGAAGTCGGGGTGGCGCGTGGTTGGCACCGTTCCTTTTGCTTCCGGGTATCGCGCTTTCGCGGCACGCCGGACTATCCCGGCCTGATGATGGCGCTGGACCGGGGCGGCCAAAGCCGCGGCATATTGTTCGATCTCCCGATGGATAACCTGTCAGAACAGTTCGGCAAGCTTTTTCGCCGCGAATTCACCACCCAACCTGTCAATTCGATGCCGAAATGGATCAAGGTGGAAACCGCCAGCGGCACCGTTCCGGCCCTGGCCTTCGTCATGAACCACGATTCGCCGCTCTATGCCGGACGGTTGACGCTTGATGACATCGCCGACACGCTGTCAAAAGCCTGCGGCCATTGGGGAACAGGCGCGGAATATCTGCTCAACACCGTGACCCATCTGGAGGCCAAAGGCATCCACGACAGCAATCTGTGGAAACTGCAAAGAATGGTGGCGCAGAGGATTGAAGCAATGGGACCATAAGCAGGCGAATGCGATTTACCCGCTATTTTGCCCGCATCGCCGCCTCATAGGCCAGGCGCACCCAACGCGCCATCTCGTCGGGATCGTCAAAGGCCGCTTCCGGCATTGACCAATAGGGCATGTTGACTTCCTTGCCGCTTTTGTTGTGGGTATAGCTCCACCGTTGCGCGCCGGCCTCTTCCAGTTGGCCCGCACTCTGGTCGTCGCCCTTGACCATCAGGTTCCCGCGCAACTCGAGCGCCAAAATTCGGCCATCGACATAAATGCCCTTGCCGCCGAACATCCGGCGTATGCTTACCGGCCCGAGCGAACCGAACATCTCTTCTATGTCAGCATTGTCCATGGTCAGCCCTTCAATGTTCCACCGGCTGCTAATATAGCCTCGACGGTATCGACATCAAGATGGGCGGCAAGGCCAATGTCAATATCGAGGGCTTCCAGTCCGCTGCGTTCGATGATCGGCCTTGCGCCGATATCGCCCTCAAGCCTGGAAATCGCTTCAAAGGTGGCCGAAGGCAGGATAACCGGATTGCCGCGCTTGCCGTCCGATACCGCCCTTACGATAGAGCGGCCGCCGCTTGCGTGGAACGCCTCGATCATCTTGTTGAAATCGGCCGTGGTTACCGCCGGCATGTCGGCCAGCACCACCATGATGCCATCGACATCGCCAGACAGGCAGGCAAGCCCTGCCCGCAAGGATGACGCCATGCCATTTGCATAATCCGGATTGTCGATGATTTCGACATTCTGGTCGGCAACCGCCGCCTTGATCTCGTCGGCCCGGTGCCCCGTCACCAAGACAGCCCGGTCGGCTTTCGATTTCGCCACCATGCGCACGGTTCGCGCCACAAGCGGTTCGCCGTCGAATTCCGCCAGCAGCTTGTGGTGGCCGGCCTGGCCCATGCGGCGGGCCTGGCCAGCGGCCAGAATGACGGCGCCGATACGGACGCGCGTTGCTTCTTCGCCTGCCTGGGCGCGCGGCAGCGGCCTGGTCGGGATTTCCATCAGCAAGCCCCCCACGCCGAAGCCGGTCAAGGCTTCGTTGTCCGGCATCTCGCCGGCCATGATCCGCGCCAGCACCCAGTCAAAGGCATTCTCCTTTGGGCTGCGGGCGCAACCGGGCGCACCGATCACCGGAATGTCACCCAGCGCACCAAGCACCAGAAGATTGCCGGGATCGACCGGTAGACCCACCTTCTGCACTGTCCCGCCCGCAAGCCGGATCGCTTCGGGAATGACATCGTGATCATCCGTAACTGCGGACGCACCGAAGACGATGATCATTTGATGGCCGGATTTGGCCTCCGCAATGGCTTCGGCTACCGCCTCGGCGCGGTGGGCGACCCGCATTTCGCTGGCAATATAACTGCCAGAAATCGACAAGCGCTGGTCCAGCAGCTTGCGGGTCTTGTCCATGACAGAGAGTTTCAATGACGGCAATTGGGTGGCGACCAGCGCCACGCCGCGGGGGGAAAATGGCTTTACGGCAAAAGCCGGCGAAGCCTCCCGCAACACCGCCACGGCCTGGCGCACTGCTGCACCGGCCACTGCAAGCGGTATGATCTTGATCGTAGCCACCATGTCGCCGGCCCGTACGGATGCGTGATCGGCGAGCGTCGCAAGGGTAATGGCAGGGTCAATCCTGTTTACCGTGTCGATAATGGCCCGCGAAGCCACGAAAAGCCCGTTGACTTCGGCAAACACATTGACCCGGCCGGTGGCCGCAGGCGAAAAGCGCAAATGCTCGCCAAGGATGGCGCCGGCAATCACGCTTGCCGCCTCGTCTTCCATCAGGTCGCCCGCTTCCAGTCGCCCGGCAATGACGGTTTGAATGCCGCCAGCCTTGAGCGCGGCAATATCGTTGGGCGACAGAATGCTTCCCTTGGCCAACCTGCAATCGGCAAGCTTGACGGCATGCGCCAGAATCGCCCCTTCTGCCTTGTCGACGGCCACATCGCCAAAGATCATTCTGCGGCCCTCGGTGCAATCACGTCGCGTTTGCGTAGCGCCATGATGATATCGGCAAGAACGGCGACGGCTATTTCCTCCGGACTGGACGCGCCGATATCAATACCGATCGGAGCGGAAATCCGGGCGATCTGTTCCGGCAAAATCCCCGCAGCTGCGAGCCGTTCCACCCGCTTTGCGTGGGTCTTGCGGCTGCCGAGCGCACCGACATATAAGCACTGCGCGCGCAGTGCCTTTTCAATGGGGAAATCGTCAATCTTGGGATCGTGGGTCACGGCGACAAGGGCCGTATAGGCATCAAGCGGCCGAGTGGCGAGCACATCTTCCGGCCAGTCGGCGACCAGATCGACACCTGAAAACCGTTCCGGCGTGGCAAAAGCCGTGCGCGGGTCGATCACCACAAGGTCAAAGCCGGCGATGGCGGCCATCGCGGCCAGCGCCTGGCTTATGTGGACGGCGCCGATAACGACGATACGCGCCGGCGGCACATGCACATTGATGAAGGAACGGCGGCCATCCTGTTCGATGATTGCCGATTTTCCGGTTCGGAAGGCCCGTTCCACCGCTTCGCGCAGATCCGGATCAACGCCATCACCCTCGCGGATCACCCTGCTGGCGGCATTGTCGATATCGGTCAGCAGAATGACCGCGCGCCTGGCGCGTCGCTCGGCATTGACCGCAGCCAGATCTTCGGCGCGCATCACCCAAGCCTTTCGACAAAGACCGATATCCGTCCACCGCAGGATAAGCCCACCCGCCATGCCGTCTCGTCGGCCACGCCGAATTCGAGCATTTTCGCAGATCCGCTTTCTATGACTTCCATCGCTTCGGAAATCACTGCGCCTTCGACGCATCCGCCGGACACTGATCCCTGAAAATTACCCTCGCCGTCAATGACAAGGTGGCTGCCGACCGGGCGCGGCGCCGAACCCCATGTTTCCATCACCGTGGCAATGGCGACCGACCGGCCCTCGGCTTTCCAGCCTTCGGCCACATCCAGCGGATCAAGCGTTGCTGACAACTCAGTCATGGCAGGGGCCCTCCTGTTTTCAAAACAATCCGCAAACCGTCAACAGCCGGCAGCTTGAAACGCCGTTTAGCGCCGCAATCGCAGCCGACAGCGATGCATCTCCTGACGGAGTTCGCAGTCGCGCTTGTCGGGGTAAGCTTACAGGCTCTGGTAATGCCGGTCCATATAGATCAAGGCGGGATTTTTCTCCCCGAGCCGCACGGATGCGACTTCCCCGATCAAAATCGAATGGCTGGCGACAGGCCGGATATCGATGATCCGGCAATCATAGACCGCCAAAGCATCGACAAGGGTCGGCGCACCGGTTGTCATCTCGTCCCATTGGCCGCGCGCGAAGCGCTCTTCCATGGAAATGTCTTCCAGGCCCGAAAATCCGTTGGAAAGAGTCTGATGGTGGGAGGCAAGGGAATTGAGCGCAAAGATGCCGCTATCGAAGAACAACTGGTTTTTGACATTGCCATGATTGAGGCAAACAAGCACCGTAGGCGGATGATCGGAAACGGAACATGCCGCAGTCACGGCGACACCGCGCCGAATTCCTTCATGCAAAGTCGTGACCAATTGCACATGACCGGCGTAGCGTGCCATGGCATCGCGGTAAATCTTTGGGTCCGTCAGGGCCGTTTCCATCGGTTTTCTTTGCAACATGTTATGTGTCATATAGGCAAAGAATTGAAAAAGGTAAAACTCGTTGGGTAAATCAATGCCGACACCCTCAAAATTTATGCGCTCAAGTGTCTTCAAGGCTAACGAATCGGAAACCTGCCGGAGGAGCGGGTTCTTTTCGATGCCGGTTTCCGTGCGGGTGTTTTGCATGGCCGGCCTTCTGGCGATCGTGACGCTACCGGTCCATGCGCAGGCCGACACAATGCGAATTGGTATTGTTGCGCCGCAAACCGGCAATCTGGAAGTGCTCGGACGGCAAATCCTGCTGGGCGCACGCTTGGCGGCGGCCGAGGGCAAGGCCGAAATCTTCACCTTTGACGAAAGCTGCGAAGACGGCTCCGGCGCCGACATTGCCGAGGCGATGGTCGAAGCCAAAGTGGCGGTTGCCGTCGGCTTTCTGTGCGGCGACACCCTGTCGACCGCCCTGCCGCGACTGGGTCAGGCGGATATTCCCGCAATAACGGTTTCAGTCCGGTCCGATATACTGATGCAGGACGCATTGAAAAAGCATTGGCCGCTGTTCCGGCTTGCGCCGAACGCCAATGCAGAGCGCGACAAGATTATCGAAGTCATTTCGAGGGACTGGAAAGACATTCCCTATGCCATCCTTGATGACGGCACCATCAATAGCCGCGAATTGGCAGAGGGCGTTCGCAATGCGATGGAAGAACAGGGCCAGAAAGCCGCCTTTCTGGATACGTTCAGGCCTGCGCAGGAAGTCCAGTCAGGCCTGGTGCGCCGGCTTGCCAAGGCAGGCGTCAGCCATATCCTGATTACCGGCGACCGCAACGATACCGCCATCATTGCCCGCGACGCAAAAAACCAGAAACGGGATTTCACATTTCTTGGCGGTGACCAGTTGAAGGCCAATGAGCAGAATGTGGCTCTGGAACCCGGCGTTCTCGCCGTGATGTTGCCGGACATGCCTTCGCCAGATGCAGCCCAACCGGTACTGGATGCGCTTGGCGCGATGGCTTCCGATGTCGAGGGCTACGTGCTGCCCGCTCATGCCGCGGTTTCCGTTGCGATTGAAGCGGGTGAAATTGCTGACGCCAGCGGTGCGCCGATATCGGAGGCACTCGTCGATACGCCGTTTTCCACCGCCTGGGGCCCTGTGCGTTTTGACGCCCGCCATGAACTGGCGACCAATCCCTTTGTCCTGATGCGGTGGAATGGCAAGGCATTCGAGGCTGTGCCACCCGCGCCTGAAAGCAACTGACATGCGAACCGGACCGAAAAACCTGATCACGGACATTGCGGGTCTCAGGGTTGGCAATGCCGAGGACCGCAGGCTGAAAAGCGGCGTTACAGTCATTGTCTGCGATCAACCGGCCATTGGCGCCGTACATGTGATGGGCGGCGCGCCGGGCAGCCGGGAGACCGACCTTTTGGAGCCTCACAATATTGTCCAGACTGTCGATGCCATCGTGCTTTCCGGCGGTTCTGCCTTCGGGCTCGACAGCGCCTCCGGCGTTCAGGCGGCACTGCGCGAAATGGGCCGCGGCTTTGCAGTAGGCCCCTTCAACGTGCCAATCGTGCCTGCCGCGATCCTGTTTGACCTGATCAACGGCGGCGACAAGGATTGGGGCCGCTATCCGCCCTATCGCGAACTTGCCTACCAGGCCGTTCACGCCGCCGGTCCGGATTTTGCGACTGGTACCCATGGCGCCGGGACCGGCGCTTTGACGGCAAGGCTAAAAGGCGGATTGGGTTCGGCATCAACCCGGCTTGAAAACGGCGTCACAATTGGCGCGCTTGTTGCCGTCAACGCATTGGGGTCGGCAACCTTTGCCGGCACACCGCATTTCAGGGCGGCAGAATTCGAGCAAGGCGCTGAATTTGGAGGATTGGGCATGCCGCATCCCTTCCCTGCCGATTCCGGCGAAATTGTAACCAAATTTTCCAATCGCCAATCTACCGCCGCAAACACCACGATCGGCGTGATTGCCACAGACGCCATCTTGAGCAAAGCAGAAGCCAAGCGCCTGGCCATTTCAGCGCATGACGGTTTTGCCCGCGCCTTGTGGCCGTCACATACCCCGATGGATGGCGATCTGGTCTTTGCGCTGGCCAATGGTCGGAGCGGCAAGACGATTGACACGGAAGGCCATATCGCCCTTTGCGCCGCTGCTGCCTCGACCATGGCGCGGGCCATAGCACGCGGCATCCACGACGCCCAGGAAGAAGACGGCGACGTGATGCCGACCTGGCGGCAATTCGCCAAGGGGTGAGAACATATCCGAAAGGCAGTCAGCACTGTTTCCGGAGTGCCGGTAATCTCGACAATCTGATTTGCGCTGCGGCGCTTAACCCTGTCTTGACTGCGGCCATTGCCCGGTTGGACCTTGAGTGTTATTCCGGGTCACAACCGCCGACGACACGACCCAAGGACATGATCGATGAACAGACCGATCCGAATCAACCCATCCATTCTTGCCGCCGACTTCTCAAAACTCGGCCAGGAGGTTCGCGATATGGTGGAAGCCGGCGCCGACTGGATCCATCTCGACATCATGGACGGGCACTTCGTTCCCAACATTTCCTTCGGCCCGGATGTCATCAAGGCGTTGCGCCCGCATACCAAAGCGGTGTTTGACTGCCATTTGATGATCGCGCCTGCCGACCCCTACCTTGAAGCTTTCGCCAAAGCGGGTTGCGACTACATTACCATCCATGCCGAAGCAGGCCCGCATCTGCACCGGTCGCTGCAGACAGTTCGGGCGCTCGGCAAAAAGGCCGGCGTGTCGCTCAATCCTGCCACGCCTGTCAGCGCGCTCGAAAATGTCCTCGACGATATCGACCTCATCCTTGTCATGAGCGTCAATCCGGGGTTCGGCGGCCAAAAGTTCATCCCCGCAATGGCCGACAAGATAGCCAGCATCCACGCAATGATCGGCAACCGGCCGATTGAACTGGAAGTCGATGGCGGCATCACCGCTGAAACAGCAGGTCTGGTGGCCGCCAGCGGCGCCAATGCCCTTGTGGCCGGTTCGGCAATCTACAAAGGCGACGGGGTGGATGGCTACCGCGCCAATATCGACGCCATCCGCAAGGCCGCGGAAAGGGGAAAAGGATGAGATATCTTGTCGGCTTCATCGCAACGCTCATTTCCGTTCTGGCACAAGGCGGCATGACGCGCGCAGCCGATATTGCCGACCTCAATCTCATCGGATTTTCAAGCGACGGCCAATATTTCGCCTTTGAGGAATTCGGCATCCAGGATGGATCCGGTTTTCCCTATTCCAACATCTTCGTCATCAACCTTGCCGTCGATACTTTCGCCGAAGGCACGCCGGTCAGGGTCCGGATTGACGCTGAAGTGCCGCTGGCCGGTGCTCGCAAGGCTGCCGCCGCCAAGGTCGCGCCCATCTTCAATAACCTTGGCATTGGCGCAGACCCCGGACATTTGCTGGTATTCAACCCGGTAACCGAACAAAAAAGCGACCCATCCAAAGTCAGCTTCTATTCCTATGCCAGCAACATGCCTTTCGGTAATGTCAACAGGTTGGAAATATCCAATGTCGCCGTGCCGATGCCGGACAGATGCAAGGACTTTGGCGACGTGCCTGTCGGCTTCAAGCTGACTGCGACTACCGGCGCGGACAATGCGCCCACCATTGTCCATGAAGACAAAAGGTTGCCGGACAGCCGCTTTTGCCCGACGAGTTACCGGATCGCCGCCGTCGTGTCTGCCGAGGCTGAAAATGTACAGCGGGTCGCAATCATTCAATACAATTATAATTCATTTGAAGGCACGGATGGTCGCTTCATCGCCGTCCCCCTCAACCTGTCAAAGACCCTGCAATGAGCGAGTTTGCCGGTGACAAAGATGCCGCAGCGCCAGGGACGGGGTTTGTCGACAGGCTGCGGATGGCCGTGCCGCATCCCGCAATTGTGCTCGGGATCGGCATTTTCTGGGGCCTCGCAATGGCAATCTCGGCGTTTGCCGCTTTGTTCATGAGGCTGAGATTCGATGTCATCACACCGGTTCCGACCATCGGATTGTTTTTCTGCGGCGGCGCCGTTGCAGCTCCCCTTGCCTGCTTTTTTGCCGTATTGCTCCTGGGCCGCAAGAAAGGCGGTCTGACGGACGCGATATTGCGGTTCGCTACCTTCAGCGCATTGCTGAGCCTTGGCACCTTCGCCATGACGGCGCTTCTGTTCGCGCTGCAATACCGGCTTTATTACGCTCAATGGCATGCGCATTTCGGCACCAAGATCTGGCTGTACCAATTTGCCTATACCTCGGCCTCCGCAGTCTACCAATTCGCCGTTTTCGGTGCGAACCTCTATTGGCCGCTGGCGCCGGTGTTTGTTTTGATCTTCGGCCTGTGGTTTGTCCGTCGTCCGCATTGAGATCAGCGACAACATTTGTTAGAGCCACCCCACGCCACCCCGTCTTGAAGATTTCAACGAAAGCCAAACCCATGATCCCGCGCTATTCCCGCCCCGAAATGGTCGCCATCTGGTCGCCGGAAACCAAATTTCGCATCTGGTTCGAGATCGAGGCCCATGCCTGCGACGCGTTGGCCGAACTGGACGTAATCCCCAAGGAAGCCGCCCGGACAATATGGGAAAAAGGCAATGCGGCCACTTTCGATGTCGCCCGCATCGACGAAATTGAAGCTGTCACCAAGCATGATGTCATTGCGTTTCTCACCCATCTTGCTGAGTTTGTCGGGCCTGACAGCCGCTTCATCCACCAGGGCATGACGTCATCGGACGTGCTTGACACTTGTTTCAACATCCAGCTTGTCCGCGCCTCCGACCTCCTGCTCGCTGATCTCGACAAGCTGCTTGCCGCGCTCAAGCGGCGCGCTTTTGAACACAAGGATACTGTCACCATCGGCCGCAGTCACGGCATCCATGCAGAGCCGACCACCTTCGGCATCAAGATGGCATTGGCCTATGCCGAGTTTGAACGCAGCCGCGCCCGTTTGGTGGCCGCCCGTGCTGAAATCGCCACCTGCGCCATTTCCGGCGCAGTCGGCACCTTCGCCAATATCGATCCGCAGGTCGAAGAACATGTGGCCTCCGCGCTAGGACTTACGCCGGAACCAGTCTCGACCCAGGTCATCCCGCGTGATCGCCACGCCATGTATTTCGCGACACTGGGTGTGATTGCCTCTTCGGTCGAGCGGTTGGCCACCGAAATCCGTCATCTGCAGCGCACCGAAGTGCTGGAGGCGGAAGAGTTCTTTTCTCCCGGCCAGAAGGGCTCGTCGGCGATGCCGCACAAGCGCAACCCTGTGCTGACTGAAAATCTGACGGGGCTTGCCCGCATGGTCCGCGCCTTCGCCTTGCCGGCGATGGAAAATGTGGCCCTTTGGCATGAGCGCGACATTTCGCATTCCTCCGTCGAGCGGATGATTGGACCCGATGGCACCATCACCCTGGATTTCGCGCTGGCCCGACTGACCGGCGTCATCGACAAGCTTCTCGTCTATCCCGACAACATGATGAAGAACATGAACAAGTTCCGTGGCCTGATCCATTCCCAGCGGGTTTTGCTGGCGCTGACCCAGGCAGGCGTTTCCCGCGAGGACAGCTACCGGCTGGTGCAGCGCAACGCCATGAAGGTCTGGGAAGAAGGCAAGGATTTCCTGGAAGAACTGCTGGCTGACAAGGATGTCCGAGCAGCCCTTTCCGAAGAACAGATCCGCGAGAAATTCGACCTCGGATATCATACCAAGCATGTCGACACGATTTTCAGGCGGGTATTCGGAGAGGCGTGACAGCCTGAATCAGATTGTCAGCAACACCGTCCATCGCCTTGAAACAAAACGAAATGCCGGGCATTCAAATACCCGGCATTGTTCTTAAATTTTGGTCCTACAGGGCAGGAAACCGGTAATCCTTCATCTGCTCCCTGAGTTCCATCTTCAGGATCTTGCCGGTTGCGGTATGCGGTATGGCTTCGACAAACATCACATCGTCGGGCATCCACCACCTGGCGATCTTGCCCTCCATGAAGTCCAATATATCCTTCTTTGATGGGTCTGTGCCCTCCTTGCGGATAATCACCAGCAGCGGCCGTTCATCCCATTTCGGATGGGCGACGCCGATGACGGCGGCTTCGGCGACATCGGGATGGCCAACCGCAAGATTTTCAAGATCGATGGAGGAAATCCATTCGCCGCCTGATTTTATGACATCCTTGGAACGGTCGGTGATCTGCATGTAGCCATGGGCGTCCATATGGGCGACGTCGCCGGTGTCAAACCAGAGGTCCTTGTCGAATTGCTCGGCGCCCCGTCCCTTGTAATAACTGGACGCCACCGCGGGGCCGCGAACCTTCAACCGGCCGAATGTCTTGCCGTCCCACGGGCGCGGCTGGTCATTGTCGTCGGTGATCTTCATTTCAACGCCAAATGGCGGATGGCCCTGTTTGCACAGCACATCAAGGCGGGCGTCGCCCTTCAGTTCGGCATATTCGGGCTTCAACGAACAGAGCGAGCCGATCGGACTCATTTCGGTCATGCCCCATGCGTGGGAAACATCGACGTCATACTTTTCCTTGAACGTGGCAATCATCGAGCGCGGGGCGGCCGAACCGCCGATGATCACATTCTTGAGATCCGGCAGCATGGCGGAGCTGTCTTTTTCCAGATATTGCAGCAACATCAGCCAGATGGTCGGCACGGCGGCTGTTACCGTGACACGTTCATTCGTCAACATTTCGAAAATGGATTTACCATCCATGGCCGCCCCGGGCATCACCATCCGGCAACCCGACATCGGACCGGAAAACGCTGTCCCCCAGCCATTTGCGTGAAACAGGGGCACGACCGGCATCAGGGTATCGCGTGACGACAGGTTGAACATGTCGGGCATCAGACACATGAAAGAGTGCATGACGTTGGACCGGTGCGAATAAACGACGCCTTTCGGGTCGCCGGTCGTGCCGGATGTATAGCACATGCCCGCAGCCGTCCTTTCGTCAAAATCCCGCCAGCGGAAGTCGGCATCGACTTCGTTGAGCCATTCCTCGTAGGGCACGGCATTTCCCAGGCTCGTGACAGGCATATGGGCTGCATCGGTGAGGACAATGATTTTTTCTAGCGAAGGCACCTGGCCGGCAATCTTTTCAATCAACGGCAGGAAAGTCAGGTCGACGAACAGCATGCGGTCTTCCGCATCATTCATGATCCAGACAATTTGGTCGGCAAAAAGTCGCGGATTGAGCGTGTGATAGATAGCCCCGATTCCGGTGATGCCGTACCATGCTTCCATATGCCGCCAGGTATTCCAGGCCATGGTCGCGACGCGGTCGCCAAGCTGGACCCCGTCTTTTTCCAGCCGTTTGGCAAGTTGCAGCGACCGCTCGCGAACCGTCTTGTAGTTGGTCCGGTGGATCGGACCCTCCACCGAGCGCGACACGACCTCCCGATCGCTGTGATATAGGCCGGCATGATCTATGACCTTATGGCACAGCAGCGGCCATTCCTGCATCAATCCCAGCATCAGTTCCTCCCAGAAATGCTTTTCTTATGGCGCAAGAATAGCCGCGTTTAAAACCAGCGCAATGAAACTTTCATCCCGCACCAAGAATCGCCATTCCAGCATTTCAAACCGCGCCGTCAATGTCGCAGGTGCTTGACTTGAAGGCGCGAAGCCAACACATATCGTTTCATGAAATCAAAGGACGCAGAAATCTTCATCATTCCCGGACTCGACAATTCGGGTCCGGCGCACTGGCAGACCCGCTGGCAGGCCAAGCTCGCGACCGCCAGACGTGTCGAGCAGCTGGATTGGTCCTTGCCCGAGCGCGACGAATGGGTGGAAAAGGTCGCCGGTGCATTGAAGGCGGCGCAAAAACCGGTCATTGTCGTGGCGCATTCGCTTGGCGTGGCCACTGCCATTCACGCCATTGGTGAAAGCGGGGTCAAGGTCGCGGGCGCCTTTTTCGTGGCGCCGCCAGACCTTGCCAAGCAAAAGCTGCGCCCCAAGACAATGGCCGCTTTTGGACCCTATCCGCGCGATCCGCTGCCTTTTCCATCGATTACCGTGGCCAGCCGCAACGATCCGTTCGGGACTTTTGAGCATGCCGGCGACATTGCCAATGCTTGGGGTTCATTGCTGGTCGATGCGGGCAATTCCGGCCATATCAACACTGCGTCCGGACACGGCCCCTGGCCTGAGGGCACGATGGTATTTGCCCAGTTCCTGAGCCGTCTGTAACGCAAAAAGCCGCCCGGTCAGAGGGCGGCTTCAGCAAGATAAGGCGCACAAGGAATTACCCCTGCTGCACCTGTTCGACGGCAACGGAAAGAAGCTCCAGCATTTTGCTGCGAACTTCGCTGTCTGACTTGGCAATGCCTGCCGCATCAAAATCTGCCCGGATCTTGCGGAACACGTCTTCGTCGCCTGCTTCTTCGAAATCAGCGGCAACAACTTCCTTCGCATAAGAATCGGGATCCGCTTTTCCCATCAGGTCGGCAGCCCACAAGCCCAGCAGCTTGTTGCGACGCGCCATGGCTTTGAACTGCAATTCCTGGTCATGCGCAAACTTGCCCTCGAATGCCTTTTCGCGATCATTCATGCTGGTCATTAGGTGTACTCCCGTTTATCATTCATTCCATATGGTGTCGTGTGTCCATTAATCAAAGACCGGCGAAAAGCGCAATCCGCAGAATCACGATTTGCGCAGCCTTGGCCAAATTTCCCACCCTGAAACCCGCCGCTCCTGATTGATCCGCCTGAGCGCCGTCCCTCGGCCCTTGTTTCAGCAAACAGGACTAACCATGTGTAGATCATGAATTATTCGATATAAACGCCAAAAGAGCGTATTGTGCAGTGAATCGATCTATCGGCCGAAGGGCGGTAATTCGGGGGAAGGCTGGCAAGGTCGATTGTGAAAAAGCTGCATTTCGTTTATGCAGCGCAGTATGAATACTCCTCTGCGCCTTTTCCCAAGAGGGCGCCAACAAAAAGAGAAAACCATGAACAACCGTCGCCGCCGGATCTATGAAGGCAAAGCCAAGATCCTTTATGAAGGTCCGGAGCCGGGTACATTGATCCAGTTCTTCAAGGACGACGCAACCGCCTTCAACAAGAAAAAGCACGAAGTGATTGATGGCAAAGGCGTCATCAACAATCGCATTTCCGAATATATCTTCACCCACCTCAACCGGATCGGCATACCGACGCACTTTCTCAAGCGCCTCAACATGCGTGAGCAGTTGATCAAGGAAGTGGAGATGATTCCGCTCGAGATCGTGGTCCGAAATGTCGCAGCCGGTTCCCTGGCGACTCGCCTGGGCATTGAAGAGGGTCTGGTTCTGCCGCGCTCGATCATCGAATTCTATTTCAAATCCGATGCCTTGGGCGATCCGCTGGTCTCCGAAGAACACATCACCGCTTTCGGCTGGGCCAGCCCTCCCGAGCTTGACGATGTGATGGCGCTGGCGATTCGTATCAACGACTTTTTGTCCGGCCTGTTTCTCGGCGTCGGCATCCAGCTGGTCGATTTCAAGATCGAATGCGGACGCCTCTATGAAGGCGACATGATGCGAATCATCCTCGCGGATGAAATATCGCCGGACAGCTGCCGCCTGTGGGACGTGGAAACCCGCGAGAAACTTGACAAGGACCGATTCCGCCAGGATCTCGGCGGATTGCTGGAAGCCTATCAGGAAGTCGGTCGCCGGCTTGGCATCATCAATGAGAATGAACCGATTCGCGGAACCGGACCGGTCTTGGTGAAATCCGAATAACCACCCCAGACAGCCTATTGAGACAGAGGAAAGACATGATCAAGGCACGCGTTACAGTCACGCTCAAGAATGGCGTTCTCGACCCGCAGGGCAAGGCGATTGAGGGCGCGCTCGGAGCGCTGGGGTTTTCAGGCGTCAGCCAGATTCGCCAAGGCAAGGTGTTTGATCTCGAACTGGCTGGCGACGACCGCGTCAAAGCCGAAGCCGATCTCAAGACCATGTGCGAAAAACTTCTGGCCAACACGGTAATCGAGAATTATGCTATCGACCTCACGTGACGGTTGAGGTTTTGAATGAGAATAGCCGAAGTTACCAATGATCTGATGTATGAACTGCTGAAGAAAATCCAGTCCGACGTTGCAACGCTCAAGGACGGTCAGCGCGACACTCGCCAGGATATTCTCAATCTGAGAAATTACATGCACGCCATGTATGGCGACATCAATGGTTTGCATGCAGATTTGGCGCATATCGGTCAACGCCTTGACCGCATCGAAGACCGACTGGAACTGCGGGAACTTTCAGAAGCCAAGACCAAATTCGATCACAACAAGTGATCTGATTGCCGCTGCGGCAGGATTATTTGTTCCCGGCGCTTTTCATGCGATTTCGATTGTCGTATGGGTCAGCCGAAACCCGACGAATCCGCCCCATTGACCCAATTGCAAGTCCACGGAGACAGCCAGTGAAATCAGCAGTCGTCCAGCTTCCCGGCCTCAATCGTGACCGCGACATGATCGCCGCCATCACCAAGATATCCGGGCATGCTCCGATCACCATCTGGCAGACCGAAACCGAGATACCCGATGTCGACCTGATCGTCATTCCCGGCGGCTTTTCCTATGGCGACTATCTGCGTTGCGGCGCCATTGCTGCCCGCATGCCGGTCATGCAGGCCATTCGCGACAAGGCGGAAAAGGGCGTCAAGGTCCTGGGTGTCTGCAACGGATTCCAGATTCTGGTGGAAGCGGGCATGTTGCCCGGCGCTCTGATGCGCAACGCATCGCTAAAATTTGTATGCCGCGAAGTCATGCTGGAAGTCGCCAATGCCGATACAGACTTTACCCGCGCCTACCAAGAGGGCCAGATTCTGCGCTGCCCCGTCGCCCACCATGACGGCAACTACTTCGCCGATGCCGAAACGCTCAAGTCGCTCGAGGCGCAGGGCCAGGTGGTGTTTCGTTATGCCAATGGCACCAATCCGAACGGATCGGTCAATGACATCGCGGGAATCATCAATGCCAAAGGCAATGTGCTTGGCATGATGCCGCATCCGGAAAATCTCATCGAGTCGGCCCATGGCGGATCTGATGGACGCGGATTGTTTGAAAGCGCGCTGGACGTCGTTGCCGCCTGATTTGCCGCATTACACTCCTGAGAAAGTCGAGCCATGAGACACCAAGCAGTTTTCAAGCCTGCCATCTTTCTGATGACTGCGCTCAGTGTGCTGTCGGCTTGCTCCCCGCGCGCCGAAAAGCCCGTCGTCGAAGCTGGCCGCGCCGCATTGCCGACCATGGAACGCGTTGCACGCGGTGCAAGCCAATGCTGGTTCAAATCCGGCGACAAGGAATTTGCGCCCTATCGCATGGCGCTGGAACTCGACAGCTATTCCGGCAAGCCGCGGATCTTGCTGGTCCACAAGCATTCACCCGAGGCCAGACCCTTGCTGGTCGTCCAGGCCGAGGGCAACCCGGCCAGGATGCAGGCATTCGGACCGATGATGGCCGAAAGTCACGGGCCACGGATCAATACGGATGTCACGCGTTGGGCCAATGGTGGTGCGGGATGCTGAAAGAACACGAAGCCTCCGCCTGCATAGAGGCAAAGGCCATCACCATCCTGCACAATCCGCGCTGCTCGACATCGCGGCGGGTACTGGAAATGATCCGCGCTGAAGGTCACAAACCGGAAATCGTCGAATATCTGAAGCATCCGCTTGACCGAAAGGACCTTGTGTCGCTTTTGGTTTCATTGGAAATGAGCCCGCGTGACATCATCCGCAAAAAGGAAAAGATCTACGCGGAACTCGGTTTGGGCGATCCAAACCTTTCCGACAGCGCGCTTCTGGATGCAATGGCCGCTCATCCGATCCTGATTGAACGTCCGATTGTGGTGACCGCAAAAGGCGGCCGATTGTGCCGACCCGCGCAGATGCTCTACCAGATACTCTGAATAACTGTGGTCACGGCTGGAAATTTATTGTCGCGCCCGCAAGCCGCATCGGCTATATCGCCACCAGCACTGCCATCCAACCGGACGTGAGAGATCTATGACCGTTTCAAACAGCCGCCCCATCACGCCAGACCTGATCGCCGCCCACGGTTTGAAGCCGGATGAATACCAGCGGATCCTGACATTGATCGGTCGCGAGCCGAGCTTTACGGAGCTTGGTATATTTTCGGCGATGTGGAACGAGCACTGCTCTTACAAATCGTCAAAGAAATGGCTGAAGACTTTGCCGACCAAAGGTGACCGGGTCATCCAGGGACCTGGCGAAAATGCCGGCGTTGTCGATATCGATGACGGCGACTGCGTGGTTTTCAAGATGGAGAGCCACAACCATCCCTCCTATATCGAGCCCTATCAGGGCGCGGCAACAGGCGTTGGCGGCATCCTCCGCGACGTCTTCACCATGGGCGCACGCCCGGTCGCTGCCATGAATGCCTTGCGTTTCGGCGCGCCGGACCATCCCAAGACCCGGCATCTGGTGGCAGGCGTCGTGGCCGGGGTCGGCGGCTATGGAAATTCTTTCGGCGTTCCAACCGTTGGCGGCGAGGTGGAATTTGACGCCCGCTACAATGGCAACATTCTGGTCAACGCCTTTGCCGCCGGCATTGCCAAATCCGACGCGATCTTTCTTTCCGAGGCCAAGGGCGTCGGCCTGCCGGTTGTCTATCTGGGAGCCAAGACCGGCCGCGATGGCGTCGGCGGCGCCACCATGGCCTCGGCGGAATTCGATGAAACGATCGAGGAAAAGCGCCCCACCGTCCAGGTTGGCGACCCTTTCACCGAAAAATGCCTGCTGGAGGCCTGCCTTGAGCTGATGAATACGGGCGCCGTTATTGCCATCCAGGACATGGGTGCTGCCGGCCTTACCTGTTCGGCAGTTGAAATGGGCGCAAAGGGAAATCTCGGCATCGAGCTTGATCTTGACAAGGTTCCCGTACGCGAAGAGCGCATGTCCGCTTATGAGATGATGTTGTCCGAAAGCCAGGAACGCATGCTGATGGTGCTGGAGCCGGCAAAGGAAGACGTTGCCAAGGCCATATTCGTCAAATGGGGCCTGGACTTCGCCATTGTCGGCAAGACCACTGATGACTTGCGCTTCAGGGTTCTTCATCAGGGTTCGGAAGTGGCCAACCTGCCGATCAAGGATCTGGGTGACGAGGCGCCGGAATATGATCGTCCGTGGACACCGCTGAAAAGCGCGCCGCCCCTGGCCGGCAATGATATTCCGCAGGCCGATATTGCAGATTGCGTGATGAAGCTGGTGGGTTCGGCCAACAATTCTTCCCGTCGCTGGGTCTATGAACAGTACGACACCCTCATTCAGGGTAATTCACTGCAATTGCCCGGCGGCGACGCCGGTGTTGTGCGCGTCGATGGCCACGACACCAAGGCGCTGGCTTTTTCTTCCGATGTCACGCCGCGCTACGTCGAGGCCAATGCCTATGAAGGCGGCAAGCAGGCGGTGGCCGAATGCTGGCGCAATATTACCGCGACAGGCGCCCTGCCCCTGGCGGCAACCGACAACCTCAATTTCGGCAATCCGGAAAAGCCGGAAATCATGAGCCAGCTCGTCCATGCCATCAAAGGCATCGGCGAGGCCTGCCTTGCGCTCGATTTCCCAATCGTTTCGGGCAATGTTTCGCTTTATA
Organism: Rhizobiaceae bacterium; assembly: GCA_041742335.1. GTDB lineage: Bacteria > Pseudomonadota > Alphaproteobacteria > Rhizobiales > Rhizobiaceae > Rhizobium_E. The sequence continues at coordinate 76,621 of JBGSIT010000092.1, forward strand.
ACGAGACACATGGCCAGGCCATTCTCCCGACACCGACCATCGCGGGCGTGGGATTGCTCCACGATTGGTCCAAGATGGCCAGGATCGGTTTTGCTGCCGAGAATCAGGCCATCCTGCTGATTGGAGCGCCGCTCTCCTGGGGTACGCATCTCGGCCAAAGCGTGTATCTGCGCGATATCCATGGCCGGGCCGACGGGCCTGCCCCGCATGTTGACCTTGTCCACGAACGCAAGGTCGGCGATCTGGTGCGTTCGGTGATCCTGGATGGATTGGCGACAGCAGTGCATGATTGCTCTTCGGGCGGACTGGCATTGGCATTGGCCGAAATGGCCATGGCGTCGGATATCGGCGCCAGTGTCAACCAGCCCGTCGACAACGACCCGATACCGGTTTTCTTCGGAGAGGATCAGGGCCGCTATGTGGTGACCATCAACCATGAAGACCTGGATGAAGTCCAGGAAATAGCCGAACAAGCCGGGATTTTCGCGCAATTGATCGGCACGACAGGCGGGGCCACCTTGAAGCTGGGAGAAAGCCGCGCCATTTCAATTGAACAATTGCGCAAGGCCCATGAATCGTGGTTCCCTGAATATATGGACGGCGACAAGGCTATTGCCGCCGCCGCACAATGAAAGGACAGAATTGATGGCGATGAATCCGGGTGACATTGAAGACATGATCAAAGCCGGAATTCCGGGCGCCACGGTGGTGATACGGGATCTGGCCGGCGACGGCGACCACTACGCCGCCGAAGTTGTGGCAGAGGCCTTTCGCGGCAAGACCAGGGTCCAGCAGCACCAGATGGTCTATAATGCGTTGAAGGGCAATATGGGCGGCGCTTTGCATGCGCTGGCCTTGCAGACAAGTGCGCCTGATTGATCGCTGTACAAAACTGCGATTGAAACCCGGCGACGAGACCTGCGAGATGAAGCTGCCATGGCCAATTTGATGGAAGAACTGATTACCGGTGTCATCAAGAGCGCTTTAAGCGAGATCCTGCGCAAGTCGCATGGCGCCGCGACAACCAAGCGCACAAAGCGCAAGACGACCGCCAAAAATTCGTCAACGCGTTCGTCCGGATCAAAAAGCCGTGCGACAAAAACAAAATCCGCGACCACAGCCAGAAAGCCCGCCAAAAAACAGGTCAGTCGCAGGCGAACGACGGCAGCACGCTCAAAAGCAAAGCGTAGTTGAATTCTGAATTGATACTTGCAAGACACAAAGTTTCGGTATTTCGCAGCGTCGGCAAGATTTGCTTTTGCACACTGTTTAAAAAAAACCTGCCGCACCTTATATGGAAATGGCGTCCAGCCATGCTATGGGTGGGTGACAACTTCCGGGCCTTGAACCCGGCCGAGAGACAAGGATAGAGACATGAGCGCGATTCAGGATTTTATCGAAAACGAAGTCAAAAACAACGATGTGGTGCTTTTCATGAAGGGCACGCCTGATTTTCCGCAATGCGGATTTTCCGGCCAGGTCGTCCAGATTCTCGACCATGTCGGTGTCGACTACAAGGGCCACAATGTGCTGTCGGACGCCGAAATTCGCCAAGGCATCAAGGATTATTCCAATTGGCCGACAATCCCTCAGCTTTATGTCAAGGGCGAGTTTGTCGGCGGTTGCGATATTATCCGCGAGATGTTCCAGTCTGGTGAATTGCAGGCCTTGCTGACCACCAATGGCATCAATCACAAGGGCGTTGCTGCCTGATTTGGATTGAATTTTTCAGGCTGCAGGGCGGTCTCCCGTCCTGCGCCATACTATTTTCTTTTTTTTGACAAGGCGGCACCCGTTCGGCCTTGCTTCAGGTGTTGCCATGTCCCTCGTTCATGCGCCGCCGGCCGGAAAACGTCAGCACGTTGACAAGGCCGGGATCGGTTTTCTCGAATTCGTTGCGCTGTCGGCCGCATTGACGGCCATTACAGCGCTTTCCATTGACATCATGTTGCCCGCCCTTCCGGTGATCGGCTCCAGCCTTGGCGTAAGCGATGAAAACAGCAGGCAGTTGGTCATCGTGGTTTTCACCTTGGCCTTTGCCGTCGGGCAATTGTTTTTCGGGCCGTTGTCTGATCGTTATGGCCGCAAGCCGCTGATTCAGTCTGGGCTGGCAATATTTGTCATCGCGTCGGTAGCCGCCACTTTTTCAGGTGATTTCACTGTTCTTCTGATTTGCCGTGCACTTCAGGGCATCGGCACTGCCGCCTTGCGCATTGTTGCCGTCGCCTTGGTGCGCGATTGTTTCAGCGGCGAAGCCATGGGGCGGGTGCTTGCGTTTTCGTTCACCGTTTTCATGATCATTCCGATTGTCGCTCCTTCGGTCGGGCAGGTCATCGTGCTGGTTGCCGGTTGGCGCTGGATTTTCGGCCTGATGGCGATCACGGGCGGGATCCTGTCGCTATGGATGTCGATCCGGCTCAAGGAAACGCTTGAGCTGACCGCCCGGATCGCCATTTCACCGGCCAATCTCTGGTCCGGCTTCATCGAGATCTGCTCAAACCGGATTGCCGCCGGATATACGCTGTCGGCAACGCTGACGATGGTGGCGCTGTTTGGCTATGTTGTGTCCGTACAGCAACTCTACGGAGAGCTCTATGGTTTGGGCTTCTGGTTTCCGCTCGCTTTCGCAGGTACCGCTGTCGGCATGGCCGCAACGGCCTTTGCGACACCGGCGATTGTCCGCATGTTTGGCATGCGCCCCGTCATCCATGGCGGCATGGTTTTGTTCAGCGCTGCGGGCCTGGCATTGCTTGCGCTTTCCTATTTCGGTCAACCGCCCTTTTATCTGACGTTCCTGCTGATCAGCCTGGCCTTGATTGCCTTCGGCGTGTCCCAGAGCCAGGCCGGCGCCTTGGCCATGGAGCCGCTCGGCCACGTCGCCGGTATTGCTTCCTCGCTGATCGGCGTTGTTACAACCGCCGGCGGCGCCATTGGCGGAGGCCTGGTTGGTTATGCCTATAACGGCACGGTAACACCGCTTGCCACGGCATTTGCGCTGGGTGGATTGATGTCGCTGGCAATTCTTTACTGGACGGAAAAGGGCAGGCTGTTTACCAGATAGGATTTTGGAACATAAAAGGCCCAACCCGCTTCAAAGTCGCCGCATCATCGGCGCAACGTCGGGTAATTGCGGGAATTCCAGCTGGAATATTCCCGAAAATGGCGAAGAAACGAGGCACCATGGATACGAAGAGCGGATCGGCAAGCCCACTGACCGGCTTGAAGCTCGGCAAGACGGAACTGATTGCACTGGTGGCCGCCTTGATGGCGCTTAACGCCCTTGCCATCGACATCATGTTGCCGGCGCTTCCAGCCATGGGCGAGGCTCTTGCGGTCATTGATGAAAACAGCCGCCAATTCGTGCTTTCCTTTTACCTTGTCGGCTTCGGCATTGCACAGCTGTTCTTCGGCCCGATAACGGACCGCTTTGGCAGGCGCCCGCCCCTGATGATCGGCATCGTGGTTTATGTGATTGCGGCCGGTTTTGCTGCTTTGGCGCCGAATTTCGAAACGCTGCTCGCACTTCGCTTTGTCCAGGGCCTTGGCGCGGCTGCAACCCGTGTGATTGCCCAATCTGTGGTCAGGGACCGCTTCGAGGGGCGCGGCATGGCGGAGGTGATGTCGCTGGTGTTCATGGTCTTCATGATCATTCCCATCCTGGCGCCGTCAATCGGTCAATTGCTGCTGTTTACCGGACACTGGGAAATGATTTTCCTGTTCATGTCGGGCCTGGCCGCCGTAATCGGCCTTTGGGCGTGGTTCCGGCTTGACGAGACACTGACTGATGCAAAGCGCCGGGCGCTTACGCCGCAGGTGGTAATCGAAGGCTTCCGACTGGTGTTGAGCAGCAGGATGGCTTTTTTCTACGGCCTTTCCAGCACGTTTGTCATGGGAAGCTTGTTCGGCTTCATCAGCACCGCGTCACAGATCTATCTGGATGTCTACAAGATCGGCACGCTGTTTCCGCTTGCATTCGGTTTCGTGGCAGGCCTGATGGCTGTCGCCTCATTTCTCAATTCGCGTTTTGTCGGTCGTTTCGGAATGCGCCGCTTGGCGCATTCCGCCCTGCTCGCCTTCACCATCCTGAGCTTGTTGTTCATGGTTCTGGCCGATACCGGCAACCTTCCCTTCTTCGCTTTCATGACGATATTCCCGATCATCATGTTCTGTTTCGGCCTCGTCGGCTCAAACACGATGGCGCTGGCCATGGAACCGCTGGGCGCGGTGGCGGGAACCGCCTCCTCGGTTTTCAGCTTCATGCAGACAGCCGGCGGCGCGCTGATCGGCGCCTATATCGGCTATTTGTTCAACGGAACCGTCGTGCCGGTGGCGACCGGCTTTTTTGCGCTCGGACTGATCGCAGTGGGTTGCGTGCTGATTGCTGAAAAGGGCAAGCTTTTCGGCGTTGGCGCACAATATGCAAAAAGACAGCCGTGATAGCGCAGGCATGCCCGGAATGGCACAATTTTCTACCAAAACGGGTATGAATTGACATTCCGTAATCTTGGGTAGTAAATCATCGAATGCAATCCATTTGACCGGCATTCGGGGGGCCAATGACCAGCAATATCGCCGCCATTATGACCGCAATCTGCCTGCTCTTTGTGGTTTCCGCGCCTGCTTTTTCCCATACCGGCGGCACAAATTCAGAGGGCTGTCACATGAACCGCAAGGCCGGAAATTATCCCTGTCACAATCGAAAATAGATTTTCAGCATGACGATGGCATAAACCGCAGCAGTCTGCTCACACAGTAAACACTTCCCGCCGCAACTCGTCCCAGGCGTCCTTGTCCGAAGCAACAATAAGCCCGCCTTCGACATGATGCGGCAGGTATTCCGATCCATCGAAACGGGCAACATAAGCGCCGGCTTCCTGCGAAATCAACGTGCCTGCCAGATGGTCCCACGGCATAAGCTTGTTGAACATCAGAAAATGCATGTGGCCGCCGGCAAAAGCGCGGTATTCGTGGCCGGCGCAGCGGTAACTCATCATGAATGCCACCTTGGCCATGTTGGCCAGGACAGAAGCCCTGTTGCCGCCTGGCAGATAGCCGGTGGAAGATGCGCCATACATATCGGTTAGCGGCACGCGCGGACGGGCTGCCAATCGCGTCTTGTGCCCGTCGGGACGGACCTGCCAGGCGCCGGCGCCCTTTTCCGCCAGTATCCAGTCGTCACCCATCGGATCGTAAATGATCCCGGCAATAGTTTCTCCTTTTGAAACCACCGCTGCCATGACCGCAAACAGCGGTATGCCGGAGGCATAGTTAAAGGTGCCGTCAATCGGGTCGACGATCACGGCAAAATCAGCGCCGGGCAAGCGGAACAGCAAATCCGGATCATGGGCGACCGACTCCTCGCCAATGAACAATGCGCCGGGCAATATGCTTTCCATTCCAGCCAGCAAAAAACGCTCGGCGGCTTCGTCGGCTTCAGTGACCACATCGGTGGCATGTGTTTTGACCCGCACATCGCCATCGGCGAGGCGTCGAAACCGCGGCAGGATTTCGGCCTGGCTGGCGCTGCGCATCAAATTGGCCAGCGCCATGATATCGATAGTCTTGGTCATGAACTCTTCCGTTCCGCGATCAGCGATTTGAAGTCAAACAATGCAGGGTCAAGCAGGTGGGAGGCGTTGACATTGCCCATCGCCCTCAGCATGACGTCCTTGCGGCCCGGCATGCGCTTTTCCATGTCTGCCAGCATGGTCTTCATGGCGTTGCGTTCCAGCCCGTCCTGCGAACCACAGAGATCGCAGGGAATGATGGGAAACTGCATGGCAGCAGAAAACCTGGCCAGATCCTCTTCCGAAGTGCTGGCCAAGGGTCTGAGCAACATCAGGTCGCCCTCGTCATTGAGAAGCTTTGCGGGCATGGTCGCAAGCCTGCCGCCGTGAAAAAGGTTCATGAAGAAGGTTTCAAGAATATCCTCGCGATGGTGGCCAAGCACCACGGCGTCGCAGCCTTCCTCCCGGGCTATCCTGTAGAGATGGCCGCGTCGAAGCCGCGAGCAGAGCGAACAATAGGTCGCTCCCGCCTGGATCTTCTCCTTCACCACGGAATAAGTGTCGCGATATTCGATGCGGTGACGAATGCCGAGCGCATTCAGATATTCCGGAAGCACGTTTTTGGGAAAGTTCGGCTGGCCCTGGTCGAGATTGCAGGCGACAAGTTCGATCGGCAGCAGGCCGCGCCATTTCAATTCCAGCAGCACGGCCAGCAGACCATAGGAATCCTTGCCGCCGGAAAGGCAGACCAGCCAGCGTTTTTGGCCAGACAGCATGTCATAACGCGAAATCACCTCACGCACCTGCCGCATCAGGCGCTTGCGAAGCTTGTTGAAATTGGCGCTTTTCGGCGCGTGGCGGAAAAGATGCTCCATCGTGGCATCGCCGCCGAAGGAAATGGCGTCTTCTTCGTCAATCAAGTCGGAATTGGCAGTCAGCATCGCGGTCGCCCGGAAGGTTTGAAGGTCCGCCTAGGCAATAACGATTAATGCGGCGGGGTCAACCTGAATGGGTTGCAGTCTGGTCACATTCTCTTTCCCGCAATGTCCAGATCCAGAACCACCATGTTGGAATAGATCGGCGTGCCGACCTCCATGCCGAACAGCGCGCGGCTCATCCTGCCTGCTGCGCGAAAGCGGATAACCCGTCCTTCCCGGCCTTGGAACTCAACCTCAAGGCCGACTATCCGGGTCATGCCGCGGGCCGTCAGATTGCCTTCGACATGGGCGGTATTAGCGCCCGTCTTCCTGATCCTGGTCGAACGAAAGATGATTTCCGGATATTTCGCGGCATTGAATACCGCGTCGGACCGGATGAAATCAGCGATGCGCGGATCGGCAACATCGATGCCGTCCGCTTGCAGGACAAAGTCGACTTTTGAGCGAGCAATATTCTGACCATCCAACGAAAATATTCCCGAAAAACGGGTAAAACGCCCTTCAATGCCGCCGCCGCCAACCTGGGCGACCGAAAACCGCAACTGCGACGCAGGATCGATCTTGTAGCGCCCGGCGGAATCCGCAATCTGGTCGGCCCGGACGGCAGTTCCGGCCAGCAGGAAAAACAGGGCAATGATCACGATGCGCATGAAATCAGCCTCCCGCCGCATCTACTTGTCGTCGGACATGTCACCATGTCCGGGTCGCACCATGCGGATCAAGGTGCTGTCTCTATAGTGAAAGTGATGCATCAGTGCGGCAATAATATGCACGCCTGTCAGGAAAATTGCGCCATAAGCGAGCAATGCGTGCAGGCTCCCCCACATCTGCTCGGCATTGAGCGAAATTGACAGCGGCAAATTGGGCATGACGAACAGGTTGAAAACGAAACTCGGAATCTTCAGCGGAGAAGTCGATGCCACCGCCCATCCGGTAAGCGGAACGGCAAACAGCAGCGCATACAAGATCATGTGCGTGGCTGCAGCCAGCCTTCTTTCTCCCTGGTTCAGACTGTCGGGCAATGCCGGACGCATTGATGAAAGCGCCCAGATCGCGCGGAGCACGACCAAGCCGAGGATAAGAAAACCGAAGGATTTGTGCCATTGATACAGATTGAACTGGGTAACGAGGCTGGGCACGCCCTGCATGTACCAGCCAAGGCCGAACTGGCCCAGAAACAGAACCGCCATGACCCAGTGAAAACCGATGGAGACCAGTCCCCATGCGGTTTTGGAATTGCGGATCAACAAGGCGACCTAACTCCTGTCGCGGAAACGGTTGGTGATCGGGTAGCGGCGGTCGCGGCCGAAGTTCTTCTTGGTGATCTTGACGCCGGGCGCTGATTGCCGCCGCTTGTATTCAGCGATGTAGAGCAGGTGTTCAATCCGGTGGACAACAGTCACTTCATGGCCACGGGCGATGATGTCCTCGGTGCTCATTTCCTTTTCCACCAGACATTCCAGAATATCATCAAGAACCGGATAGGGCGGGAGCGAATCCTGGTCGGTCTGATTGGGTCGCAGTTCCGCAGACGGCGCCTTTTCGATGATGCTGACCGGAATGATTTCGCCCGATGGGCCCAGCGCGCCGGGCGGCACCTGGCTGTTGCGCCAGCGCGACAGGCCATAGACCTGCATCTTGTAGAGATCCTTGACCGGATTGAAGCCGCCATTCATGTCGCCATAAAGCGTGCAATATCCAACCGACATTTCGCTCTTGTTGCCGGTGGTCACGACCATCGAGCCGAATTTGTTGGAAATCGCCATCAAGATGACGCCGCGCGCGCGGCTCTGGATGTTTTCCTCGGTGATGCCGCTATCGGTGCCTTCAAACAATTCCGACAGGGCCGACGTGAAACCCGCCACCGGTTCTTCAATCGCCACGACGTCGTAGTGACAACCCAGCGCCTTGGCGCAAGCCTCGGCATCCTTGATGGAATCCGGCGATGTATAGCGATAGGGCATCATGACGCTGCGCACGCGTTCCTCGCCAAGGGCGTCCACCGCCATGGCCGCGCACAAAGCTGAGTCGATCCCCCCGGAAAGACCAAGCACGACATTGCGAAAGCCATTCTTGTTGACGTAATCCTTGAAGCCGAGAACACAAGCGCGGTAATCGGCTTCCTCGCTTTCCGGCAGGCGCGACATCGGCCCATCGGTACACGACCAGCCTTCCTCGCCGCGCTTCCAGGTGGTCACCACCACGGAGTCCTCGAATTGGCTCATCTGGAAAGCCAGCGTCTTGTCGGTATTGAAAGCGAAGCTGGCGCCGTCAAACACCAGTTCGTCCTGCCCGCCCAACTGGTTGGCATACAGCATCGGCAGGCCGGTTTCGATGATCTGGCGCAGCACGACCTGATGGCGGATCTCGATCTTGTCGCGATAATAGGGCGAACCATTGGGCGAAAGCAGGATTTCCGCCCCGCTTTCCGCCAGGGTTTCACAAACACCCAACTCGCCCCAGATATCCTCACAAATCGGTATTCCCAGCCGGACGCCGCGGAAATTCACCGGTCCCGGCATCTCGCCGGTCGAAAAGACCCGCTTTTCGTCAAATTCGCCGTAATTGGGCAAATCGACCTTGTCCCTGATCGCGATAACCTTGCCGCCATCCAGAACGGCGACCGCATTGAACCGCCCCTTTGCATCCTGGCGCGGGAACCCGATCAGCACGCCCGGGCCGCCGTCGGCAGTATCTGCGGCCAGTTCATCCACCGCCTTGCGGCAGGCCGCCATGAAGGCAGGTTTCAGCACCAGATCCTCCGGCGGATAACCGGCGATGAACAGTTCAGTCATCATCATCAGGTCGGCGCCCTGGCGCGCCGCATCCGCCCGCGCTTGGCGCGCAAGTTCGAGATTGCCGACAATGTCGCCCACAGTCGGATTGAGTTGGGCGACGGCGATACGGAGAATGTCTGGGGCTTTCTTGGTCATGGCCAAGAATTAGCGCGGCTTTGGAGTGCTGGCAATCGGCAGTTTTGACAATTCTGGATAGCCGCCGTCAATAATACCCTGCAAAGCGCCAGCGAGCGTCCAGAGCAGTCCCATGGACAGGATCACGCAGACCGGATAATGAACCCCCAGCCCCGAAAGCGAACGCCGCCCTGCGCCCAACCAATGGAAAAAAGTCATGTCAGGCGAACTTGAAAAGATGATATTCGGCGACAATCCGGACAAGCTCAGCGCGATCGAGCGCAAGATCATCAAGCGGCACCGGGAGCGCAAGACGGTCTCGACTGACGCCCATGCGGAATTCATTGCCGAGCAGAGTTTCGGCGATCGCGTATCCGACGCCATTGCCCGGATTGGCGGCTCCTGGGGCTTTATCATCGGCTTCCTTTTGTTCCTGGTGTTCTGGGCGGTGGCCAATACAATTCTTCTTACGCAGGACCGTTTTGACCCCTACCCCTTCATCTTCCTCAATCTGCTGCTGTCAATGGTGGCTGCCATCCAGGCGCCGGTGATCATGATGAGCCAGAACCGGCAATCCGAGCGCGACCGGTTCACCGCCGCCAAGGATTATGAGGTCAATTTGAAGGCGGAACTGGAGGTCTTGGGCTTGCACCAGAAAATCGATACCCAGGTATTGAAGGAATTGCGGGACATGCAGGAGCAGATCCGGCTGTTGATGGAAGTGATAAGGGCAATGCGCGATAAATAGGGCGTCCGATTGGCACCGGGAAAACCAGGTTTCTGTGAACCGTTAATGGCAACACAGGAAGTACTGAAAGAAAAACAAATTGCAATTCATATCTGCTTATATTAGTGTTATATAATATTATTTTGCAAGACAATGATACCAATGACCACCAAGATGATTGAAATCTTGCGGCGTTTGATCCGACCGGCAAAACTTGGGCGGGTTCTCCTTCTCTCCGTCCTTGTGGGCGCTATTCTGCAACCGGTTCTCGTCAATCAGGCCCAAGGTGGCTCCATTGCCCCTCAAGAGAATGCTCGCGAATTTGGGCTCCAGTCAATCAACGGATTTTACGCGGGCTATTTTCGGGCAATAGCAGGAGAAGGCTATGCGATGTTTATATTCCATGACGGTCGCATTGCCGGCGTTGATATAGGCGGCGTATTGTTCGACGGGACTTATGAAGTAACAACTGACGGTGCAGTTTCCGGGAAATTAGGTATCAAAGTTCCACCCGGCATTCCACTGATCTTTGGCATAAAATCGCCACGCTCGGGACTGAATTACACAATCAAATTGAAAACGAATATCGAGGAAATCAAACACAGGAAATTTTCGGTCTATACACCTCTCGGTCCAGTCACGGTCCGCCTGGTCAGAACCGGTGACATCTGAATTTCATTGTGCAGTCCGCAACGGCAAGCCATTGCAGTATTGACCATAATGAATTCGAACGTCTGTTGGTCAAGGTAATAAAATCCCACAAATTCAAGCAATAACGGCGCTACCAGAAGCGCTCCTCGCCCTGATCCAGCAGCAGCGGAATAATCAGGTCTTCCTCGTCTTCAAGATGGCGCATCAGGCCCGTTAGCAGTTTTTCGGCCTCAAGGGCATGGGCATCGCGCAGAACGGCAACATCGGTCTCGCCCGCCAGCAATGCCTTGTAGAAAGGCTGCGCCGTGGCAATGTTGCTTTCAAGCAGCGTATGGATCAATTGATGATCCTCCTCCAGCAATTCAAAGCCCTTGGCAAGCCGCGCATCGGCGGCGGCAAAGCGTGGGAAATACTGGTAGTCCTCGACCTGATGATGGCCGTCGAGTTCGCCGAGAAACTGGTTGAGGCGCGGTGCGAACCATCGGGCATATTCTGCAACGCCCAATCTTTCTTCACGCAGGTCGTCAATCCGGTCGACAAGCGCCTTGCCCAGCTTTCGAAATCCATCATGACGCTGAATCCAGAAGCGGCCAAGATCGCCGATATGGTGCTCGACATTCCAGCTTTTGCGCGGATATTGCTCCACAAGCACACGCAGGTCATGGCTCAGGCCGGAACGCTGCATCAGGCCGTTGCCAAGCGCCTCAGTCATTATTGGTCAGCAGGCTTGGCGACGCTTTGGGAAATTGCTCAAGCCCGTCATTGATGTCGTAGAAATCACCCTTGTCGGCACAGAATATGTGATAGCCGGTCGTCAAGCCGGTTGGCGCCTCAAGGCTTCCTGCTTGAATGGAGGTTTGGCCCGAACCCGCATATTTCCAGAACAGCGCCGATCCGCAATGCTTGCAAAAGCCGCGCCTGCCGTTATCACTGGAATGATACCATGTGATGTTCTCGCCGCCCTGAACGGTCAATTGATCATCCCTGCAATTGGTAGAGGCGTAATAGAGCCCGGTCTGCTTGCGGCACTGCGAGCAATGGCAATAGACAACCTCCCGCATGGGACCGTCGACCTGATAGGAAACTGCGCCGCAAAGGCATGAACCTGAATGGTGATCCGGCATGATATCTTTCCTCATGACAACGGGCCAACTGTTGCCAGTCGGCCCGTATTGGTCAAGTCAAATACGTTGACGCCTTCAATCAGCAATGCTGATCAGGCGTTGACGGCAAGCTTGCGTTCGTCGCGGCCCACTTTCAGCTTTTCCGCCAAAAGGAACGCCAATTCCAGCGCCTGGTCGGCATTGAGGCGGGGGTCGCAATGGGTGTGGTAACGATCCTGCAGGTTTTCAGCCGCAAGCGCACGCGCACCGCCCGTGCATTCCGTCACATCATTGCCCGTCATTTCCACATGAATGCCGCCCGGATGGGTGCCCTCGGAATGATGGATCGCAAAGAAGTTTTCGACTTCCGTCAGAATGCGGTCAAACGGACGGGTCTTGTAGTTGTTGAGCGTAATGGTGTTGCCATGCATCGGATCGCAAGACCACACAACCTTGCGCCCTTCCCGCTCCACGGCGCGGATCAGGCGCGGCAGATGTTCGCCGACCTTGTCGTGGCCAAAGCGGCAGATCAGCGTCAGACGCCCGGCTTCATTTGCCGGGTTGAGGATGTCGATCAATTCGAGCAGGCCGTCAGCCGAAAGCGACGGGCCGCATTTCAGGCCAATCGGGTTCTTCACGCCACGGCAATATTCGACATGGGCGTGATCGGGCTGGCGGGTGCGATCACCGATCCAGATCATGTGGCCGGAAGTCGCATACCAATCGCCGGATGTTGAATCGATGCGGGTCATGGCCTGTTCATAGCCGAGAAGCAGGGCTTCATGGCTGGTGAAAAAATCGGTCTCGCGCAGCGCGGAATTGTTCTCGGAAGTGATGCCCACGGCCTTCATGAAGTCCATGGTTTCGGAGATCCGGTCGGCCAGCAGCTTGTAACGCTCACCCTGCGGGCTGTCCTTGACAAAGCCGAGCATCCATTGATGGACGTTTTCCAGATTGGCGTAACCGCCCATGGCGAAAGCGCGCAACAGGTTCAGCGTCGCAGCAGACTGGCGATAGGCCATGATCTGGCGCTCAGGATTGGGAATGCGGGCTTCCGGCGTGAATTCGATGCCGTTGATGATATCACCGCGATAGCTTGGCAGCTCCACGTCACCCTTGCGCTCGATGCCAGAGGACCTCGGCTTGGCGAACTGGCCGGCAATGCGGCCGACCTTGACGACCGGCTGCTGTGAACCGAAGGTCAGGACAACCGCCATCTGCAGGAATGCGCGGAAAAAATCGCGAATTGTGTCGGCGCCATGTTCTTGAAAGCTTTCGGCGCAATCGCCGCCCTGCAGCAGGAAACCGTTGCCGTTTGCAACATTGGCAAGTGACGCCTTCAAGCGCCGTGCCTCACCTGCAAAAACAAGTGGCGGAAACTTCGAAAGACGGGCTTCTGTCGACTCAAGAGCATTCATGTCCGGATAATCCGGAACCTGCTCAATGGGCTTGCTTCTCCAACTGGATGGGGTCCAATTTTGTGCCATCTTACTCACCTGTTTTCCAAACGACATTGCAAGGGCCAACGGCCCCGTTTCCTACAGCCCCGCCCATTCAATCCAATGCGCAAGGGTCGCCGTACCACTAATGAAATAATGCATGGCCGCTAACGTCCAAACAATTCCATTTGAACGCGGCATGCATTAGCGAAAGCGGGCTTATATACGCTTAGTCCTGAATTGGAAAGCCACGTTTTGGGCTTTAAGACGCCCCAAGCGGTTTCCGGTGACCTTCCATTCCGCCGGCTGCCAGAGCCGCATATATTGGCGCCATCAGGTCAGGCTTCAAGCGGGACGGGTCTAGAAAAACAGGTCATAGACCGTAATGGCGATCGAAAAGAATGCAATTATCGGAAACAGCAGATGCTGCAGCGCCGTGATGCTGCTGCGCTGGTTATGATCTTCGGGAATTTCCGGCCAAGCCGATGGCTCAACCGGCAGCGGCCTTGCAGGCTGGTCTGCGATGCCCTGAGCCACAATCATCTCCTCCCAGGTCAGATTGGATAATAGCAGGAATTTTACCGGATGATCATAAACCCTCGGGGCTCGCAAATCAAATCCGGTCTGGTATGGGCGCGAAAGCGGGATCCAAGACTTTGCCCGCAGCCCGCGCCACCCGGTACCAAGCCTTGCAAAAAGCCCGTCAATCCTGCCGAACGCCGTCCCTCAGGCGGTAACTGGGCTTGTACATGGTCACCAATTCCTCCGACGCTGTCGGATGGACTGCCATAGTCCGGTCGAAGTCATCCTTGGTGCAACCGGCCTTCAGGCTAATGCCAAGCAATTGCGCCATCTCCCCGGCGTCATGGCCGAGAATGTGGGCGCCCAGCACCTTGCGGCTGATGCCGTCGACCACCAATTTCATCATCATCCGCTCCTTGCGTCCCGAAAGCGTGGCTTTCATCGGGCGGAATTCGGCACGATAGATTTCGACATGGGCATAGCCTTTGCCGGCAGTCTCTTCCGAAAGTCCGACGGTGCCGATCTCCGGCTGTGAAAATACCGCCGTGGGGATCAGTTCATGATCGGGCGCGGTAGGACGGTTGTGATATTCCGTTTCAATGAAGCACATGGCTTCATGTATGGCGACGGGGGTAAGTTGCACCCGGTCGGTCACGTCTCCCAGGGCATAAATGGAACGGACATTGGTTCGCGACCAGGCGTCAACCTGTATGGCACCCTTGTGATTGGTGACCACGCCTGCGTTTTCAAGCCCGAGACCCTTTGTATTGGGGTCGCGCCCCAGCGCCAACAGGATCTGGTCAACCTTGATTTTCTCGCCCTTGGCGGTATCCGCCACGAGTTCACCCGTTTCAAGGCGCGTGACTTCCTCGATCACGTCCTCGCAAATAATCCGGATGCCCTTTTCTTCCATGGCGGCATGCAAACCGCGTCTGAGGTCATGGTCAAAGCGCGACAGAATCTCCATGCCGCGATAGATCATCGTGGTCTTCACACCAAGTCCGTGAAAAATATTGGCAAACTCAACGGCAATATAGCCGCCGCCGGCTATGAGGATCGATTCTGGCAGCCGTTCGAGATGAAAAGCCTCATTGGAGGTGATGCAATGTTCATGGCCTGGCAAGGCAGGATGATGATTGGCGGTGCCGCCAGTGGCGATCAGGATCTTCTCAGCCGTAAATGTTGTTCCGGTCTGAACCAGCCGGACGGATTCCGGTGTGACGAGTTCTGCCCTTTCGGTGAATATGGTCGCCCCCGCCATGTCCAGCCCGCGGCGATAGATCGCCTCGAGACGGCCGATCTCAACATCCTTTGCCGCCACCAGGCTCGGCCAGTCAAACCGGCTTTCGCCAACCTCCCAGCCAAAACCCTTCGCATCCTCGAAATGTTCGGAAAACTGCGACGCATAGACAAACAGTTTCTTGGGAACGCATCCGCGGATCACGCAAGTGCCGCCGAAGCGATATTCCTCGGCAATGGCGACTTTCTTTCCAAGCGACGCCGCAAGCCGCGCAGCCCTGACACCGCCGGAACCTCCGCCGATGACAAAGAGATCAAAATCAAAGGCGGTCATGGAATTCTCCTGAAAACGACAAAGCGAAGTTGTCCTGATATGGACAATCCGGCACAAAAAGAAAAGCCCGGAACGAACCGGGCTTGTCACATGTCACTGCACATTAATGTTACTGCGGCGTCACTGTTTCGTTGGCCTTGTTTTGCTCGCTGATGGTTTTTTCGAGTTCGGTGTCGGTTTGGGTGGCAAGATCGCGGCTGATCCCGGAAGCCCATATATCGGCAGCCTTGCTCAATTCACGCATCGCAATGGGGCCGTCGGTCAGCAGCTTCTTGCCGGTGGGCGAGTTGTAGAAATCAGCAATCTGCTGAAGCTCTTCGGCCGTAAAGGTCTTGGCATAGATATTGGCTGCTTCGGCTTCCAGATCACCGCGACGCTGCGCCAGCTTCAATGCATTCTCATCGACCGTGGTATTGATGATGTCCTGGTAATTCGGCGAGGACTGGATCAGCGTGCCTTTCAGCTGCTCTGCGAGTGAAGGCAGAATGTCGTCGAACGGCTTGGTGACATTGACGGCAGCCAAAGCAGCACGCGCCGCCTTGAGATGTTCCGGTGTGATGTCTTCCGCATTTGCCGCGTTGGCGGCAAAAAGACCGGAAGCGAGCAGGGCAACTGCAGCCAAACGGCCGAAACCTTTGTTACTGATCATTTATCTCAAGCTCCTTAAGATGCGTTTAGCGTTCTTACCCCTGCCGGCCCGGCAACGATGGCAAGCGACGCCATTTGGATGAATAGTCCGTGTTCCACGACACCGGGAATGGCATGCAATGCATTTGATAGCGCATCTGCATCAGGAATGCGGCCAAAAGATGCATCGAATATGAAATGCCCGCCGTCGGTTTCAAATGGCGTTTCACCTTGACGGCGCAATTTGATTTCGCCAGCCAGGCCCAGCCGCGAGGCGGCTTTTTCAACAGCCAGACGCGTGGCAACAAGCCCAAAAGGGTTGACCTCGATCGGCAAGGCAAACTGACCCAACACATCAACGACCTTGCTTTCATCGGCGATGACGATCATCCGTGACGATGCGGCTGCAACGATCTTTTCGCGCAACAGCGCACCGCCGCCGCCCTTGATCAGGTTGAGTTTGTGATCAACTTCGTCGGTGCCGTCAATCGTCAGGTCAAGCTCCGGCAATTCATCAAGCGACTTGAGCGGCACGCCCAGCTCCAGGCACAATCTGGCGGTCCGCTCCGATGTGGGCACCCCCTGAACCTGAAAACCGTCGGCCACTTTCTCTGCCAACAGCCGGACAAATTCTTCTGCAGTCGAACCAGTCCCAATTCCGAGCCGCATGCCGTTTTCAACATTCTTGAGCGCCTCGGCGGCAGCCATGATTTTCAATTGGCGGGCGTCCATGCGCCACTATCCCCCGACTGTTTCGTGTGTCCGGCTTTTACACGAGCTTTCCGGCAAACGGAAGGAGGAATGACACAATTGATGGGGGTTGCACCCGAATTCCGGGGATTGCCGCATGACGATTGAGGGCGGTGAGCGACAAACACAACCAATTGCCGGATTTTCGGCTTTGCAGGATTGGCAATCGCCTGCCGCCGACCTATAGGCTAAGGGGAGAAAATACCGGGCCTCTCCGAAATTCCGGGAGAATTAAAGCGGGGGCTTTGCGGCATCAAACGAAGAGAAATCATGCACAAACAACAAAATGGCCTCGTCATCTTTGATCTCGACGGCACCATCATCGATACTGCGCCAGACCTGATTGACAGTCTCAACCACACCATCGCCATGAAAGGTCTTGCGCCGCTGACTTTCGCCGACCTCACCCATATTGTCGGCCACGGTGCGCGGGCGATGATTGAACAGGCCTTCGCCCTGAGGCAGGCGCCCATCGATGCAGCCGAAATTCCGGCGATGCAGGATATTTTCATCGAGCACTACCGCGCCGGCATGCCGGGCAAAAGCCTTCCCTTTCCGGGCGCGATAGCGGCCTTCGAACGGCTGTCCCACGATGGCTTTCAGCTCGCTGTCTGTACCAACAAGATGGAAAGCCTGGCTCGCGCATTGATCGACGGTCTCGGACTGGCCGATCATTTCGTCGCAATCACCGGCGGCGATACTTTTGCCATGCGCAAACCGGACGCCGGGCATATAACGGGAACCATCGGATTGGCGGGCGGCGACATCAAGCGCTCGGTAATGGTGGGCGACAGTCTCAACGACATTCTGTCTGCGCGCAATGCGGGCATCGGCTCCATCGGCGTGCCGTTCGGCTATTCCGACGTTCCGGTTGAAGACTTGAACCCGACCTTAGTCATCTCGCATTTCGACGCCCTGACATCTGAATTGGTATCAAGCCTGATGCGATAAAGCCATCAGAAGAAAGCGGCATCGACCCCCATTGAAAAACCGCCCCAAGCCGAGCTTGGGGCGGTTTTTCATGATCCAGTCAGATGTACTGCTCAGCTGTCTGCACGGCGCACTTTCGAGGTCGCCTCGAAGGCGCGATTGACATAGCTGTCGCGCTTGTAGACATCGTCAAAATATTCAATGACCCCGTCCTTGTTCGGCCAGGCCGTGAAATAGGAAACATAGACGGGGAAGCGCTCGGGAACAGACACCGCACGGTTTTGACCTGCAGCGATCTGCGCGGACACATCTTCCACTGTTGTATTCATCACAGCCGCGGCCATTTTCTTTGGATCGCTCAAGCGAATGCAACCATGTGAAAGCGCACGCATGTCGCGCTTGAAGAAGCTCTTTTGCGGCGTATCATGCATATAGATCGAGTGGGCGTTTGGAAAAAGGATCTTGAGCTGGCCCAAGGCGTTGCCGCTACCGGGCGGTTGGCGAACATCGGCCAGGCCATTCGAGTACCAATCGATCGCCGTCGATGAAACCTTGCGGCCACCGACAGAGGTTTCATATCCCAAGCGATCCAGATAGGAAGGATCCTGGCGCAGCTTGGGCAGCATTTCATTGACGATGATCGAGCGCGGCACACCCCAGTACGGATTATACTCAACTGTTTCGATTTCATCGCGGAAGAAATAGGTCTGGTGGGCCGGCGAGCCGACCACAACGCCCATGCTGAACTCTTCCTTGTTGTTATTGTGGTAGTAAGCCGTAAATGCCGGCTGATTGATGAAGACATAACGCGAGCCGAGATCAGCGGGCAACCAGCGGCGCTGCTCCATCGCAACAATCAGTTTCTTGATCTTGTCGGCTGAATTGTCGCCGCCCAGAAGAACGCGGGTCGTCCCCTGTCCGACGATACCATCCGGCTTCAGGCCGTTTTCCGACTGGAACGCCTTGACCAGCGCCACCACATCATCTGAATATTCCGGCTCGCCCTGATAGGATGCCAAAGTCAGCGAATGATCCACCTTGAGCTGGTCGGAGCCGTGCTGGCGAATGGCCTCGACAACATTTGCGACTTCAGGATTGCTTTGACCGGGCCGCAGGAGGCCTGTCAGGTTGATTGTCACGCGCGGCTTGTCGTCGTTTGCGGCGCCGCTCACGGCCGCCAATTCCGCCTTCAGAGCCAGGAATTCCGGATCAGAGGGGTTGCGGCTTTCCAAATAGGCGTCAACATTGCTGCTCAGCGCCATGTTTGTGAGCGCGGCATCCAGATTGACCGTATTGCGCTTGAAATCGTGGTATTCGGAAATCTTGTTGGGATCGACGCGGCCACGCTTGGTATCTTCGATGAAACTCAATGCGGCTGCCGACAGTTCGATTTCGAACTGCATCAATTGACGCTGCCGTGTAATGGCGTCAACGGCAGCGAATGTATCGGACGGATCCACAACGGCATAATCAGCAGGGTCGAGCCCGACAGATGCGACATTTGCCAATACGGCCATTGCCGCACGGGCCTTGTCGGTGACGCCATTGCTGTCAACCCAGATCAGGCCCTCGTGGCTGGAATAATAGTGCTCGACAGCCGCCGCAACGCCGGAGCCGGCCTTGACCTTGACGTCAATCATGAAGGCGCGCGGATTGGCGTGGACGTTGACCGTCGGTTCCGTCGAAACCAATTGCACCGAACCCGTTGTTTCGGGATCGGTCGCCGACATTTCACCCACTGCCGCATCTATAGGGGGCGCAAATTTCGACACCGCAATGAGACGCAGCGCTTCCGGCTTGTAGGTGAAATATTTCGGGCTGCTGACCTTGGGCAACGGCGAATTGTCGCCTTCCGGGTCGAAATTCATGGCCGGGTCCGGCGGGAACAGATAATTGTTGTTCTTGGTGGTCTTGGTTGTTTTGTTGCCGCGCAAAAAATCAAGCAGCGTTGCCGAATTGGCAGCGGGGGCCAAAACCATCGTTGCACATGAAAGAGTGAGCGCAGCCAAGGCCGCCTTCTTGCCTAATTTCATCGCATAACATCCATATTTTCGGTCCGCCAAAGCACTTCGCAAACCTGTTTATAAGTCATCCCTAGCTGATTGCGCCGGGTTTGAAAAGAAAATGGCCAATGGGGTTGTTCTATTCAATCCATCGGGAAAACATCTGCCAAATTTGCCAACTGGCGATATCTTCAACAACAAGATACTGAAATCGTTAAAATTTTGTTTACCAATTGAAAATCCGCAGACCGAAATGTGCCAATTCACAACCCAGGTTTCAGCCAATAATTTCAGCGCTTGTGGCTGAAATAGCACGGAAAAATTGCAGTTCAATTGATTTCGGAAGGCCGACGGACGGGTTTTGACAATAGCCAAGTGCAAAAAATCCACGCGATGATTCCGGCCATTCCCTGAAAGGCAATGAAAGATGACAGGCCACCTGAGGCAATGCCGGCAAAGGTGTTGGAAAAAGATCGGGCGATTGTCACCGCAGGATTGGCAAAGCAGGTGGAGGCCGTAAACCAGTAACCGCCGGTCACAAAAAGTGCGACCGAAAGCGCCACCTTGTCGGGATACGACCGCCTGACGAGCAGAATTGTGGCCACAAGTCCGAACGTCGCCACCGCCTCGGAAATATTCAAACCCGGGCCGATGCGCGCCTTGGTCGCATTCTGCAAAATATCGAGGTCGAACATTGCATGTGCTAGCAGGACGCCGGCAATGGCGCAGGCAATTTGAATCACAATGTATAAAAACGCATCCAGCGGACTGATTTCTTTCAACAATCCCATCACCACCGTGACTACGGGATTAAAATGCGCCCCGGAAATGGGCCCGAACATTGTAATCAGCACATAGAGAACAGCACCCGTGGCAACGGCATTGGCAAGAAGCGCAAGAGCGTTGTTGCCGCCGGACAATTGCTCGGCCATGATGCCCGAACCGACGACTGCGGCCAAGAGAAAGGCCGTTCCCACGCCTTCGGCGGCAAGCCGACGACCAAGACTGATATCCATTTTGCTTTTTCCCCCTATAAGTTTCTGGTTGTTGAGCACGTTATGGCAACCGCCGCTTCAATGCCGCATGGCGTTGCCAATGGTGTACCCCACCCCGTCTGTCAAAAGCCCATTGCTAGCCGCAGGCTGTTTTCCCAACAATCGGCGCGCAGAAATCAGGATTGCCGCTGCAACAGTCCTCCATCAAGAATCCAATTAGCGCCTGCATGGCGGCCATGCCTGCCCGGTAGCGGATATTTCGCCCCTCGCGCTCTGCAGCAATAAGCTCGGAATTGGCGAGTATGCCCAGATTGGAGGAAAGCGTATTGGCCTTCATGTCTAGCGCAGTTGCAATCTCTCCAGCGACCAAACCCTCAGCGCCCGCAGCAACGAGCAACCGGAAAATATCCAGTCGCCCGGCATGCGCAAGCGCTGCCAAACTTGTCAGTGCTTTTTTCTTTTCCATATTTCGAGAAATCACGACGCGACGGCGGCTTCAAATGAAACTTTCATGACAGTCGGCCGGTTCAATCGATTTTATCGATTCTGCAAGATTTCAAAGCGGACAAAGCGCCGTATTACACCTTTCCGGTAATTGCATTCAGCGTCCTCAATGACTAAATCCTTGTGCACGAACCAGATTCTGAAAGGCGATACCCATGGCTGATGATCTCTTCCCGCACGGCAAGGACACAACGCAATATCGCAAGATATCCAGTGATTTCGTTTCAGTCGATCAGTTCAAGGGCCAGGAAGTGCTCACCGTCGAGCCCGAAGGCATGCGCCTTCTCGCCGAAACAGCCTTTATCGATATCAACCATCTGTTGCGCTCAAGCCACCTCAAGCAGCTTGCGTCGATTCTGGACGATCCGGAAGCCACCGAAAACGACCGTTTCGTCGCCTTCGACCTGTTGAAAAACGCCAATATTGCTGCCGGCGGCATATTGCCGATGTGTCAAGACACCGGCACGGCAATCGTCATGGCCAAGAAGGGGCGACGCGTCTGGACTGAGGGCGGAGACTACGCCGCGCTCGCCCAAGGTGTTCTGGATGCCTATGAAAAAAAGAACCTCCGCTATTCGCAACTTGCGCCGCTCAGCATGTTTGAAGAGAAGAACACCAAGAACAACCTGCCGGCGCAGATCGATATTTATGAGGAAGGCACCGACGGCTACGAATTCCTCTTCGTCGCCAAGGGCGGCGGCTCGGCCAACAAGACGTTCCTTTACCAGGGCTCTCCCTCGCTTCTCACCCACGACCGGATGGTCGCGTTCCTCAAGGAAAAGATCTTGACGCTGGGCACTGCCGCCTGCCCGCCTTACCACCTGGCCATCGTCATTGGCGGCACTTCGGCAGAGATGAACCTGAAAACGGTCAAGCTCGCATCCACACATTATCTCGACGATCTTCCCACAACCGGTTCCGAAAGCGGCCATGCATTCCGCGACCTCGAGATGGAAAAGGAAATCCACAAACTGACCCAGGATCTGGGAGTCGGCGCGCAATTTGGCGGCAAGTATTTCTGCCACGATGTTCGCGTGATACGGCTTCCCCGCCACGGGGCTTCGCTTCCCATCGGCCTGGGCGTCTCTTGCTCGGCCGACCGGCAGGCCAAAGGCAGGATTACCAGGGACGGCATCTTCATCGAGCAGCTGGAGGCCGACCCCTCACGCTTCCTGCCCGACATTGACGAGAAAAAACTGTCCGCGCATGTCGTGCACATAGATCTCAACAAGCCCATGAAAGAAATCCTGGCCGAACTGTCCCGCCATCCGGTCAAAACCCAGTTGTCGCTGACCGGATCCATCATCGTGGCGCGCGATCTGGCCCATGCCAAGATCCGGGCAAGGCTGGAGGAAGGCGGCACGATGCCGGACTACCTCAAGAACCATCCTGTCTATTATGCGGGCCCGGCAAAGACACCGGTCGGCTATGCTTCCGGCTCATTCGGCCCGACCACAGCCGGCCGCATGGACAGCTATGTCGACCAGTTCCAGTCTTTCGGAGGCTCGATGGTCATGCTCGCAAAGGGCAATCGCTCCCGTTCGGTGCGCGAAGCCTGCGCGCGCCATGGCGGATTCTACCTCGGCTCCATCGGCGGACCCGCTGCCCGCCTGGCGCAGGATTGTATCAAAAAGGTGGAAGTGGTCGAATATCCCGAACTGGGAATGGAAGCGATCTGGAAAATAGAAGTCAAAAATTTTCCGGCTTTCATAGTTATTGACGACAAGGGCAATGACTTCTTCAAGGAATTAAACCTCGACTAACCAAAATATTTGCGGATTAAACTATGTAATGTCAGGAAAATACATCCCCGGCATGATGACATCTGCAAAAAATTTAATTTTGACACAAGAAACAAGATTTGGGGGCCATATAGATACTGACCCTTAACCCTTTTCAAAGGTTTGAAGTCTAAAACCAATTCAGCACGAAGTTCATATCAGGAGTTCGCCGATGAACACGGCAACCTCGCAAAAGGTTCAAGTTCCAGACATTGCAGCGCAGATTACCTTCGCGATGCGATCCATGGGAATATCTCCCATTCCTCGGAACTATGAGTTGTTCTACGAGGCCTATATCGGATCCAATCCCAAATTGACCAGGGATCTTGCCGCATTGGGTAACAAGGCGACACAGGAAGATCTTGATGAAATCGGTTCGCAGTTTTTTGAAACGCACCGCACCAAGGTCATTGACGGCGCCCATTCCAAAATTGCCCATGAACTTGAAGGTCTGCTGCGGCTTTTGAAACAAGAGCAGAATTCGCTGGAAAGCTATAACAAGCTGCTTGGCGAGACCTATACGAGAATCAACACCAAGAGCACTTCAAGCGTTGAACTGCTGCGCAACGCCATCGGCCTGCTGAGTGAGGCCACCGGCGACACCATGGCCACCGGCAAGGAAATCGCCCAGAATGTCGAAGCCAAGTCCCGCGAAATGGATATGGTTCGCCGTGAACTGGATGAATACAAGCGGATCGCCAATACCGATTCCCTGACACGATTATCCAATCGCCGCGCCTTTGATGAAAAACTGGCTACACTTTTTGATTCCAGCAAATCCCGCAAGACGACCGTGCTTGTCTTGGGTGACATCGACCATTTCAAGAAGATCAACGACTCCTATGGACATCCGGTCGGCGACAAGATCCTGGCAACGGTCGCCAATGTGATCCGCACCAATATGCGCAAGGACGTGTTTGTCGCACGGACAGGCGGCGAAGAGTTTGCGATGATCATAGAAGGCAATAGCAGCGAGGAAGTCATGGGAATGTCTGAACGCATTCGCCGGACACTTGAGGCAACACCCTTCAAGAATTCAAAGACCGGGGTCAACTACGGCCCGGTGACCATGTCGCTGGGCATTTGCACGGCTGCCGACGCCGCTGACCCCAGTGATTTATATCAAAAGAGTGACGTAGCGCTCTATTGCGCCAAGAATTCAGGCCGGAATTGCAGCATTGAATATGTCGATGGCATGCAGAAAGATATGAGCAAGAGTTGGCTTCTCTATAAACGCTAAAAGATTTCGCAGTTTTATTTCATCGTTTCTTCAGGGCACCGTATTCGGTGCTCTTTTTTATTCTGTTCTACCTGTTCCCTGCGAAACAGCGACCAGCAG
This sequence comes from Rhizobiaceae bacterium, assembly GCA_041742335.1. GTDB lineage: Bacteria > Pseudomonadota > Alphaproteobacteria > Rhizobiales > Rhizobiaceae > Rhizobium_E. The sequence goes on from JBGSIT010000092.1 coordinate 100,922, forward strand.
ACACCTGCCTTAAAACGGTCTCAATCAAACACGGCAGGAGGCGCCGAGCGAAACAGCCCTCCTCCCTTTCGAACGGAGAGAGACCATGAAAACGCTTTTGACCGCCCTTGCAGCCACTGTCGTGCTTGTCGCCCCTGCCTCAGCAGCCTCGCTTTTCAGCAAAAAAGCCCAAGGCGTGGAAGTCGCCTCGCTTGATGCCAATGTCGGATGGCTGAAGGTTCTCAGCGACACCAAGCCGGTCAAGCTTGCCAATGCCGGCCAAATGGCCAAGCGCGGCGGCATTGCCCGCCAGCTGATCGCCTTCAACGAGAATGTGGCGACAGGCACCATCATCATCGACAATTCCGATCGCCGCCTCTACCACGTGGTCGGCAAGGGCATCGCCATGCAATACGGCATTGCCGTCGGCCGCGAAGGCATGCGCTGGACGGGCGTCAACAAGGTTTCGGCCAAGGCAGAATGGCCGAGCTGGAACCCGCCGGAAGAAATGCGCATTCGCGAAGCCAAGAAGGGCCATATTCTGCCGGAAAGAATGGAAGGCGGCAAAGACAATCCGCTTGGCGCCCGCGCCCTGTACCTCGGCCAGACTGAATATCGCATCCACGGCACCAACCAGCCCAATTCCATTGGCAAGGCAGCGTCATCAGGCTGCTTCCGGATGGCCAATGAGGATGTCAAATTTCTTTATGCGCAGGTCAAGATTGGCGCAACCGTGATTGTCCGCGAATAAATAAGTCCCGACTGCAACCCATGGCCCGCCGTCAAAAGCGGGCCTTTGGTGTTCCGGGCGTTCACCCGCGCTGCACCAATAGCGCCAGGCACTGCCTGAAGGCCGTCAGGTCGCTGATCACATGATCCGCAGGCGCATTGCCCACCACAATGAAGCCGCCTCGCCGTTCGATGCCGCCATGCAGCATCAAATTGTCGACCATGTCAAAATCCTCGACCGACAGACCATCCGGCCCGCGCAGGTGACCATCCGCGGTGTCAATCAGGTTGCCGCCGTAATATTCGACGATCCGCTGATAGTGATTGGCGGTCATGTTGGTATAGCCAACCACGATCTTGTCCAGGGCGCACATGAAGCCCAGTTCGTAGGCGGTGCCGGTATCGGCTGCAAGTCCGCGAAAGGGGGTGAGATTGGCAATCACCGCGTCAGCCGACAGCATCATTTGTTCGTCGATTGCATTGATGGCCATGCCGAACTGCTTTTTTGACGGCTGGGCTGGCACTTCCAAATCGCCCGGACAAATCGGCTCAAAACCGGCATCGCGGGTCAGCGCGGCTTTCTCGGCCAGGACCTGGCGTCCGTCAGGCAGAAATACCTCGGGGCCGGCTATGTATATTTTCAGTGCCATTGTCGGGGACCATTCCGTTGAAAGTGTCCGGCATTGGAACCCCGGGACCATCCGTCGTCAAGCCTCTTTGCAGCGGCGAAACGGCTTCAGCCGCAGGCGTCGTTGCCCATCGCCTTGGCGATGGCGATCAATTCGGGTCTGTATTCAAAATGCATCGAGTCGAAATGGTGCCAGCGGCCGCCCCAGATAAAGCCGTGCCTTTCGAAAATATCGACAATCCGCAGCGGTGTAAAACTTGTGAAATGCGGGACTTTGCCAGTCTTGCTTGCCTTCCAGAGCCAGTATTGGGCATGTTGCGGATTTATGTCGATGGCGGCCCCAAAGGAATGGACCGACAAGTTGGACGCGTCCTTGACCGTGCGCCAGTTGAAAGTCCCTCCAGAAGGCGTGAGATACTTCCTCAAGTCAGGCAATTTCGAAAGCTCGGCTTCCACTTGCTCCAATGCCTTGTTGACACCGTGGGCCGAGGTCACGTCAAGGTTCTTGCCGAACCACTTGACCCTGACCAGTTTTTTCCGCACGGCCTTGGCTGTATTGCCGTAGAGGCGCTTCAGCAAGGCTTCCGAGCGAATCCGACCCGGCTCAAAATCCGGCATGGTCACATTCACGCAGGGACCATATTGATAATCCTGCTCCAGACTGTCCTCAATATCGCCATGCTCCAGAAGTTCCGCATGGATCTTGGTCTTGCCGTCGTCGATTTCGATCGGCGGACCACCATCGGCAAAAGTCAGGAAATTGCCCTGCCGCCCGGTAATGGAGTCCGGATAGGCCGCGATCAGCAAATCCAGTTTCTCATCAAGCGACAGCGTGGCCGCGCAGGCGGACGACGCGGTAGCCGAAACAGCCCCGGTCAACACAAGACCAAAGACAAGGCAAAGACCCGAAAGGCCGTTGCGCGCCGTCATATCAGTTGACCGTGACCTTGATGTAATCGCCGTCCGGGCCGCTGAAGACCCTGACGTTGATCATGACATCTCCCTGCAGGAGCAGGTCGTAGGCCTCATCGGTCATGGCGCCGTCGCGGATCATCCGTTCGGCCCGGGCGCGATTGGAAACGGAATCAAAGAAGCCGTCGCTTTCATCGCCGGGTTGGCTGATGCCGAATTTATGAAAATTAGCCCGGTCCTGACGGATGATCTGCCAAGGCTGGCTCAAACGTTCGTTGTTGGAATTGTAAAGGTCATCCTGCCCGATATAGGCGTTATACTCGTCCAGCAGTTCATCGGCGCGCGCCGCGCTGGCAAAACTGAACAATGCAGCGGAGAGAAGCATCCCTGAAAACATGGCCTTCATCATTTCCGTATTTCCTTTGTTGACCGACCGCTGCCACAGTGTGCAACAGCCAATTGTGCGACGACGTTCCGCAAGTGTATTTAATTCGAAAATCATTCGCCAGTGCGGAAATCCTATCCGGCATCGACAAACAGTCAACCACCACATGGTTTGACGCGCCCGGTAGGGCCATCGCTTGTCGTATTCCTTGCTGTTGGAGCCTTGCGTGGCCCATTGTCGCAGCGCAGCGAGCAATCCAGCCCTTTCTCGCTGCAGGCCGCGATCAGCCTGCCGTTACAATCAAGCGATTCTCGCCAGCATTTGCGGCCGGTTTTCGACAAAGGACAGGATCGTTCCAATTACATCCGGTGAATTGATGATCCGGCGATGACCGAGTCCATAGGCCCAGACAATCCCGACATGCGGTCCTGCCTTTTCATAAGCACGGGCTGCGTCAGCCGGGACTTCCTTGTCGTCTTCGGCATGGATGACCAACGTTTCGACATTCAGGTCGGCAAGCATGCCCGGGCCGGAAAACCACGACACCGGCAATCCCACGACGCGCTGCGCCTGCTTGGCCAGAGCCTTGCGAACTCGGCTAGTGAACCCTAGTGCCTTGCTGAACCCGGCAAATACGCTTTCCGCTGATGCAGGCGCGGCCACCAGAACCAGGCGGCCGGGCGGCGTTGCCGGAACATCCGGCATGGCGCCGGCGGCAGCCATGACCGCGGCAAAGCCGCCGAAGGAATGACCGATCATCGTATCGAAGGGGCCGAATTGCCGGTTGGCCGCGTCAATCGCGTCGACGGCCAGCGCGATATTCAGCTTTCTGCCGCCGGACTTGCCGTGACCGGGCAGATCAAGGCCGATGACCTCGGCGCCGGTCTGGCGCAGCGAAGTGATCAATCCATGCAAATAGTCCGTTCTTGAACCCCAACCGTGGACAACAAGAAATGTCTGTCCGGACGGCTGGCCAATCGGCGGGAAGTGCCAGCAGGCGACCTCCCCGCCAACAATGATCAGGCGCACAAGCCTGGCCTGGCTCATGCTTTGCCGGCCGCTTGCAAAAAGCTGGCGTTCCTTGGCCGTGGACGGTTCGGCGGGCCGGGTGGAACAGAAAAGGTCGAAGGCCAGCCGGCCTGCCAAAGCGGGCGAAACCAGACCGGCAAGATTGACAAGCCTGCCAGTGACCTTGATGGATAGTGATGGCATGAAACGAATCCGTATATTAGTTCAACTATGGACAATAAAGTACAAACATGAACAAAAATCAAGCTCAAATTTGGGATCATCCCCGTTTTCGCAGCTGGATTGCCGTAGGCCGCGCCTGCCAATTGATGCAGCAATCGCTGACACGCGCCCTTGCCCATCTGGAGATCAAGCCGCCGCATCTGGACATCCTGCTCAATCTGTTTCGCCGCGAAGGAATCTCACAGCAGGAACTGGCCCGCAAACTATTGGTCGGCCGCTCGAACATGTCGATGCTGCTGCCGCAACTGGAAAAGCGCGGGCTGATCGAGCGGCGGGGCGATACCAAGGATAAAAGGGTGTTGCGGCTTTATCTCACCGATCAAGGTCGCATTCTGACGGAGCAAGCCATGGTCATCCAGCTTGACCTGATAGAAAGGACGCTGACGGCGACGCCGGAAGACAAATGCCTTGAAATCGCCGACCATATGGAACGGGTTGTCAGCATATTGATGCAGGAAAATGACGATTGAGCCTAGCGCGGCTTTTCGCTGACGTCGCGGCTCATGCCCTTGGCTGCCAGATCGGCCTCATAGGCGGCAAACAATCCGGCGCCTTTTTCACCCAGTTCCCTTAAATAGTGCCAGGTGAAAATGCCGGTATCGTGGAAATCGTCAAATCCGATCCGCACCGCATAATTGCCAGTCGGAATCAGGGAAATGATGGCGACGTTGCGCTTTCCCGGAACGGTGAGCCCCTGCCCCTTCCCATGGCCTTGAACCTCGGCCGAAGGCGAAAGCACCCGCAGCATTTCGGCAGGCAGCGCAAAGCTTGCACCATCATTGAAAGTCACCGCCAGCGTCATGCGGTCTTTTGATACTTTCAGTTCAATTGGCCAGATGTCGGTCATTACATGTCCCTTTTTACCCGATCTATTGCCCGAGTGACGCATTCGCAAGACAATTCCGCGTTTTAATATGATAATGAACTTGACGAAGGCGGCGCCGGACACAACATTCAGGGCGCTGCCAGCAAAGGATAAATCACGATGAACACCCATCAGGGTCAGATTGCAGACGCCAGCACCGCACCGCTTATTGATCCTTTCGGGCGGTCGATCAGCTATTTGAGGGTGTCTGTCACTGATCGCTGCGATTTTCGCTGTACCTATTGCATGGCCGAAAACATGACCTTCCTGCCAAAGAAGGACCTGCTGACGCTCGAAGAACTCAATCGCCTGTGCGACGCTTTCATCAAGCGCGGAGTCAAGAAACTGCGGCTGACGGGCGGCGAGCCTTTGGTTCGCAAGAATATCATGTTTCTGGTGCGCGAACTGGGAAAGAAAGTCCATTCCGGAGAACTGGAAGAGCTGACCTTGACCACCAATGGTTCGCAACTGGCGCGTTATGCCGAAGAACTGGTTGATTGCGGCGTCAAGCGCATCAATGTCTCACTGGATACTTTGGACGAGACCAGATTTCATGAAATTACCCGCTGGGGCGATCTTCCAAAGGTGCTGGCCGGCATTGAAGCTGCGCGCAAGGCCGGATTGAAGATCAAGATCAACGCTGTGGCGCTCAAGGATTTCAATGAGCATGAAATTCCCGAAATCATGAAATGGGCCCATGGCAGCGGCATGGACATGACGGTGATTGAAACCATGCCGATGGGCGAAATCGACGAAGACCGGACAGACCGCTACCTGCCTCTGTCGCAACTGCGCGCCAGCCTCGAAAGCCAGTTCACTCTGGTCGACATTCCCTACAAGACCGGCGGTCCGGCCCGCTATGTCGAAGTGACGGAAACCGGCGGACGGCTGGGTTTCATTACCCCGATGACCCATAATTTCTGCGAAAGCTGCAATCGCGTGCGCCTGACCTGCACCGGCACGCTCTATATGTGCCTGGGCCAGAATGACGCCGCCGACCTGCGCGATGTCCTCCGGGCCTCGGAAGATGACACGGCGCTGCAGTTGGCCATCGACGAGGCCATCAGCCGCAAGCCGAAGGGCCATGATTTCATTATCGACCGCACCCATAACCGTCCCGCTGTAGCCCGTCATATGAGTGTCACCGGCGGCTGAGCATCCGGCGCGGATCAACCTGGTCAAAAGGAGAGGCCGCGCCATGCGACGTGCTGTTTTTGCTGTACTGCCCGTCCTGTTTGGTTTGCCCGGCCTGGCCGTCGCCGACGACGAGGCGGAACTCAAGGAAATCGTAAAATGGGCAAAGCCTGTCATCGGCAGCCAATGCGAATTTCCGGAATTTGAAACCGGCGAAGGGATCGCCGACAGCAATCATGTCTATCGGTTTGACTATCGTTACAGTTATGAGACCGAGGCCGACACGCCGCATCCCTACACGCTTTACGAATTGCATTGCATGACCGGCGCATACAATTTCGGCTATATCTATGTGGCACGGAATTACTTCGATGATCTGGCCATTATCAGCTTTGCCGAACCGAAGCTGGACATCGCCTATAGCGATGAAGACACCATGACCGAGCTGAAGAACCCGCCAAAAACTGTCGGCTACGGCGCAACCAATATGCTGATCAATAGTGGATTTGACCCGGAAACGAAGGCCATTACCAGCTTCAACAAATGGCGAGGCATTGGCGATGCATGGTCGTCAGGCACATGGGCTTTTTCGGAGGGCGACTTTTATTTGAAGGAATATACAGTCGACCCGATCTACAACCTGAATGCCGAAAACTCGGCCGATGAGCAGCCCGACAGCGATATTTACAGGATTTTCCCGTAATTTGGGCCTGCATGGCCGGGTGGCGGCTTCCATTTAGACAAATTATTGCAAGATGCGCTGTTGTCTGGAAACTGCGGCGCAGATAGATGTCGCTGGAGACATAACGGAAAAACATTCATGGCGCTCAGCGACAATTTGAAAGGCGCGTTCCTGATGTCGGCCGCCATGGCCGGCTTCACCATCAGTGATGCTATGGTCAAAATGGTTTCGCCGCTGATGAATGTGGGACAGATCATGCTCATCCGCGGCGTCATGACCACGGTTCTGGTCTACCTGATCGCCAGGCATATGGGCGCGTTGCGACCGTTGAAACTGGTCATCAACCGGATGTTCGCTGTCCGGCTGATAACCGAAGTGATGGCCTCGATCACCTATCTTGCCGCGCTTTCGATGATTCCCCTCGCCAATGCCTCTTCCATCCTTCAGGCCATGCCCCTGGCGGTGACGCTGGGGGCTGCGCTTTTCCTGGCTGAACCGGTAGGCTGGCGGCGCTGGCTGGCGATCCTGATCGGCTTTGCCGGCGTTCTGATTATCATCAGGCCTGGCACCGATGGTTTCACATCCGCTTCAATGCTTGTCGTGGCCTGTGTCGCCTTTGCCGCCACCCGCGATCTGGCGACCAAGAAATTGAACCCGAATATTCCATCCCTGTTTGTGACGGTGATAACGTCATTTACCGTCTCCATCGTCGGGGCATTGCTGATTGTTCCCTTCGGCGGATGGCAACCGGTCACCTGGGCGGGGTTTTTGCCCCTGGTGCTTGGCGCCTTTACGCTGTTTGTCGGTTACCAGGCCATCATCATGGCGATGCGAACCGGCGAAGTATCCTTCATCGCGCCCTTTCGCTACACGAGCCTTCTCTGGTCCCTGTCGCTCGGCATCTTCCTGCTGGGCGAACATCCGGATGGCTGGATGCTGACTGGTGCGGCGATCGTGATTGCGGCCGGACTCTATGCCTTTTATCGCGAGAACCGTTTGCAAAAGCATCTGGCTTCTGCCAATCCCAACCCCAACGTCGCATGATGGCGGCCTCCAAGCAGCAGACCAGAACGATGGACCAGCAATCGCCGGCAGACAGACGCATACCGCATATCTTGACCATCGTGCTGATCGCCAGCCTTGGCGCAATGACGCTGAACATATTGCTGCCGTCGCTGCAGGAAATTGCCACGGTATTTTCCGCGCCCTACTCCCAGGCGCAGTTGATGATATCGGCCTATATGGCGCTCACAGCGGCGTTGCAGCTAGTCATCGGGCCGATTTCCGACCGTTACGGGCGGCGGCCGACATTGCTTGCCAGCCTGGCGATTTTTCTTGCCGGCAGCGTCATATGCCTGTTTGCGCCGAATATTCACGTCCTGCTGCTTGGCCGGATGGTACAGGCAACGGTCATAGCCGGGCTTGTGCTTTCACGCGCCATAGTCCGCGATATCGTGCCGATGCAACAGGCGGCGTCCATGCTCGGCTATGTCACCATGGGCATGACATTGGCGCCGATGATCGCGCCGATCATCGGCGGCTACTTTGCCGGCATGTTCGGCTGGCAGGCGAATTTTGTGGTCATTCTTGTGTTTGGAGCCTGCGTGACGCTGGTCTGCATATTTGCGTTGCCGGAAACCAATCTCAAACCGGCCACCAGTTTCGCCACGCAATTTCGCGCCTGGCCGGTTCTGATTTCCTCTCCCCGCTTCTGGGGCTACGCATTGGCTGCAACTTTCGGCTCAGGCGTTTTCTTCGCCTATCTCGGCGGCGCGCCTTTGGTCGGAAGCGCGATGCTGAAAATGACCCCGACGGAACTTGGCTACCAGTTCGCCTATGTCGGCCTGGGCTATATGGGCGGCAATTTTCTGTCGGGACGCTTTTCCATGTCGTGGGGCGCCATCAACCTGATGCTGGCGGGTTCGATCATCGCCGCGACCGGCGCGCTGCTGCCGGTGGCATTGTTTGAGGCCGGCTATGTAACCGCTCCGGCCTTTTTCATCCCGATGGTGCTGGTTGGCCTGGGCAACGGCATGACGCTGCCGAGCGCCAATGCCGGCATCGTCAGTGTCCGCCCCGATCTGGCAGGGGCTGCATCAGGCCTTGGAGGCGCGCTGACAATCGGCGGCGGCTCGCTGCTTTCCGTGATTGGCGGTTGGGTATTATCGCCGACTTCCGGTCCCTACCCGCTTTTGGCTGTCATGACATTATCGGCTATCCTCTGCCTGTTGGCGACGTTGTTTGTCCGCCAAAGGGAATTCAGCGACGATTCAAGCCAGGTGACGGAATGACATCCATCCAGGTCAGGCAATTCCCGGCCATCATCCTTTGCGGCGGCAGATCGTCACGCATGGGGTCGCCAAAAGCGCTGGTCGAACTGGCGGGTCGCAGGTTGATCGATCTCGTATTCGAAAAGATCAGTGCGCATTCAACAAGCGTGATGATCAACAGCAATGATCCCGCAATCGGGGTGCAGGACGCCGTAACCTTTGGCGACCGGATCGGCGGCTTCAAGGGCCCTCTGGCGGGCATTCACGCCGGTCTCCGGCAGGCAATGGAAGGCAAGCCCGACGGCACCCACGCGCTCTTAGTGCCGGTTGATTGCCCTTTCCTGCCGACCGACATCGCAGAACGGCTTTCCGGCGGCATTTCTGCGCCATCAACTGTTGTCGTCGCCGGTTCCCGCGGTTGCATCCACCCCGTGATCGGGCTCTGGCCGCTGTCGCTGGCGGGTCGCATCGAAGAATGGCTGACAACTGGAAAATCCCTCAAAATGACTGATTTTCTCGGCACTTGCGAAGTCGTCGGCATTTTCTTTGATGATATCGAAACGAAGACCGGACCCATCGACCCGTTCTTCAACATCAACACCCCGGACGATCTTGCTTTCGCCCGGCAGGCATTCGAGGCAATGAATTGACCAACCGCGCACCCGTTTTTGGCATATCGGGCTGGAAGAACTCCGGCAAGACCGGCCTCGCCGTCCGCCTCGTCAGCGCGCTTGTCGAACGCGGCTATAAAGTGTCGACCATCAAGCATGCCCATCATGATTTTGATATCGACAAGGTCGGCGCAGACAGCTTTCGCCATCGCGAAGCCGGCGCCCACGAAGTCACCATCGTATCGGGAACACGATACGCCATCATGCACGAATTGCGCGGCGCGCCCGAGCCAAGCCTCAAGGAGATTCTCGCAAGGCTGGCGCCATGCGACCTTGTTTTGATTGAGGGTTACAAACGCGAACCGGTTCCCAAAATTGAAGCAAGGCGGCTTGAATCGGCCAATCGCGAACCTTTGGCGCCAACAGATCCGCATATCGTCGCCATTGCGGCGGACCATCCTGTCAAAGGGCAAGACCTGCCGGTCTTCGATCTGGATGACACGGATGCCATCGCGGACTTTATCCTTGTGACTGTCGGACTGGCCTGAAAAACACAAAAAACCGCCGGGGGTCCGGCGGCTTTGGTGCTTGAATTGAATTCCTGCTATTCGACTTCGGCGACCGGGCGAACCAGGGCCGTGACGCGGCGGATGGTGACGCGGCGGTTAAGACGTTCGGCTTCGTCGGTGTCGACCTTCAGGAAGCGTTCGCCATAGCCTTGGGTGGCAAGATTTTCCGGCGGGATCGCAAACAGGTCAGTCAGCACCGATGCGACTGATTCAGCCCGTTGGTCGGAAAGGACCAGGTTTGATTCATCTGAACCCACGGCGTCGGTGTGGCCTTCGATCAGGAAGGTTTCGCCCGGATCCTCGTCCAGCAAATCGTTGATCGCCTTGGCAACCTGTTGCAGCGAACTGGCCTGACCCATGGAAATTTCGGCACTTCCCGTGTCGAACGTGATCGTGTCCAGGTCAATGCGGCGGACCTTGTCGCGAATTCGGGCCGAATACTTCACCTCGTCGAGCGAATAGACCCGTTCAACCTGCTCCACCGGAGGGCGGGCCAGAAATTCACGATAGTTGCGGCGCGGATTGGAGGATGTATCAATGATATAATCCTCGACCGGGATCGTCAGCCGCATCGGCGGCAGCCGCAAACCGGGATCACGCAGATAAAGCCGCTCGCCGCCCCGGTTCAGTTCCGGAGAGAAGAAGATGACGACTTCGCGGTCGCGGTTGTCGATGCGTGAGCGGCGGATGATTTCACCAAAGCGATTGCGAACCGTCACAATCCTGGTGCCATCGCCACGGATGATGATTTCCCGCGTCCGGCCGCCATCCAAACGTTCATAGCGCACTTCCGATTTGTCGCCCACGATCCGGTTGCGATCATCGCTTTTGACGACAATGCGGTTGTTGAGGTTGAATACAATGCGGGTATTGGCTCCGTTGCCCACCTTGCGTCCGTCTGGCTGGTCAAAGACCGGGCGTGTGCGCACAACCTCGCCTTTTTGCTTCAGCGCAGGCGCAATCTTGATTTCGACATTGTTGTTCTTGAAGCCTGCCTGAGCTTCGGCGTCGGATTTCGGCGCTTTCACTTGTTTGGCCTGCTGGCGCAATTTCCGGCGTTCGGCGCGGGTATTGGCGTTGCCGCTATTGTCGGCGTCCTTTTCGCTGTCCAGAACGGCAGCGCCATTCTTGACCGGCAATTCAATTGTGTCATTGCTCTTGGAGGGATCGGCCGCGATGACCTGCTTGCGCTTGACTTCTTCAGCAGGCGCACCACTGGCATTGTCCTGGACCAACGGCTTTTTCTTTTTCTGCTTGGTGTCGATGACTTCGATCGAACCTTTGTCCTTGACGGTCGGCTCGGCAGCCTGCTGGGCGGGATCGACTGCCTGCATCGTATCGGCATCCTGCACCTGGGCGTTCTTTTTCTTTTTCTTCACAGGTTGCTCGGCATTGCCGTTCACCTTGCTCTCGGCAGGAACCTCAATCACTTTGGCGCCGTCCTGCTGGCCATTGTCCTGGACATCGGCCTGCTGCTTTTTGCGTTTCTTCTGGTTGGCGCCCTGGTCCTGGTTGTCCTGACCCTGCTGGGCATCCTGGCCCTGCTGCTTCTTGCGCTTGCCAGCCTGCTGGTTGTCATCCTGGTTGGCGTTGCCCGAACCGGCCATGGCTGCATCCAGTTCACTGCGCGCCTCCTGCACTGCGGCCTTGGCTGCGTCTACGTCGCCGCCATTCGCCTTGGCGTCGGCCAGCGCCTGACGGGCTGCGCGCAGCCGCGCCTTTGCGTCTTCAACGTCCATGGCGACCATGACCACATTCGAAGGCGCCTGCATGACGACGGCGGGACGCAACGGCTGCGCTGAGGCCGGTTGCAGGGCAAAGCCCAGAGACATCAACGGAAAGGCGACAGTTGCAAGTAAAGTCCTATTGATAGCCATATTAATTTTTCCTCGTTTAAACCCGACCCCGATGGGAATCGCCTTGTAATAACTCGGCCAGACATCAAAGGTTCCGGGCTTTTTTGTGTTTGTTCGAACAGTCTGATGATCCGTTCTTGCGCCAACACCTATCAATGACCCCATTAACCCGTGCTGAATTGTCTGTTGGGCTGGTGTTCATAAAGGTTACTGAAAACTTCAACAGTTGATCAAAAGCAAATCGGAACGAAACGAAAGCAGAGACCCACCGAATTTTGTTGCTTTTCCATCCAAAACAGTAGGAAAGTTGCCCCAGACCAAGAAACAAAAGGTCATCTAGCCGCAAACCAGTAAGAAAACTGGCCGGCCAAACTGTAGAGGGAAATGAAAAATGAGTATTGCCAAACAACTGGCCGCAGCAGCCATCTTTGCGACTTTGACAACATTTGCCGGTCCGGCCCTGTCAGCCGACAAACTCGTCATCGGAACCGAAGGCGCCTATCCGCCCTTCAACAATCTGGAAGCAGACGGCTCCCTGATCGGCTTCGACGTCGACATCGCCAAAGCCTTGTGCGAAGAAATGAAGGCCGAATGCACCTTCGTGACCCAGGATTGGGACGGCATCATTCCGGCGCTGATGGCCAAGAAATTCGATGCCATCGTTGCTTCCATGACCATCACCGACGAGCGCAAGCAGAAGGTCGATTTCACCGACAAATATTACCAGACGCCTGCGGCACTCGCCGTCGCCAAGGATTCGACGATAACGGATGCTACTGAGGACGGCCTGGCCGGCAAGGTTGTCGGCGCACAATCATCGACCATCCATGCCAATTATGCCGAAGCCCATTTCACCAAATCCGAACTCAAGCTTTATCCGACAACAGACGAATCCAAACTCGACCTCGCCAATGGCCGCGTGGACGCGATTGTCGAAGATGTCGTAACGCTCAAGGATTGGTTGAAGTCGGGCGATGGCGCTTGCTGCAAACTGCTTTCAACCCTGCCGCTTGACCCCGTCATCAGCGGTGAAGGCGCCGGTATTGCGGTGCGCAAGGGCGATGATGCTCTGCGCGAAAAATTCAACACAGCGCTTGCTGCCATCCGCGCCAATGGCAAATACAAGGAAATCAATGACAAATATTTTGATTTCAACGTTTACGGCGAATAATCAGGCCATACAGGTTTGAACTTAAGGCGGAGGCATCAAGTCTCCGCCTTCTTTCATTTCACGTTTTTTCAAAGCCATACTGCCGTGCCGTCCAGCCATTCGAGCCCAATTTGCAGGCGGTTGCGAAAGGTGTTGCACGAATGTCTTTTTTAGTCTTTTATGATATAAAGGCGTGAAGCAAATGAAATCCAGACGACACTAATCAATTGAATAAATCATACTCAACCTGCTCAATTAGCAAAATCTCTTCCTTGTCCAATTTTCTGTTGATTTATTGCCAAAAAACGGGATTACATCCGCCGCGTCTGAAACAAAACGAACAGATTCACTCCCGTTTCCGGTCTCCTGCCGGCAACGGTTACGAACTCAGGGGAATTAGAATGCAGTTTACAAAACGTTTGGCCATGGTGACGACATTTGCAGTGCTGACGGCATTCGCCGGTTCGGCTTTGGCCGCCGACAAGCTGATTATCGGAACCGAGGGCGCATATCCTCCTTTCAACAACCTTGAAGCAGACGGTTCGCTGACCGGATTCGACATCGATATCGCCAAGGCTTTGTGCGACGAGATGAAGACTGAATGCACTTTTGTGACCCAGGATTGGGACGGCATCATCCCGGCCTTGCAGGCCAAGAAGTTTGACGCCATCATCGCGTCCATGTCGATCACGCCGGAGCGCAAGGAAAAGGTTGATTTTACCAGCAAATATTACAACACGCCGCCTGCCGTTGCGGTGCTGAAGGATTCGCCGCTGACCGAAGCCACCGAGGAAAGCCTGGCTGGAAAAATCATTGGCGCGCAATCGTCCACGACCCATTCAAACTATGCCGAAGCCCATATGTCCAAATCCGAACTCAAGCTCTATCCGACCACGGAAGAGTACAAGCTGGATCTGGTCAATGGTCGCGTTGACGCCGTCGTCGATGATGTCATTGTTTTGTCGGAATGGCTCAAGAGCGAAGATGGCGCCTGCTGCAAGATCCTTGCAACGCTGCCAATCGATCCGGTGATCAATGGCGATGGCGCAGGCATTGCCGTGCGCAAGGGTGACGACGCCTTGCGCGAAAAACTCACTGCAGCCATCCTCGCCATCCGCGCCAACGGAAAATACAAGGAAATCAACGACAAGTATTTCACCGTAGATGTTTACGGCGAATAAGCGGCCTTGAAGCGCTAAAAAGCGAGGCGGAAGGCTTGCCCTTCCGCCTTTTTTGTTTGAAAACTAAAGTCATAAAATACCCGCGAAAAGCGGGCGGGGAATGGCAGAACAATTGGGGAAGCGTATTCCGTGATCGGAACCGTCTGGGATTTCATAACGTCATTCATCGGCGCGATATTTGCGGCCATCTGGTCTATGCTCGAACCGATATTGACGTTTCTTGATCCGCTTTGCGGCTCATTCGGGATCTTCACTATTTTCGCCGCCGGCACGCAATTGAGTTGCAGTGACGCAGGCTGGGGCGATGAAATCATGCGTGGCTTCTATGTCACCGCCAGCCTTGCCATCTGCACTCTGCCCATTGGCCTGTTTGCCGGCTTCTTTCTTGCTTTGGCCAAGCAATCCAATGAAAAATCGCTTCGGCTGGCTTCCGACATCTATACGACCCTGTTTCGCGGTCTGCCGGAACTGCTGACCCTGTTCATCATCTATTACGGCCTGCAGATATTGATTCAACGGGTGGCCGCGTCAGTTGGCTATGACGGTGTGATAGAAATCAATTCCTTCGTCGCAGGCATGGTGGCGCTGGGCATGGTTTTTTCCGCCTATTGTTCCGAAGTGCTGCTTTCCGCCTTCAGGGCTATACCACACGGGCAATATGAAGCGGGTGACGCCCTCGGTTTGCGACGGTCGAAAACCATGCGGCTGATCATCATGCCGCAACTTGTCAAGATCGCCCTGCCCGGGCTTGGCAATCTCTGGATGTCCCTTCTCAAAGATACCGCTTTGGTTTCCGTAGTCGGTTTGCCCGACATCCTGCGCCAGACCGGTATTGCGGCAAAGGTTACCAAGGACGCATTCACCTTCTTCGGCATTGCCTGCATCCTGTTTCTGGCCCTCGCGGTGCTCTCTTCCGTTGTCTTTTCATGGATCGAGACGCAAACCCGTAAAGCGGAGGCGCGGCATTGACCCACGTCACCGAACTTCTGCCGCCGCAACCCGCCCCGCCAGAGGTCAGGCGCGCCATTTCGAAATCTTTGATTGTCGGTGTGCTGGCAATGCTGGTCTGGGGCCTGGTCTTTGTCGGCCTTGGCAAGATCATGATCGACGGGTGGGACACCGAAAAGTTTTTCAAATATGGACCGTCCTATATCAGCGGACTGGGTGTCACGCTGACCCTGGTGGCGATCTCGATTGTCAGCGGCGCAGTGCTTTCGCTGCCCCTGGCCTTTGCCCGGATGAGCAAGTGGAAAATCATCTCCGGTTTCGCCTATATCTACGTCTACATTTTTCGCGGCACCCCGCTGCTGGCCCAGCTTTACCTGATCTATTACGGCCTCGGCACCTTCAAGACACAAATGGATTCGCTCGGTCTTTGGTGGTTTTTCCGCGATGCCTTCAATTGCGCGCTGTTTTCCTTCACGCTCAACACCGCCGCCTATCAGGCTGAAATCCTTCGCGGCGCGATCGAAAGCGTGCCGCGCGGCCAGGTTGAAGGTGCTGCCGCACTGGGCCTGAATAAACGCCAGGCCTTCATCAAGATCATCATGCCCCAGGCATTGATTGTCGCCCTCAGGCCTTACGGCAATGAAATCATCCTGATGATCAAGGGCTCGGCTATCGTTGCCGTGGTGACTGTGTTCGACCTTATGGGCGAAACCCGCAGGGCGTTTTCGCGCACTTTCGATTACCAGACCTATCTTTGGGCGGCCATTTTCTACCTGGTGATGGTGGAAATCCTGCGCAATGTCTGGGCCTGGCTTGAAAACCGCCTGACACGCCATCTCAAGCGCTAGGTCGAAAACTGGCAGCACTCACCAATAAAGGCTGCTAACATCTTGTTATATAACAATTTTGTGAATAGTCATTGCCGGACGTTCATGTTCCGTTAACGATTTCGGTCGTCTAATTTGCATGTCGACCCACAACGGAGTGAGGGTTTCATGCGAAAAGACCTGGAAATGCAAATGCAAGGCTACGGCTTGACGACGGCGCAAATTCTCTACCGCATGCCGGATCATCCGACCATCCTGCAAACCTTTATCTGGCAACATTATGATCTGGCTCCCAACTTCCCCGAAATGCATGCTTTCCTGAAATTCTGGCAGGAGAAGCTGGAAGGGCCGCTGCATTCGGTGAAATATGTGCACCGGCAACTGATTGCCGCATCCGAATGGCGCGCCCTGAAGGGCGAATTGATCCTTCATTAGGCCTCCAAAGCGCATTGCCAAAACCGTTTTCTGCGCTTATGCAACCGCCATGAGCAAGAAAACGAAAAAGACAGACGAGCAGGCCTTGGCTGCGGCCTATAATGAAGCATTGGCGCTGGAAAAGTCGGGCGACTTTGCCGCTGCCGCGAGCGCTTATGGCAAAGTGCTGGAGCTTGATCCGGAAGATCATGGCGGCGCCTCCGTCCGCCTCGCCTCGATGGGTTTTGGCAATACGCCCCCACGGGCGCCGGAAGCCTATGTCGAAACCCTGTTTGACCAGCACGCGGAAGCCTTCGAGGACATCCTCGTCGAGCAGCTTGAATATTGCGTGCCGGTTCTGGTGCGCCAGCGCCTGCAGGAACTCAATCTCGGACCTTTCAAGAAGATGCTGGATCTGGGCTGCGGCACCGGCCTGACCGGCGGCACGCTGCGCGATATGGTCGAAGACCTGACCGGCCTCGACATTTCGGAAAACATGGTTGAGATCGCCCACGAGAAAGACCTTTACGAAACGCTTTACGTCGCCGAAGTCGTTGATTTTCTCGAGGACAACGAGGACGGCCCGTTCGATCTCGTCACGGCCACAGACGTGCTGCCCTATCTCGGTTTTCTGGAAGAAACATTTTTCGGCGTGGCGGAGAACATGACGCCCGGCGGCCTGTTCATTTTTTCATCCGAAACCTTGCCGGATTCCACCCTTGACGGCCGCGACTTCATGGTCGGTCCGCATCAGCGTTTCGCACATTCGGCTGCCTATCTGGCCCGCACTTTGTCAGCGGCCGGATTTTCCATCGTGGAAACCCGCGCCATCACGGTTCGATTGGAAAATGCAGAGCCAATCGGCGGAGATCTGGTGATCGCACGATTTGGCTAGACCATACAGAAGTCAAATAAAAAATTGCAAGAATACACAATCAATGATTGCGCGCGGTTAGTTGCACTTCGCAATATTTGAAATAAGTCTTTCAGTTCAAGACCAGACTTCATCTACAAATTTTTCGACACATTTCGACTTGCCTCTACTCATGCCACCCGTCGGAATATTTGTCTCGTAATATCTGAGCGCCCCTTGGATGGGCCGTGAAAGCCAATCGATGGAATGGCGCCTCCGAGTTACCAAGGAGAAGAGAAATGCGTATCCTTGTTTTTGTGCTTGTATTCTTTTCACTGGCAGGAACCGTTTCAGCGGCGAGCATGGCCTATCCATTGTGCAAATCCGTGGGCTTGAAGGGCGGCGAATTATTGTATCTGCAAAAGACGCAATCGGAGAGCCTTTGCTGGGAAGCGTTGAAAAAGAGCCGGATCAGCGGTTCAGACCTTCACAAGCGCGGCAATTCCTACCGCTTCGCTTATGTGTTCGGCGGAGATGCTCTGGAAACCACATTTGACCCGATCTTCAACGTCAAATATCGCGAAGTAGGCAAGGCCGGGGACAAGGCAGCAACCACCGTTTCGGTATTCCGCGATGAAATGCAGACAAGTTGCCTGATCAAATCGAAAGCAGGACTACGAAAATACCTGTATAAAACATTCGATAGAACCGAAATTGATGCCGCCTGGCTCAATGCCTATCACGAAGGCAGGATCACAACGCCATCACGGCGGTTTTACAAGTTTCACGTCTGGTTCGGCAATTCCCTCCGGCAATGCGCCAGGACCGATAAAGCCGAGTTGAGACGGTTGTTCGCCATTGCCGACGTCGATTTCCCGGATCACGAGAATATTCTCTCCAGACTCATCAATTCATTCACCGCCACTCACGCAATCGCTGCGCGAACGGGGAAAATTTACAAGAGTTTCAACATCGAAATCGTCAAAGGCGAGTTTCTGGGCAAATATTATAGCGGCAGCTTTTCCGTCCCTGCGGGCGGGCATTTTGAAGTGGAAATCAATGATCTTTCCACCTACCTGCCGAACGACTTTGGACGGCGTCGGCCCAAAGTCAACTTTACGATCACCCAAAACTAGAGCAACACCAGATCTGGAACCGTCGCCATGACCGTACCCTTTCTCGACACCCTGCTGAAAGGCTTTGCCCAACTACACCTGATGGCCAGGATGGTCAGGATCGGGCCGAGGCATATGAAAAGCTTGAAGGATCACAGAGCATCCAATGCGATTGTCTTTTCGCTGATTGCATCGCTGCTTTTCGTTTCCATCAGATATTTTTCGACAACCGCGGATGTTGGGCTTCCCACCGGGGTAATTGCAGCCATTATCGGGATCGTGCTGTTCGGAGTGATTGGATATTTGGTGAATCTGGCGGCGCCTGAAAGCGAGGTCTTCGTCGACGACGCAGTGGAAGCTGAATCCGAAGCCAACAAGTGGGCGACCTACTTGTCCCTGAACTTTGTTATGATGCTGACTGTTTTCATAGGCGCAAACGGCTTGTTTAGCGTTTTCGCGTCGGACAACACATCCATTGCCAAATATTTGATGGACAGCGGCTTTGACTACGACCCGGCCACATGGCTGGTTGTTTGTGCTTCTTCGCTGATTGCTACCGGGTTAATATTCACGATATGCAAGATTGCAGGAAAAATAGTGGATGGGCCCCGGCCCGCTACCATCATTTTCATTGTCACGAATATTATTTGTTCGCTTCTCTATTATTTTTTTCAGTACTACATTTTCAGTTAGCTTGATGCACGACAGAGACTTTTGCCCTTCCGCGACCTTGCGCTTTCGGTTAAACCAACCGCATCAAAAAGCATCGGGAGCGAAAAATGGCAAAAGTGGCTTTTATCGGTTTGGGCGTCATGGGTTACCCAATGGCCGGCCATCTCAAGGTCAAGGGCGGCCACGAGGTGACGGTCTATAACCGCACCGGCGCGCGGGCGGAAAAATGGGTGGCGCAATTTGGCGGCAAGGCGATGCCGACACCGGCCAAGGCTGCGGAAGGCGCCGATTTTGTTTTCACCTGCGTTGGCAATGACGAGGATTTGCGCGCCGTGACCATTGGTCCGGATGGCGTCATCTCCGCTTTGGAGTCCGGTGCGATACTCATCGACAACACCACGGCCAGCGCCGAAGTGGCCCGCGAACTGGAAGCCGCCGCCCAGGCGAAGGGTTGCGGTTTCATCGACGCCCCGGTGTCTGGCGGCCAGGCGGGCGCAGAGAATGGCGTGCTGACCGTGATGTGCGGCGGCAAGCCGGAGACATTTGAGACAGCGCAGCCGGTGATTGCCGCTTATGCACGGATGGTCGGCCTGATGGGGCCGGCGGGATCGGGGCAATTGACCAAGATGGTCAACCAGATCTGCATTGCCGGACTGGTGCAGGGTCTTGCAGAAGGCGTGCATTTTGCCAAGCGGGCGGGGCTTGATGTCGAAAAGGTCATCGAAGTTATTTCCAAGGGAGCCGCCGGCTCCTGGCAGATGGAAAACCGCTATAAGACCATGAATGCCGGCAAATATGATTTCGGCTTCGCCATTGACTGGATGCGCAAGGATCTCGGCATCTGCCTGACCGAAGCCCGGCGCAACGGCGCCAAATTGCCCGTGACCGCCCTGGTCGACCAGTTTTACGGCGATGTCCAGGATATGGGCGGCAATCGCTGGGATACGTCCTCATTGCTGGCGCGCCTGGAAAAGAAATGAGCCTGTCGCCCTCCGCGACCGCCGACGACGTCATTGCCCGGCTGAAATCGCTGCGCAATGACGCCAATATCGCCGGCATGGCGCGCTTTGGCATCAGCACGGACAATGCGCTGGGCATTCCAAATGCGGTTTTAAGACCCATGGCGCGCCAGATCGGCAAAAACCATCAGCGCGCCATCGAGCTTTGGCAAAGCGGCATCCGCGAGGCGCGATTGCTGGCGGCTTTCACCGAAGAACCCAAGAAGGTCGGCCTCGATCAAGCCCGGTCATGGGCTTGCCAATTCAATTCCTGGGAAATCGTCGACCACTCCGCCGATCTTTTCGTCGAAGCCGGACTGCATGAAGTTCTCGTATCCGAATTTGCGGCTGACGACCGGGAGTTCGTCCGCCGCACAGCTTTTGCGATGATGGCATGGGGCGCGGTTCATATGAAAAAACAACCCGACGCTACCATTCTGGCTTGGCTACCCATCATCGAACGGCAGGCCGGCGACCCAAGAAATTTTGTCAAGAAAGCGGTCAATTGGGCCCTGCGGCAGATCGGCAAGCGCAACAGCACCTGTCATGCGCCGGCCTTGCTGTTGGCCGAAAAGCTGGCTGAAAGCCCCGACAAGACCGCGCGCTGGATCGGCAGGGACGCGGTCAAGGAACTGACGAGCGACAAGGTTTTGCAAAAAATCGGGTTGGGTTGAGTTCCTGCTTCTTTTCAACGAAACGCTGCCACCGGAAGCCGATTCAATCCTCTTGAGACTTGCTCGCCTCAAGCACCATGTAATCCAGCGGCAATTCGGTGGAATATTTGATCTGCTCCATGGCAAAGGCCGAAGAGACATCGCGGATTTCGATTTTGGCGATCATCCGCTTGTAGAAAGCGTCATAGGCGGCAATATCGGGTACGACGACGCGCAACAGATAATCCACATCGCCGCTCATCCGGTAGAATTCCACCACTTCGGGAAATTCCGCCACCACTTCGGAAAAACGCTTCAGCCATTCGATGGAATGGGCATTTGTCCGTATCGAAACGAACACCGTTACCTTGGTGTTGACCTTGGCCGGATCAAGCAAGGCGACGCGCCGGCGGATGACGCCGTCTTCTTCCATCTTCTGGATCCGCCGCCAGCAAGGCGTGGTCGATAGTCCGACTTTCTTGGCCAGATCGGCCACCGCCAGCGTGGAATCTTCTTGTAAAAGGCGCAGTATCTTGCGGTCCAGGCGATCCATCATAATCCTCATTGAAAATATCCGCTTCTCTTTATCACAATCCAAATCGGAGTTATGGCGTTTATTCATGAATCCACCGCAAAACTTCCGCGCGCAAATGCGGCAGCAATTCTGCTTCAAACCAGGGGTTCTTTTTCAGCCAGCCGGTGTTGCGCCAACTGGGATGCGGCACCGGCAAGATACCATGCGCCAGCCATTTCGACCATTGCTGCACAGTCTGGGTCATGTTTGCCGGGCGGTCTCTGCCCATATGCCAGGCCTGCGCATAGCCGCCGATGGCCAATATCAGCCTGATTTGCTTCATTTCGTCCAACGCCCGTTGCCGCCAGACCGGAGCGCATTCCTTGCGCGGCGGCAAGTCCGAACCCGATGCGTCATAGCCGGGAAAACAAAACCCCATGGGCAGGATGGCAAATTTGTCCGCATCATAGAAAGCCTCGCGGTCGACCCCCAGCCAGTCGCGCAACCGGTCGCCCGAGGCGTCATTGAATGGCACGCCGGTTTGATGGACCTTCAAACCCGGCGCCTGTCCGGCAATCAATATGCGCGCCTTTGATGAAAGCACGGCGACCGGACGCGGTTCATGCGGCAACTTTCGGTCAGCCCCGCCTGCCGGCTGTTCAATGCAGATGCGGCACCGCTCGATGCGGCGTGACAGTTCCCGGATGCGATCTTCATCTGGCATTTTTGCACCATATTATTGTGCGCTCGCGCTTGGGCGCGATGACACGCGGCGATACCAGGCCAGCACATTCAGGCAGTCTTCCGGGCAACGGATACGTGCGGTCCTCATGAAATCAAACCCGACCAGCATGGTTATATCAGCGATGGAAAAATGCCTGCCAGCGATAAAATCCCTTTCCGCCAGGGCGGCATCAAATAATCTGAGCGCCGCAACCGCCTTGGGTTTGTTGGCTTCGCCCCATTCCTTCACCTGCGGATTTTCCGCCTTGGCCATGCCGGGATGCAAATGCCGAAACGATGCCGAGACGCTGTTGTAAAAATTGAGTTCGACGCGCCGGTTCCACATCTCGACAATCGCCTTTTCGGCAGGGCCTTGCCCGAAAAGCGGCGGTTCGGGATGGATCTCCTCGAAATACCGGCAAATGGCGACCGATTCGGAAATCAACGTGCTGTCGTCCAGTTCCAGAACGGGAACCCGGCGAAGCGGATTGATCTTTGCAAAGGCCTCTTCGAGGTGAATGCCGCCGGCCAGGTCCACCGGCACGCGTTCGACATCAATGCCCTTTTCCGCCATGAAAATCCGCACCCTGCGCGGATTGGGCGCCCAGTCGCTGTCATAAAGCTTCATCGCAAAACCCTTTGGTCCTGATCACCTGACATTAAAGAAAGCCGCAATGGAAGCCCAAATGCCGGAGAAAAAACGCTCGACCCGAGAATCCATGACGCCGTCCATGGCACCATTATGACGACGCCAGATCTCCGGCCTTTCAAAGCGGCTCGCCCAAAGGCCAAGGCTTTCAGCGCGTGCCATTTCCGCTTCCTCGACATAGGAACCGTAGTCCACGGCAAGACCGGTCCGCACCATTTCACGGTTGATTTCAATGCCGCCGGCTTTACAAATGACCAGCGGTCGACGGTATTTGTCGCGCCGTCCGGCCTTGCACACCAGATCCGCCCCCCGGACCAACCGTTCAAGCTGGTCGCGCGCCGCCAGACCGCACATCCACTCGACCTTGTCAAAATAGCAGGCCTGATAAATTTCCGGCGCATCGAGGCCCGCCAGCCGCAATCTTTCGCCGTCCATGACAATCGTGTCGCCATCCACCACGCGGACGGCGCCTCTGAATTCGCTCCGGTCGCCTTCATTGACCTTCACGGCAATCAAGACGAGCAGAACCAGAAAGCAGATCGCAACAATTGTCTCGCGTATATATCTGATATTCATCGCATTATCAAAAACTTCACAGGAATCGGACTGGATGGCGTGCGTCGTAAATGAATTTGAGTAGCACCCTGAATCATCGCTTTGGAAGCATCTTTTTAAGGAATGGGCACTATCCTGTGTCTTCACAGGGCCCGGACACCAGACAACACCATGAATATGCGCGCGTCATCATCGCCGGACAAGAACATCGTGGACAAAACGCGTGTCCGCAACAATCATGCGCTGTCCAAAACCGTTCGCGACACGCGCGAAAAACTGCAGTCTAGCCAGGGTGTATCCTCCGGATTTGAAATGGACATGCTGCAATTGCACCTATCCAACACGTTGCAAAGCGCATCGGCCATACCGCTGTTCGTTTTCATGGTCGCCCTGATCTCCACGCACTTTTCAACCGAATTGCAGTTGTTCCCGTGGATGTTCGTCACTCTGGGCGTTCATTCCATCAACGTGCTGATGGCGCGGGAAGCGCGCAAGGCCGAACCTCTGCCCGGCGTCGCGCGAACCTGGCGCATCAGATTGTTGATCGGACAGATCATCAACGGCTTCTGCTGGTGCTATTTCGCCATGATCGGATGCGATCAATGCAACTCATCGACATTCGAATTCTACAAGGGCGCGACCCTGCTGATTGCCATCTCGGCATCGGCGCTTGCCAATTTCATGCTGCGCGGCGCAACCCTGTTCATGTTCGTGCCGGTGATCATGGCGCTGGGCGTGAATGCCTATCTGACCCGCGATCCCATGGATATCGGCCTGACTGCCATGCTTTCGACGGCCGTGACCTTCTTTTTCTACATCAATGACCGGCTCTATCATGCCAACCGGAAGAACCTGGCCTTTCAATCCGAAAAAGACAACCTGATTGCCGAGCTTGAAACCGCCAATTCATTGTCCGACGAAGCGCGCCGGCGCGCCGAGGAAGCCAATCTCGCCAAATCCCGTTTTCTGGCCTCCATGTCCCATGAACTCAGAACGCCGCTCAATGCGATCCTCGGTTTTTCCGAGGTGATGGAAACGGAAGTCCTTGGCCCACTCAACAACCCCACATACAAGGAATATGCCGCAGACATTCATAGTTCCGGCCAGCATCTGCTCAATCTGATCAACGAAATCCTCGACCTGTCACGCATCGAGGCGGGGCGCTATCACCTGTCTGAAGACGCAGTGCAATTGGTTGATATCGCGGATGATTGCGTCGGCATGGTGCAACTCAAGGCTCGTTCCAAGAACATCCGCATCATCGATCACTTTGAACGGACGATGCCAGCGATCTGGGTTGATGAAAAATCCATGCGCCAGGTTGTCCTCAACCTCTTGTCCAACGCCGTCAAATTCACCTCAAATGGCGGTGAGATCAATGTCAAGGTCGGCTGGACGGCCAGCGGCGGTCAATATGTTGCGGTCCGCGACAACGGCCCCGGAATCGCCGAGGAAGAAATCCCCATTGTGCTTTCGGCATTCGGGCAGGGTTCTATTGCCATCAAGAGCGCCGAACAGGGCACCGGGCTTGGACTGCCCATCGTCCAAGCGATCCTGCACAAGCATGACGGCCAGTTCATGCTGAAGTCAAAATTGCGCGAAGGCACCGAGGCGATCGCCATCCTTCCCGCCAAGCGGGTATTGCAATCCATTCCTGCGGTCGAAGATACGGTCAGCATTGATCGCAAAAAGAAAAAAAGCTTCGCCTGACCCCTGCCCCGCCGTCAGCCCAGCGCCAGCCAGAGCTGGAAGCCGCAATAGCCGGCATTTGCGACCAGCAGGCAAAAGACGGCAAAAGAACCCAGGTCCTTGGCATTGCGCGCCGCATCCGAGATTTCCGGCGACACCCTGTCGGTCAATTCCTCAATGGCGGTATTGAGCGCCTCGACTGCGAAGAGCACCAACAGCAGAATTGCGGCAACAAGGATTTTCTCCATCGGGACCGCTGCCCAGACCAACAGCCCGAGCAGAAAGACGCCGTAAAGCAATTCATGGCGAAAGGCGGTCTCTTTCAGCATTCGCCGGAAGCCGAAGGCTGAATAGGCGGCGGCGGCAAAAAGATGCGCCAATCCATTTTTCTTCTCGATTGGTCCCGACATCGCATTTCCATTTCAATCATGGAGCCGAAACTGGCCCCGAGGCGGGGCCAACTTCCACTATCGGAATGTCACAATCAATCCTTGTTGGAAACACCGGCGCTGGCAAAGGTCGCCATGCCGGAATGGCAGGCCGCCGCAGCCTTGACAATGCCGGCGGCCAGTGCGGCCCCCGTGCCCTCGCCCAGACGCATGCCAAGCGCAAGGATTGGCGTCTTGCCGAGTTTTTCAATGGCGCGCATATGGCCGGGCTCGGCGGAAACGTGGCCGATCAGGCAATGATCAAGGGCGGCAGGATTGGCGGCCTTCAGGATGGCGGCTGCGGCAGTGGCGACGTAGCCGTCGATAATCACCGGAATGCGCTCAACGCGGGCTGCCAGAATTGCGCCCGCCATTGCCGCGATTTCACGCCCCCCAAGACGACGCAGGATTTCCAGTGGATCATCCAGATGGTCCTTGTGAAGGGCTACGGCTTTATCAACGGTAGCAATCTTGCGCGCCAGAATCTCCCCCTCCGAACCGGTCCCCGGACCAACCCAGTCTGCCGCCGAACCACCGTAAAGCGCCAGATTGATGGCCGCAGCAATCGTTGTATTGCCGATGCCCATCTCGCCGATGCACAGGAGATCAGTTCCGCCGGCAATGGCCTCCATGCCGAAGGCCATCGTTGCGGCGCAATCACGCTCCGACAGAGCCGCTTCCTGCGTTATGTCGCCGGTCGGCACTTCCAGCGCCAGGTCGAATACTTTGAGGCCGAGATCATAAGCCGCACAAATCTGGTTTATGGCTGCGCCGCCAGCCGAGAAATTTCCGACCATCTGGGCCGTCACCTCACTGGGAAAGGGCGTGACGCCCTGACGGGTGACGCCGTGATTGCCGGCAAAGATCGCCACCAGCGGGCGGTTGACTGCCGGTTTCCGGCCCGTCCATGCCGCCAGCCAGAAAGCGATCTCCTCCAGGCGTCCGAGTGCACCCGGCGGCTTGGTCAGTTGGCTGTCGCGCTCGCGCGCATCCACGAGCGCCCGGCTGTCGGGACCCGGCAAGTCCTTCAGCAAGGCGCGGAAATCATCAAATGGCAGGCCTGTAACGCTCATGTCGGAAGACTCTCCAGAATTGTCGTTTTCATATTTTCAAAAAGATGGCACTTCTAATAGAACTGCATCAGGCATGCGGCAATGGCCAATCGCGCCCCGTCATGTCGCGTCAGCCTAAGGAAGACGGTTTTGAACTTTGCCGACTACACCGACGACCTCGCCCGGGCCATGGGCTTTTTGAGCCGGATTTCCATGCCGAAGCGCTTCTTCGTTGGCCATGACGGCAGTCTCAGCCGGACCGTGCAGGCTTTTCCTTTGGCCGGAATTTTGATTGGGCTGCCGGTGGCCGCCTGTTTTGGCATATTGACGGCAATGAACGCCGACCCCGTGCTTGCGGCTTTCCTTGCGCTTGGTTTGCAAGCGTTGGTGACCGGGTGTCTGCATGAAGACGGTCTTTGCGACATGGCCGATGGTTTTGGCGGCGGCAGGACGCGTGACTCCATTCTGACGATCATGCGCGACAGCCGGATTGGAACCTATGGCGCAGTAGCGCTGATCCTGTCTTTCGGCATCAGGGTCAGCGCGCTTGCTAGCCTCGCCGGTCATCTGACGCCATTTGAAAGCCCGATGCTGGTTTTGGCCGTGGCGGCAATCAGCCGGACGGCGATGGTCTGGCATTGGTCGGCGACGGCTCCCGCGCGCACCGATGGCGTGGCCGCATCATCGGGTGCGCCCGAAGAGCAGGCCGCGCTGATTGCCTATGGCACATGTGCTGCGGCCTGCATTCTGTTGTTATGGCCTGCCGCCGGCTTGCTGGCGTCAGTCGTTGCCGCCGGCGCGGTCGCCGGCCTGGTTCAAGCCCATAGCCGTTATGTCACAGCCAAGATAGGCGGCCATACCGGTGACACGATCGGCGCAAGTCAGCAAATTTCGGAAATTGCGGCATTTTCCGCCCTTGCCCTTTTGGTTTGAAACACCGATATCTGACACAAGGGTTTTAAAGGAACTTTGATGAAATCGCCCTGCATTCTCGTTTGCTCCATTGACGACAAGACCGGCTATTGCTTCGGTTGCGGCCGCACGAGCGCGGAAATCGGCGCATGGACGAATTATACTGATCTGGAGCGCGACAAGATCATGGAGAGCCTGCCGGCGCGCCTTGAAGGCGTGGAGCGCAAACCCAGACGGGAGACCCGCCGCACCAGAATGGCAAGAGAGAATAGCATCTGATGAGCCGACTGCTGATATTCGCCATCATTTTTCTTCTGGCAATCCTGATTCTCTACCATAACGGCGGGCAATCCCTGGGCTTGGGCGAAAACCAGCTGATGCGACTCAGCTATCTTTCCATCATCGCCCTGGTCATGGCCGGCGGGCTGTTTGCCACCCAAAGGAATTTTGCAACGGCGGCCCGCAATCTGGCTGTCTGGGCCATCATCATCCTTGGGCTGGTCGTCGTCTGGCTTTACAAGGACGACGCAAGAAACATCAGCGGACGAATGCTGGCCGCCCTCAATCCGGGCCATACGGTCACAGTTGCCAATGGCGACGGATTTTCGGAAGTCATCCTTTATAAATCCGATAACGGACATTACGAGGCGGATGCCTCGATCAACGGCAAGCCAATTGCCATGATGGTCGATACCGGCGCGACCGGCATTGCCCTGACCTATGAGGACGCCCAAAGGTTGGGGCTTGATCCGGGCGGGTTGAGTTTCGACCGCATCGTGATGACGGCAAACGGCCCTGCCAAGACGGCCATGGTCAAACTTGACGAAGTGGCGGTCGGCGCCATTCGACGCCGCAATGTGCAGGCCGGAATCGCCCAACCGGGAAGACTCGACAAGAGCCTGCTGGGCATGAACTTTCTCGAAACACTGAGTTCGGTGACCATGGCGGGCGACGAATTGCGCCTCAAGGATTGACAGGCAGCCGAACATTGCATTTTTCACAAAAGCCGTCTTTCATTGCCCTGTCAAAACTATGGAGATCAGCATGATAATCCGCTTTGGCCTGGTTGCACTGTTCCTCGCCGCAGCCCCGGCCGCGGCCGAGGAGTGTTCCGCCTGGACAGCCGGCCTGGAAGAAGATGAGGGTGGCAAGGTGATGGTAGCACGCATTTGTCAGCCCTTGGGCAATGCCGCCCATGAATTGTCTGTCCAGTGCGGCGAACCTGGCGCCTTCTGGATCCGCTTGCTGCCGGTGGCGCCGGACAATTATCCTCCCGGCGGCGATTACAATTTCAATTCCCGCTTCAAATTCAATTTCGATAAAATCGCTGTGGAACAAGACATGGTCTATCAGGGCATGGATGGCGCCATGGCCGGCAAGGCGGCCTTCGAAAGCCCGCTGGCCGAACTCTTGAGATCAAGCCGCTCAATGACCATGGAAGATCTTTCGGGCAAGGTTCCTTCGGCCACCTTCATCTTGACGGGTTCAAAATCGGCGATCAACAAAGTGCAGGCAAGTTGCCTCAACTGAGTCAAAACAAGCGAAGCAAATCCAGGAACCTCGATTTATGAACGAAAAGCCATGTGGAGAACTGACATTGCGGACACTCGCCATGCCGGCCGACGCCAATGCCGCCGGCGACATTTTCGGCGGCTGGGTGATGAGCCAGATGGATCTGGCCTGCGGCATCCGCGCCGCCGAACGCGCCCACGGCCGCGTCGTGACCGCCGCCGTCAAGGAAATGGCCTTCGCCATGCCCGTCAAGATCGGCGACACCTTGTGCATCTATACCGAAATAACCCGGGTCGGACGCACCTCGCTGACGCTCAAGGTGGAAGCCTGGGCGCAACGCTACCTTACCCCGCATATGGAAAAGGTAACCGACGCGGTGTTTGTGATGGTGGCGCTGGACCCCGAAGGAAAACCGACGCCGGTGCCTGCGGAATGATGGCGCTGGATTTTTGCAATATATGGTTGTAAATTGCGTTCGATTTTGCCAATCGGATTTCAAGAATGACGCAAATAACCCGTATTGATTATATGTATCGGGACGCATCAAATTATAAGTTCCATGGTCAGTTCACCGTTGAAGGCGAACTAGGCCCTGTTGACAAAGTATGGCAGCCAAATCTTTGTTGAAGCGATTGCCAGGAATGCGGCGAATGATGCGGCGGTTTTGTCGAAGCGGGTTGCGATGCGGCGGAACTGCTTGAGTTTGTTGAACATGCGCTCGAT
>JBGSIT010000093.1:0-106226 GCA_041742335.1 Rhizobiaceae bacterium
CCGCTCTGACGGCAATAGTGTCCCGATAATCTTCCATTCAGCGTCAGTAAGGTCACCACGAGCCATATCAGCCTCCCAAAAGGAAGCTTTGAATCAGAATTCAGATGATTTGGGAATCCACTTTGTCAACAGGGCCTAGGACGCTGTCGGATGAAAGCGGTATTCACAACAAAAATCGATTCTGGATATGACGATCAGTTGGAAGAAAGATACCACTTTCCAAGGACATACCTTAATCAAGTTGAGAAGGCTGTCGGGGATCAGATAGTCTATTATCAACCGAGACGTGGCGGCGGCGAATTAGCCTATTTCGGTACCGCCACAGTGTCCAAAATTATTGAAGACAGAAGCAACCCTGATTTATTCTACGCCCTACTCGAAGGTTTTATAAATTTTGACGAGAAAGTACCATTTAGCGACGGATTTAAGTCTTTTGAGAAAATATTGAGAAAGGACGACGGAACCGTCAACAAGGGCGCATTTGGTCGCGCAGTGAGAAATATTTCAGATGATGAATTCCGAGCCATTATAAGCGCCGGGTTTTCATCCAAAGTTGATTGGCCGGAAATTAATGATGCTGAATTGCTTTTCCAATTGAATGAAGGTGAACAGGCAACCTATGATTCAGGTGAACAGCGGCCACAAATCGCTTTTACCCGCCCCTTTCGAGACCGCGCTTTCACAAGACAAGTCCAGCGAGCATATGATCGGCGTTGCGCGGTTACAGGTCTAAAGCTGCTTAATGGTGGAGGGCGGCCGGAAGTCCAAGCCGCCCATATTAAACCGGTTGCGGACAATGGGCCGGACAGTATTCGAAACGGACTGGCGCTTTCGGGGACTATTCACTGGTTGTTTGACAGAGGACTGATCGGATTCGACAATGATTTCAGGATTCTCACTGTAAGGGATGCAATTCCGGATGAAATTGGATCGCTCATCAACAAGACTGGACGCCTCTTGGTTCCAGCCAATCAGGAAGAACGACCCAGCCTGAACTACCTTCGTTTCCACCGAGAGACCATCTACAAGGGCTAATCCTCACCGCAAATAACCCGCCTGACCGCCTGCCATCTCAATTCCCGGAAATATCTGGTTGGTCACATCGCCTTTCGAAATTCCGAACTGGGCCATCAACAGGTTGGCGGCCACTTCGCGCACGTCGCCGGTCGG
The DNA here is from genome assembly GCA_041742335.1 of Rhizobiaceae bacterium. Taxonomy (GTDB): domain Bacteria; phylum Pseudomonadota; class Alphaproteobacteria; order Rhizobiales; family Rhizobiaceae; genus Rhizobium_E. Next base: position 1,171 of record JBGSIT010000093.1, read on the forward strand.
GTTGAGGTCGCGGTCTTCCAGCAATTGGTTTTCTTTCAGGCCAGGCCATTTGCCATAGACCTTGCCGCCGCGCACGGCGCCGCCGGCGATCAATGCCACCCCGCCCGTGCCGTGGTCGGTGCCGCGCGAGCCGTTCTGGCGCACTGTGCGGCCAAACTCCGTCATCACCAGCACCGTAGTCTTGCTCCAGATGTCCGGGCCAAGCCCTTCCTTCAGCGCGAGGATGCTTTCAACCAGATCCTTGAGCGGTTTCTTGAAGATATTGCGCTGGCCGATATGGGTATCCCAGCCATTGATCGAATAGCTGGCGATCCGGTAGTCGCCTTTCAGCATGCCGGCCGTCAATCGCGCCATGTCCGAGATCTTGGCGCCGCGGACATCGCTGCCGAACACCTTGTCGGCGTCGCTGTCGGCAGCCACGGCTTCTTCCATCGCCTTGGCGAATGGCGGGTCTGACCGGTAAAGCCGGGTCAAAAAGGCAAGTTCATCGGCAGGCACCGTCAGATCGGCCTTGGACGACCACACATCAACCGGATTGGGACCACTGAGGATCAACTCCGCAGAGGTATTGATATCAATGGCTCTTGCGGCATTGGAGCGCGGAATGACCGAAAGGCAGCGGTTCAGCCAGCCGGACTTTTGCCCCTTGACCTCGGCCCCGCCCGATTCGAGCATGTCCTGTCCGTCGAAATGGCTGCGCGCATCTCTGTAAGGGGTTGAAACCGCATGCACAATGGCCAGTTCACCATCTTTCCAAAGCGGCATCAGCGCGCCGGCATCCGGATGCAGGCCGAAGTGGCCGTCGAGATCATGCAGGCCTTCGGAAGGGTCGAACGCAAAATCCGGCCGCCACTTCTTCAGTTCCGCATCGCCATAGGGCTGGACGAGAAACAAGCCGTCCATGGCGCCGCGCAGCACGATGGTCACGAAGCGGTTTTCGCCCGGCATGGCTGCAAAAGTGGCAGGTGTCAGCAAGGGCGCCGCCGCAATGCTGCAGGCAGAGACAAGAAAGGCGCGCCGGTTGAGCATGAATTTTCCCATAAAATGGTCTTCCTATCGCCTGTTGAATTCGGGAGAAGCGAGAATGTAGATGGTCCCGGCCTGGGCAGAGGCCGCCTGATTGACAATCTGGATCGTGTCGGCACGGGCGGCGTCGGCAAGCACGACTTTGACGAGGTCCCTCGGATCCGTCTTGTTGCCAAAGCGGTCAGCCAACCGCCGGGCCCAAGTAATCCGCTCGGTCAACTGGCTGGAGGAAACCCAGACGTCAAAGGCTTCTTCCCAGCCGGCAGGGCTGGCTGGCTGCCATATTGCCTGCCCCATGGACATAGCGGCTCCTGCGGATAACGGGTTGCCTAATCTCAATTTCTTGCCGGGCTTTTTCCTGTCCTTTTTGGCAGGCGTCATTTGCTTCATGGCCGCCTCGTCTTCAGAACCATCGGCCATATCGTCGTCCATGTCGGCCGGCTTGCCCATGGCCATGTCTGCCGGGGCGGGCGCGGCCATGGCTTCGACTGAATCGATATCGTCTCCGGGATCGCCATCGTCACCCTTGCCCGGCACCGCCAGTGCAGAAACAGGTACATTGACGGCCCGCAATCCGGCAACGATATAGTCAAAGGGCTGGCGGGCCTTGGCAAGGCCGTTTTCCCAGGACTGCGGATGATCGAGCATGGCGCGATAGACGGCCGACAAGTCTCCGTCGCTATCGGCCCAGGCGCTGGTCATGGCGGTGACCACGTCTTCCGGCGGATCGTCTGAAATGAAATGGATCACCAGCTTGCGGCATATGTGCCGTGCGGTCTGCTCCATGCCCGCCAGGGCGTCCAGCATGTCTTCGACATCCTGCAGGCCGCGCCGGCGGCCGCCGAATGACATGCCCATGACAACATGCGGGCCCGGTTCGGCAATCCTCCGCCTGAACTGAACTTCGGTCGTGCGGGGCTTGACGCCCAATCCCGTCAGCACCATGGAAGCCGCCCGCACATCGTCCTGGCTGTAGCCGCCATCTGCGCCCAACGTGTGTAATTCAAGCAGTTCACGCCCGAGATTTTCATTCAGGCCGCGCGTGCTTTCCTGCGCCGCAGCCGAATTTGGTCCCACGGACCTGATCTGGTCGAGATAAATCAACATTGCGGGGTTGATAACAGCGGCCTTGAGCAGGGTATTGAACTTGCCGGCGACGTTGGGGCGAATTGCTGCGGCCTCAAGCAAAGGCACGTATAATCTGATCGCCAGTCTCTTCCGGGTGCTGACAGAGAAATGATTGCTCCAGAAGACCACGAGGCGCTCGTAAAATCCGTTGGGGGAATAGACCGCTTGTTGAAAACGGGCATGCTCATCAGCCGACAACGCTGCATAAGACCGACGCTGGACTGGCTTGCGCAGATTTCTGGCTTCTTCCCTGCCGCCATTTTTCCGTGCTTTTGCCACGTCACGAAGCGATAGCAAGATCTCGCGAATGGTCTGGTGGCGCTCTTGGATGCCTTCAGTCGGATAAAGCGGCGTCTCGGCGACGCCTCGCTCCAATTGCGCCATCAATGCCGCAGAATTCTCAACCGGCTTTTCGCCCGGCCGGATACCATATCCAAACCGGATGGCGCTCATTGTGGAAAAACTCAGGGACATGTTCAATCAATCCGTTTCAACTGCGACAGATTCAGGTTTATAACCAGACGAAACCGGCATTTTTGCGATGAAGAAGCCGGGCGGCGCTTCCAAACCGTAAATGCCGGACTATGGCATGCTCAAAGACGAGACGTCATCGTTTAATTGCGGGAGTCTGAATGGGGGGTGAATTTGCAAGCTGGGCAAGGTACATTCCACTCATCCACTATCGCACCGAACCTGAATACCGGCCTGCCCTAATTTCTCGCCGATCTCCTGCCAACGGGTTGGTTTGAGTCCGCATAAATCCGCATTAAGCAGAGATTATTCTCAATCAACAACCGCCACCATTTGTTTAATTTGAATTAATTTCCACCATAAGAGGAATAACATTGTGTTATAACAATTATCCCTTTACCGAATACCTCAATATTATAATCTGACTTGATATAACGAATTCATGTAAAAAGAACTCGCCATGTAAATGACATATCTTAGTTTTTTGGATCTTCCTGCGCGGAATTTCTCTGCAGGTTGCAGATAGAAACATACAATCATAAATGTATATATCAAATACTATCAATCTTTAAGTATGTATTGTTATTAAAATAATTTTTAGTATTGCCTAATATAATAAATACAAATATTTTGGCGCGGTATTAATGCAGGCATTTATCACATTCAAAGAATTTCATGCAGGAGATTTTCAATGGCAACCGTCATCTTTACTGGAGATGCAACAATCAGCAACTCGACGAGTCTCTTGGCTCTGTCCGGAATTTCGCTCGTCAATACTGTCTCCTATACGACCGGAGAAATGTCGGGAGCAAACAGAATTCGCGCCATTACCGGGACCAATCAGGGCAGCGGAGAAGCATTGCAAAGTATCAAATTGACTACGACTGGCCTATCAAGCGGGCCGGAAATCGTTACCAATCTTTTCGCCCAGGCAGGCGTCGGCGGTACCGCCAAGTCCATTGTCGAGATCAGCGGTCTGAGAATTTCGACAGACTTCGATAGCGCCGACCCCTTCAGCGCCGAAAATCTGGAAAAGTTCCAGACGGTGGTCGCGTCGTGTCTGTCCGGGGACGACAATTTCGTCATATCGGGCGCTGTCACCCAGATTTGGGGCGATTACCAATCCGTCGCCGATGCCGGCGGGATGCAGTTCGGCGACGATATCATGACCATTTCCTATATCACCCAGGTCCCCGGCAGCATCGCGACATTTTACGGCGATGCCCAATCGATCCATGCGGGCGCGAACGCGATAGCGGGAGACGATATCCTCGATGCCGGCCTATCCATCGTGCCGGTCACATTTTATGGCGACTTCCAGACGGATTCCGGCAACGTGACATTCGGAAATGACGAACTATATGGTTCGACAAAGGATGATGTACTTTATGGCGATAGCCAGGTTTCTGGCAAACGCGGGGGTCAGGACTATCTCTATGGCGGCGACGGCAATGATGAACTGCATGGCGGTGGCGGAAACGACTTTCTCGTCGGCGGCTTCGGCAAGGATATCATCGACGGCGGGGCGGGTTACGATATCGCCAGTTACGCCCAAAGCGATGTCCTGCTGACCGAACTGGTTGTCGACATGGCCGACGCCAGCAAAAACACCAATGCTGCAACTGGCGACGTGCTGATTGGCATAGAGGGACTTAAAGGCCGCAATATAACTTCATCAGCCGACGATTTACGCGGCGACGACTATTCCAACAAGATCTGGGGTCTCGCCGGACAGGATACATTGAGCGGTCGCGACGGCAAGGACATGCTTTATGGCGGCGATGGCAACGACCGGCTTCTGGGCGGATCGGGCTCCGATAAGCTCATAGGCGGCGATGGATTCGACGCCTTCGTTTTCGACACTGCTTTGCATGGCAAGCAGAATGTCGACCGGATCATGGATTTTAACATCGGTTTGGACAGGATCGAACTCGACCACGCGATCTTTACGGCCTTGGGTCTTCCGGGCGGCAACCTGTCAGACCTGGAATTTCATGCCAGCAAAACTGGCCGGGCGCACGACGCAACGGACCGTATTCTTTATGAAAAAGACACGGGCAAGCTGTTTTATGACGAAGACGGCGACGGAAATTCAAACGCGGTGCTGTTTGCCGTGCTCAGCGCCAAGCCGAACATAACCGAAGCCGATTTCGACATCGTCTGAACCGCACGGGAAACGGGGTTCGGTGTGACCGCATCGAACTTTGTTTCCTGTTTGTACACATTTTCCTCTTTTCTTCCGCTGTGTTTCCGTCCATATTCCGGCCATGGCAAAAGCACCTAAAAAATCGCCCGGCTTCGAGGAAGCGCCACAGGCTGACTTCGAAGGCGAGCCGCTTTCCGGCTCGGTTTCCGATTGGGTAAAATCGCTCGAGCAGGATGCAGAAGCGGCGTCACGCCGCGAATCCATGCGTGAAATCCGCTCCAAGGCCGGCAAGCACCGGCTGGCGGCTGGCAAAAAGGGCGTCGAAGAAGCCGCCGTCGCTGCAGAGAAATCCGGCAAGCGGACGGCGCGCGGCACCTCCATCGGATCATCCTCCGACCCGCGAACGCGCGCTGCTGCCGGGCTCAATCCGGTGGCAGGCCTCAACATATCGCTGGAAGACGCCGAGAAGCTGGATAAGGCAAGCAATGACGGCCAATTGGCCACTGGCGCGGTCACGGCCACTGTCGAGGCGCTGTCGGCGCTGATTGAATCCGGCAATCCGCTGTTCAAGGACGGCAAGATGTGGACGCCGCATCGACCCGACCGACCGGAAAAATCCGAAGGCGGCATTCCGTTCAAGATGGCGACCGACTTCCAGCCGGCCGGCGACCAGCCCACCGCCATCCGCGATCTCGTCGAAGGGCTTGAAAACGGTGAGCGCAGCCAGGTGCTTCTGGGGGTTACCGGTTCAGGCAAGACCTTCACCATGGCCAAGGTGATCGAAGCCACGCAACGGCCGGCGGTGATCCTTGCGCCCAACAAGACGCTTGCAGCCCAGCTTTATTCCGAATTCAAGAATTTCTTTCCTGAAAATGCGGTGGAATATTTCGTTTCCTATTACGATTATTACCAGCCGGAAGCCTATGTGCCGCGCACCGACACCTACATCGAGAAAGAATCGACAATCAACGAGCAGATCGACAGGATGCGCCATGCCGCAACCCGGGCGATCCTCGAGCGCGATGATTGCATCATCGTGGCGTCGGTGTCCTGCATCTATGGTATCGGCTCGGTGGAAACCTACACCGCAATGACCTTTCAGATGCAGGTGGGCGACCAGCTTGACCAGCGCCAGTTGCTCGCCGACCTTGTCGCCCAGCAATACAAGCGCCGCGACATGGATTTTCAGCGCGGTTCATTCCGGGTTCGCGGCGATACGATTGAGATCTTTCCAGCCCACCTTGAAGATGCCGCCTGGCGCGTCTCCATGTTCGGCGACGAGATCGACGCCATCACCGAATTCGACCCGCTGACCGGCAAGAAGACCGGCGAATTGAAAAGCGTCAAGATCTACGCCAATTCGCACTATGTCACGCCGCGCCCGACGCTGAACCAGGCCATCAAGCAGATCAAGGAAGAACTCAAGCACCGGCTTGCCGAACTGGACCGCGGTGGACGGCTGCTGGAGGCCCAAAGGCTGGAACAGCGCACGCGTTATGATCTGGAAATGCTGGAAGCCACAGGCATTTGCCAATCGATCGAGAATTATTCACGCTACCTGACCGGTCGGAATCCCGGTGAGCCGCCGCCGACATTGTTTGAATATATTCCCGACAACGCGCTTTTGTTCATTGATGAAAGCCATGTCACCATCCCGCAGATCGGCGGCATGTATCGCGGCGACTTCCGCCGCAAGGCCACTTTGGCCGAATATGGCTTCCGCCTGCCCTCCTGCATGGACAACCGCCCGCTTCGTTTCGAGGAATGGGATGCGATGCGGCCCGATACGGTGGCGGTCTCCGCGACGCCGAGCAAATGGGAAATGGAGCAATCCGGCGGCGTCTTTGCCGAACAGGTCATCCGGCCGACCGGGCTGATCGATCCTCCGGTGGAAATCCGCCCTGCCCGCAGCCAGGTTGACGATGTTCTGGGCGAAATCCGCGCCACGGCCCAAGCCGGCTACCGGACTTTGGTCACCGTGCTGACCAAGCGCATGGCCGAAGACCTGACCGAATATTTGCATGAACAGGGCGTGCGCGTGCGCTACATGCATTCCGATATCGACACGCTTGAACGCATCGAGATCATCCGCGACCTGCGACTGGGTGCTTTTGACGTTCTGGTCGGCATCAACCTGCTGCGGGAGGGTCTCGACATTCCCGAATGCGCTTTGGTCGCCATTCTTGACGCAGACAAGGAAGGGTTCCTGCGCTCGGAAACCTCGCTCGTCCAGACAATCGGCCGTGCGGCGCGCAATGTCGATGGCAAGGTCATTCTCTATGCAGACCAGATTACCGGTTCGATGACACGGGCCATGGAAGAAACCAGCCGTCGGCGTGAAAAACAGCAGGCCTGGAACCTCGCCAACGGCATAACGCCGGAAAGCGTCAAGTCGCGGATCAACGACATTCTCGATTCCGTCTATGAACGCGACCATGTCCGCGCCGATATCGGCATCAAGGGCGTCAAGAGCGGCGACACCAATCTGGTGGGCAACAATCTCGCAGCCCACCTCGCCAGTCTCGAAAAGCAGATGCGCGATGCCGCCGCCGATCTCGATTTCGAAACAGCGGCAAGGCTGCGCGACGAGATCAAGCGTTTGAAGGCTGTTGAACTGGCCACCATGGATGACCCGTTGTCGCGCGAAGCAAACGCCGAAATGGGTAAATCGGCGATCAAGTCATCAAAAGGCCGGACAAGTACGAAACCTGCAGACACGGGTTATTTCGCCAAGCCCGATCTCGACAATATGGGCCCCGGCACAGACATGGAACGACCCGCCGCCTCGCTATTTCGCAAGAACGACCTGGATGAAATGACGGTTGGCCGCACCGAAAAACCACTTGCGCCGCGCGCCAAGCCCGGCATCGGCTCCTATGAAGATGCCGGCGATGAAAAGGCGCGGGAGCGAAAGACCCGCGGAAAGACCGGCAAGCCGGGACGGTGAACTGCATTCAGCGCTCTTATCAAAGGTCACGCGTCGGGTAGCGTAGCGTTCCGGTCTGAAACGGAGCCGAGCTGACCATCGGTTACGAAAACGCCTTTGCCATGCTCATCCGGCAGGCCAAAATCGCTCTCGGCATCAAAGATATCCTCGTCATTGAACAAAGACGTATCCGCCACAGGTGCGCTGGCGCCAAAAATCGTGAAGGTGAATATAGAAAAGGCCGCTAGCAAGGCTTTCAACACAGCACTCTCCCTTATGCGGCACGCACCCTTCCGGGCACAATGCAAGCTGACATTATCTTGTTGAAATGAAAACCCAAAGGCATTGTTCACGCCATTACCAAGAATGCGCAACGCCTTGCTGTTCCATGACACTGATGGTGCGGGGCAAATGAGTCAAAAAATGGGTCTGTCCACGACTTCTGCCAAATTGCCGGCTACCGGAAAGCCCGGCACGGAACAAACGTGCCGAGTTTTCCCGACCATTCAATGAAAAGGCCGCGCAACCGCAAAAAAGCGCGGCAGGTCACTCAGGCTACATTCCAGCGGCAGTCGCCGCCTTGGCAAGGCTTACGGCGCATTCTTCGGGTTTGCCGGCAGCCATGGCGTTTGCAGCCGCGGCAAGATCCTGCATGGCCGTGCCAAGGGCTGCCTGATCCTTGATCTTGGCAGCCTCCTGGGAGACCTTGACCAGATTTTCGCTGCTGCAATCCAACTGTTTCTCAGCGGAAAAGGTGGGGGTGGCCGCAGTGAGGCCGAGGCAAAAAGTCAAAACGGAAATGGTATTTTTCATAATTTTCTCCAAATGGCATCAATTTCCCTGCTCTTTGGATAATAATGATTATTGCCGGAATAATGGCAGAACTATCGCTTTGGGCCGCCAAAATAGCGGCCCAATCAAAATATGCCGACTGGAATTCATTTCATCATGGTTTGTTTCATGGCATTGTCCAGATGCACGGCGCAATCGTCGGTCTTGCCGTCCTTCATCGACATCTTCGCCATTTCCACTTCTTTCATGGCCATGTCCATGTGTGTCATGTCCGTCATGGCCTTGGCGTCCCGTTCAACCTTCATGAGGTTTTCTTCACTGCACGCCATCATATCCATGGAATAGCTGGGAGCCGCAAAGGCGGCCACGGCTAAAAAGGACAGGGCTGCAAATACCGTTTTCATCATTGTGATCTCCCAATCCGGGCTTGATTGCCCGCAGGAAATTCTGCGCCCCTGGGTTGATCAACTGCAAATCACGGTTCATTGATGCACGGAATTGTGATCACGCGGCGCAGCAAATTCAAACCGCCATTTCCCCGCGGCCATAAAGTTCATAATTGCGCCCCTCGCCAACTTTTTCGATCAGCGTGTAAAAAACCGTATGGGACAACCCCGATGCCACTGCGGTTGCAAGTGCGGCCTCCGAATTGCGGATCAGGCCTGCAGCCGATTCGGAAGAGCGGGTATTTGCCGCGCCAAAGCAGATGGCAAGCCTTTCAAGTGCCGGGGGCGTACAACCCACGGCAACGAACTGTTGGGTCAGGCCTTTTCGAAGCCGCTCGATGAAGGCACGCACTGCATCTTCATCAAGGCTGTCAACCAGAAACGCCATTTCCGGCGTTTCCAGCCAGAAACCGAAATCGGCCGGCTGCATGATCTTGTTGGCGCAAGCGCCAAAACCACCGAGGATCATCTCCCTGGCCTTCAGGCTTTCGGGCTGCTGAAACATGGCAAACCTGGCAATGCTGCCGATGACCAGGGTGCAATTGCGTGGAACCAGTCCGGTTGTAAAAAGTTCGGCCATACGTTTGTTGAATCCGCGCCGGTTTTCAAGGCCGGTGGCCGCATGCAGGAATTTGGCCCGTTGGAGGTCATCCATCTCCTTGCTCAGGCCATCGATCGACGCCAGGCGGCGACCGACCTTTTCCAGGATTTGTTTCGCCAGGGCATTTTGCTCGTTGGTCGCCTTCACAACGCCGTCGATCCCGGTTCGAATGGCACTGGCGTCCTTGGGATCAATCTTGTCCAACCTGTCCACGACCGATGTCAGTTTTGTGGAATAACCGGTCAGACGTTCCTGGCTGCCGCTCACCAACGACTGAAAGACATTCAATTCGGAACGAATGGAGCTGGACGACTTGTCATAGATTGCATCGCCAAAATGATGCGGCAGGAATTCCTCCGCAAGGGCATCCAGATTGGCGGGCGTCACCGTTTCACCAAGTTCCAGGAAGCGCTTGCGCAGTTCGGGATTATTGCCGGACACAATTTCAAAGACGAGTTCGAAATTGGCAGGGCTTGGCGCCACCGCTATTGCGGCCTGGTGAGGCGGATCTCGAATATCCTGCAAACCTGCCTGCAGCTTCAGGAAAGCGGTTGACTGCACGTCTTTCCAAAGTACTTTCTTCAGGAAATGAGAGGGGCCGTTCAAATCGTGAATACAGAGCAGCGACCAATCCGGAAATTGAGTTATCGCCGACATATTGCCATAAGTGGAACCCTTCTTTTGGGTCTGTCCGCCACCGCCCTGCCGGCCGAAGAAATACCGGCCTGCGCCTTGTCCGGCAGCCCGACAATGACGATTGGCGGCAAACCTGCCTTGAGACTCTCCGATGTCAAGAATTGCCCGCCGGAATTGATCGAAACCATTGAAGGCATCATGCTGGACGGCCAACCCATGGTGCATGTCAGATCCGGCGGCACAGCTGAAACGACCTGCGTGACCAAGGCTGACCCGACGGTCAGCCTTTCCGGCAAACCGGCGCAGGGCATAGGCGACGTTCTTTGCAAAACTCCGTGACGCCGGGTTATTTGCAAAATTGCACGGTTCAGTTGCGTTGTTTCAATGAAATGACTTGCATTTATTGCCAAATATTGTAACAAACGCGACGTTCGGGAACCAAAACCCGGAGACTGGACTTGGCTAAAGACTACCCATGACAGGGTGGCGATGGTGAGATGGGCCCAATCCCTCGCCTGACACGTTCTTTCCCCGAAATTTGACTGCTCGACCGCTGCATGCCGACCTGATTGGCCTGATGGGGCCGGGTTTCTTTGCAGTTTATTAGCGGGTTTCCCTCGGGCACCCAAAACTTTCGACTAGCAACGGGAAAAGGACTGCTCCCATGACCACCAAAGGCACTGTAAAATTCTTCAACCAGGACAAGGGCTTCGGCTTCATTACGCCAGAAGGCGGCGCCAAGGATGTGTTCGTTCACATCTCCGCTTTGCAGGCCGCCGGCATCCCCGGCCTCAAGGATGGCCAGTTGGTCACCTTCGACACCGAGCCGGATCGCATGGGCAAAGGCCCCAAAGCCGTCAACATCCGTCTGGCCTGATTGGTGGCAGTGGGATCAACCGGCTTGGTCGAGCCTGTCATCCCGGTTGAAACTGACAGCTGAAAACGCTGTTTTGATGATTTCCGGCCCGGCTCCAAGCCGGGTCGTTTCCGTCGAGAGTATCTGGCGATAGCGCCGTGCGCCTGGATAGCCCTGAAACAGGCCCAGCATATGGCGCGTCACCTGGTTGAGCCTGCCGCCCTCAGCAATGTGCCTGCCGGCATAGTCCATCATCTGATCGCGGATCGACATCCAGTCGACCGCTGGTCTGTCATCGGCGAAAATCACCCTGTCCACATCCGCCAGCAGCGCGGTGTCGTGATAAGCGGCGCGGCCCATCATCGCGCCGTCGACATTGCGCAGATGCTCCAGCGCCTGGTCGAGACTGGCAATGCCGCCATTTATGCCGATGAAGACGTCAGGATATCGCTGTTTCAATTGATAGACGCGCTGGTAATCCAGCGGCGGAATTTCACGGTTCTGGCGCGGTGACAGCCCTTTGAGCCAGGCCTTGCGGGCATGCACCCAGATAGCGTCGGCGCCTGCCGCAATCACGCCGTCGGCCAGTTGGTCCAGCGCCGGGCCCGGATCCTGATCATCGACCCCGATCCGGCATTTGACCGTTACAGGCAGGTTGACTGCAGCTTTCATTGCCGCCACGGCATCAGCGACTGTCTGCGGCTCCAGCATCAGGCAGGCGCCAAAGGTGCCAGATTGCACCCGGTCGGAGGGGCAGCCGACATTCAGATTGATTTCGTCATAGCCGAAATCCGCACCGATCCGCGCAGCTTCCGCCAGCTTTACCGCATCAGAACCGCCCAGTTGAAGGGCGACCGGATGTTCTGACGGGTCAAAGCCCAAGACACGCTCACGCTTGCCGTGAATGACAGCGTCTGCGACCACCATTTCAGTGTAGAGCAAGGCACGACCCGTCAGCAGACGGTGGAAATAGCGGCAATGGCGATCCGTCCAGTCGATCATTGGTGCGACGGCAAACACCCGACTGCCGGAATAGCCCGCAAACCCTTGCCTTGCATCTTCATTCATTCCTAATGACCTGTCTCATCAATTCTCATTTTATCCCGTTTCAGGCGGCCGCACGGATGTAGTGCTCCAATGTTGCGCCTTCTTCAGGGTTTTTGGCACCGAAGGGTGCGAAAACAGCGTATAAAACGCAATTAGGACTATATCTGACCCCGCGCAGATCCGCATCAAGCGGGACGGCAAGGTCATATACGCACCCGTTGAGACGTTCAACCGGAAACAGGGTTGGTCCAGCCTGCAACTGAATTCTCATATGCTGCTGGCCGGCGACAAGCTTGAAAATTGGAAGTGGTATGACTTATGTGGCCGGCCAAAAGGAGGAATTCGAGTTGCAAAAAGCCATGGTTTTTTGCGCCTCTAAGAATGGACATGCTTGATAGTGGCTGTTGCAATTCCCATTGCGACCAGGGTTCCGCCGCCAAAGCGTGACAACCAGGCGAGAACTGATGGTTTTGCAATTTTGGTGCGGAGTTTGTCCGCGAGCAGCGCATAGGCAAGCGCATTGATAGCAGCCAGTCCCACGAAGGTAGAGATAAGGATTGCAAATTGCGGAAGCAATGGATTTGCAGGAGCGATGAACTGCGGCACAAAGGCTATAAAAAAGGCTACGGATTTCGGGTTTAATGCAGTCACGGCGGCGGCATGACCAAAAATGCCTCGCGAAGGCGTTTTTGCAGTCCGGTCGATTTTGCCGATACTGGCGGACGGCGCACTGCGAAATAGTTTGATGCCCAGGTAAACCAGATAAATTGCGCCAATCCATTTCAGAGTCACGAACAGCGTAGCAGATGCAAGAACCAATGCACCCAGACCAACCAATGATGCTGTCATCGCTATCAAATCGCCGACTGCCACGCCTGCAACAGTTGCCAATGCAACTTGCCGGCCATGGCTCAATGCATAGCTCAAGACCAGCAAAACTGTCGGCCCTGGAATGAGCAACAAGGCAGTTGATGCCGCTGCAAATGCAATCCAAACTTCAAATGTCATAGATGTCACTTTCTAAATTATTGAGTGATGAGAATGCTATGAGTATGTCTTTTTTGTAATAACCATTTCGAACCGCGCCAAAGTCAAAACCAGTCTTTGTTCCGGCATATCTGCGGAATGGCCGTCATTTAGCTGGTAATATACTGTCTGCCGGCAGGTCAAGCGTGGCAAACACCACATCCGCCTGAGACGAGCTTTCATGAAGGCGGAAGCCGATGGCCCTGCACATGTCGATCATCCTCGTGTTGTCCTTGAGGATCAGCCCCTCGATCTGCTTCAGTCCGTCGGCAGTCGCATAAACGATCAACTGTTGCATCAGGGCCCAGCCCAGTCCCCTGCCCTGCAAGTCGCTGCGCACCAAAATGGCATATTCGGCCTTCTCCCGGTCAGGATCGGCGCTCAGCCTGGCAATGCCAGCAAGCGCGCCGCTTGCACCATCAAGCAGCAGGAAGGCCATTTCGCGGTCGTAATCGAGCTGGGTCAGGCGCAGCAGCATCTGGTCGGGGAAATGTTTGCGCGGAGCGAGGAAGCGGAAGCGGATATCATCGGGCGCGATCTTGGCCAGGAAATCGGGATAGAGCGAAACATCGGCCGGCGTGATCGGCCGCATGATCCAATCCTGGTCGTCGACATTGACGGTCGTCTCCCATCCCGCAGGACAAGGCCGGATCGCCAGGTCGGGATTGGGGCCGCTTTCATCCACCCGTCCCGGTTCGATCTGGATGCGCGCATCAAGCGCAATCACGCCATCGCTGTCGGCCAGCAGCGGATTAATATCCATCGACAGGATACAGGGGAAATCGACAATCATGTCCGACAATGCGATCAGCGCCGACAGGATGGCCTGGCGATCAGCCGGCTTGCGGTCCCTGAAGCCCGCCAGCAGACGGCCGATGCGGGTGGCATCAACCAGATCGCCGGCCAATACCGTATCAAGCGGCGGCAGGCCGATGGCGGTATCGTCCATGACTTCGACGGCAATGCCGCCGGCGCCAAACAGGATGACCGGACCGAAAGCGGAATCGCGGTTGACGCCGAGGATCAGTTCATTGGCCTGCTTGCGCTCGATCATCGGCTGAAGCGAAAATCCGTCCGGCGTCATGCCGGCATGGCGCTCCTGCAGGCGTTTTTTTATTGCGCTGGCCGCCGCACGGGCCTGTTTGGGCGTTTCAACATTCAGCACCACGCCGCCAATATCGGATTTGTGCGAGATTTTCCGGGAAAGCAGCTTGATCGCCATTCGCGGCGAGCTTTCAAGGATGGTCCTGGCCATGGCCTCAACGTCCTTGAGTGTCCTGGCCACCAATGTCTCCGGCACTTCGATGCCATAAGCGGCAATAGCCGCCTTGGCCTCCGGTTCCGTCAGCATCGCACGACCGTCTTTGGCCACGGCTTCGAAAATCGCCTGAACCTTGCCGCGATGGCCGTCTTTCTGATGGGTCCTGCTTTCCGGCACCCGCATCAATTGGGCCTGGGCCCGCGACCAGTCGACCAGATAGGAGACTGCCGCCGCCACCTCGGCCGGCGTGTCGAAACAGGCAATTCCCGCCTCTTCCAGCAACGCCCAGCCAAGGCGCGCCGTCTTGCCGCCCAGCCAGCAGGCCAGCACCGGCTTGCCGTTGATCAATCCCTTCTGCGCCAATTCAGCGACCGCGCGCGCCGCCTCCACCGGAGAAGCCAAGGCAGTGGGGCAATTCATCACGATAATGACGTCAACTTCGGGGTCGGCAGCCGCAGCCTTGACGGCGGCCACGTAACGCTCCGCTGGCGCATCCCCGATGATGTCAATCGGGTTTGCGCGCGACCAATTTGAAGGCAGGGCCTCATCCAGCACCCGGATCGTCTCGTCGGAGATGTCGGCCAGCACGCTGCCGCGATCCATCAACTGGTCGACGGCCAGAACGCCCGCCCCGCCGCCATTGGTCACGATGGCTGTGCGCGCTCTTGTCAGCGGCTTGTAACGGCTGATGGTTTCCGTCGCGCCAAACAGCGAATCGAGATCACGGACCCGAAGGATGCCGGCGCGGCGAAGGGCGGCGTCGGTCACCCGGTCTGCGCCGGAAAGCGCGCCGGTATGGGTTTGCGCGGCCTTGGCGGCTTCCGCATGGCGACCGGATTTGACCGCAATGACCGGCTTGACGCGGGCAGCGGCGCGCGCCGCCGACATGAACTTGCGCGGCTCGGGAATGGATTCCAGGTAAAGCACGATCGCTTTGGTGGCAAAATCCCCGGCCAGCAGGTCGAGATAGTCGCCGACATCGACATCCGCCATGTCTCCGAGCGAGACGATCTGGGAAAATCCGATGGATTTTTCCGCAGCCCAATCAATCAGCGATGTGACGATGGCGCCGGATTGCGACAATAGCGCGATGCTGCCCGGTTCGGGCGCAATGTGGCTGAAGCTGGCATTCAGCCCGGCTGTGGGCACAAGCAATCCGATCGTATTGGGTCCGATAATGCGGAAAAGATAAGGCTTGGCGGCATCCAGCATGGCCTGTTTCAGACCATTGGCAGAGGTCAAGCCGGCGGTAATGATCACAGCGGCCCGACAGCCGCGTTCTGCCAGTTGGGTGATGATGCCGGGCACGGTGGGCGCCGGCGTGATAATGACTGCGAAATCCGGCGCATCGGGAAGTTCGGCGATGCTGCCATGGCAAGCCAGGCCGGCAACCGTTTTGTATTTTGGATTGACAGGCCAGATATGGCCCGAAAATCCGCCTTCGGTGATATTCTTCATCACCATTTGGCCGACAGAGCCGTCGCGGTCCGAAGCACCGATGACGGCAATTGATTTCGGGTTAACGGCGCCTTCCAGATTGCGGATCGTCATAAAATCGTGCCCCTTGTCGTGCAGTTTTCAAATGTTGTTTTGGTCAAGCCAATCCGGATGGGTTGGTACCAGATGCACCAATGACCATGACTTAGGCTGATTTGACCATGATCCGCGTCAATGCCGCAATGGCCATGCCCGGCTAAAATCGCGCTTGGAAGAAATCTGCGCCCCGGAACACCAATGATGGGAGATTTCCTATGAAAAAGACGACTTTGCGATACGCGGGGGGTCTCGCCCTGCTTCTGCTAGCCGCCCCGGCAGTGGCGGAAACGCAGTTCAAGATTGGCGGCGACACATTCGCCAGCGGGCTGAATGCAAATCTGAATGAAACAGCCGACCGTGACGCATTGATGTCCGGCATGTCGGTAACACTGACCGGTCAGGTGGCAAAGGATGCGCATCTCATGGGTCTGGATGTGACCTCTGACGGCGCCGTCGGCGGCGATCTCTATGCGACGGGTTTTTCCGTTTCGGTGGAAAAACCGGTCACCGACGACCTGACTGCGGCTGGCTTGAATGTCAGGGTCCGCAATGAGGCCAGTATTGGCGGCAATGCGCGATTGACCGGCGGCAATGTGATCATCGACGGGCCGGTTAGCGGCAGTCTTCTGGCCGCCGCAGGAACGCTGACGGTCAATGGCAGCATCGGGCAGGATGCTCGGTTGACTGCTGGCAAGCTGATTTTCGGGCCCGACGCCAAGATCGCCGGTGAACTGACCTATTCCGCCAGCGAACCGATGGAGATTGCCGCAAACGTGATTTCGCCTGACCGGGTTCATTATGAAAAGACCGATTGGGGCAATTCGCTGCCGATGATGCGCGACCGGATGGATTTCGACGCCATGCACATTTGGCCTTCCTTTTTCGGCGTGGTCGCCGGATTCATTGTCGCCCTCGCCTTTCTGGCGGGCATCGGAGCAATTGTTCTCAACATCTCGCCTGTCTTTGTCGATCGATTGCAGCAGCGGACAATGGTCAGTCCCCTGCGTTCGCTTGGTCTGGGCACGCTCGGCCTGGGAGCGCTGATCGGGCTCGTGCCGATCAGCATCATGTCGTTCATCGGCATTCCGCTGGTGCCGGTCATAGCGCTTGCGATAGTCAGTCTGTGGATCGGCGGATATCTGCTCGGCGTCTATGCCATTTCCATCCGCGCCTTGCAGGCCTTCCGGCCGTCCCTTCCGGAATTTCCACCGGGCATAATGTCGAATTTCATCACCCTGGTGATCGGCCTCGTCGTGTTTGCCACGCTCAACTTCATTCCGTTCTTTGGCTGGCTGATCAATCTCCTGGTCGTGCTTCTCGGCATTGGCGGCATTGCCGGACTGACGCTTGATCGCTTTCAGGCTGGAACAGTGCACCTGCCGCCGGCAACCACCAAACCGCCACCTGAGGAACTGCCGCCCGGAACTGCGTGAGCATTCAGGACCTTCGGGTGGCCGGATGCCGGGGGCGTCGCAATCCTCGACCGCAGCCTTGGCTGCGCTCGAGCTGTATGCTTCTACCCGGACGCCCGTCTCCGGCCCACGCAATGGGTCATTATCAATGGTTATTGGTATAAGGGACGCACAAAGGTGTTCCGCAAGCAGATCTGCTCCGGATCGATGGTGACAGGAGGGCCACGCGGTATGCATCGCCTTCAATAGTACAAAGCAAGTGGCTCCGCATCCCGCGTGACCTCAAGCGTTTTCCGGGGACGCGACTCCCCGTTGAACGAAAGACTGCTTCGCTGCACGCCGGTTTTGAAAAAAAAACCGGACGCTTGTATGGTCAAGCCATGCCGGGGCTGGCAGCCCCGAGGGAAACATCTGACGACGGGGACCTACCCGCCGCGCCTTCGTCCCTTCCATCCCCATGCCGGACGTTGCGACACGACAATGAAAGCGCTGGCCCCCGCCCCGACTGAACGTCTCAAGTCGACTCCACGGCAGGAACAGGCGTGATTCTCCCATGGCTTTTGGGGGGCGCGGATAAATGCGCGGAAAAATTTTTGTTCAGGTATTGCCGGGCCCTGCCGGGCGGCCCTTCATTCGGCCGCCGCCTGGCTATCATGCTTGCGCATCAGCGGTGCGAAATCGGCAGGTGTCAGAGTTTCGCGTTCCAGCAACATCTTGGCGCCAGCCTTCAAATCTGCCATCTTTGCGCCCAGAATTTCCTTGGCTGCCAGATAGGCGTCTTCAATCTGGGTGCGTACCGCCAGATCGACCTCGCGTGCAGTTGCTTCGGAGAAGTCGCGCGACTGGAAATCACCCGGCACTTCCCCCATCCACTGAAACTTCTTTGCTTCCAGCACAGCCTGGCCGACTGTGGCGTTCATGCCGAAACGCGTCACCGTCTGGCGGGCGATGTCGGTTGCCTTGGCCAGGTCATCGGCAGCACCCGTCGATATTTCGCCGCAGACCAGTTCTTCGGCTGCGCGACCGGCCATCAAAACGATCATCCGGTCCTTGAGTTCGCTGGAGGTGATGAGGAAATGATCATCGGTGGGGCGCTGCATCGTATAGCCGAGCGCGCCGATTGAACGCGGAATGATGGAGACTTTCTGCACCGGATCAGCGCCCGGCAGCATGGCGGCAACCAAAGCATGGCCCATTTCATGATAGGCGACGCGCTCGCGTTCGGCAGGCTGCAGCAGCCGGCTGCGGCGTTCGGAGCCTGCAACGATGCGTTCCACCGCAGCGACAAAATCATCCATGGTCACCTTTTCGCCGCCGCGCCTTGTCGCAACGATGGTCGCCTCATTGACCAGATTGGCGAGATCGGCGCCGGTAAAGCCGGGCGAAAGCGCAGCAATATCATCGAGATTGAGATCGGAGGCGCCTGCCACCTTGCGCATGTGAACCTTCAATATGTCGACCCTGCCCTTGCGATCAGGCCGGTCAAGCACAACCTGGCGGTCAAACCGGCCCGCGCGCATCAGCGCCGGATCAAGGATTTCCGGCCGGTTGGTGGCAGCCAGCAAAACGATGCCGACCCGTGGATCAAAGCCGTCGAGTTCGGACAGCAGCTGGTTGAGCGTCTGTTCCTTCTCGTCATTGCCGCCCATTCCGCCAAAGGAGCCGCGCGCTCGTCCGAGCGCATCCAGTTCATCTATGAAAATGATGCAAGGGGCTGCCTGCCGGGCCTGAACGAAGAGATCGCGGACACGTGCAGCGCCGACACCGACAAACATTTCCACAAATTCCGAACCGGAGATCGAGAAGAAGGGCACGCCGGCCTCCCCCGCCACCGCACGGGCAATCAGGGTCTTGCCGGTGCCCGGCGGACCAACCAGCAGGATGCCTTTGGGGATGCGCGCGCCCAGCCTGCCGTATTTGTCCTTGTCCTTGAGGAAAGAGACGATTTCCTGCAATTCAACCTTGGCTTCGTCGACGCCGGCGACATCGTCAAAGGTTACGCCGGTCTTGCGCTCCAGAAACACTTTCGCCTTGGAGCGGCCAATGTTGATAAGCCCTCCCATGCCCTGTTTTTCGGCAAAGCCCCGAAAAAAATAAGCCCAGAGTCCGAGGAAGATGGCCATCGGCAATATCCAGGACGCCAAAGTCGTCAGCCAGTTGCTGTCGCTTGCGCCTGTGACTTCGACCCCGGCCTTGTCGAATATTTCCGCCATCTGCGGATCAACCCGCGTGGCAACAAACTGCGGCTTGTCATTGACCGGACTCTTGAATTTGCCCTGGACAAGGGTCTCGGTCAGGGTCACCGACGCCACATTGCCAGCATTCAGGTTTTTCATCAGGTCGGTGTAGGACAGCTGCGCGACATCCCGGTAGGAAATCCAGAACTGGACCATGCTGATCAGCAGGAAGGCAAAGATGAAGTAGCCTATGTTGAAGGAATGTTTGCCGTTCATGATGAGTCCTTTCAAAGCCGGTTATCCGACCGGCCAAGTCTTAGAGCCCTTCAGAACCACCTGCCTTGATCAGTATCAATAATGGCCGATCTGCCTACCATGACAGATATTGGGCAATCTCGCCTGTCGGCATCTTGGTAAGGTCCTTGGCAATCTCGGCGGTTACGACGGATTTGACCGGCGCGGCGAAGCTGGTGCGCAGGACACCCAGCGCCCTTGGCGGAGCGACCACGACGAGGCTGGTCACGTCATGGCTTTTGACCACCTTGGCCATTTCTTCCGCCATGCGTTTCAGAAATGCAGTTTCTTCCTCGTCGTGCAGATCGGCATCGCCCTTGGCGCTGCGGGCGGTTCCGTTGGATTGAAAGACGCGACCGGGCCGGTCCGAACCCAGTTGCCGGGTGGGTGGATGGGACTCGGTGAAAGAACCGACAGTCGTCAACACCGGAACATTGATATCGCCGTCATTGCGCAACATCAGCGCGCGCATTCCGTCACACACAAATACCCAGCCGTTTTTAGGAACCCGAACATTATCCATTAGCTTCTCCCCATCAATTTGAAACGTCATTAAAAGGCCGGCAACATCAAAAATGCCTCCGCCGGCCCGGTCAAGGCCAGTATCAGCCGATGGTCAGGTGATCTTCCACCGAAGTCACGCCTGGCGCTGACCACGCTGCCCGCTCGGCAACGCCGCGTTCATGCCAGGCATGCACCTTGCCTTCCAGGATCACCTTGCCGCCGGAAACCAGCACACGGATGCGCTCGGCTTCAATCTCGGCATTGCGCTTCAGCGCGCTTTCAATCCGGTGCTGGATACTGGAAACATCCACCCGCGGCCTGATGACCACGAGATTTGTGACCCCGACGACACCTGAAAGCTTGCGCACCGCATTTTCCGCCGCCGTCTTCTGGTATTGCCATTCCGCTTCGCCAGAAAGGGTAATCCAGCCCTTGTGGACTTTCAGCGTAATCTTGTCTTCGGGAATGGTCGTGTCCCAGGCGATGATATCGAGCGCCCTGCGGGCAATCTCATCATCGGCGGTCTTTTTGTCCTCGGGAAAGCGGACTTCAATTTCTTCGGCGATTGCCCGCACGCCGCGAACATTCTGCACCGCGCGTTCGGCGGCAATCTTTTCGGCATAGCTGCGAACATGACCGGTCAGGGTGACCACGCCGTCATGGACGGCCACGCCGATGCTGGCCGCATCAACGCTGGGCTCAAATTCCAGTTCGTCAAGAATTTGCTGGCGAAGATTGAGATCACTCATGCGCGTTTCCTCCTTGAAGCAGTTTTTGCCGGCCCATTTGACCTGACAAACACAAAGCCATTTTCGCACCACCGGAACTATTTGCATTGCGCTGTATCAAGTGGTGCAAGAGACTTTCTTTGAAAAGCCGCACCGGGTCAGCAATTGGACCCGGTCAGGCCCGTTCGCTAGAGCGACGCGACAACCTCGTCCAGCATGGTTCGCACCGAAGTCGCCACATCGGCAAGGCCGGGATTTTCAATCGCCATCATCGAGGCTACCGGATCAACCGCAGCAACTTCAACTTTCCCCGGCGCAGTCTCGGTGACAATCACATTGCAGGGCAACATCGTCCCGATCTTGCTTTCCGCCTGCAGCGCACGGAATGCCAGCTTCGGATTGCACGCCCCCAAAATGACATAGGGCTGCATGGTTTCACCAAGTTTCTTCTTCATTGTCGCAGCAACATCAATGGTGGTGAGAACCCCGAAGCCCTTCGCGGCGAGTGCGTCGGTGACTTTGGCGATTGCATCGTCAAAATTCATGTCCAGTGTCTTGCTGAAATAATAGCTCATCTTGTTTCTCCGGGCTAGATCGGCTCACTTGACGGAACCGCGATTGATAATACACATAGTGTTATTACTATATAATGTCATTGTGTCCGGATTTCCACCAGGGACCCGTCCGAAAGCGTGTCGCCGGGATGAAGAACGACGTTCTGGCTCTCCGCCAGCCCCGACACAACCTCGGCCATCCGGTCATTGATGTGGTCGATTTCGATTTTGACCTGATGAACCACAGAGCCGTCCACCACAAACACGTTCCAGTCATTTCCGTTGCGAAACAGCGCGCTGATCGGCACCTGCAGGACGGACGGCGATTGCCAGACGGCGATGTCGGCATAGACCCTGTAGCCGTGACCGAGACGCTGGTCGCTGCCATCCAGCTCCAGTACCGCGTCGACCCGCTGCTCCTCGATGCCGAGCGCTGAAACCTTTGTATAGCCGGTGGGTTCAATGCGGCGGACCTTGGCGGCAAGCGGCGTGTCCCCGCCCCAATTGACAATTTCGGCCGCAGTGTCGGGCGCAATGCGCACGGCATCGGATGATAGAAGATCGACAACGATTTCCAGATTGGCGGGATCGCCGATTTCAGCAATCTTTGCGCCCACGGTGACCGGTTGCTCGCTCTTGGCGAACATTTTCAGCACAACGCCGCTGATCGGCGCGGTCAGGTTCACACAACATGCCTTGGCGCGATCCGGACTGTCGACTTCAGGTTCAAGAAGGCTGGCCTCGGCGGAAGCAAGTTCGGCCTGGCGCAACCGGATGGCCGATTGCGCGGCCTCGACGACCGCCTTCTGAACCGAATATTCTCCCGAAGCCTTTTCCAGCGTGCTCTCGGCGATGATGCCGGTTGTTGCAAGCCGGGTCGCGCGTTCAAGGCCCTTTTCGGCAAGACCGAGATTGGTCTTGGCGCGCGCCAGTTCAACCTTGGCGATGGAAAGGTTGGCCGCAGCGGCGGCGCGGCCGGCCACAAGTTCAGCCCGTGTCCGGCTGTCGAGCAAAGGAGGATCGAGCGGATGTATCGCCGCAATCACCGTCTTGTCGGCCAGAACCGGGTCGCCCTCTTCGAGGATGGTGCGCGCCAGATGACCGGCGATGGGTGCGGAAATTTCATAGATGTTGCGGATTCTGGTTCGACCCTCCTGAAGGATCGAAACCTTCATCGGCGCAAGCCGCACGACGCCGGCGTCAACACCGATCGGCTGCGTTCTGAAGGCATAGGCAAATCCGCCAATGACAGCCAGTACGGCTATCAGGATCGCCAGTCGCTTGATCCAGATCGACATCATCATCCTACTCCCTTGTCTTCAATACACTGACCAGATCCAGCCGGTCGATACGTCGCCGTACCACCAGGGCCGACACAGCCGCCGCAAGCATCACGAACAGGCTGGCATAGGCATAGGTGGAAGTCTGGATGACGAACGGAATCCGGAAAAGGTCGCTTTCCAAACCATTGGCAACCACCCAGGCAAGTGCCGCACCCAGCAGCCAGCCCAAAGGCTGGGCGAGAACAACGACAATGGCCAGCTCCACCAGCAATACCAGTGAAACCTCGGCCCGGGTAAAACCCAGAACCCGAAGGCTCGCCAGTTCCCGCCCCTGTTCGGAAAGCCGGATACGGGCGGAGTTATAGACCACGCCGAACGTCACGATCAGCGCCAGGGACGTGTAAAGCACCGTGACGATGCCGATATTTTCGCCAATGGTCGAGCGCATCCGGTCACGGGCGACCTGCTGCAATCCGATCGAAGCAATGGCCGGGGTGTTCTTGACCCTGCGGTAGAGATCATCAAGCTGGAGGCGGTCGATTGCGACACGGGCGCCCGAAAGACGCTCCCCCTGTCCGGTCAATCGCGCCAGCGCATCGCTTCGCATATAGACGGCGAGACCGACATAATTCTGGACGATGCTGGTAACCGGCACGCGCACCAGCCTGTGTCCCTGCTCAATCAACTCGGTCTCGACGCTGTCGCCAATTTGCAGATGCAACACTTTTGCAACCCTCTCGCTGACCAGCAGGCCCGAATAAGGCGCGGAGATATTGACCAGATTGACATCCAGCAATTGCGACAGGTCGGAATCCTCGTTGATCGAGGAAATCACCAGACGCTTGCTGCGCTGGCCCTTGGTCAGGATCACCGGGACATTGCGGAACGGTTCGGCGCGCATGACGCCGGGCAGACGGCGGATGGCATCCAGTGAGGCCGCCGCCCGCGGCATGTCAAAGGTGATGGTGGCGTCCTGGCGCTCGGCCCGGAAAAACACCGTTTCGATCATGGATTCGATGGCGTCATAGGAAAACAGCGCGGCGATCAGCAATGATATGGAAAGCGAGGTTCCCAATATCGTCATGAAGCTGCGCAGCGGTTTGCGGATCAGGTTGCGGATCACCATGATCGTCAGTTGCGAAAAGACGCCGCTCATCCAGTGGCTTCCACCCAACAGCGAGCGAAACCGCATGGGCGTCGGCGGCTGCATGGCCACCGCCGGCGCAAGCCTTGCCACCGAAAACATGGCGCGCAATGCGCCGGCCAAGGCTGAGGCGACGGACACCAGGATCGAAAGCACATAAAGATCAATGCTCTGGCGGAAGACCAGGAACGGGAAATAGAAAAATTCCGCATAAAGCCGGGTCATCCCCCTGCCCAGCCAGATGCCTGCGCCAGCGCCTATCGCCGAACCGATGACGGCAATGACAATCGTCATCTTGGCATAGTGCCAGCCAATTGCCAGATCGCCGTATCCGACCGCTTTGAGAAGGCCGATCTGCTCGCGCTCCAGCGCAATCAACCGCGACAGGATCATGTTGACCAGAAAGGCGGAGACCAGAAGAAAGATCGGCGGAATGACCGTCGCCATCGCTTTCAGTTGAACAAGTTCATTGTCAAGGAAGGAATGGGAGACTTGCTCGCTGCGGTCGTAGGAACCGGTGCCGCCAAAGGGTTTCAGGATCGTGTCGATCCGGTCCTTGATTTCGGCGATGCGCGCGCCGCGCAATGTTCTGGCGGAAAGGTCGTTGAAGGCGCCCTGCATGTCGAAAATGCCGGCAAGCGATGAACGCGGCATGAAGAAGACGCCGAAACGGCGCTGGTCAGGCACGATATCGCCCGGCCCGATGGCATAGATATATTCAGGCGAAAGCACGATGGCCGTCGCCGTCAAAGTCCGTTTCTTGCCGTTCATGATGGCGCGGAACGTGCTGCCGGGCGCCATCCGGTGGGCAATCGCGAAACTTTCCAGAACCGCGACCTCGCCTTCGCGTCCGGCTTCCGGCAGGCGGCCGCTGCGGATATAGAGCCGGTTGACGGAAGGTTCGCCAAAATCCGGAATAGAGACGGCAACGCCGGTGGCAGGTTCCACCATGCCGTCCATATCCAGCAGCACCGGCTGGACAATGCGCAATTCCAGTCCGCCAATACCATCTATCGCACTGATCTGGCCTTTCAGGTCGGTTGGCGCGCGGCTGGCGGAAGCAAAGACCGAGCCGAAGCGATAGCGATCATAAAAAATCGAGCGTGTCTCATCGAGCGAGCGATAGCTGCCCATGGCGATGATGATAGTGGCGACGCCGCAAGCCATGACCAGCGAAATGGCCAGCACCTGCGGCCACATCCGCATCAAATCGCGCAACACCTTTCGATTGAGGACAGACATCGCCTACCAATCGACCTCCGCTGCTGAAATGCGCTTTTCGTTTTCCACCACATCGACGATCTTGCCGTCACGAAAGGAAAAGACCCGGTGGGCCATGCCGGCAATGCCTGCATTGTGGGTGATGAAAGCCATGGTGGTGTCAAGCTCGGCATTGATCCGCGACAGAGCCTCCAGCACCATGACGCCGGTCTTGGAATCCAGCGCCCCGGTCGGTTCGTCGCACAAGAGCACTGCCGGTCGCTTGGCGATGGCGCGCGCTATGGCGACGCGCTGTTGCTCGCCGCCTGACAGTTGGGCCGGAAAATGGCCCATCCGCTCTGTCAGGCCGACCATGTCGAGCGCGTCCTGCGGCCGCATCGGGTTTTTGGAGATCTCGGTGACCAGCGAAACATTCTCCCAGGCCGTAAGGCTGGGAATGAGGTTATAGAACTGGAAGACAAAGCCGACATGGTCTCGACGAAAGCGGGTCAGTTGGCGATCCGAAAACCCGGTCAGGTCCTCGCCTTCAAACATCACGCTGCCGGCCGTGGCGCGATCCAGCCCGCCGATGATGTTGAGCAAGGTGGACTTGCCGCTGCCGGACGGACCGAGCATGACCGCCATTTCTCCGGGATAGAGATCAAGGTCTATGCCCCGCAGCGCCCACACTTCGACATCGCCGGTTCGATAGGACTTGGTGATATTGCGGGCCGAATAAAGTGGTGCTGTCATTCCTGCCATCCAGACTTGATGTCCATCAATATTGGATTGGCGGAGTGTGCGCCTTGACCTGCATCAAGATTGGCGGCTTGCCGGCGTTGGAATGCCTTCAGCGCTTGCCGGCCGCTGGCGGTTGCGCTTGGTCAAATGCCTTCATCGCCTCAACAACGCTTGCGTCGTCAACCTGGTCGAAATTGGCATAGTGGCTGCCGACAGCGAGAAATTGCCGCGGTTGGCTCAGGCATACGACCAGATCGACCATGCCTTCCAATTCGCCAACAATGTCGGGCGGAGCAACGGGAACGGCAATGACAATCCTGTCCGGCTTTTGTTTTTTCACAGCCTGGATGGCGACCTTGATCGTCGATCCGGTGGCAATGCCGTCATCAACGATGATTGCGGTTCGACCAGCGAGCGGCACCGCCTTTCGGCTGCCCAGATAGACCAACTTGCGGCGCGCAATTTCGCCAACTTCAGCATCGACCAGACGTTGAAACTGCTCCCGGTCGATCTGGAGAATGTCAAAGATTTTCTTGTTGATGACAATGTCAGGCGGATCGGAACCGATGACCGCGCCGATTGCCAATTCCCGGTTGGAAGGCGCACCGATCTTGCGGACGATCAAAAGGTCCAGCGGCGCCTTCAACCGGTTGGCGATTTCAATGGCAACCGGCACGCCGCCGCGCGGCAAGGCGAGAATCACAGGATCATTGAGGTCGAGGCGCTGCACTGCGCCGGCCAGCAATTCTCC
This sequence comes from Rhizobiaceae bacterium, assembly GCA_041742335.1. Taxonomy (GTDB): domain Bacteria; phylum Pseudomonadota; class Alphaproteobacteria; order Rhizobiales; family Rhizobiaceae; genus Rhizobium_E. The sequence goes on from JBGSIT010000093.1 coordinate 27,857, forward strand.
AGCCTCCTGCCTGTCGTCAAACATTGCGATTTCCTCCCCGAAGCGATCGGGCAAATGCTGCGGGTCCTCTGGTCAGGCGTCCGGAACAGTGGCTTTCGCAGCGGGCGACGAAATTTTCCTTGCCAAGGGCGCCGTAATGGCTCCCGGGGTTTTCAGAAGAATCTCGGCGGCGCTGTCACGCTGATGCAGTTGCGCCTTTCTTCCGTTATGGCTTTCCACCTTGTCGTGCGCTTCATTGCCTGCGTCCTGCGGCTGGAATTCGGGCAACATGATCTGGTCTACATATTCCTCCCGTCCCGACATTCCGACCAGACGATCCCAATTCAATATGGCAAAATGCTGCGGATCATTGATCTCGACGATCTTTTTGTGCGCCATTTGGCGAATGGTCCGGCTGATCGTTTCCACGGTTGTGCCCAGATAGGCGGCCATGTCGCGGCGGGAGATCGGAACGGTTATGCTTGTGGCGGGCATGACAAAACGCCCGTTTTTCAGATGATGGGTGGAGCGCAAATGCAGGAAGATCAGAAAGCTCGCCACCTTTTCGGCAGCATTCTGGCAACCCAACAGGATCAGCCAATCGCGCGCAGCGTCCAATTCGTCAAGGACGGACAGAAGGACAGCATGTTCAAGCGGCTGGTTTGCCTCCATCAGGCGCTCGAAGGCGCGCCGCTCGAAACAGCAAAGGGTAACATCGGTGGCCGCCTCGACGGAAAATTGTTCCGTTGAGGCAAAGACACGGCCAAACATGTCGGACGGAAGCAGAAGGCCGACGATCTGCTGGCGACCATCCGCAAGTGTTCTCATCACCCGGACCACGCCGGAAATCACGTTGCCGACAATGCCGCCTTTTTCGCCTTCATACAGGATGGTCTCACCGGCGGAATATTGCCGGTCATGCGAGATCGCATTCAAATCCTGCTGCAATTGCCCTTCTGCATTCCCGCAAACCGAATGTTTCCCAACAGGACATTGCGAACATTTTCCCATGCCCGGCAACCTCTTGTAATTTGACATAGGCAAACTCCGACCAACTTTGCGATTCATGAGACAACGCACCGGAAAAATGCGCGGCGCTTCGAGTCCTGTCATTCAGAAGCCGAAGCAACAATTGGAAATGGCACCAAGTTCGACCGATGTCTGCAAGGCTTCGGTCACGATCATGAACGACCGGTTGCTGGAGAGCCCAAAAAACCGATTTCCTGCAACTATGTATTCAGTCAGTGGCCTGAATTCAACTCGCTTGGAAAATGAATCCGGTTTTCCATTGAATTCACACGTTAATTAAAAAAATTCCCTGGAGTAACAGCCTGCGAAAAACAGCATAGCTGGACGTTGCCGAACCCATCAAACAAGCAGGGCAGCAGATTTACTTGAGCAACGGGATCATCGGCAGGGCGAAGGCCGTCAATTCATCAGCGCCATTGTAGATCATCTTGATGGCGACATAGAGAATGATCAAGAAACCGAGCCAGGCGATCCAGTGGTACTTTGCAAGCGCCCGGGCAACGAGAGACGAAGCAAGCCCCATCAGGACCACGGACAAGGCCAGACCGAATGTCAGCGCCCAGAAATGGTGCTGGGCCGCGCCGGCAACGGCCAGCACATTGTCAAGCGACATGGAAACGTCGGCGATGATGATCTGGATGATGGCCTGACGCAGGGTCTTGCCCGGCTTGCCGTCTGCGATAGTGCCGTCTTGATCGACATCAAAATCGGCCAGCGCCTCTTCGGCTTCCTGTTTTTCCGCCGCCGAAACGCGAAGTTCCTGCCACATCTTCCAGCATACCCAGAGAAGCAGGAAACCACCCGCCAGCAGCAGCCCGGTCAGCGCCATCAACCAGGTGGCCGTGAGCGCGAACACGATACGCAGGACAGTTGCGGCAAGTATGCCGACCAGAATGGCCTTGCGGCGCATTTCAGACGGCAATCCGGCGGCGGCCATGCCGATGACGATGGCATTGTCACCGGCCAGAGCAAGATCGATCAATATGACCTGTATGAAGGCCGCAACGGATGCGTGATCAATCTCTAACATGTTGGTGACTTCTCCAAATTCTCATTGCCGCAGCCGGCTTTCTGGTGGCGTTTGCCGTTGAAAAATGACGCTGTCAACTGCCGCAGCCTATAAATCCCTGATCGCCGAAACGCGGGCGCGATAAGCCATTAATATTCCTTACAGGCAGATAGGGTTACTGGCGTCAAAGTCAATCGCAGCCCGGAAAAAATGCTGCCCCTGTTGCAATATACAGGCAGGATCGACTTGATTTGAGTCGGGTTTGGCCTTCTTCTGTGCGAGAATGTCAAAAAATGAGAATGGAAACCGCCAGATGCCGCTTTATGCCCTGAATGATCTCGTTCCCCTGCTGCCGGATGGTGATGAATTCTGGATTGCGCCCGATGCCCATGTCATCGGCCAGGTTGAATTGGGCGCAGGCGTGGGCATATGGTTCGGCGCTGTCTTGCGCGGCGACAATGAACCGATCAAGATTGGCGCGGACACCAATATACAGGAAGGCGCAATGCTGCATGTCGACCCCGGCTTTCCGGTCACCATTGGCGCCGGTTGCACCATTGGCCACCACGCCATTGTCCATGGCTGCACCATTGGCGACAACAGCCTGATCGGCATGGGCGCCACCATTCTCAACGGGGCGAAGATCGGAAACAACTGCCTTGTGGGCGCCAATGCGCTGGTGACCGAAGGCCGGGAATTTCCCGACAATTCCCTGATCATCGGATCACCGGCGCGCGCGGTCCGGACTTTGGACGAAGCGTCTGGCGAGCGATTGAAGCAAGCGGCGGAAAATTATGTCCGCAACTGGCGGCGTTACAAGGAAGGCCTGCGGCGCATCGACTGAACGGGATCAGTGACAGGATTTGCACAGGCCGCGAATTTCGATCGTGGTCTTGGAAAGCTGGAACGAAAACCTGTCGACCCAGCCGTCAAGCCGTTCTTCGATGACCGGATCGAGAAACTCGGCCACTTGTCCGCATCTTTCGCATATCGCAAAGCCGGTCACGCCCTCTGAATGATCATGGTCATGGGGATGAGAGCAGGCGACAAATGCATTCATGCTTTCAAGTCGATGCACCATTCCGTAGGCAACCAGCTTGTCCAGCGCGCGGTAGACCTGCAGCGGCGCGCGAAATCCGTCGTCGCGCAGGCGGTCAAGGATCGTATAGGCGCTCAGCGGCCCGTCGGCTTGGCTCAGGGCCGAAAAAACGAGGGACTGGTTCCGGGTCAGTTGCCGTTCGCTCATCTTACCGTGTTCCTCCCGGCCGCATCTGGTCTCCGGCATTTTTCCGCGCGCCGCCGAATGGCAACAGGCTGATGACAAACAAAACCAGCGCCGCCACCACGATGGAAGGCCCGGATGGCGTATCAAAGTGCAAAGAGCCGAACAGTCCGCCAATCACGGCAAGCGCGCCCAGCACGGATGCCAAAACCGCCATGACTTCAGGCGAGGCTGAAAACCGCCGCGCTGTCGCCGCCGGAATGATCAACAGCGAGGTTATCAGCAAAATGCCGACGATCTTCATGGCAATGGCGATGACGGCGGCCATCAGCAGCATGAAATAGAGCCGTGATCTTTCCGGTTCCATGCCTTCTGCCTTGGCAAGTTCGGGACTGACGGTAGAGGCCAGCAAGGGCCGCCACAAAAGGGCAATTGCCATCAGAGCCAGAATGCCGCCGCCCCAGATGATTTCGATATCCGACCGGCTGACAGCCAATATGTCGCCAAACAGGAACCCGACCAGATCCACCCTCACCCATGTCATGAAGGCCACAAGCACCAGACCTATCGACAGGGTGGCATGCGAAAGGATTCCCAAAAGTGCATCAGCCGACAAAACGCCGCGTTTTTGCAGCGCGAGCAGCAGCAGCGAGACAAGCGCGGCCACCACAAAGACTGCAATCATCAAATTGAGATCGAAAAGCAGTGACAAGGCGACCCCGAGCAAGGCGGAATGGGCCATCGTATCGCCGAAATAGGCCATGCGACGCCAGATGATGAAGCAACCCAGCGGGCCGGTCGTCAGGGCGACACCGACACCGGCCACCAGCGCCCGAACGAAAAAATCATCCAGCATTGTGCCGACCCTTTTGCTTGGCATCCGGCTTTACCAGACGGTTGTGATCATGGCCGCAACCGCAATCGGGGCCATGCTGATGATCGACCGGATTTCCTTCTTCATGGTGGCCGTCTTCCGGAAAGCAATGATCGGTGGTGGAGCCATCCTGATGAAGGACACGGCCATCGGGCAGATGGGTATGGTCATGATGATGGGCATAGACTGCCAGCGCAGCCGCACCGCGCGCGCCGAAAAGGCGCATATATTCAGGGCTCTGGCTGACCGTTTCCGGCGTGCCCCGGCAGCAGACATGGCCATTGAGGCAAATGACGGTGTCAGTGGCCGCCATCACCACGTGAAGATCGTGGGAAATCAACAAGATCCCGCAGCCGGTTGAATCACGAATGGAGGTGATCAATTCATAAAGCGCGATTTCGCCGCTTTGATCGACCCCCTGGACGGGTTCGTCAAGCACCAGCAAATCAGGCTTGCGGGCAATGGCGCGCGCCAGCAAGGCGCGCTGAAACTCGCCGCCCGAAAGATGTTGAACCTCCGCTGTGGCCAGATGCGCAATGCCGGTCGATGCCAAGGTGGCAGAAATTTCAGCACGCGACAAAGGTCCTGTCAGCGTCATCAGCCTTTCAACCGTCAGCGGCAAGGTCCAGTCAATCGACAGTTTTTGCGGCACGAAGCCGACCTTCAACCCCGGCCGCCTTTTGACCGCGCCCTCGTCAGGCTGCATCAGTCCTATGGCCATCCGCGCGCTTGTCGATTTTCCCGAACCATTCGGACCGATCAGCGTTACGATCTCGCGGGGCGACACGGAAAAGCTGACGCCGCGAACCAGCCATCGCCCGTTGCGTTGGATGCCGGCATTGTCGAGCGTCACCAGGGGATCGCGGTTTGTGGGGGCCATCAGCATGTCACCGTCCGATTTTGCTGTTGTCACGTGCTATGACACACGTTATATCATTACGCAACAGATGTAATAATATAACATATCGAGGCCAAACAATGTCATTCAATCGTGCGACCATCCGTTGGGTAATTTCGATTGCCGCCGGGCTAAGCCTGCTGTCGGCCCCGGCCTTTGCAGCGCCGAAAGTCGTGGTTTCCATAAAGCCGCTGCATTCACTGGTCGCAGCCGTGATGCAGGGTATAGACAGTCCCGAACTGTTGGTCGGCGGCAACGCCTCGCCCCATACTTACCAACTCAAGCCCTCGCAGGCCCGGTTGCTGCAGGATGCCGATATCATATTCTGGACCGGCCAGGGCCTCGAGGCCTTTTTGGAAAAGCCGCTCGCCAGCCTCGCCGCCAATGCCAGCATCGTCGAGCTGGACAAGGCGCCGGGATTAATCAAGCTTCCACTTCGCGAAGGCGGCACATTTGAAGAGCATCTCGATGAAGCCCCTGGCGGCGAAGCGCATCATGATGAAGTCGACATGCATCTCTGGCTGGATACAAACAACGCCAAATCCATTGCCGCGGAGATCGAGCGCAATCTGGCCCTCGCCGATCCGGAAAATGCCGCCCGCTACCAAGCCAATCTGCTTGCCCTGCACGGACGGCTGGACAGCCTTGCCGAGCAGATTGCCGCAATTGTTGCGCCGATCAAGGACCGCCCCTTCGTGGTCTTTCATGATGCCTATCACTATTTCGAAAACCAGTTTGGTGTAAAAGTCTCAGGCTCGATCACCGTCAGTCCGGAAGTCATGCCCGGCGCTGACCGGGTTTCGGAAATCCACGCCAAAGTCAGCTCAATGGGTGTGACCTGCGTCTTTGCCGAACCGCAATTCGAACCGGCCATTATCAATGTGGTTCTGGAAGGCAGCAGTGCGAAATCCGGCATATTGGACCCTGAAGCCGGCAGTCTGGCAGAGGGGCCGGATCTTTACTTCGATATGATGCTGGCCATTGCCAATAACCTCAGGGATTGCCTCGGCGACGGCAAATAACAGTTCAGCCAGTTCGAATAATAAACCTTAGGATACAGCATTGCCGGATTTTTCAGGCAGCGCGCCGGGGTTAAGAACGCAATTCTACTGCCATGTTGTTGTTGGCCGCGTCAGATTACGGGGTTTCCACACAGCTTATACGGCCGAAGTCTTGCTGCAATTGGTCCGGTCTGACATGCTTGCCGCAGGATTCGCAAACAGCCGATTCCGTTCACCGACTGCTTGCCAGCAAGGATGATGCGCCGATGGAAAGTCACTTCGAAATCGCAATTGAAGCCTTTCGCCGTGATGATCTGGATGCCACCTTCGAGGCCATAAACCAGGCAATGACCTCCGATGAGGGCAATAATCCGGCCGTCTTCTCGTTGCTGGGTGAGGCGTTGCTCAAACTCGGCTACAAGAGCGAGGCTGCCGAAGCCTTTGAAGAAGCGAGCAAACGCGACGGGCCGGACGCTCTCGATTTCCAGAAATACGCCATCATGCTGCATGAGGCGGCGGGCAACCGCGAAAGGGCGTTTCTGCTGTGCCTGCAATACCAGAAACTCCGTCCTGATGACGCCGATATTGTCTATATCATCATCCAGGAACTGATTGCGCGCGGCGAGACCGACCTTCTGGTGCTGTTTCAAAACCGGCTCACATCCAGCACCAACCCCGATCATCTGGCGCTGGCCAATGACCTGATCGGCGACGACGACAAGAATCCGCATGCTTTGACATTGTTCAGGAAGCTGGCCGAATTGTCGCCGGACGATCCCTTTCTGCGCTTCAAATATTATTCGCTGGCGCGGGAATATTGCGACTATCCGGTCCTTGATGAAGCCAACCGCTTCATTCGCCGCGAATTGGCGCGCGGCGACGTCAATCTGTTTGAGGCTGAAACGCCTTATTCCAACCTGCTGCATTGCGACGACGAGCACTTGAACCGGACCGCGACCAACAATCGCGACATTGCCGGTCCGCTGCCGCCCGGCCAGGCCGAGAAGCGGCACGCCCAGCCGCACCAATGGGCGGACAAGATCCGGATCGGTTATCTCTCATCGGACTTCTGGGACGACCATGCGACCATGCGCCTGGCCCAGGGCGTCATCGAGAACCATGACCGCTCCCGCTTCGACGTCACGCTTTATTGCTACACGCCGGAGAAGTTCATAGCCATGGACGGCGGCGGGCGAGACCGGTGGCAACCCATCGTTTCCGTGCTCGGCATGAGCGATGAAATGGCCGCCCATACGATCAGGGGCCGCGGATGCGACATCCTTGTCGACATGAAAGGCCATACCGGCAATTCCCGCTCGCGGATACTCAACCAGATGGTGGCGCCCGTACAGGTCGGCTGGCTCGGCTTCCCGGGATCAACCGTCAATGTGGATCTGGACTATGTGATCGGCGATCGCATCGTGCTGCCCGACAGCGCCAAGCCGTTCTATTTCGAAAAATTCTGCAGGCTGCCTGACAGCTATCAACCAAATGAGACGGTCCACAGGCCATTGCCTGCAGCACTTTCCAGAGCCGAACTGGGTTTGCCTGAAGACAGGTTCGTGTTTGCCTCCTTCAATGCCTGCCGCAAGATCACGCTTGAAACCGTTGACCTGTGGGCCGAAATCCTGCGGCAGGCCGAAGAATCCGTCCTTTGGATCATGATTGACAGTGAATTGGCGCGCGCCAATTTCCTGGCGCGATTGCGCCGCCATGGCATTTTCGAAGACCGGATCATCTTTGCCGCAAAGACCGATTATGCCAATCATGTTGCGCGCCTTCCGGCCGCCGATCTGGGTCTGGACACCTTCCCCTATAATGGCCATACGACAACCTCCGACATGTTGTGGGCAGGACTTCCAGTGCTGACCTGCAAGGGCACGAACTTTGCTTCGCGGGTCTCCGAAAGCCTGTTGCACGCAGCAGGACTTGACGAACTGGTGGCCGAGACGAAGGAAGGCTTCTTTGCCCAGGCCGTCGATTATGCATTACGGCCGGAAGCGGTTGCCGCTTTGAAGAACAGGCTGGCAGCCAATCGCTCCACTTGCGCCCTCTTTGACGTGAAGCGCTACACCGAAAATCTCGAAGCCGGCTATGAGACAATGATAAAGGCAGCCAAATCCGGTCTGCCGCCTGAGCATTTCGATGTTTAAAACAGGTTCAAAACCAGTGGTGAAGGTCTTTGCGAGTACTTCCTTAATAATGCCTGAAACTATCGGGAGACTTCACTGGTTCTGGCACGGCCTGGACCAGAGAACAATCCTGTAGCGTGCATAAATTGACTGCGTCGGTGATTGACGAAACCGGAAATGCAAACATAACTTTAAATTGGGCCACGAATCAAAAAGGAACATCCCATGAAGGCATCAAAGTTCAAAACGTCCACCATCATTGCAGCTTCACTCGCTGTCGGCATAGTTGCCGGCGCCAGCGTGACCGCGGTCGCCGCTTTGCAGAAAAACATGCAACTGGCGCTCGCCAGCCTGCAGCAGGCCGAAGGCTATCTGCAAAAAGCCAACGACAACAAAGGCGGCCATCGCAGGAAAGCCATGGATCTGGTTGCCGTTGCCATCAGGGAAGTCAAGCTTGGCATTCAGGCCGGAAACAACTGATCAACAGATGCACACAAAAAAGACCGGCAATCCATCGATTGCCGGTCTTTTTGCGCCTCATTCAAAGCCTGATGTAAGTGAAAAAGCCAAAATCAGCCTCCTTGGCACCGCCCGAAACGTCATAGGCAAACATTGCCGCGAAGGCGCCGGTAAATGATCCGTGCTCGCCAAAGCCGCCTTCATCCGACACCACGCCGCCATCCAGCGTGCCACCGGCCTTCTGCCACATCCCTTCCCCTTCTCCCCGCCAGAAGAACTGCAGGTCATTGCCCCTGACTTCCATGGCGAGATCGATTCGGCCATCCGGCACTTTGAAGCCGCTCGAGATCGGGAAATCCAAACGGCCTTGGGGATAATCACCATTGCAGGACTGGATGGTCAGCACGCGGCCCAGAGTCTCATGCAGGGTTAGACCGATTGAGTGAAATTTGGTCCGGTTGTAATAATGGGCAAGCCCCGCCATTTGCTGGTAAGTCTCGGGTTCAAATTCAACCGAGGTCTCAGCCCGGAAAAAATGGTCTTCCTGCCGGCGCCCGACAAGGGCGAATTCAAACCAGGACCCAATGCTTTCCCGACCGGTCAGACGCAAAAATCCCGGTCTTGCCGCAAGCGAGAACAGCCTTTCGGGATAAGGAGTCCTGAGCCACTGGAATTCCAGCGGCAGAACCATATCGTCAAAGCTGCGGTGCAACCGCTTCGGTCTTTCGATACGGTTCGCGGCAAAGGGAGCCGCGACGGCAACTGCGGGCACAACGCCCCCATGAGCCAGGCGAAGCCAGCCGTCATCGCCCCATTGGCATTTCTGGATGGCCGTTTCCCGGCCAAGTGTGCATCGACGCTTCGGGGCCAGCGGGCGACCGCAAAGATGGGTGTGATAGGCTTGGGCGTCAGGCGTTTCGACATATTGGCCATGGCCGGCACGTTGCAGAACAGCATCCGGCGCATCCTTCGACGTGATGATGTGGACATCGGGATGCATTTCATAGGGACCATGGACGGCCCTTGAGCGCGCCATCGTTACGCAATGGTCATATCCGGTGCCGCCTTCAGCAATTGTCAGATAATAATAGCCGTTGCGCTTGAAAATATGAGGGCCCTCCTCAAGGCCCTGTTTGCTGCCACGAAATATGTTCCTGACCGGACCGGTGAGCTTTCGGGTCGTCGCATCCCATTCCTGCAGAAGGATGCCGTCAAAGGCTGGATGGGTTGGCGAGCCATTGTGGCTTTCCGGGCGGTGGTTCCACTGCATGTTGGCAAACCATTTCCGGCCGTCGTCGTCGTGAAACAAGGATGGGTCAAAGCCGGACGAATTAACGTAAATCGGATCGGACCATTCGCCATCAATCTCCGGCGAGGTGACGATGTAATTGTGGGCGTCCTTGAAATTGCCTTCAAATCGCTTGACGTCGGTATAAACAAGCCAGAACAGGCCGTCCGCATGAGAAAGGCATGGCGCCCAGACACCGCAACTGTCCGGATTTCCTCGCATGTCCAGTTGGGTGTCTCTGCGCAACGGGCGTGCGACAAGGCTCCAATTGACCAGATCCCGCGAATGGTGGATTTGGACGCCCGGATACCACTCAAAGGTTGACGTCGCGATATAATAGTCATCGCCAACCCGGACAATCGATGGATCCGGATTGAAGCCCGGCAATATCGGATTCTGGATCATGGCAAGCCCCTGTCGCTTTTGTGTCGTGCCCCGAATTAGGTCGGGCGGTCTTGGACTGCATGCAGCCAGCCAGTCAGCGGTAATTGGCTGGCGGTATTTGTTCCATCAGGCGGCAGCGTTCCGCAGCAAGGCCTTGGCCTCTTCGATACCAAGCGCCGCCGGTTGCGTGCAGGTGGTTGAAAGCGTGATGAAGCGCCCGTCTTCGGCGGATTTGAGGATGGCCGTCATGACATCCACCCCGTGCAGCGTCCGCTCCAGCGAGCAACGATGATCACGACCTTCGGAAATGGCCGCAACCATGTCGGCCAGACCCGCAGTGCGGTAATTGGCAATGCCGCCCTGAGCGTTGGTCTGGTTGTTGACTGCCAGCGGATGGCTCCACATGGCCACTTCCTTGATCTCGCGGTCGCGGCCGGCCACCTCCACCTTGCCACCGAAGAAATTGGGGTCGGGAATGAAAATGGCCCCATCCGTGCCGTATAGTTCCATATTGGCGTGCCGATGCGCCCACACATCCCAACTCGCCGAAAGCGTGATGGTGGCGCCATTGGCAAATTCAAGCAGGGCATGGATATTGGTCGGTGTCTTGACCTCAAGCACCTCGCCGGCGCGCGGCTTGGATGAAATCGTCCGGGTCGGCGTTGCCATATTGGCAAGCGCTGCGACCCGTCTGACCGGGCCGATCAGGTTGATCAGGTTGGCGATGTAATAAGGCCCCATGTCGAGGACCGGACCGCCACCTGGCAGAAAGAAGAAATCCGGATTGGGATGCCACATTTCCATGCCCGGCCCGAGCACATGGGCTGTGCCGGAAGTGATCTTGCCGATCTTGCCGCTGTCGATGATATTGCGGGCAAGCTGATGAGCGCCGCCCAGGAAAGTATCTGGCGCGCAACCGACCCGCAGTCCCTTGGCTTTGGCGAGCGACCGCAATTCCTCGCCTTGCTCCAGGGTCAGCACAAGCGGCTTTTCGGAATAGACATGCTTGCCGGCTTCAAGGATGCTCTTTGAAACGGGGTAATGGGCATCCGGGATTGTCAGATTGACGACAACGTCGATCTCCTTGTTGGCCAGCAATTCATCGATTGTCTGGGCCGTTACGCCGAATTCCTTCGCCCTTGCCTTTGCTGCGTCCATGTTGAGATCAGCGCAGCCAACCACCTTCAATCCCTTGAAGAGAGGCGCCAGTGAGAAATAGGTCGTGGAAATATTGCCGCAACCGATGATGCCTATACCGTAGTCCTTGGTCATGGTCTTGTCTTTCAATAGCTTTGGATGGATTTGATCGAGCGCGAAATCAAACGTTCAAGATCAGACGGATTGTCGTGCTCCACGATGAAATGGCCGGCCTTTGTCGCCTTGAGCGCCGCCATCAGGCCTTTCCAGTCGATGGTGCCGTAACCGACATCCGCCCAGCCGTCCTCATCGGAATTCTCCCCGGTCGGCGCAATGTCCTTGACATGAACGGCGGTGATACGGTCCTTGTACTTCTCGATCCATGCGAAAGGGTCGGCCCCTCCCCGCACGACCCACGCAACATCCATTTCCCAGGAGAGGTCAGGTCCGCCGTCAAAGATCCGGTCAATCGGCAGGCTGCCATCCGGCGTGGCGAAAAATTCGAAATCGTGATTGTGCCAGCCGAAATCAAAACCGGCGGCGCGATAGGGAGCGCCGGCCTTTTGAAGTCGTCCGCCGAATTGCTGCCAACCCGCACCATCAACCGGACGGTCATCCGGCATGATGAACGGGCAAAAGATGGAATCCATCTTCATGGTGCTGGCGAGGGCAAGAACACCGTCAATATTGGTTTCCAGCGCCTCAAGCGAGAAATGGCCGGTAGGCATGGTCAGGCCGTTCTGGTCGAGCAGCGCCTTGAGCGAAGCATTGCCCGCCGCATCCAACGCGCCATAGATGCCGCCAAAACCCTCGACCTCCTGAAATCCATGATTTGCCAGCATGGTCAGCACATCGGACAAGGGCGGGTAGTTGCGCGCGCTATAGAGTTGAAAGGATACTTTTTGCATGGTTTATCTCCTGGGATTGGGTAACCGGAAAGCGGTTTTGCGGGATCGGGTTGCTTTCCATGGTCCTGTTTTCTTGGTTTGGCATGGTGTCCTGGTATTCAATCAACCGAATGGCACGAATGAAGATCGCGAAGCACAAAGACCGGCCAGGCTTGCGACTCCTGCCTGGGGTGAAATGCAATTGTCCGCCGCTCGCCCGCGCACAGATCAAAACCATTGTCTGAAAACCGGCCTTCGACATCGCTTTCCACCATCACGAAGAGGGAAAGCGATGGCGAGGCAACCGTCACATCAAAACCGCCATCGGCCCTTTTGGTGACTGTGGATTTCAGCGCGGACGCTGGAAGTTCCAGAGCCTTGTAGGTGCCCGCTATGAAGTGGCCCTCGTCTTGCATGCCGTTTGAGGCTTCAAACCGCCAGATCAGCATTGCGCCGGGCGGGATCTGGTTCTGCTCCACCGAACAGATCGTGCATGCGGCATCCGGGTTGACTTGGCCTGAAACCTTCCGGAAAGATTGGCGCGCGCCATCCATGCCGACAAGGTCGAGCTGCAGCGTTACATCGACCGGCTGGCTTGTGTCGTTGACACCGCTGAATGTCACCGCCTGACCATCACCCGACGGAATGGCCGCGACTGCGACCGGCTGGAAAAACCGTTTGGCAAAGTAATGCAGGGCTTTCCAGTTGCCGCCATAATCAAGGCTCGCCCAGGAGGCTACCGGCCAGGTATCATTGAGTTGCCAGAAGATCGTGCCCATGCAATGCGGCTTGAGCGAGCGCCAATAATTGACCGCAGTCTTGATGGCCAGCGCCTGCTGGATCTGCGACAGATAGACGAAATTTTCGAAATCCTTGGGAAAGCGGAAATAGCGAAACATCGTGCCGGCAATCCGCTCATTGCCTCCGGGGTTCTTCTGGTGAATTTCCATCACCGGCGAAGCGATATTGAGATCCCTGCCATCGGCGAATTGGCGCACTACCTGCATAGACGTATAGGATTGAAAGCCGAATTCCGAGCAGAAGCGCGGCTTGACATCGCGATAATGATCGAAGGATTTGTTTTCATGCCAGACCGACCAGAAATGCATGTCGCCTGAACCATCGGCATGCCAGGCGTCGCCAAAGTTCATATAGCCGCAGGACGGGCTCGACGGCCACCAAAGGGCATCCGGGTCGGCCGCCCGCATCGCTGTTTCAATGGTGCGGTTCAAACGGTCATAGGAAACGAGATAGCGGTCGCGATCCTTGCGGGAAGCATCAAACCAGCCAAGTGCGCCGACCAGTTCATTGTCGCCGCACCACAGCGCAATGGACGCATGGTGCGAAAGGCGGCGCACCTGGTAATCGACCTCGCCAGCGACATTGTCGAGAAAGGCCGGGGTTGAGGGATAGAGATTGCAGGCGAACATGAAGTCCTGCCAGATCATCAGCCCCAGGCGGTCGCAAAGGTCGTAAAACCAGTCATGTTCGTAAAATCCGCCGCCCCAGATCCGCAGCATGTTCATATTGGCCTCGACAGCCGAGCGCAGCAGGTCTTCGGTCTTTTCCCGGCTGGTTCTGGAAAACAGCGCGTCAGCAGGAATCCAGTTCGCGCCGCGACAGAAGATCTCCACGCCATTGACCCGGAAAGCGAACCGGTTGCCAGCGGCATCCTTTTCAGTGACAAGCTCGATGGTGCGCAAGCCAACCTGGCGGGTCACCGTCTCGCCGGGTAGTTCAACCTTCAGCAGATAAAGTGCCTGATCGCCGCTTCCCGCCGGCCACCACAGGCGCGGTTTGTCGATTTCGAACACATGCCCGATTTCGGTCATGCCGGCATTGATGCCGCAATCCAGCCGAACCCTTTCGCCATCCAGTTCAAAATGCACCGGAACAATGGCCGGATCGATGGCAAACAGGCTGGCGCGCACCTCCAGTTCAACCGAACCATCATCCTTGTGGACCTGGCGGATATTGACATGCTCGATGCGGGCATCGACCAGCTTGCGCAACGCCACGGCGCCGTAAAGCCCTGAGGGCGCCAGCGCGATGTTCCAGTCCCAGCCGAAATGACATTGCGGCTTTCTGAGCATGTTGCCATAAGGAATCGGGCAATTGGTTTCATGCCATGGAACTTCGAACGGGAGGCTCTCATAGACCGCCTTGCCGGCATTGACCGGGGAATGCAAAACCACCTCGATCCGGTTGTCCCCTGCCCGCAACCATCGGGAAACATCCGGGCGATAACGCTTGAAGCAATTATCCGCCTGCAGAACCTCGGTGCCATTGACGGAAATGGTCGCCACGGTGTCAACAAAGTCAAGGTCGAGATACCAACTGCCTCCAGCCTGTTCTTCGCTCAGCATAAAGTCCTTGAAAAGATGCCAGTCATGGTCTGCAACCCAGCGGGTTTCAAGTTCATTGGCGCCGACATAGGGATCATCAATGATGCCTGCCCTCTGTAGCGCCGAATGCACGTCGCCCGGCACCTGCATGCAGGCGTGATGTTCGCCGTTGCTGGCGGACCGGAGGGACCATTCTCCTGAAAGATCAATCGCCGTTGATGGGGATGTCATGGACGGGCCTCTTTCCGCTTCGTTCTTTGCCGGAGCGGACTTCCGGTCATTGTTTTTTCCAGATCGCCTGCTGGTGCTGCAACGTCGCACCCACCATAATTGAGCTAGATCCGTTCCTCGGTCTTGGCGTCGAACAGGGAAGCCAGTTCCGGGGCGAAGGACAAGCGTACACCGGCGCCATCGGCATAGCGGCGATTGCCTGCAATGCGGACAGACATGGTGGCGCCGGCAAATTTGAGCCAGAGCAGATTGTCAGCGCCCATGGGTTCTTCGATATCGACAATGGCATCATAGGAGCGTGGAGCAGATGAATCATCGACAGCGACATGTTCGGGCCGAATTCCGAGGACCACCTTCCTTCCGGCTTCGAGGGGTCCTGCGGCCTTATAGCCTTCGAGGGGAATGGTTTGACCGCCTGTCTCGATACCAATGACGCCATCGACAACCTTCAGTTCGCCATTAAAAAAATTCATCGCAGGTGAACCGATGAAGCCGGCGACAAACAGGTTGCACGGTTCATTATAGATGGTCATGGGATCGGCCAGTTGCTGGATGGCGCCCGACTTCATGATGGCGATCCGATCAGCCAGGGTAAGCGCCTCAATCTGGTCGTGGGTCACATAGATCATGGTGTTTCTGAGTGAATGGTGCAGGCGCTTGATTTCCACCCTGAGTTCCGAGCGGAGTTTCGCGTCGAGATTGGAAAGCGGTTCATCAAACAGGAACACGTCCACATCACGCACCAGAGCGCGACCGATAGCCACGCGCTGCCGCTGACCGCCGGACAGTGCCGCCGGCTTGCGCTTCAGAAGCGGTTCGATCTGCAATATATCGGCCGCCCGCGCCACCCTCTTGGCGATTTCCGCCTTGTCCATTCGGGCAATCCGCAAGCCGAAGGAAAGGTTCTTTTCGACCGTCATCTGCGGATAAAGCGCATAGGACTGGAAGACCATGCCGATGCCGCGATCCTTGGGTTCTTCCCAGGTCACGTTTTTCCCCTTGATGAAAATCTGCCCGTCTGTCGGCTCGAGCAGACCTGCGATGCAGTTCAGCAGCGTGGATTTGCCGCAACCGGAGGAGCCGAGAAGCACAAGGAATTCGCCATCCTGAACATCGATATTGAGTTCATTGAGAACTGTTATTGCCCCGAATTTCAGCGTCAGGTCTTTGACTGATACACTCGATTCCATTGCATTATCCCTTCACAGCGCCAGCAGCGATGCCGCGGACGAACAGTTTGCCCGAAACAAAATAGACGATCAGGGGCACGAGGCCGGTAATCAGCGTTGCGGCCATGTTGACGTTATATTCCTTGACCCCCTGCACGGAGTTCACGATGTTGTTGAGCTGCACTGTCATCGGGTAGGTGTCGGGCTTGGTGAAGACGACCCCGAACAGGAAGTCGTTCCAGATGCCGGTGATCTGGATGATCATTGCCACGACGAAGATCGGCAGCGATATCGGCAACATGATCCGGAAATAAATATTCCAGAAACCTGCCCCGTCGACGCGGCCCGCCTTGAACAACTCTTCTGGGAGCGAACTGAAATAGTTGCGGAACAGGAGTGTCAGGATCGGCATGCCGAACACCGTGTGAACGATCACCAGCCCCTTCAACGTGCCATAAACCCCAAGTTCACGCAGGATGATGACCATCGGGTAGAGCATGACCTGATAGGGTATGAAGGCGCCCAGGATCAGGATCGTGAAGAACATGTCCGCGCCCTTGAACTTCCAGTTCGCCAGCGTATAGCCATTGATCGAAGCAACGGCGATCGAAATGAAGACCGAAGGCACCGTGATGATCACCGAATTCCAGAAGCCGCGGCTAAGACCATCGCAATTCAGGCCGGTACAGGCCTCCGCCCAGGCCTTGACCCATGGGTCGAAAGTGATTTCCATCGGCGGCGAGAAGATGTTTCCCAGGCGGATCTCGGGCATGCCCTTCAGTGACGTGACGATCATCACGTAAAGCGGCAGCACATAATAAACCGCAGCTACAAAGAGGAAGCCATAGATCATGATATTGCGCCGCGAAAGGGTTTTGCGGGGGCGTCGACCGCGCGGTTCGCCTGCGAGAGAATCAAGTGTGGCCATCAGCGTGCTCTCCTTCCCGAAAACTCGAAATAAGCCCACGGAATGATGATGATCAGAACAGTGATGAGCATCATGGTCGAAGCGGCAAATCCCTGGCCCAAATTCTGTGAATAAAACATCAAGTCGTAGACATATTTGGCCGGCACTTCCGACGCGCCGCCAGGCCCGCCGCCGGTCTGCGCAACGATCAGGTCGTACACCTTGATGATACCGGATCCGATGATGACCAGCGTGGTGATGAACACCGGACGGAGCATCGGAATGATGATGAAAACATAGGTCTTCCATGTGGGAATGCCGTCGACACGTGAGGCGCGCCAGATTTCCTCGTCGATCCCGCGCAAACCAGCCAGCATCAACACCATGATCAGGCCGGTTCCCTGCCAGAGTCCGGCAATCAGCACACCGTAAATCACGATATCCGCGTTATAGAGGGGATCAAAACTGAAGTTCGTGAAGCCCAGGCCTCTGACAACATGCTGAATGCCGAGATCCGGGTTGAGCAACCATTGCCAGACAAGACCGGTGACGATGAAGGACAGCGCGAACGGATAAAGAAAGATTGTCCTGAAGGTGTTCTCGAACCGGATCTTCTGATCCATCGCCACAGCGAGCACAAATCCGATCACGAGAGAAAAAATCAGGGATAGACCGCCATAAATTGCCAGATTCTCAACGGAGACGATCCAGCGCGGCGTTGACCAGAGGCGGTCGAATTGCTTCAGGCCGACGAAATTGAGCCTGGGCAGCAGCTTGGAATCGGTGAAAGCGTAGGTGATGGTCCAGATCGTACCACCCAGAAAGACGCCCAATGCGGTTAGTACCATCGGGAGTGCTGCAATCTTTGCACTCATGTTCCTGAACAGCGAATTTCGCCGCCGAACCGAAGCGTTCGTCATCTCCCCCTCCTCCGTATCTTCCTGCTTGTTGTCGCCAAGCGCGGGCATTCGAAACAAAAAGCGGGCCGGAGCTATGTCCGGCCCGCTTCAGGATATCGATCAGTCGGCAGTGGCAATGATGTCGGCAAACTGCTTCTGAGCTTCTTCAGGTGTAACTGAAGTATCGGCCCAGAACTTGTTGATGACGTCTTGCAACTGGCCCTGCGTGTCAGGCGAAAGAACCTGCGTTCCAGCCGGCAAGACCTTGCCTTCCGCAAGGATCTTGAGACCCTTCTTCATGCAATCATTTGCCGCATTGAGATCAACGTCGCCGCGAACCGGCAGCGAACCCTTCTTGAGATTGAAGGCAACCTGTGTGGATTTCTCCAGCAGCGTCTTGGCGAGCACCAGTTGAGCTGCTGTCTTTTCCGGATCGCTCTGCTTGGGGAAGTAGAAGGAATCGCCACCAGTATCCAGAATCTCGTTCACGCCAAGGCCCGGCAGGCAAGTGTAATCCTTGCCTGCAACCTGACCAGCCACGGCAAACTCGCCTTGAGCCCAGTCGCCCATGATCTGGGCGGCGGCCTTGCCGGTGATGACGAGGTTTGTTGCCTGGTTCCAGTCTTGAACCTTGGAGTCCTTGGACCATTCCCGGGCCTGTGCAGCAGCCTGGAAGACCTTGGCCATTTCCGGACCGGCAGCAGCCTCGGCGTCCTTGTCGACATTAATCTTCTTCCAGAGATCTTCGCCGCCGATCGCGACCTGAAGCACACTGAACGCACCCGCTGATTGCCAGCTCTGGCCGCCCATTGCCAGCGGTATGATGCCGGCCTTCATGAGATCGGGCGCCGCTGCCGCGAGTTCATCCCAATTCGTTGGAACGGGCTTGCCGATCTTCTCGAAGGCTGCGTTGTTCAGCCACATCCATTGCCAGGAGTGAATGTTGATCGGAACGCAGAACCATTTGCCGTCCTTGACGCAATTTGCATAGATGCTCGGCGGATTGATGATATTGGCCCAGCCCTCGGCTTCGGCGACGGAAGTAATGTCCTGCATCAGTCCCGCTTCGACGAGTTCGTCGGCCTGGCGACCGGTATTGAACTGGGTTGCAGCCATCGGGTCGCCGCCAGTGATGCGGCTGATCATGATTGGGCGCGCGGTGTCGCCACCGCCGGCGATAGCACCGTCTACCCAATGGTTGCCAGTGGCATCGAATGCTTTGGCCAGTTCCGCGACAGCGGCGGCTTCACCGCCGGATGTCCACCAATGGGTTACTTCGAGGTCCACCGCATTGGCTGAACCAAAAGACATAACAACAGATGCCGCCAGAGCGGCTGAAAATAAACGGAATTTCATGGGTTCTCCTCCCCTTACTGAAACGTTACCGGAAAAACTTATTCTAATCGATAATTTCCTGCAACGGGGTTAGGCAAAAATATTTTTTGAAAATCGTTCTTGCAATCAATAATTGCAGTTTGTGTTGCCATTTAATGCGTTTTTATCAGGTCATTGCAATGCACAATTCGAGACAGCTACCCTGATATCCATATGTATTTATAATGTTAAATTTGAAAACATTCATGTGCTTTCGCCAAGTTCCATTTCGCAAGTGCAAAAAACATGAAGAAATTTCAATTTTGCAACTTTTCAGAATATTTAATTTGGTAGATGAAAAAAATCACTCGACTTTCTTCCTGTAACGTTACAGATTTCCATATTTACAGGGCGGGCTATGGCGGGATTCAGACAAAGTGATAGTAATGTGCCCGCCACAATGGGAATGCAGACATGAAGACTACCGGGATTGCGACAACGGGCGGACCGGCCCAAAGCGGGAGGCCGACTCTCAAGACCATCGCCTTTATGACCGGCCTTGGCGTGACGACCGTTTCGCGCGCGCTGAAGGACGCCCATGACATCAGCATCGAAACCAAGGAGCGTGTCCGGTTGGTCGCCGAACAGATCGGTTACCATCCCAACCGTGCCGGCATTCGCCTGAGAACCGGCAAGACCAATGTCATCAGCCTGATCCTGTCGCTTGAAGAAGAAATCATGGGGCTGACCAGCCACATCGTTTTTGGTATTTCAGAAGTGCTGGCCTCGACCAATTACACATTGGTTGTCACGCCCTATTCGCGCGAAAAGGATCCGCTGCTGCCGGTGCGCTATATCCTTGATACTGCCTCGGCGGACGGCGTGATCCTGTCCAGCACGGAGCCTGATGACCCGCGCGTGCGATTGTTGACCGAACGGAACCTGCCTTTCGCCACGCATGGCCGCACCAATATGGGGATCGTGCATCCCTACCATGATTTCGACAATGAAACTTACGGGCGCGAGGCCGTCGGCAGATTGGCGGGGCGGCACAGAAAGCGGCTGACCTTGCTGGAACCGCCGCCGCGCTACACCTACCACCAGCATATGCGGGCGGGTTTTCTCAAAGGCCTGGCGGAATGCGGCGGCGAAGAAGTCATGCTTGACAGCACCGACATCAATTCGCCGCTGGAGCAGATCCATGCGACAACATTGCGCTTGCTGCAAAGCCGCAATGCGCCGGACGGCTTTGTCTGCGGATCAAGCGCCAGCGCGCTGGCGGTTGCCGCCGCCGTTGAGGCGGCTGGAATGAAGATCGGCCGCGATGTCGATATGGTGTCAAAGCAGCCGGCCAACCTGCTTCGCTGGTTTCGCCCGGAAATCATGACTGTCAACGAGGATATCCATTTGGCGGGCCGCGAATTGGCCAAGGCGGTTCTCGCCCGCATCGACGGCGTTCCAGCCGAGCATTTGCGCAGCATCAGCATGCCGGATGGCAGACTGATCCAGTCCGTCTAGACGCAAAGCCCGGCTGCGCGGGAACAAGCGAGTGTTTTCAGTCCGTTGCCCCGCTGCCCCAGGGGCCGTGCGGACGGGCGACCCCGTCGATCCGTTCAAAACCATGGGCGCCGAAGAAATCGCGCTGGGCCTGGATGAGATTGGCCGTTCCCCTGCCCCGGCGGTAGCTGTCAAAGTAATTGAGCGCCGAACCAAGCGCCGGCACCGGCAGGCCGGACATGGCCGCCTCGCTGACGATCCTGCGAAGCGACTGGTCGGCCTGTCCCAGCATCTCTGCAAAAGCCGGCGTGATGATCAGATTGGCGACATCAGGCTGCTTGGTGAAAGCGGTGGTGATTTCGTCAAGGAATTGCGAACGGATGATGCAGCCTGCGCGCCAGATGCGGGCGATGGTCGGCATCGGCAGGTTCCAGGAAAATTCACGCGAGGCCTGGGCCATCACCGCAAAGCCCTGCGCATAAGCGCCGATCTTTCCCGCCAGCAGCGCCATTTCCAGATTATCAATGAAAGCCGCGCGATCAGACGCCTCAACCGGCCTGATGCCGGGCAAGCCCAGGATTTTTTCAGCCGCCTCACGCTCATCCTTGAACGACGACAGCGACCTTGCGGCGACTGCGGCCTCGATGGCGGTCGCCGGGACGCCCATTTGCTGGGCTTCAATCACCGACCACTTGCCAGTGCCCTTCTGGCCGGCCTTGTCGAGGATCATGTCGACCATGGCCTTGCCGCTGACCGGATCCTCGGCCTTCAATACCTTTTCGGTGATTTCAATCAGGTAGGAATTCAGCCGACCCTTGTTCCATCGCCCAAACACTGCCGATGCCTCAAGCGCCGTCATGCCCAGGCCATCACGCAGGATTCCGTAGATTTCGGCGATCATCTGCATGTCGGCATATTCAATGCCGTTGTGGATGGTCTTGACGAAATGGCCGGCGCCATCATTGCCGAGCCAGGCGCAACAGGGGTCATTGTCATATTTGGCGGCAATCGAAGTCAGCACTTTTTCAACGCGGGCATACGATTCCGGCGTGCCGCCGACCATGATGGAAGGTCCATGGCGCGCACCTTCCTCGCCGCCGGAGACACCCATGCCGATGAAGGTCAGGCCTGTGCCCTTGAGGTCTTCGAAACGGCGCATTGTATCGCGGAAATTGGCGTTTCCGGCGTCAATGATGATGTCGTTGTCGGCGAGGATGGGCTTGAGGGCGGCGATCTGCTGGTCGACCGGGTCGCCGGCCTTGATCATGATGATGATCGGACGCGGCGGACGGATGGCGGCGACAAATTCTTCCAGAGACGTACAGGGAACGATCCGGTCCGCCAAAGCGCCGGCCGTTTCATGGAAATCTGTCGTCCGCGCGGTGGTGCGGTTGAACACAGCAATCCGGTTGCCTTTTTCGGCGATATTGAGCGCCAGATTGGAGCCCATGACCGCAAGCCCGATCAGTCCGATTTCTGCCTGTTCCACGTTTCCATCCCTCAATCAAATCTTTCTATTTGAAGATTTGTTTTATGGTCTGAAAGCCTAAGGAGCAAGGGGCGCGGAATGATCTTTGGCCACAGCGCCAAATTCAGAAGCCTATTTTGCGGGCTTGTCGTCGCCGTCGTCCAGTATTCGCCAGGCAGCACCTTCGACATCATCATATTGGCCGTTGCGCAACGACCAGAGAAAGGCTGCCAGCGCCAGCAGTCCGAGACCAAGCGCAACCGGAATCAGGATGAAAAGCGCCGTCATGCCGCCAGCCTCCTGGCCATCGTCCGCATCTTCTCTTCCGGCCTGGCTTCAAATTCCGCAACGGCGGGGCGACGGCGGCCAAGGCGCAATGAATTGACGACGACAATGATTGACGAAGACGACATGGCGATGGCCGCCAGCAAAGGTGTCGCATGTCCGAGCAAAGCCACCGGAACGGCAATGACGTTGTAGAGGATGGCGAGCGCAAAGTTTTGGCGGATCAGCTTTCCGGCCCGTCTTGCGGTCGCAATTGCAAAATCGACCGCATCGAGGCTGTCGCGCATGAAAACCAGATCGGCGGCCTGCCGGCCGATATCGGCAGCCGTTGACGGCGCCATCGACACATGGGCCGCAGCCAGCGCCGGGGCGTCATTGATGCCGTCGCCGACCATCAGCACCTTGTCGCCTCGGCTGTTGAATTCCGCCACGGCGGCAACCTTGTCGGCAGGCTTCAGGCCGCCGTGAAAATCGGCAATATTCAGGCGCGCCGCAACCGATGCGACAGCCGGCAGGCGATCGCCGGACAGGATCGTGGCGCCAATATTGCGGGCCTCAAGCGCCTCGATGGCCTGGACTGCGCCGGGTCTGATCGTGTCTTCAAAGCAAAAAGCGGCAACCTCGACGCCATTGCAGGACAGTACGGTTTCGGACTGGTTGTCCTGTGCAACGGACGGGCCCTCGCCGGTGGCAAAGAAGCGGTTTCCAAGCCGCCAGCGCCCCTCGGCGTTTTCCGCTTCAAGGCCGGAACCGGGAACCTCGTTGACGGTTTGGAAATCGGCTGGCGTGCCGGCAAAGGATCTTGAAATCGCCAGGGACAGCGGGTGGCGCGAATGCCGCGCAAGGCCGCTGGCTGCCGCCATGGCCGCCTGAGAGATTGTCGAGGCATTCGTCAGTCGCGGCCGCCCCATGGTCAGGGTGCCGGTCTTGTCAAAGAGCACCCGGTTGATTTCCGCAAGCCGTTCAAGCGCCGATCCGTCCTTGACCATGATGCCGTTTTCAAACAGGCGGCCGGCAGCAATGACCTGAACAACTGGCACTGCCAGTCCCAGAGCGCAGGGGCAGGTAATGATCAGCACCGAAATGGCCACCAGCATGGCCTGTTTCCAATCACCGCCAACCAGACCCCATCCCAACAATGCCGCAAGCGCGAGGAAGTGCACCGCCGGCGCGTAAATCCGGGCGGCCCGGTCGGCGATGCGTCGGTAGCGCGCCCGACCGCCTTCAGCCGCTTCCATCAGGTTCATGATTTCGGCCACGAAGGATTCGCCGGCCTTTGCGGTGGCGACGAACACCAGCGATCCGGTCAGGTTCAGCGTGCCCGCTTGCAATCGCGACCCAGGCCCGATGGCAATGGGCGCACTTTCGCCGTTGACAATCGAGCAATCAAGGTCGGAGACACCGGAAAGCACCGCGCCATCGACGGGAATACGGTCGCCGGCCGCGATGTCGAGCCTGTCGCCGGGCTGTATTTCATCAACCGGCCTGTATTCGTGGCTGCCGTCTTCATTGACGACCATGGCGCCGCGCGGCGACAGGCGTGCAAGGCTGACAATGGCCGAGCGCGCCCGGTCGCGCATCAAATGGTCGAGAACACGGCCGATCAACAGGAAAAACAGCAAGGTGACAGTGGCGTCAAACCAGGCATGTTCGCCATGATGGATCGTTTCATAGAGCGACATGGCATATGACAGGATCACCGCCAGCGAGATCGGCACATCCATATTGGTGTGGCCGTTGCGCAGCGCCGCATAGGCCGAGCGAAAGAAAAACCGCCCGGAATAGACAAGGGCAGGTGCGGCAATCATCGCCGACAGCCAGTGAAACAGGTCTCGGGTGGCCGCGTCCGCGCCCGACCAGACCGAAACTGAAAGCAACATGATATTGGCGGCGGCAAAACCGGCAACGGCCACGGCGCGGATCAACTGGTTGCGCAATTCGTCGCTGACTTCAGCGCCGGTCGAAAAAAGATGCGCTTCAAAGCCGGCTTTCGCAATCACATCGGCGATCAAACGCGGATCGGTGGGTTTTGCATCCACAGATTCGCGCCAGACGAAACTGACGCGTTTGGTGGAGAGATTCACCCGCGCCCGGACGACTTCCGGGCGGGCCTTGAGCGCATCTTCAATCGTCGCAATGCAGACGCCGCAATGGACGGAGGGCACGGAGAGATCCGTCTGGCGCAGCCCCTCCCCCAGCGCCCGGCTTGAAAGCCAGAGTTCTTCTGCGGAAGGCAGCGCGTGGCTGGCCTTTTCCATCTCGCCAGCCAATTCTATGCCGGGAGCGCAACAACTCATATGCCGCCTGCTCCTATGTGAATGCGGCGGGCCTCATGAAAAACGATCCGCCCGGCTTCGATGGTCGTCAGGTCGACTATCCACTCGCCCGGCTTGATGGCGTGATCCGCCTTGAAAAGCCCGTCGCCGACATGATTAAGCGAAAGGGAGAAATCCTGATGCTCGCCGACAGGCCTGCGGAACTCCACGTCAACCTTGTCGGCCAGGATCGGGCCGTCTTGCGGATGGGTCAGAGCATAGGTGACGGTTGAGCCGTGGATCACCATGTCTCCCTTGATGCCGGTTGCCATCCAGGCGCGCGCCGCAGCGGCCTTGCCGTTGAATTCCTGGCTTGCGACATAGGTGTTGGGCACTACAAGGCCGCTCCAGGTCGAAGTCGCATAATAGGCCATCAACAGGTTGACGCCGATGATCGTGCCGAAGAAAGCCAGCATGACCGCCAGCATATGGCGACCGGTAAACACAAACGGCTTTTTCGCAGTCGTGGGTTGGCTCATCACTACTTCTCCGGAACATGGAAGGTTGCGGTATATTCGTCGCTTTCCTTCGTCTGGGAATATTCGACATGAAACACAAAATCAGTGGCTTTCGGCGGCAGCAGGTCCTTGGGCACTGTAACATAAACTTTGAGCTTGCGGATCGCATCTGCTTCCACCTCAACCCCGAAAAACCGGCCCTGCGACCAGGATTCGCCGGCAAGCGACATGGTCGCACCCGGCATGTTGCGCAGCGACAGCATGAACAAGCGCGGCTCTTGCTGCATATTGAGGATATTGATGGTGTAGCCGTTGCGGATCGAACCATCCGATTCCAGCACATATTGCGGATTGCGGTCATGCAATACATCAAGCTGCAGCCGGTCGCGCGCCAGCAATGCGACCAGCAGGCCGATGCCGATCAGCGACCAAATGCCGGTGTAAAGCAGGATGCGCGGACGGAAAATGATCCGCCAGTCAAAATGGCGGATCTTGTCGTGGTACTTGCCGTCGCTGTCGCGAACCAACGCCGGATTGATCGGCGCGGTGCCATTGTTGGTGGCAAGCGCCATGTTGGTGGAGTAATCGGAAAGCGTCGAATAGCCGATCAAGCCCCTGTCGCGGCCCAGCTTGTCCATGACCGAATCACAGGCGTCGATGCAAAGGGCGCAGGTGATGCACTCAAGCTGCAACCCGTCGCGGATGTCGATGCCCTGCGGGCAGACGGCCACGCAGGCATTGCAGTCGACGCAATCGCCCACGATATCACCGGCCGCAAGTGTTTTCTTGGAATGCCGCGATCTCGGTTCGCCGCGCCAGTCGTTGTAGGTCACGACCAGCGAGCTCTCATCCAGCATGGCAGCCTGAATGCGCGGCCACGGGCACATATAGGTGCAGACCTGCTCGCGCATGAAGCCGCCGAAAATGTAAGTGGTCGCCGTGAGAACCCCAACGGTGATATAGGCTATGGCAGGCGCCTGCAGGGTGAAAAGATCCTTTGCCAAAGTCGGCGCATCGGCAAAATAGAATATCCATGCGCCGCCGGTCGACATGCCGATCAGGATCCAGATGGCGTGCTTGATGACTCGCTTGCCGGCCTTGTTCAGTGACCAAGGGGCTGAATCCAGTTTGATGCGCGCATTGCGGTCGCCTTCGACCGCCCGTTCGACCACCAGGAAGAGATCAACCCAGACCGTTTGCGGACAGGTATAGCCGCACCATGCGCGGCCGACGGCGGCCGTCACCAGAAACAGGCCGAGACCGGCCATCATCAGCAGGCCGGCGACAAAATAAAATTCCTGCGGCCAGATTTCGATGAAGAAGAAGTAGAAGCGGCGATTGGCGATATCCAGGAGAATTGCCTGATCGGGGGCATGGATCCCCCTGTCCCACCGGATCCAGGGCGAAAGATAATAAATGCCGAGCGTGATCGCCATCACAATCCATTTGAACTGACGGAACTTGCCCTCCGCCCGCTTGGGATGGATCTTCTTGCGCGCTTCATAAAGCGGCTTGCGCACCGCCGCCGCATTGACCGGACTGGCTTCCAGCCGTTCGATATCGGAAGGTTCTTTGGTGCTTTGGTCGGCATGGACATTCATGGGAACTAACCTCTTTGGGAGGCCCCTCTTTTCGCATCCGCGTGGAAAATCTGCCTTGACTTATATCAAGTCCGGGCAAAGTGCCGCATACATATCGCTTTTAATATGTATTATTCGCATCGACTTCAATTCATACCCCTGAAAAGAAAGAACCACCATTCCTTTTGATGAATGATGGTCCAAGAGAGACACGAAAAAGGCGATCGTGGTTTTGAAAATCCGCAGGCCGGACGGCAGGCGTCCGGCCATTGTTAAAGCTGTCACTCGCCGCCGCCCAGTGAATGGACATAGACAGCGAGCTGCTTGACCGTGGCATCGCCAAGCCTGGGCAGCCAGGCCGGCATCATGCCGTGTTTGGGATTGGCAACCTGTCTGGCAACCGCCGTCTCGCCAGAACCCAGCAGCCAGATGGCATCGGCAAGATTGGGCGCACCCAGGTCTCTGTTGCCCTTGGCGTCTTCGCCATGGCAGGCCGCGCAATTGTCGATGAAGACCTGTTTGCCCGGCGCCACCAGAGCGGGGTCGCTGGGCGTATCGGTCAGGCTGACGACATAGGCGGCAACCTGCTTGATCTCATCAGGTTGAAGGATTTCACCAAATACCGGCATTTCCGAAACGCGGGTCTCGTCACCGGTGCTGCGGATGCCGTGGGCAATGGTGGTGTAAATCGTGTCGACATCGCCGCCCCAAAGCCAGTCATTGTCATTGAGGTTGGGAAAGCCGGGTCCGCCGGCAGCACCCGAGCCGTGGCAAGGCGAGCAATTGACCTTGAAAGCCGCTGCGCCGCCCTGCATGGCGAATTGCGACAATTCACTGTCCTTGACGATGTCCTTGAGCGGAGTGGCTACAATCTTGTCGAGATAAACCTTCTGCGAACTGACGGCGACCTTCACTTCTTCAGTCAGTTCCTGGCGGCTCGAATAGCCAAGAATGCCCTTTGTCGCTCCTGTCACCAGCGGCCAGGCAGGATAAAAAACCGTATATCCAATGGCCCATACGATGGTGAAATAGAAGGTAATCACCCACCACCGCGGCATCGGATTATTCAGTTCGCGAATCCCGTCCCACTCATGGCCGGTTGTCTCCACGCCGGAGATTTCATCAATTTCTTTCTTGGCCATTTTCAATCCTCCTTGAGAGGGATCTGGGCGGCATCTTCAGCGGCTTTCTTGCCGCCGGGCCGTAATGTGAAGAGGATGACAAGGACGAAGAAGGCTGCCATGCCGACCAATCCCCAACTGTCGGCAAACTGGCGCATGGCCGTATAGGTTTCCATATCACTCTCCTTACCGGTAACCGGATGCATCGTTGTAGGTTGAAAAATCAACCAGTGTGCCCAGCATTTGAAGATAGGCGACCAAGGCGTCCATCTCGGTGAGCTTTGCCGGGTTTCCGTCAAAATCGCCGACCCGCGCCTTCGGATAGCGCTCAAGAAGCGCGGTGGTATCGGCATTGGGGTCTGCCTGCGCCTTGATGTCTTCGTCGGCACTGGCCAGCATGGCATCGGAATAAGGAACGCCAACTCTCTGGCTGGCGATCAGATGCGCCGTGATATCACCGGTCACCAGCGGTGTTTCCTTGAGGAAGGAATAGCTGGGCATGATCGATTCCGGCACCACGTCGCGCGGCTCCGTCAAATGCTGGACGTGCCAGTCATCGGAATAGCGATCGCCGACGCGGGCAAGATCCGGCCCCGTCCGCTTGGAGCCCCACTGGAACGGATGGTCATACATCGATTCCGCAGCCAGTGAATAATGGCCGTAGCGTTCTACCTCATCGCGGAACGGCCGGATCATCTGGCTATGGCAGACATAGCAGCCTTCGCGGATATAGATGTTTCGACCGGCCAGTTCCAATGGCGAGTAAGGCCGCATTCCCTCCACCTTCTCAATCGTGTTTTGAAGGTAGAAGAGAGGCGCGATCTCCACCAGTCCGCCGATGGTGACGACCAGCAGCGAACCGACAAGCAGGAGGGTGGCATTGCGCTCAATAATAGCGTGTTTATCAAGAATGGACATTGCCCACCTCCTATTCGGCTGGCTGAGCGACAGGAGCGGAACCAAGAATTGGCGTCTCCTGGCGTTCGTGGCCGAGAATTGTCATCAGGATGTTGAAGCCCATGATCAGGGCGCCGGTGAGATAGAGAAGACCCGCCAGAACACGCAGAATATAGTAGGGGAACATCGCTGCGACCGATTCCGCGAAGGAATAGACGAGGAAGCCCTGATCATTGTATTCACGCCACATCAGGCCCTGCTGGATGCCGGCAACCCAAAGGGCGGCGGCGTAGATAACGATGCCGATCGTGGCAAGCCAGAAGTGCCAGTTGACGAGACGCAGGCTGTAGAGACGACTGCGGTGCCAGAGCTTCGGAGCCAGGAAGTAAAGAGCGCCGAAGGTGATCATGCCGACCCAGCCGAGTGCGCCGGAATGAACGTGACCGATGGTCCATTCCGTATAATGGCTGAGCGAATTGACCGCCTTGATGGACATCATCGGACCTTCGAATGTCGACATGCCGTAAAAGGCGATGGCCATGACCATCATGCGGATGATCGGGTCGGTGCGGATCTTGTCCCAGGCGCCCGAAAGCGTCATCAGACCGTTGATCATCCCGCCCCAGGAAGGCATCCACAACATGATCGAGAAGACCATGCCGAGTGTCTGGGCCCAATCAGGCAGGGCCGTATAATGCAGGTGATGCGGGCCGGCCCAGATATACATGAAGATCAGCGCCCAGAAGTGGATGATCGACAGGCGGTAGGAATAGACCGGACGATTGGCCTGCTTGGGAACGAAATAGTACATCATGCCCAGAAAGCCGGCCGTCAGGAAGAAGCCCACCGCATTATGGCCGTACCACCACTGGGTCAAGGCATCCTGGACGCCGGAAAAGGCCGAGTAGGATTTCGAACCCAGGAAGGAGACCGGGACAGCCATGTTGTTGACCAGGTGCAGCATCGCGATTGTCACGATGAAGGACAGGTAGAACCAGTTGGCCACGTAGATGTGGGGTTCCTTGCGCTTGAACAGCGTTCCCATGAACACCACCAGATAGGCGACCCAGACGACTGTCAGCCCGATATCGACATACCATTCAGGTTCGGCATATTCCCTGCTTTGGGTGATGCCGAGCAGATAGCCGGTCGCCGCCATGACGATGAACAACTGATAGCCCCAGAACACGAACCAGGCGAGGCTGCCGCCAAACAGGCGGGCGCGGGTCGTACGCTGGACCACATAAAAGGATGTGGCGATCAGTGCGTTGCCGCCGAAAGCGAAAATCACCGCTGAAGTGTGCAACGGCCGCATCCGGCCGAAATTCAGCCAAGGCTCGATGTTGAGATCCGGAAAGGTCAATTGCAGCGCAACGATGACGCCGATCAGAAAACCGACAATGCCCCAAAGCGTCGTGGCAATGACACCGTAGCGGACCACCTCATCGAAATACTCCGACTCGACGCGAGCGGCAATGGTGCCGCCGGCCGGCGCAAATTGCACCCGGCGCAGCATCACGATCAAGCCTCCCGCCAGCGAAATGAACAGGATCCACATATGGACCTGGAAAAGTGTGTCATGGGCAAAGCCCGCCCCCAGCAGCGCAAGGAAAGCCCCCAGCGCCAGTAAAAGGGTCTCAAGTGTGTAGTTCATTGTTGGTATCCCCCAACGAAATGTTTTGATCGTCGCGCCCCGCGGCTCGCTTGAATGGGGACGACTGCCACTTTCATGACCTGAATCCTCATTCATACCCTGCAGAGTTCGCATTCCAAGCTTTACCCTACCTTGATTCAGATCAAAGCGCGCGGTTGTTTTTTCTGTGAAAACGACCAAACGGGAGAAACACAGGCCTTGGCGGAATATCATTTGTGACCAGGCAATTTGAGGCAGTGGGATGGGTAGCAACAGGCCTGATACGCATAGCGGCTCTGACAATGCCCAGCGAATGGGCGAAATTGCCCCTGATGCGCCTTCAAACCTTTCGCTGGATTGGTGGATCAAGGCCGTCGACGAGCAACTCAGCATTTGCCGCTCTCTGGAAGACATTGCAGATTCGCTGCCCGCAAATATCAACCGGCAGAAATGCATCCATGCCGCGCGCGCGATTGGCCCGCTCATCAAGAATATCCATCACTTTGAAGAGCACGTGCTTTTCCCGCAGATAGCGGCAAAATTCCCGGAAAACTCCGATTGCGCCAAGACCATCGAACGGCTGAAATTTGAGCATTTCAGCGATGAATGCTTTGCCGAGGAATTGATCGAACGGCTGCTGCAACTTGGCGCCGACACAGCCGAAATCAACATGGAGGCCACCGGCTACATGCTCAGGGGCTTTTTTGAGGGTATCAAGCGTCATATCGCCTTTGAGCGCGAGCACCTGCTTGTCTGCTTTGACCACCAGGACAAACACCAGATCTGAAAGCTTCGGCTCAGCCGAATACCGACCATCCGGTTCGTTTGGACAGGCTTTCCAGCGCCCGGCTGCCGACCGATGAATTCCCGCTTTCATTCAGGCCGGGCGACCAAACGGCGATCGCCGCCTGGCCCGGCGCAATTGCCAGAATGCCCCCGCCGACGCCGCTTTTGGCCGGCAGGCCGACACGAAATGCAAAATCGCCCGAGGCATCATAGTGCCCGCAGGTCATCATCAGCGCGTTGATGCGCAGGGCGCGCTCGGCAGAAACCACTTGATGGCCATCGCCGGCCGGTCTGCCCTGATTGGCAAGAAAGACACCCGCACGGGCCAGTTGGACGCAATTCATCGCCAATGCGCATTGATGGAAATAGACGCCAAGGGTTTTTTCCACCGGATTATGGATATTGCCGAAGCTCAGCATGTAATTGGCCAGTGCCGCGTTGCGAAATCCGGTGGATTGCTCCGATCGCGCCACTTCACTGTCGATGACGATCGTGTCGTCTTCGGCAAGATGCCTGACGAACTGGAGAATTTCACCCAGCGTCTCACGTGGCAAATGACCGGAAAGCAGCACATCGGCCACAACGATGGCTCCGGCATTGACGAATGGATTGCGCGGGATTCCGTGTTCGCTTTCCAGCTGGACGATCGAATTGAAGGCCGATCCGGAGGGCTCGCGCCCGACACGCCGCCAAAGGCCGTTGCCGACACGCCCCAAGGCGAGCGTCAGCGTGAAAACCTTTGAGATGGACTGGATGGAAAAGGGTTCCGTCGCCTCACCTATCGTGTGAACCTGGTTGTCGGTCGTGACAATCGCCATTCCAAATTTGCGCGGGTCCACCTTGGCGAGTGCGGGGATATAATCGGCAACCTTGCCCTCGCCCAAATGATCCTGAATGTCTGCCATCACGTCAGACAGGATAGCGTCAAGCTGCACTTGAAAACCCCCTCGTTATTCTCAGAGGGCCTTAACAATTTATCATCGCGCGGGAAATCAAAAAGCGACAAGAAGCCCCATCTGTTTGCCGCGGGTCAGCCGAGCCGCTCGCTGATCATGACGGCGACCACTGCGCCGCGCGGCGGCTTGACCGCGTTGACGGCCACTGTTGCAGGGTCGCATTTGTCGTTATCACCGGCAATCTTGAGGGAAATCACGGTGTCTTGATCAGAGAAGCACGTGTCAATGGCCGGTTGGTAATCGAGTGCGAAGCGGCAGGCGCCGCAATATTCGCTGATCAACCTGCCCATCATGGCGAAAGGGCTTGTCCGGTGATATCGGGCGGCTGCCTGGTTGGCATAAGCGATCCGGTAATCCGGCGTCACCATGTAAATGCGGTCGGAAAGCGAATCCAGGATCGCCTGGTGGCCGGTGGCCTGATTGGCGGTATCGCCCTCAACCGGTTCGGCCAGCCGGTCGGGGCGCAGAAAATCGCGATTTGAACCGCTGTCGCCATCTGCCAGATAGCGATTGAGCAGCACCGTCATTATCGCCGCATTGCGCAGCACCCTGTTCTTGTCGCCCGCATCATCACGGATAAGGTCGCAGACAAGCTGCAATTGGGCGCGCAATTCGCTGCTGTCGCTGGCCCGGCTTTGGACGATCCGGTCAATCAGCGGCTCAATGTCCCGATCAAGCGCCGATACCAGAACATCGTCACCTGTGCTGATGGCATGATGGAGCTGCCGGCATTTCATCTTGAAGCTCTCAATCAATTTTTCCATGTAAACTCCAATTGGCAGTCGGTCCCTGCGGCTGGTCAATGGTCAATCAACTTAATGCCACTCTCGTAAAAGCCGTTGCTGCAACGCAGTTATCAATTCCAGAAACATAAAATCCGTTCTTTTAGAACAATCGAATATTCGTCTTTGGTAGACAGGCTCGACCCAATTCCAAGGCATAATCTTGCAATATTAATACAACGCGTTCCAATTCAACCAATCTGGTTCAAGTACCGTATATAAACCATTCAGATTCATGGCGATATTGCTAGATCTTGCACTTGGGTCAAAAAGACAGAAAAAATTTGATTTTTCTTACCTGATTGTTTGCACCCGACCTGATTTTTCGCGCCGAAAAAGCTGATGCTATAGTGACGTTGCACCGGCATAAAATATTCGCCGCGCTTTCATTTTGCTTTCGCCTTCATGCGCAAATCAGGCCCGCCGGCGCGAATTGGCGCAGCCTCAGACGGTTACAAGCCGATCTGCCGCTTGATATCCCAACGGTCGTGATACCACAGCCACTGACCGGGATCGCGGCGCACCCACGCTTCCACCTTGTCGTTGAGGCATTGCGCCAGACCGTCTATGTCTGCTTTGCCTTGGTCGGTCAGCGGAACTGCCAAGGGCGGCTCGACTTCAATGCGATAGCGATTGCCCGGCAAGCGGACGCAATGCACCGGAAACACGTCGCATTCGAACTGCCGCGCCAATTTCGGCACAAGCGGATTGGTTTTCGACGGCAATCCGAAAAACGTTGTTTCCAGACCTTTGGGGAACTTCTGGTCCACCAGAACGCCAATGCCGCCGCCATGCGACAGATTGCGCGCCAGCGTCAAAGAGGAGCCAGCGCGCGACGGCACCAGAAACCCGGACCGCGCCCTTCGGATTTTGTCGATGCGTTCGGCGATAAAGCGGTTGTTGGGAGGCCGAAACAATACCGCTGCCGAAACGCCAAAAGCGCCGGCGACAATCGGGATCAGTTCGAAGCAGGCCGAATGGCTTGCAACGAATATGAACGGACGAGGATTGGCCACCAGTTCGGCAAGATGCTCCCGGCCCGTGACTTCAATCCTGCCGGCCTGCGCGCTTGCCGGATCGAGATCATAAATGGCGTCGAGATAGACATATTCGGCCGCCAGGCGGCCCATATTCCCCCAGGACTCAAGCGCGAGCGATGAAATCTCGGCATCGGTCTTTTCGGGGAATGCGCGGCGGAGATTATGGAGAATCAGCTTGTGGCGCGACGTTTTGGGGCCGAGCCGGCGGGCAAAACGGTCTGCAATCCCCAGCGCCCTGTCGACGTCAAGCAATTTCAGAATTGCCATCGCGCCGAAGGCTATCCGGGCGACGGTCCAGTCAAGGGCCGTCCGAAACCCTGCAAAAGTCCGGTTTGATTTTGAAGCCATCGAGCGCCCAATTGATCCCGTCGGCGGCGAAGCGACGCCGCCCGATGCACCGCCGTTTATGCGGGAATTGGCGCTTTGGCAAGTTTGGCCGGTTGGCCCGGGCTGAATGCATTCACACCGCAACCGAGTGCCGGCCAATGCCATTGCCGAGATAGGCATCAAACAGCGCCGCGATTGAGCGGGCGAAGGGCTTGGCGCGTTTGGTCAGCCGAAACGTGCCATTGACGATCTCGACCATGCCGTCGCCGTCCTTGGCGACACTGGTCCTGGCCTGCAGGATGACGGCGTCGGCGTCCTGACCGAAAAGCGCACGCAACTCGTCAAACGAGAAGCTGAAATCGCACATGATCCGTTCAATGACATGGGAGCGCACCAGATCGTCCCGACTGAAGACAATACCGCGCATCACGGCAAGCCCCTGCTTTTCCACCGCCGTCTGGTACAGCCCTGCCGCACCGATATTCTGGACATGACCCTGCGGGAACTTGCCGATCGATGAAGCGCCAAGACCGATCAAGGCGGTCGCTGGATCATCGGAATAGCCTTGAAAGTTTCGCTGCATGGTTCCTGACTGATGCGCAACGGCGAGGCTGTCACCGGGCTTTGCAAAATGATCAATGCCGATCGGCACATAGCCGGCCGCCGCAATCATGTCCGCCGCCCTCGTCATCATTGAAAACCGCAGGTCGGGACCGGGCAGCGCGGCTTCGTCAATCATGGTCTGGTGCTTCTTCATCCAGGGCACATGGGCATAGCCGAACAGCGCGATGCGATCGGGATCCAGCGACAGGATGCAGGCGACCGTGGCTTGCAGTTTGTCGAGTGTCTGGAGCGGCAAACCATAGACGATATCACAATTGACCGAGCGGACTCCCCTCGCCCGTACAGCCTCGACCACGCTGCGGGTTTGTTCGAATGTCTGCAGCCGGTTGATCGCTTTTTGAACCTCAACGTCGAAATCCTGCACCCCGAGGCTTGCCCGCGTCATGCCGATTTTGGCGAGTGCGTCATAACGCCCCACATCCAGATCATTGGGGTCCATTTCGACGCTGATTTCCGCATCACCGGCAAAGCGGAAATGGTCCCGCAGCCAGGCCATGAGATCGATCAGGTCTTCCGGCGCAAGCAATGTCGGCGATCCGCCGCCAAAATGCAGCGCCGTCACCAGCGCCTCTTTCGAAACAAGCGAACCCACATTGGCGATTTCCGCCTTCAGCGCGGCCAGATAGGTTTTGACCGGCTGATATTTGAGGATTTGCTTGGTGTTACAGGCGCAAAACCAGCAAAGCCGGTCGCAATAGGGAATGTGAATATAAAGAGAAAGCGAATCTTTGGACCCCAAAGCCTGCAACCAGGAGGCATAGACATTGTTGTCGATGGTATCATTGAAATGCGGCGCAGTCGGATAGGATGTATAGCGCGGCACATTTGTTTTGAATTTCGAAATCAGTGAATCGGACATGGCGGCCTCCATTAAAAATCAGATTAACGTGAAGGCTGCTCATTCCATTGATCTCGATCAAATTATTTCGGTTTGCCTAATTGCTCTTTGCTAAGTGGTCCCTCTTTGGTCTAAATGGTCCTGCATGGTTTTTTGTGCTTAAAGTGAAGGGGTTAAAGCTTGCCGCTAAAAACGAATTTGGCGATTGCAAGCACTAGCCTGGCGCCAAGACAAGGGTCGAATATGCTGATGGACGAACAGCGCAAGGACATCCACAATTCCGACATACCGACGCTTTGCAAATCCTGTGAAGCGAGACATGGCGGCATTTGCGGTGCTCTCAATTCACAGCAGCTTATCGATTTGGCCAAATTCACCAAGCGGCGCACCGTGGAAGCCGGCGCCGAACTTGTCGGCCAGGGCGAACAGGTCACCACTTACGCCAATATCCTGAAGGGCGTCATCAAGCTTTCCAAGATGATGCATGACGGCCGCCAGCAAATCGTCGGCCTGCAATTTGCGCCGGACTTCATTGGCAGGCCCTTTGCGGGGGAAAGTTCGCTGACTGCGGAGGCCGCCACTGATACCGAGATCTGCGCCATGCCAAGGGCTGTGGTCGAGCGGATGGTGGCAACCAATACCGAACTTGAGCATCGCCTGCACCAGCAAGCCCTGACGGAACTGGATGAAGCCCGGGACTGGATGCTGACGCTGGGCCGCAAGACGGCCCAGGAGAAAGTGGCAAGCTTTCTCTACATGATCGCCATCCACTTTGATCCCGAAAGCCTGGATAAATCAGTTTTCGACCTGCCGCTGTCGCGCACCGACATTGCCGATTTCCTCGGCCTGACGATTGAAACCGTCAGCCGGCAAATGACTAAGCTCAGGGCCGATGGCGTGATCGCCGTCGAAAACAACCGTCACGTAACAGTCCCCGACATGGAGCGACTTTCGCGCGCCGGCGGCATGGATTGATTGGCCGCGCACATGTCTTGCGCGTTGCCCGCCATGCGAAGCGGTATCGACGGGCAACTGCGGAGCGCTTTTAGCGGCTAACCGAAATCTTCGTATTTCTCAGGCCGACCTGGTTTGCCAGGCGAAAGAAGGTTGCGGCATTATCGGGGTGCAATCGGACGCAGCCATGCGAGGCGGGTCTTCCCAGCCGTTTCAAGTCATAGGTGGCATGCACCGCATAGCCGCCGTGATAAAAAATCGCAAACGGCATCGGAGTATTGTTGTATTTGCGCGAGCGATGATGGCGTGATGCCCATTTGGCCGTATAAGTGCCGACCGGCGTGACATAGCCTTTGCGGGCAGTCGAAACTTTCCAGCGATATTTGACAAAGCCGTTCTGGCTGACTGTCATTGTCTGGCTCGACAAGTCAATGCGGGCGACTATGGTCCCGGCATTTGCCGAGCCAAGCCCGGCATGGAAAAAGATTGCGGCCAAAGCGGCCATGAAAGCCATACGCATACGCGCCCCCTTTATTTTGCGCCGAAATATGCCGACGCTTTCAATCAGGGGTAGCTTACCTTATAAAAAACAGGATCAAATTAAGAGGCGTGGTAAAAATAGCACTAATATATATGAATTCATCTATCTGAAATTGCTGCACTTTCAGAATAAAACGGAATACAGCGCAAGACAAGCCGGAACGAGGACGTTGAAGACAGTACAACTGGACTGGAAAATCTTGATGCCGGTTTCAATATCGCCAACACGC
The DNA here is from genome assembly GCA_041742335.1 of Rhizobiaceae bacterium. GTDB lineage: Bacteria > Pseudomonadota > Alphaproteobacteria > Rhizobiales > Rhizobiaceae > Rhizobium_E. The sequence continues at coordinate 65,352 of JBGSIT010000093.1, forward strand.
GCATTTTGCCGCCCTGCCCCGTTCAGCATGGGCTCCTGCACGCGCTCGCCGGCATAGAGCCTTGGCCCCGCAAGCGTTATGTCCAGCGCGCCCGCCATGGCGGCTTCCGGCCAGCCGGAATTGGGCGAGCGGTGCAGGCCGTGATCGCTCATGGCGATGTCGATGGCATTGCGCGCGGCGTGAAATCCCTTTTCAATGGCTGCTCCAGCGGCGATCAGAAACATCGAAAGCCGCGCCGCCGGCCAATTGGCAAGGTCATCCAGCCGGGCGGCAGCCCAGCCGAAATGCAGATAGCGCGGTGATTTGTGGCCGATCATGGAATCGGCAGTATTGAGCATCTTGTAGGCCAAAAGCCCCGGCAATCCAAAGGCGAGATAAAACAGCGCCGGTGCAATGACGCCGTCCGAAAAGTTCTCTGCCAGGGTCTCGATTGAAGCCCGGCACACAGCCGGCTCGTCAAGGCTTGCCGGATCGCGTCCCACGATCATTGCAACCGCACGGCGTCCGCCTTCCAATCCCTCCGCTCTCAAACCAGCGGCAACGGCCTGAACATGGTCGGACAGGCTTTTTTGCGCGAGAAAAATCGCGACGACCAGAATTTCCGCCGCCAGTCCAAAAAGGCCCAAGGTCGCAAACAGCCGGTGTATCAGGAGACCCGTAATCGCGCTGACCACCAGAAGGATAGCGATGCTGGCAATACCGCCATTGCGTTTCTGCCGGTCTGAAAAGCTCGGACGATTGAAACGCCGCTCGAAAAAGCTGATCGCGGCGCCGAAGATTGCCACCGGATGCTTGATCCGACGCCACAGCCAGTCGGGATCGCCGACCAGGCGGTCAAGAAGCAGGGCCACGGACAGCAAAAGGAATGTCATAGTCCAAGCGCCCTTGCGAGACGCCCATCGCCCTGTCTGTCCGGCGTCAGCCCAAATCGCAGCCACTCGGCATTATAGCCGAATTTCCGGATGAGGATTTGTGATCCGGCAAGCTGCGCATGGATGGACGAGGCCTGGGGATTTTCTACCAGCGCGAATAATTCGGTGCCGCCAATCACATCAAGGCCTGCGGCTCCAAGCACTTCATCCAATGCACGCCTGCGTTCGCGCAACGTTTCAGCAATGAAGTCACGATCCATCGCCATCATCCGGCTTGCAATGTGCAAAGCCGGCCCGGAGACAGGCCAGGGACCCAAAGCCGAGGCGACGGCTTCAAGGACTTCGTCTTTTGCGATGATGAAACCAAGCCGCAAGCCGGCGAGACCAAAAAACTTTCCGAAGGAACGGCTGACGATCAGGCCGGGATGTTGACCGGCCTCGCCGACCAGACTCAATTCAGGGCGACAATCGCCAAAGGCCTCGTCGACGATCAGTTTGCCGTTCCGCCTGGCCATTCTGTCAGCAATCGCCAAGAGCCTTTCCGGTTGCAACACCCGGCCGTCGGGATTGTTCGGATTGGCCACGACCAGTGCCGCGTGGTCCTGATCCAGCTCATCAATATCCGTGATCTCGTCAACCAAGAAGCCGGCATTCGCAAAAACCCGGGAATATTCCCCGTAGGTCGGCGAAAGGATAGCCACGCGCCGCGACCCGTCGACCAGGCCGGGCAGCATCTGGATATAGGATTGGGTGCCGGGAACCGGCAGGGGCAAGGTTTCGCCGCTCTGGTAGAAGTGCCGCGCAGCATTGCGGGCTTGGGCGACCAACGCATCGTCAGGCAGACGGTGCCATGCGGAAACTGGGATATCCGGCAAGCAGACTGGATTGGGATTGATGCCGGTCGAAAGATCCAGCCAATCCTCGATGCGGCCGCCATGGGTCATCGCCGCCTGGGTAAGCCCGCCGCCGTGCAGGATGGATGGGCGCATCATCTAGGCCCTCACATCGATCAGGTGCATATAGGAGCCGCAAACCGACCCGTCCTGCAAGCCAACCGCACCGAGATCCGTGCCCAGGGCGTCCTCCGCCATGAACAGGCTTTCACCGGGGCCTTCCTCCACGATCGTGGAATAGTGAAACTCGTGGGCGGTTAAAGCCAATCCGGAAAATCGTTCGCGCAAGGGGCGCAGCCGACGGTAGCCAAGATGCCTTTGGCGTTTTTGGAAACTGGTGACCAGCGGCAGCAGGCCGAGCATCGGATGGCGCTCGCCGGTCGCATCAACCAGCGCCTTGCCGAGGCACATATAGCCGCCGCATTCGCCATAGATGAAAGTGCCGCTTTCCGCCGCCTGCTTCATTGCAGCGATAAATCTTCCCGCTGCCGAGAGTTTGCCGGCATGCAGTTCAGGATAGCCGCCCGGCAGATAGACGGCATCGGCAGCATTGTCAGGCGCCTCGTCGCCCAAGGGCGAAAAAAAGCTTATCGTCGCGCCGTCCCTGCTCCAGCCGTCCAGAAGATGCTGGTACAGAAAGGAAAAGGCATCGTCGCGCGCCACGGCAATATGATTTCCGAGCGGCGGCAAAGGGCGCACATCGGCGCGTGCAGTATCCTTAGGCCTCGCCATCAAGGCGGCGATGGCCTGCAGGTCGCATCCGGAGGCCACGCATTCTGCGGCATGATCCATGAAGGCTTCGATAGTGGAATGTTCTCCGGCCTGCACAAGCCCGAGATGGCGTTCCGGCAGGCCAAGCGCCGGATCCGTTTTCATTGCGCCGAGCACGGCAATATCCAGCCCGGCCAATCCGTCGCGCAGCATGGCTTCGTGGCGGTTGCTGCCGACCTTGTTGAGGATGACCCCGGCAAGGCGAAGACCCGGACGGTGGCTGGCATAACCGCGCACCAGCGCGCCGACCGAATGGGACATGCGGGCGCAATCGACCACGAGGACAACCGCCAGGTCGAGACCTTGGGCCAGATCGGCAGGCGAACCGGTTCCGTCGGCGCTGGCGTCATAAAGCCCCATCATGGCCTCAATCAGCACATTGCCGCCGTGCGCCTGGGCCGCCAGCAATTCCGGCCGCATGGCCCAGGGATCAAAGTTGAGGCAGGGAGCGCCGCAGGCCATGGCATGGAAAGCGGGATCGATGTAATCCGGGCCTGCCTTGCCAGGTTGCACCGCAATCCCCCGTTTCGCGAAGGCGCGAAGCAGGCCAAGCGTGATTGTCGTCTTGCCCGAACCGGAGGACGGTGCGGCAATCATCAAACCGCTCATGCCTGGTCCCTGATTTCGCGCTTTGACAGGGGATCGCTGACCAGCACCCTGCCTGAAAGCGCACCCAGCCAGTCAAGCCCGCTGCGCAGGCGAATGACTTCGCCGATCACGACAATGGCCGGCGGTTCGATGCCGGCGGCGGCCATGTCCTGTTCGGCATTTTCAAGGGTTGTTTCAAGCACAGACTGCTGGCTGGTGGCGGCGTTGCAGACAAAGGCCATCGGTTCATCCGGCAGGCGGCCGGCGGCAATCAATTGCCGGGTAATTTCGCCCATATGCTTCATGGCCATATACATGACGATGACCGGCGAACTTTTCGCCACCGCATCCCAGTTGATCCTGTCGGGCACCAGGCCGGAACTGTCATGGCCGGTCAGAAAGGTGACCGCATGATTGATATCGCGGTGGGTCACCGGAATTCCGGCATAGGCAAGCCCGCCAATGCCCGACGTGATGCCCGGTACAATGCGAAACGGAATATTGTGCTCGACCAAAGTCAGCGCTTCTTCTCCGCCGCGTCCGAAAACCAGCGGATCGCCGCCCTTCAGTCGCAGAACCCTTTTGCCGGTCCTGGCAAGTTCGACCAGCCGAAAGGAAATGTCGCGCTGCTTGGGCGAGGCCTTGCCGCCGCGTTTGCCGGCATATTCGAGCGCCGCACCTTGTCGGGCGAGTTTGAGGCAGGCCTCATCGACCAATGCGTCATAGACGATCACATCGGCCTCACTCAGCGCCTTGGCGGCAAGCAGGGTCAACAGGCCGGGATCGCCGGGCCCCGCCCCTGTCAGCCAGACTGTCCCCGGCAGGAAATCCGGAAGACCGGAAAAGATCGTTTCACTCATGAATGTTTCCTATTCCCGGTGACGACAAAATGCAATTATCCATTCTTCCGGTCTTCCACCCCATCAGTCGCTCGCCTATAAAGCGCCATGAACACTACGCCGCCAACAACCGACAATGATCGCAGTGAAAAGCCCGGCGGCGGCCTGAGACGCGGCTGGACCACTGGCGCCTGCGCCACGGCCGCGGCCAAAGCCGCCTTGACTGCGCTCGTGACCGGCAACTTCCCCGATCCGGTTTCCATCCGCCTGCCAAAAGGCGAAGAACCGGCCTTTCCGCTTGCCATTGAAAATCTTGGCGACGATTGGGCCGAGGCAGGCATTATCAAGGATGCCGGCGACGATCCCGATGTCACCCACGGCGCCACGATAATAGTACGGATCAGCCGTTTGGCCTCCGGCAGCGGCATTGTCTTTGCCGCAGGCGACGGCGTCGGCATTGTCACCAAGCCCGGCCTGCCCATCGGCGTCGGCGAACCGGCCATCAATCCCGTCCCCCGCCAGATGATGACCGAGGTGATCAACGAAATCTGCGAACGCCATGGCATTGCAACAGATATGGAAGTTCGAATATCCGTGCCGAACGGCGAGGAGATCGCCCAACAAACCTGGAACCCGCGCCTGGGCATTGCCGGCGGCATTTCAATCCTCGGCACCACCGGCATCGTCCACCCGTTTTCATGCGCCGCCTGGATCCACTCGATCCATCGCGGCATCGACGTGGCGCGGGCCACCGGACTGACCCATGTGCTGGGCGCAACAGGCTCGGTTTCGGAAAAAACCGCGATGGAGCATTACCAACTTGCCGAAGGCGCGGCCCTCGACATGGGCGATTTCGCCGGCGGATTGCTCAAATATCTCCGCCAGCATCCGGTGGCGAGGCTGACCATTGCCGGCGGCTTTGCCAAGATGGCCAAGCTTGCGCAGGGTTCGCTCGACCTTCATTCCTCCCGCTCGGAAGTGGATTTCAATTTCCTGCTTTCACAGGTTGGGCCGCAGCTTCTGACAGAAGACATCAAGGCTGCGATTCAAAATGCCAATACGGCGCTGGAGGTGCTTGAAAAGACTCGAGGAACCGGCATCGACCTGCCGGCCAGCATTGCGGGTCTGGCGCGACAACAGGCCCAAAGCGTCCTGCGGGATGCGCCCGTCAAAGTGGACGTGATGGTGACCGACCGCACGGGAAACATCCTTGCCATTGCCGGCTGAGCGGCACGTTCAAACCGTCACGACAGTTCAGGCCGGAGCGCGGACAAGCGTTTCGGATATCAACACCATCAGTTCCTTCGCCTTGACCTCGGTGGCCACCCACTGGCTGGGCATGTCGTCCCATTCGCTCTTGCCAAACAGCATGCCGTCGGGCTTCTGGATCGTGTCGCCTTCACCGATTCCAGATGTCATGACGCGGACGGGTCCTGGCCGTGTGACATACAGTTCGGGCGCAACGACATAGACGCAGGCACAGCTGTCGTGGACAACCATGCTGTCGCTGACATGATCATTGTAAAAATCGATGTAGAAATCGGAAACTTCGGCCAACAGCTTGACCGGCTTGCCGCCCTTTTCCACCAGCGCCCGCATTTCGCTGCGCGACATCGTCGTCTTCAATGTCACGTCAAGGCCGATCAGAACCACTTTCCATTTGGCCGTCACGACCGCGTCGGCAGCCTCCGGATCGCCATGAATATTGGCCTCGGCGGCAGGCGTCACATTGCCCGGCACATCAAAAGCGCCGCCCATGATGACGACTTCCTTGACGAGATCGACAATCTCCGGCGCTTCCTTGAGCGCATTGGCGAGATTGGTCATCCGGCCAACGGCCACAAGGGTAATTTCGCCGGGATGCGCCTTGACCATGTCAATGATGAAAAGGTGCGCCGGACGCGGATCGAGCGGCACATCATGCATATCGGGAACCCCGATATTGCCAAGCCCGTCATCGCCGTGGATCCAGACAGGATAGGAGTGCGTGGTCCGCTCGATGTAATAGGTCGCGCCTGCGCCGCGCGCAACCGGCGCTGAAATCCCCCATTCACGCTTCAGGAACAAAGCATTGCGGGTGGTGATATCGATTGGCGCATTGCCAAACACCGTGGTTATGCCAACCAGGTCGATCTCCGGATGATTATGAAGAAAAAGCAGCGCCATGGCGTCATCAACGCCGGGATCGGTATCAAAGATCACTTTGTGCATGATTTATTGCCTTGCAAATTCGAAACATTTTTCAATCATTGGTCGGATCTCTCGCAAATTGGCACGACAATAGCCAGAAAAAGATGCGTTCAGCCCTTCTTCTTGCCCTTGTTTCTCAAAACATGGGCAAATCCGGAATTATAGAGATCGCTGTCGCGAAATGCGACGTCGCCAAAAACCTTGCCCACAAGAATGAGCGCGGTGCGGGTGATCTTCGCCTTGCGGACATCATCCTTCATGTCGGCAAGCGTCGAATGGATGAAGAGTTCGTCGGGCCATGTGACGCGATAGGCGATGATCACCGGGCAATCCTCGCCGTAATAGGGCGCCAGAGCGTCACGCACATAGGCAAGATTGCGGATGGAAAGGTGGATTGCCAGCGTCGCCCTGGATTTGCCGAGTATTTCCAGCGTCTCGAATTCGGGCATGGACGACGCCTTCATGCCGGTGCGGGTGATGATCACCGTCTGGGCAATTTCCGGCAAGGTCAGTTCGGTTTTCAGACGCGCGGCGGCAGCGGCAAAGGCTGGCACGCCCGGCACGACGTCATAGGGAATGTCGAGAACATCCAGCCGCCGCATCTGCTCGGCAATGGCGCCATAGAGCGAGGGATCGCCGGAATGCACCCGGGCTATATCCTGCCCCTGATCATGGGCAGCCTTGATGTCGGCAATGATCTCGTCAAGATGCATCGGCGCGGTATCCTTGACGATAGCGTCGGCAGGCGCCGCCTTGACGATCTCTTCAGGCACCAGCGAACCGGCATAAAGGCAAACCGGGCAGCTTTCGATAAGCCTGAGGCCGCGAACGGTGATAAGATCAGGCGCACCGGGTCCCGCGCCAATGAAGTAAACTGTCATCTGCAATAGTCCTTGTGGTTGCCGCAGCGGGAAAATCCGGCCCGGCAATGGATTTTCATTTCATCGCGCTTTCGGACTTTCCCGAATAGCCGCGCGGCGTATAGACCCAGTTGCAGCCGTCGCCGGTCGTGACTGTCCGGCTTTCGGACGAACCGACAACGACAACGGTCAGCATGTCGACATCATCGACATCCAGTTCGCCAAGCGGCACGATCCTGATCAATTCGCCCGGCCGGCCAAGGTTCGTCGCCAGAATGACCGGGGTCGAAGCGGGCCGGAATTCCAGCAGCCTGTCGCGCGCCCATGCCAGTTGGGTCCGTCTTTTCATCGAAACGGGATTGTAAAAGGCAATGACGAAATCGCCCTCGCCTGCCGCCGTTACCCGACGTTTGATATCTTCCCAGGGGGTCAGCAGGTCCGACAGCGAGATCGTGCAGAAATCATGCCCCAAAGGTGCGCCGGCTCGCGCGGCAGCGCCCTGCAGCGCTGAAATGCCCGGCGAGACCTGAACTTCAATGCGGCTGGCCGCATCGGAAATATCGCCCTTGTCCAGCAGTTCAAAGACCAGGGTCGCCATGGCATAAATGCCGGCATCTCCCGAACAGACCAAAGCAACATCGCGCCCTTCGCCCGCCAGTTCCATGGCGTGAACCACACGGGCTTCTTCCTTGCCGAGGTCGAAATCGTGGCGAATTTTGCCATCTGTCAGCGGACCGAGCAGATCGAGATAGAGCGAATAGCCGACAAGATCGGTTGAAGCCGCGACCATCCGTGTGACTTCCGGCGACCGCCAGCCTTCACCGCCCGGCCCGATGCCGACGACGAACAGGCGGCCACGGGCACGACCCATGGAAAGCGGATCGAGAATGGCATCCGAACGGGCCAGAGCTGCCGTCGCCGACCGTGTCTTCCGCTTGGGAATGACCAGTTGACCGGCAGGCCCGACAGCGGCAAGTGCTGCGCCTTCCGCCACCCCATGGCAGCCGACTTCGGCAAATACAACATCGGAGGGATTTGCAAGCCGTCCGCGTTCCGCTTCCAGAGTGGCGGCATCGAAAAAACGGGCCGGTACGCCAAAGTGACGGGCGACGGCGTGGATGGCTGCCTCATCGGCCTTGAGATCGATTGATGTGACCGCCGCAAGGCTTCCGGCGGCGTAATCGCCTTCGGCCAGCACCCTTTCGGCAAGCGCGATGGCATCGGCAATATCGGCGCCGCGCTCGCTTCCCATCCCGAGCACAAGCCGGGCAGGATGATAGACAAGTTCAAGCGCTGATGCTTCGGTCTGATATTCCGTCGCTGTCAGCCTGACGCTTCCATTAGGCGAAAACGGAATCTCGCTCGCATCCAGCCAGTCGCAGGCGCCCGACAGGATGGCGTCAGCGCCGCTCGCCAGTTCGGCCATGACGGGCTTGGCATTGGCAGGATTGGCAAGCCGCCAGCCTTCGGGCGGTTGATCCAGCGCCACGCCGAAGCGGATATCGCCGGCAGTGGTGATGGCTGCCTTTGCATCCAGCGCTTCGGCAATCATCCGGGCCAGGTCATTGCCGCCATGGTGGCCGCCCAGCAGCGGGACGACAAATTGCCCGTCTTCGGAAATTGCCAGCACCGGCGGTTCTGAAAATTTGTCGGACAGAACCGGGGCGAGCAGCCTGATCAAGGCGCCGGACGCCATGATGGCGATGATCGGGTGCCCGGCCGCAAACAGCGCCCTCAAGGTTTCCCCGGTTTTTTCAAAGTGCCGGTCGGCATTGCCGACGCGCCCGCTCAACCCATGAACCTTGCCGCCGATGCGACCGGCAATGGTTCGCGCCAGAGGCAGGCAAAATTCGTTGAGGATGATGACCGCCGGGTCAAGCTTGTGTTTCATGCCTTTGTCATTCCTTTGGTAATCCACGCCTCGACGCCCTTGTAGACAAGGATGATGGAAAAATAGGGAGCCTCTGCATCGCTTTTGGCAGCCAGTGCCGACAGCTTTTGTTCTTCAAGCGTGACACGTTCGACATAGCCTGCCTGCCCGTGCAGATTCATTTCCTCAAGCAGCCGTCTTATCCGGTTGTAATGCCTGCCGATCTTGATGATCGCCACGGCGTCGGACGCCTCGATCCGCGCCTTGATGACCGCATCATCCAGAGGCGCGGGAATGACCGTGAATATGTCATTTCGGGCCGCAAGCGGTTGCCCGCAGGCTGCTGCGCCGGCCATGACGGACGAGACGCCGGGAACGATTTCAACCTCGTAACGCGGCGAAAGACGCTCGAACAGATACATGAAAGAGCCGTAGAAAAAAGGATCGCCCTCGCACAGCACGGCAACATCCGATCCGGCGTCAAGATGGCTGGCTATGGTTCCGGCGGCCTTGTCATAGACATCGCGCGCGGGGTTTCGCTCAACCCGCATCGGCACGATGATCGGTATTTCCAACTGGCTGTCATTCAGCCAGGGCGCGGCAATGCGCCGGGCGAAACTGGGGCCATTGTCGGGCGCGGGATAGGCCACGACCTTGGCGTTGGTCAGGATGCGGTAGGCTTTCATGGTGATCAATTCCGGATCACCGGGACCCAGACCAAGCCCGTATAGTTTACCGGTCACGTTCAGCCTCCATGCCATGCGCCCCATCGTTTCCTTTGACCGTCGACCAGATCGTTACCGGCATCAGCGATTTCCAGCCGCAGAACCGTCCCACTGGCGCAGCACGCGCCACAGAGATGCGCACCAGTTCTCCGCCATATTTGGCCCGCAGCCCGGTCAGCGCCGCCTCGCCTTCAAGCGTTACAGCATTGGCGACCAGAATGCCGCCTTCGCCAAGCGCCTGCCAGCAGGCCTGCACCAATCCGGCCTCCGAAAGCCCGCCGCCGATAAAGACGGCATCAGGCGTTTCCAACCCGGCCAGCGCATCTGGCGCTGATCCGGCTACGACCGAAAGTCCCGGCACCCCGAGCGCCTTGGCATTGAATTTGATCATCTCGATCCGCGCCGGTTTGGCTTCAATCGCCAAAGCCTTGGCGTTGCGGGCCGCCCGCATCCACTCAATGGCAATGGAACCGCAGCCCGCCCCGACATCCCACAACAGACCGCCTGCAAAGGGCCGCAGCTTGGCAATGGTGACGGCGCGGATTTCGGATTTGGTCAATTGGCCGTCGTGGCGAAACAGGTCATCATCCAGACCAGCGAGTGTGAAATTGCGGGGGCCGGTGGCGGCGCAATCAATGGCGAGCGTGTTGAAATCGTCAAACTGCCGCTCGCCGGTTGCCGCTTGTTCAGCGCTGATCCTGTGTAACTGTTCTTTCGGCCCGCCCATATGTTCCAGCACATGCAGAAGACTGTCACCGTAACCGGAATTTTTCAGAAGCGATGCAATGGCAGGCACCGAGGCTCCGTCCGATGTCAGGGCGATGATGCGCGCCCGCGGTGAAAGATAGCGTTGAAGCTGCTCCAGGGGTCGACCATGCAGTGATATGCATTCGGCATTCTGGAGCGGCCAGCCCAGCCGGGCGGCGGCCAGCGAAAAGGCTGACGGCGACGGCAGGATCAGCATTTCTTCGGCATCGAAATAGGTCCTGAGCGTCGCACCGATACCGAAATGCATCGGGTCTCCGGTGGCAAGCACCGTAACCTGTTGGCCGGCGCGGCCGCGGATTTCGTCAATACCGGCCTGCAGACCCTTGTCCCAATTGATGATCGACTTGCCGACGATATTCATGCCTTCCAGAAGCCGCGAAGACGCGACAATCGTATCGGCCCTGCCCAGCAGGCGACGCGCCTCGGCCGACAGGGATTCGGCGCCATTGTCGCCCATGCCGATGATTGTCAGCCAGCGCCGGCTTTTGGCTTGCGGTCTTTCAGTCATTGGCGCCCAAGCCTCCGCCCAGCGCATTGACCGCAGCAGACGCCATGGCCGATCCGCCGCGTCGGCCCTGCACCGAAATGAAGGGAATACCAAAGGGGTTGGCCGCCAAGGCCTGCTTGGATTCCGCCGCCCCGACAAAACCGACAGGCAGCCCGAGAACAAGCGCCGGGCGCGGCCCGCCGTCAGCGATCAGTTCCAGCAAGCGGAACAAGGCTGTCGGCGCATTGCCGATGGCAACCACCGCGCCCTCAAGCCGGTCCGTCCAGAAATCAACCTGTGCTGCTGATCTTGTATTGCCGATGGATTTTGCGTGGGCAGGAATGGCTTCGTCGTTGAGCATGCAGATCACCTCATTGCCGGATGGCAAGAGCTTGCGGATAATGCCGTGGCGAACCATTTCCACGTCGCAGAGAACCGGTGCGCCAGCCCGCAATGCGGCCCTGCCGATATCAAAAGCGCCTTCGGAGAAGACTACGTCGCCAGCAAGATCGACCATGCCGCAGGCGTGAATCAAACGGATAACAAGATCGTCCATCCCCTTGCCGAACCTGGATAAATCCACCTCGGAGCGAATGATCGAAAACGAGTTTGCATAAATCTCGGCGGGCGCGCGGATATATTCATGGCGGACAATATCCGCATTTCCTTCAAACCGGGCCCGTCGCTCCGCCCCAAGGCCGAGGATCCAGCCTTCCTCAGCAAGAACGGCATCCAGATCATCATCATTTAGGTCTTGCGGCTTTCCCATCAGGGCCTGCAAATAGCCCGCTTTGTCATAATCCGCGAACTTCCGCGCCAACAACTGGACCTGCGCCCGGTCGGGAACCTCATCCTTTTCCACTTCGCAGCGAAACAGCGAAGGATAGATTTCGGCGATGATGCAGGCGGCGGGATGCGCGCCATCAAATCCGGTTTCAAACGGCCAGACGCGGATATGCGGCTGATAGCGGGCATCCTTGCGGAAAGCTGCAAGACGGGCAATACCGGTCAAGGCCTGGCTTCCGACAGAACCGGGATAGGCCAGTTTCCACACCGATTGTGCGCCGGGCGCCCTTTGCTCCGCCGTCCGTTTGTCTGCCAGCAGCAGGTTTCTCATTACCGGACGATTCGCCGTCAGGCCGGCAACATCGCGGTTTTGCGGGTGACCCCAATAGACCGGCGCATCAGCAAAGCAGTCCGAATTCAACCGCCCGGCAACTTCAAACCGGTTGTTGGAATTATCGTCCGCATCTTCAATCCGTTCAGCGAACAGATCCCACAGCGCCTGCCAGCCGGGCTGACCGGTCAAGGCCTGGGCCGCACCTCTGGGATAGCCGAATGCGAAATCAAATCCGGCCAACAACCGCCTGTTTGACGCGATGGCGTCCTCCACCTGTTGGGCCAGATAGGCCATCAGGCCGGACCGGGTGGAAAAGTTTTGTGTCTCCAAAACAAGTTCGCCGTCATCCCCCCGCCCAGCCAGGCAGGCCCAGATCGAATTGACCCCGAGCGCAGGCGCGCTCGAAGCCGACCAGTCGATCATCAGGTAGCGGTCAAACAGCGGCATTGCTACTTCTTCATCGATTTCGGACCCAGCGGATGATCTGCATGGGGATAGGGATGATGGTGATGATCATCACGGGAATGAGCGTGGTCGTGATCATGTGCGTGGCCATGGTCATGATGGTCATGGTCATGGTGATCATGGTCCTTGCCCGCCTCATGAACGTGCAACGGCGTCCATGGCAGGCCATGCTGCCTGCAGAAGTCCTCGTTGCGACAGGAAGCGTCACAATCGCCCTTGCAAGGGCAATTTTCCAATCCGCCGCCAATGCCTTCGACGTGATGGTGATGGCTTTCCTGTTTCAGGCCCACTTCAGATTCAAAGCCGAGTACCTGCTCGCGATATTTGCACATCTGGCAGTTCATCACCGCGGCGCCGTCAAGAATTTCACCGACACGGTCCTGAAACGTATCCAGCACCAGCGGATGATCGTTCAGGTAGGACGCCTTGACGAACTGGATTTCCGGATGGCGGGCGGCAACTTCGTCGGTCTGGCTGTAGATGCGCTTGACCAGCACGCCGGTGAACAGGAAATAGGGAAAGATGATGATGCGCTTGTAGCCAAGCTTGGCCGCATGTTCCAGCGCCGGTTCGACCAGCGGAAAGGTCACGCCGGAATAAGCGGTTTCGCCCCAACCGAAACCCAATCCTTCCCAAAGCATCCGCATCACCTTGGCGACATTGGAATTGGCGTCGGGATCGGAAGCGCCGCGCCCGACCACCATCAGCAATGTGTCGTGGGCCAGAACCAGGCCCTGTTTCAAATTGGCGGCAATGACGGCATCCTGGATGCGGTCGCCGGCGGCCCGGATCATCTTGTTGTCGATACCGAGATCGCGACCGTAATTGACGATGACATCCGGGTTTTGCGCGGCCCAGGTGTTCAGGACCGAAGGAATATCGTTCTTGGCGTGGCCGGCGGCAAACAGCATTCCAGGAACTGCGGCGATGCGGGTCACCCCTTCGGCCTTCAATTTGTCGAGCCCGGACGAAAGCACCGGATTGCAGAATTCGAGATAGCCGTATTCGACAGGCGTTCCGGGATTGCGCAGGCTCAAAGCCTCCGCGATCACCGCGAATTCACGCGCCGCATTCTGATTGCGGCTGCCGTGGCCGCACACCATGATTCCGAGTTTATCCGCCATCTGCCTGGCCTCCCGCTTCGTTTTTCCATGTACGAAGCGCCTGCCCTGCCGCAAAGCAGGACATCAGGCCTTGCCGGATGAAGCAGGATCTTGCCTTGCCACCCGTTTCTGACAGTTCCGGACTAGACCCCCTGGATGAGTCGGCCGCACCGGACATCTTTCAGCCTGTTCACAGGCACCGTCGCACATAGCCCTGTTTAGGCATTCATTGCCGCGCGGTCAAACCGGATTTGCGCCGCAAAATATGAAAGAAACGGCACTCCTCAAGACATCTCCAGCCTGAAAGCGGCCAGTTCCTTCCGGTATCTGGCCGAAAGTTCTGCTGCAAGTGCCGGATCGAGCGTCAGCTTTTCAGATCGCGAAAACCGCTCAAGCGGCAGCAGCACATAGTGGCGAACGAGGTGTCTTACGCTTTTGCGCATTGCCGGGGTCGGCGCGAGCCGGGGTGCGATCTGGTTCCAGCGGCGGTAGATATTGACCATCCCCTTGCCTATCGTCTTGTTTTTCCGCGGTATGTCATGGCCGCGTTCGCCCAGCGCCGCCATCACGTCCGGGAAGGCCTCGGCGAGGGTCGCCTGGGTATTGCGCGCCAGATCGGCATGATCGAAAACCCGGACATTGGACAGCCCGAAATGCCTCACCAGCGCGCCGACCGGGGCTTTCCAGCTTGCCTTGGCCAGTCGGGACCGTTTGACAAATTCCTCGAATTTCAGCCTGCTGCCCATCCGCACGGATTGCACATACCAGGACGGAACAAAGCCGGCATAATCGCGGACAAAGAACCGGACCTCGACGTTATATCCCTCAAAGACTTTCGCAATCATCTCGGCCGATTTGTCCGCCAAGCCGTAAAATTGCTTCCGGCCCGGCGCAAAAGGCGTTCCCAGCACCCCCTCATGCGAGATGATCAAGGTATGATATGCGCCCTCTTCAAATGTACGCTCCACTACGGCCCGGATATTTTTGACCTTGGCGGGTTTGGAAGCATTGGGCTTGTGCAAGGAGGCCAGCAGGATTCGCAGATCTTCCTTGGGCCGCTTCTTGCGGGAAACGGCGGGCACGTAAAACCCCGCCTGCCGCAGCAGGTCGACATTTCCATAAAGCAGATGTTGGAAGCTGGAAGAGCCGGTTTTGGGCGCGCCGCAATGCAGGATGATTTTCTTTTGCATGGATCTTCCGGGGTTTTTGCAGTCAGGTAAACAATATTTCGAATACGGCCTTGCCGATACACTATCAAATGATGCAAATGCAACCCGAACCGCACCATGTTTTCGGGCGGCGGTCAAGAAGCCAATATCCGGACGCCGACGGCCCGGACAATGATATGAGACACGCTTGCACGATATCACATTGCATGTTTTGGGACTCCTTTTCGCGGCCGGCTTTCTGGCCGGATTTGTCGATTCCATTGCCGGCGGCGGCGGCTTGATTACGGTTCCCGCCTTGCTGCTGGCCGGGATTGCGCCAATCCAGGCATTGGGAACCAACAAGCTGCAGTCGCTGTTCGGCTCGGGCTCGGCAACTTTGGCCTATGCGCGCGGCGGCCATATCAACCTGAAAAAGCAACTGCCGATGGCGCTGATGTCGGCCCTGGGCGCAGGCCTTGGAGCGGCCCTGACGATCTTCGTTCCCGGCGACGTGCTGAAAGCACTGATGCCGTTCCTGCTGATCGCCATCGCGCTCTATTTCGGCTTCAAGCCGCAGATTTCCGATCTCGACAAACATGCCCGAATGAGGCCACTGATCTTCGGATTGACGATCGTGCCGGCCGTCGGTTTTTATGACGGCATCTTCGGCCCCGGCACCGGTTCGTTCTTCATGCTCGCCTTTGTGCTGCTGGCCGGTTTCGGCCTGCTGAAGGCGACCGCCCATACCAAGATGCTGAACTTCGCCTCCAATATCGGCGCATTCGCCGTCTTTGCCGCCTCCGGCGTGATCTTGTGGAAAGTGGGGCTGGTCATGGGTGCCGGCCAATTCATCGGCGCACAGGTCGGCTCCCGCATGGCCATGCGCAACGGCGCAAAAATCATCCGGCCGTTGCTGGTGATTACCTGTATCGCGCTCGCCGTCAGGCTATTGGCCGATCCGGCCAATCCGGTGCGCATCTGGCTCGGAGTTTGATTTCAATATTCAATGCCGATCTGCGCCTTGATGCCTGAGCGGAACGGATGCTTGATCAGTTCCATTTCGGTAACGAGATCGGCAATTTCGATCAACTCGTCCTTGGCGTTGCGCCCGGTCAACACGACATGGGTCATGTGCGGTTTTTCGGTTTTCAGGAACGCGACCACCTCGGCGATATCGATATAATCATAGCGCAGCGCGATGTTGATCTCGTCGAGCAGCACCATGGATTTCTCGCCGCTTGAAATCAGTTCCTTGGCCTTTTGCCAGGCGGACTGGGCCATGGCGACATCGCGCGCCCGGTCCTGGGTTTCCCAGGTGAAGCCCTCTCCCATTGTGTGGAATTCACAAAGATCGGAAAACCGCGACATGATCAGGTCGCGCTCGCCGGTCGACATCGCGCCCTTGATGAACTGGACCACGGCGCATGGCATGCCATGGGCGATGTGGCGGAAGATCATGCCGAAACCGGCGGTTGACTTGCCCTTGCCCTTGCCGGTGTGAACGATGATCAGGCCCTTTTCATCGGTCTTGGTGGCCATGATCTTGTCGCGCGCCGCTTTCTTCTTGGCCATCTTCTCGGCATGACGGATATCGGGATCGACGGCGGCTACGGGCTTTTCATCAGTCATAACAGGTCCTCCAGACCAAATCGCGCCGAATTGGATTTCGGACTCCACAAACCGCGATCTACGGCTTCAATAAAGCGTTCGGCGAGTTCCTTGAGAGCGGGCGCATTGTTATCCAACATGAAGCCGCGGACTTTGTCATCCATTATGAAGGCCTGGTATGCAGCCTCGAAATGATGATCGCGCACGGCGCCGGTTGTCGCGGCAAAGGCGAACATGTAGTCAACGGTCGCGGTGATTTCGAACGCGCCCTTGTAGCCGTGCCGCATGACGCCGGCAATCCATTTGGGATTGACGACGCGGGACCGCACCACGCGTGAAATCTCCTGTTCCAACGAACGGATGACCGGTTTTTCGGGTCGGGAATGGTCGTTGTGATAGATCGCCGGCCGTTCGCCCGACAGATGTTCAACCGCTGCCGTCATGCCGCCTTCAAACTGGTAATAATCATCGGAATCAAGCAGATCATGCTCGCGGTTGTCCTGGTTCTGAACCACCGCCTGGACGCTGCGCAATCGCTCTTCAAACAGGCCCCGCTCGGCCCTGCCTTCTTCCTCGGCGCCATAGGCATAGCCGCCCCAGACCAGATAGCTTTCGGCAAGATCGGCACGGCGTTCCCAGCCCTTCTCGTCGATCAGCGCTTGCAGTCCCGCGCCATAGGCGCCGGGCTTTGAACCAAAAACACGGTAACACGCCCGTCGTGTGGCGGTCTTTTCGTCAAGACCCTCGGCGGAGAATTGCGCAAAGTCGCGACGCATGCGTTCACCAACCGGATTGTCGGCGTCATCTTCTTCCAGTTTTCCGACCGCACGGACGGCCTTGTCAAACAGCGCGATCTGTTCGGGAAAGGCATCGCGGAAAAATCCTGAAATCCGCAAGGTGACATCAACCCTTGGACGATCCAGCTTGGCCATGGGAATGATCTCGAAACCGGTCACCCGGCGCGAAGCCATGTCCCAGACCGGCTTGACGCCGATGAGCGCCAGGGCCTGGGCGATGTCGTCGCCGCCGGTGCGCATATTGGACGTGCCCCAGGCGGTAATTCCGAAGGAGGTCGGCCATTCGCCATGATCCTGCACGTAACGGGCAATCAGAAGTTCAGCCGATTTGCGGCCCAGTTCCCAGGCTGTCGGCGTCGGCACGGCCCGGCTGTCGACCGAGTAGAAATTCTTGCCGGTGGGAAGCACATCGGGTCTTCCCCTTGTGGGCGCGCCAGAGGATCCCGGCATCACGAACCGGCCAGCCAGTCCGGTCATCAGCGCGCCGATTTCCGCCTCGCCGCAGGCTTCCAGCGAAGGCTGCAAGCGCTCACGGATTTCGGCAAGCACCGCAGCACTCCTGTGCCAATCGGTCGGAAGACCGGTTTGTCCGTTGATGATCGCCGTTGCCAAAAGCTCGATCCGCTCCACCGTATCGCCGCAGCTGCGCCAAGGGTCGGAAGAAACGGCCTCCAGAAGTCTGGGGCGCGGCCCTGTCCATGACTTGGCCATTTCGCAATCCAGCGGATCAAAGGTGGCGCGGTCCAGGCCCAGTGCATCTTCCGCGAGCGTCCGCTGCAGGCTCTGGTCGCGCCCCTCGCCGGTTCCGCGCGGAATTCTGGCGAGTGCGGCTGTCAGATCGGTGAGCAAGCGGCCCTCCGGCGATTTGCCGAAAATATGCAGGCCGTCACGGATTTGGCTTTCCTTGAGATCACAAAGCCAGGCGTCCAGCTTGACCAAAGCCTGATCTTCATCCTGGCTTTCGATACCGGCATCCTTGTCGATGCCGGTGTCAATTGTCAGGTCAAGGATCTGCTTGCTGAGGATCTTGACCCGGCGCGGATCGGAACCCTGCGCCTGGTAATATTCATCCACCAGAGCCTCGAGATCCTTCAGCGGACCATAGCTTTCGGCCCGGGTCAGCGGCGGCGTCAGGTGATCAATGATGACGGCTGCCGCGCGACGCTTGGCCTGCGTCCCCTCGCCCGGATCATTGACGATGAAGGGATAGAGATGCGGCACCGGTCCAAGCACGGCTTCGGGATAACAGTTTTCCGAAAGCGCCATCGCCTTGCCGGGCAGCCATTCCAGATTGCCGTGCTTGCCCATGTGGACGACGGCATCAACCGCAAACTCCGTGCGAAGAAACGCATAAAAGGCAAAATAGCCGTGCGGCGGCACGAGATCGGGCGCGTGGTAGCTTTGCTTCGGATCGATATTGTAGCCGCGCGCAGGCTGGATGCCGATCAGGATTTTGCCGAAACGCGCCAGAGGCAGCGCAAAAGTACCATCGACATGGAAAGGGTCTTGCTCGGGAGGTCCCCAACGAGCCGTGACGTCTTCTTGAATCCGTATAGGCAGAGAGGCAAAGAACGTCTTGTAATCATGAAGGGAAAGGACTTCGCGAATGGTCCGCCCCTCCGTTGCCGAATTGGTCGGCCCGGCCATCATGTGGTCCATCAGGCCATTTCCGTCTGCCGGCAGTTCACCGGTCAGATAGCCCTGCGTTTTGAGCGCGCTTAGAACCTCGATGGTGGCCGCCGGCGTATCAAGGCCGACGCCGTTTCCAAGCCGTCCATCGCGATTGGGATAATTGGCCAGAATCAGCGCGATGTTCTTTTCGCCATTCTGCTTTCGCCGCAACCGGGCCCAGCCCGATGCCAATCGGGCGACGAATGCGACGCGACCGGCCTGTGGCTGGTGGACGACAATGTTGGTCTGGACATTGGCGTCATAAAGGGCCGCAGACTTGAAAGAGACGGCGCGGGAAAGAATGCGGCCATCGACCTCCGGGAGCGCCACATTCATCGCCAGGTCGCGGGCTGAAAAGCCTTGCGAGGACGCTTGCCAGGTCTGTTCGGTGGAAGACGAAAACACCACCTGCAGCACCACCGCCCCGCCTTCGTCCAGCACCGTGGCCTTGCCGTCCGCGCCGGGTGCGGCGACTGCAAAACTGGTCGCATTGAGCACGACATCAGGCGGGTGATGACCGAAGACATGGCGAAGGGTCTGGATGCAGATGTCATCCTTCAGGCTGGACACGTAAAGCGGCAGCACAGAGTTGCCTTGTGCTTCCAGCGCGTCGATCAATGCGGCCACAGGTTCGGTTTGGCCGCTTTGCACCAGCGCGCGATAAAAAATTACCGCAACCACAGGCTGCATTGCAACCATGTGCCGCCCGGACCATTCCGCCACGCCCAGACTGCCTGAACCCGGCCACCAGATACCGGATTTCAGCAGCGGTTCGGCCGGTTCCGGGCGCTCGCCGCCGGTCAAAAGCGCTTCGGCAAGGTCGGCAAACCGGCCCATATTCCGCTCGCCGCCCTGTGTCAGATAAGAAAGCAGCCAATCGCGGTCAACCGATGGCAGCGACGACCACGGCTCCAGCGCCGGATCGGCCTTGTCGTCGCCTGGCAAAATCGCCAGTTGAAAGCCGTGCTGGCGATGAGCGGCAAAAAGCGCCTCGATCAGATAGGAAAAATAGCTGATCCCGCCCAATGCCCGGACGATGACCAGTCTGGCGCGGCTGGCGGTCTTGCCGATCCATTGATCCACCGACATGGGATGCTTGAGGCTCGCCAGATTGGCGAGACGCCAGGATGCGGCTCCAGCTCTTTCGCGCAGTATGTTGGCAAGGCTCGCCAGTTCTGTGTCAGCAGCGGACAGAAAAAGCACGTCACCGGGGGTTTGGCCGAGGTCTACGGCCTCTTCGCCTTCGGTGATCGATCCTCTTTCAGCCAGCAGCAGATGCATGAATGGTTGGTCCCTGTTGGTTCGTCGGCCCCTTTTCAGAGGTCGCGGATATCCTGGATGATGGCCTGGTCATCCATTTCGTCATGCAGTCCGATCACGACCAGGCGGGTGGACCGGTTCTCGCCATTGGCCCATGGCCGGTCATAATAGCTGTCGATACGGCTGCCCACCGCCTGGACGACCAGACGCATCGGCTTTCCCGTCACTTCGGCAAAACCCTTGATGCGCAGGATGTCATGGCGATCGGCCACGGCTTTGAGCGAGGCGATGAAATCATCGACATTGGCAATCGCCGCCCGGTCAACGATGAAACTCTCAAACTCGTCGTGGTCATGGGCGCCGCCTGCTTCATGCTCGATCTCATGATGGGATCTGCGTGCGGCGATCTCGTTTTCAGTGCCGACGCCCAGGCCCAGCAGAACCGAAACCGGAACGTCGCCGTTGCTGGCCTCGATCATGCGCGGGTTTCTTGACGTCGCAGCATCCACCACGCCGCGAACCGCAAGCATGGCGGCGGCATCCAGAAGGTCCGCCTTGTTGAGAATGACCAGGTCGGCCGCCATCAACTGGTCTTCGAACAGTTCTTCCAGCGGGCTTTCGTGATCCAGATTGTCATCTTCGGCGCGTTGCGCGTCAACCGCATCATGGTCGTTTGCAAACCGGCCGGCGGCGACTGCGGCACTATCGACAACGGTAATGACGCCATCCACCGTCACGGCAGTCTTGATGCCCGGCCAGTTGAACGCCGCCACGAGCGGCTGCGGCAAAGCCAGACCCGACGTCTCTATGATGATATGATCGGGGCGGTTTTCACGCTCCAGCAACTTGGTCATGGTGGGAATGAAATCATCGGCAACCGTGCAGCAGATGCAGCCATTGTTCAGCTCAATGATGTCATCCTCGCTGCAGGCATCCGCACCGCAGCCCTTCAGCACGTCACCATCAACGCCGAGATCGCCGAATTCATTGATGATCAACGCAATTCGCCGGCCATCGGCGTTTGACAGCAGGTTGCGGATCATCGTCGTCTTGCCGGCGCCCAGAAATCCGGTGATCACCGTGGCGGGAATTTTCTGCATAGTCGTCAACCCTTCATTTTGAGCGGCAGTCCTGCCGCCACGAAATAAACTTCGCTGGCTTTCGCCGCAATCAATTGGTGAAGCCTGCCGGCATGATCGCGGAATTCCCGCGCCATCCGGTTTTCAGGCACGATGCCCATGCCGACTTCGTTGGAAACAAAGACAAGGCGGGATCTGGTAGTCTCGATGTGGTTGGCCAGGCTTTCAAAAGCGCTGGCCAGGTTACTGTTTTCCATCATCAGGTTCGTCACCCACAGCGTCAGGCAGTCGATCAGGACCACATTGCCGGCGTGGTCAAGCCGGGCGAGGCTTTCAACCAGTTGCAACGGTTCCTCCACCGTTGCCCAGCCATCGCCGCGATCCTGGCGATGGGCGGCAATCCGCGCCTTCATTTCGTCGTCCCAGGCCCGGCCGGTGGCGAGATAGTGCCGTTTCAGGCCGGTATCGGTCACCAATTGTTCGGCAAAGCGCGATTTGCCGGAGCGTGCGCCGCCCAGCACCAATGTCGAACCGGCCGCAATCCCCGCCATCAACCGGTTTTCACGAATTTTTCGTTGAAAAATCCGAGCGCCAAACCGAGCAACAACCAGAATGCAAGGCCCGTGGCCAATGCTGCGACAGCAAACTCTGCCGCCAGGACTGCGGGAACGTTGCTTTCGATGGACTCCGGCATAGGCGCGCCGATGATGTGCGGTGCGATGATCAGCAACAGGCCGAAAATCCGCGCCCAAGGCTCATCTCTGAGGACCAGGCCGTAGAGCCCGGCGGCCGACGCCACAACAGTGGCAAACCACCAGGATTGCTGCGCCACCAGATCGCCAGCCGGAAAGCCAGGCAGTTCCGGCGGCAGGCCAATGGCCGGCAGGAGACTGAAGATCAGCCATCCGGCAGCGCCCCAAAGCACACCGTTTCCAAGGGTAATATTGCGACCAGTCAAGAGGCTTGCAGCCACAAGCAGCAAGGCAAATCCGCACCCTGCGACCAGATTGGCCATCAATGTCCCCGCCAGCCTGCTCATGCCGAACAGGACGCCGCTTTCTTCGGGACCCGCTTCAGCGACGGCGGTCGCATCGTTGTGATCATGAGCGTCTGCCGCCGTAGGCTTATGCGCGCCTGTGGCCGTTTCCGGCTGGGCGGCAGCTTTTGCCTCGTCTTCCCCGGCCACGGTCTCGCCATGGTGATGGTCCGGCGCGGTCTCGTATTTTTCCGCCTGGAGAATCAGCGGCACCACGCGCGCATGCTGCGCGCCGGTAGCCAGGAAACCGGCAATCAATCCCGCCGTCAAAGCGGCAAGCAAATATTTTGCAATCATTTCAATGTTCCGTGAGAAACCGCGCCCCGCGCTGGTCTTTGCAGATCCATGCGGGTTGAAGGATTTTGGTAAAAGCTTGTTTACCTGCCGATGAACCCATCAGCAGCGGCGGCTGTCAATGGCAAGGAAAACCATTGGCATGACGGACATCGTGGGCCGTATCATGCAGAACCGACGAATGGGCAAAGCCCGCGCCAAATACCAGGAACAATCCGAGCAGCAGGGCAAGAATGCCCGCCGTAAAACGCTCGTTCAAAGAAAGAGTCTTGGTAGAAACAGTAGTCGTGGGAGCCATAACAACCTCCGTGTTGGCCAGATTTGCATTTCCCTTGCGGGTGGGCTTTCGCCCCTGTCACCTGGCAGGTCTCCTGGCTCGCGGTTCTGCATGGAAATCCATGCTGCAGCTATTCCTCACCTTCCCGAAGCGGGGGCCATGACGCGAGGGGACGATTCGTAGAAAGGAGGCGTCCCGCCCGGATTGTCGTCACGCCACTTCAGTGGCTTTTGTACCCTGTCGCCCTTGCCCGCCGTCAGCACCATGCTTGCAGACCGGATAATGTCAACAAAGTCCATGCAATAGCCTCTTCCGCTCTACAGTCGCGGGGTCGGCCGGGATATGGGCGCCCTGTTTGGGTCCGCCCTTCCCATTCCCTTTTGATCCCTCGGGCTCTCGCCTGTGGGAACCAAGTGTGGGCAGAACCTACTTTTTTGCCCGCACCCTGTCAATTGGATTGCGCAAATCAAAACAGCCTCCCGGATGGGGAGGCTGTCAGGTGTCAGAGCGGCTTCAACCTGCTCAGAAGCAGTTCTTCTTGCGACGGTTCTTGCACTTGCGGCCCTTGATTTTCGAGCCGAGAATTGCCGCACCCACGCCGATTGCAATGGCGGCGCCGATTGCTGCATCGTGATTGCGTCGCTTGACGACGACACGCGGACGAACCACCTCTTCAACGACCACCGGCCGTTCGCGCACCACAACCCGCTCGTTGGCCTGGTTCTGGTTCATCCATTGCGGATATGTCTGTTCGGATTGTTGAAGAATCAGGTCAATCTGGTCGCCGCCAAGATAACCGGTGACAGGCGCGCCATTGGCTTCCTGCCAAGCGGCAATCGCCGTGCGGCTGCGGGGGCCGAATGAACCGTCAGCGCCGCCGGTATCAAAACCGAGTGAACTCAAGCGGCCCTGCATTTCAGCGCGACCCTCAAACTCCAGCAGGTCTTCAGTTTCCGGCGTGCCGGCCATCAGCGGGGCATTACGATCTACGCTGTCATTTTCACCGACATCGTTTTCGGCCTGGTCGGCATTGTCATTGCCCTGCATCTGGTCGTCCTGGGCCTGCTGGTCATCCGGCATGGCCTGGTCGCTATTGGCGGTGGCATCACCCTCAGCCACGCCTGGAACCGGCTGTTCGGCTGCTGCCAGCGCCACGATCCGGCTTTGGGCGATAGGAGCGAATTTGCCTTTCGGATAGGCGGAAAGATAGGCCTCGTATTCTGCGACCGTATTGCCGTCGGATGCAGCCTTCCAGAGCGCATATTCCTGTTCCCAGTCAGATGGCGCCTGTGCGGCCTGCTCGTCGACTGTCTGGTCGTTGCTGTCGGCCATTTCCGGATCCGAACCAAGCGGCGGTTGCTTGACGACGGCGGGCGGATTGGCGTCGCCGGAAACATCGGCCTGTTCTTCAGCCATGGCGCCGTCATCGGGCTGCATCGCACCGGAATCAGCGGCGGCTGTGTCGGCGTCCATGTTCTCATTGTCTGCAGGCTGGCTTGCATCCGCATTGTCCTGCGGCGCCTCCTCAGGCATTGCCGCCGCTGCAAGTTTCGCAATTCGCGAGGCTGCTACTTTTGCAAACTTTCCTTCCGGATAGGCCTTTAGATAGGCTTCGTAATCCTCGGCGGCACCGTTCTTCGAGGCATTGCGCCACATACCGAATTCCTTTTCCCACGCGGCATCCGCGCCGCCGGCCTGCACGGGCGGCTGGGCCTCGTTGGCCGACTGGGCAAATGCCAAATTGGTGGACAAAGGTGAAAATGCCAAGGAAAAGCTGACGGCAGAGGCCATCAATACTTTGGCGTGATCTGCATATTTCATGAGAATTCCCCTCAAATAGCTCGTTTTTGTGGTGATGCATCTTCGCACAAGGCGGGGCTTGGATTCAAGCATTGCTTGCAGTGGGGTGACGCACCGGTTGAACACCGGCAAATGGCTGGCTCATCGCGTCAACGGTCAAGCGCGGCGATTTATTCGAGCCTGTTGGTATTTGCATGAGAATCGGTAGGTTTTATGACACTCGACCCAACAACCTGGCCAGCCAATCAGCATCCAGGCATTCGCGAAGTTCTGCGGCAATATCATCCAGGGCCGCCTCGACGCCGGCGCGGTAATCCATACCGCCCGAACTGACGCCGAGGCTCTGCAACACTGCCGAGCGAAACGGGTCGCTGTCAAAAATCCTGTGCAGATAGGAGCCGCTGACACGGCCGTTCTCCGACATGGCCCCGTCCGGCCTTCCGTCTATCGTGATCGTCGGCCGGGCGCAGTCCGCGCCGGTGGTCATGCCGAGGTGGATTTCATAGCCCTGCAAGTCGACGTCATAGATCAGGGAGCGGGCGGCAACATTGCGGACCACTTTCTCAGGCTCCATGACCGTTTCCATGTCGAGCAGCCCGATCCCGTCGATTTCCGTGGCATCGCCTTCAATGCCGTGCGGATCGGAAATCCGCCGTCCCAACATCTGGTAGCCGCCGCATATGCCGAAGACATGGCCGCCGCGACGAACATGGCGGCGGATATCGTCCTGCCAGCCATTGGCCCTGAAGGCCTGCAAGTCGGCGATGGTCGATTTGGAGCCGGGCAGAATCACCATGGAGGCATCTTCAGGCAGGGGATTTCCCGCCTGGACAAAGACAAGCTCGACATCGGCTTCCGCCTTGAACGCATCGAAATCATCAAAGTTGGCGATTCGCGGCAGAACTGGCACTGCTATCTTGACAGCTCCCGGATTGCCGCCCGCCAGGCGCTCAAGCACCACGGAATCTTCCGCCGGCAGCCGGCTTGCGGCCTTGAGCCATTTGACCACGCCAAAGCACGGCCAACCCGTGAAGGATTCAATCGCCTTGAGGCCGTCGTCAAACAGCGAGACGTCGCCGCGGAACTTGTTGATGAGGTAGCCGGAAATCATCGCCCGGTCTTCCTGCGCCAATATAAGGTGAGTGCCGACCAGCGAGGCGATGACCCCGCCCCTGTCAATATCGCCGACCAGAACGACGGGCACGCCCGCCCGCGTGGCAAATCCCATATTGGCGATGTCGCCGGGGCGCAGGTTGATTTCGGCAGGTGAACCGGCGCCTTCGACTATCACCAGATCGGCGCCCTTGCTGATCTGATCGTAACTCTCCAGCACAGCCTGCAGCAATTGCGGCTTGAGGCGCTGATAGTCCCGCGCGCGCGCCTGGCCGAAAACCTTGCCCTGCAGGATGATCTGGCTGCCATTTTCGCTTTGCGGCTTCAGCAACACAGGGTTCATATGCACGGACGATGGCACCCTGCAGGCCAATGCCTGCAGCCATTGGGCACGGCCGATTTCGCCGCCGTCGTCGGAGACCGCCGCATTGTTCGACATGTTCTGCGGCTTGAACGGGCGCACAGCCAGTCCCTCATTTGCAGCCAACCGGCAAAGACCGGCCACCAGCACTGTCTTGCCGACATCCGAACCGGTTCCCTGCAACATGATTGCCCTGGTCAATGGTTTTGCTCCTGTTGCCGCATGCCCGCACATCGCCAGGCCGAGCCTGTCGCCAAAAATGGCCTAGCGAATGGCGCATGGCGAAACAAGGGGCAAGTGCGACGCGACGTGCCGGCCGAACGCCAGAGTACAATCTCCAAATGACAAAGCAGGATGCTGAAAATGCGAAAACCGCGACCAGCCGAAACTGATACGCGGTTTGCCAATAATACGCCTGACTGTCTTGCGATACGCAGCAAAACAACGCCCTTTCCGGTACGCAATACCTTTCCGGAAAGTGTCGGCGGTGTCCCCCGCCACGAATTGATCTTTAGCGATACAATGTTACCGGAAGGTTAGTGAGACCTTAATCAAAGATGAATCTGATGTTTTTTTTACTTCCAATGCGAAAAAAATTGCGTCTCACGAAAAGACGCACAGAAGACAAATTATGTCTCATTTCAGCGTGGCACCCTTTGAAAAAATTGTAACGCGCCTCCCTTTTAATTACTTTAAATTGCAATTCATAAGCTTAATCTACTATAAATTGTTATTGCATTGCAATAAATTCCCTTTGCGGACTTTGGCAATTGCGGCCTCGCAGGGCAATTCATCACAAGACGGTTGATTTCTGATTTCAATCCCGTAAGTTTACACGGCAAGCCGGACGAAAGGCTGCGGACATGACAGAGCTCCCTGTTCGCGGACCAAATAACAACAAGGCCTTGCATGGGAATATAGTCGCTTTTGGCCACTTACTTGGGCTTGCCTTCATCGGTAAAAACAAAAAATCAAGGTCAGCCAGGGCGCAATGATAGCTCCGCAGCACTATCGCGTTGCGGCAAAAAGGGGGGAATGAGGTTCAAGATGTACTCGTTGAACTTCACCAAATTGTGTTCACCATTCGCGGCAACGCGATCATTGCGCCATGTTTGTGACGCCTCACTCCATTATCATGAATTTTCAATTTCGGGTCCGAACCCGCATTCCGATACGTCTTCGAATGCCGGTTCGCAGCCGATGCCAATTCGCAACCAATGCCCCTCGTAAAGAGCGGGCTTGATCGTGATCAGACCAACACACAGGGAGACCACTAATGAATGAATTCGAAAGTAAATTGAAAGCTGCAGAACGCATGGCGAAAAAGGGAAGCCTTTCCCGCCGTGACTTCATGCAGCTGGCAATCGCAACGGGTATCGCCATTCCTGCTGCAACGACAATGTTCAATTCGGCACGTGCTGCCGAAGAGCCAAAGAAGGGCGGCACTTTGCGCCTCGGCATGGAAGGCGGTTCAGCAACCGATTCGCTCGACCCGCGGACTTATGCGGATTCGGTCATGATTGCTGCTTCACTTTGCGTCTACAACGGCCTTGTCGAATTTGACAATGCAGGCAACCCGACCCCGGAATTGCTGGAAAGCTGGGAAGCCAAGCCAGGCGCGGCCGAATGGGTCTTCAATGTCCGCCAGGGCATCAAGTTCTCGGACGGCAAAGAGCTGGACGCCGATGACATTGTCTATTCGATCGGCATCCACCGCGGTGAAACCAAATCACCGGCCAAGGGCATCCTCGAGCAGATTTCGGAAATCAAGGTTCTGTCGCCCACACAGGTCAGCATCACGCTGTCTTCCGGCAACGCCGATTTCCCGGTCATCCTGGGCGATTATCACCTCGTCGTCGTTCCCAAGGACTTCACCGACTGGCAGAAACCGATCGGCACCGGCGCCTATACGCTTGAAAGCTTCGAGCCTGGCGTGCGCCTGGTCTTCAAGAACCGCGGCGACTACTGGAAGCCCGGCCGCGGCAATTTCGACATGGTCGATTTGCGCAACATTCAGGACGCCGCCGCGCGTACCGCTGCGTTGCAGTCTGGCGAAGTTGATGCCGTCAACCGTCTGGACGCCCGCACCGTCGACCTGCTGATGCAGGACCCGAACCTTGCGATCGTTCGCACCAAGGGCACCGGCAACCGCTTCTGCTTCGTCTCCCGCGTCACCGATTCGCCGTTCGACAACAAGGACCTGCGCCTTGCTCTCAAATGGGGCATCGACCGCGAGCAGATCATCAAGCAGGTCTACAATGGCTACGCCGTTCCCGGCAACGACCATACGCTTGATGCGCTCAACCCCTTCTACAACACCAAGATGCCGCAACGCGTCTACGATCCGGAAAAGGCTGCCTTCCACTTCAAGAAGGCCGGGCTTGGCGCCGGAACGAAGATTGAATTGCAGACATCGGAAGGCGCCTGGGGTTCGGCTGTCGATTGCGCTTCTCTCTACCAGGAAGCACTGAAGAAGGCTGGCGTCGACCTGACCGTCAACAAGGTGTCGGCTGACGGTTATTGGGACAATGTCTGGCTGAAAGTACCGTTCTGCGCTGTTTACTGGGGCCGTCGTCTTTCCGCCGACCAGACCTTCACGCAGGTCTACGGTTCCGCTTCGGCTTGGAACGATTCCAACTGGAAGGTTCCGGAATTCGACAAGCTGGTGGAAGAAGCCCGCATCGAACTCGACCAGGATAAGCGTCACGACTTGTACAATACATGTCAGGAAATGATCGCCGAAGACGGCGGCATGATCTGCTTTGCCATCACCGATTACCTGGATGGCTATTCGCCGAAGGTTCTCGGCGTCAAGCCGCATGCACGTTACGACATGGACGACAATCGCGTCGCCGAAAAGGCATGGTTCGCATAAGCGGTCCATTGAAACCAGGGGTTTAATTCGGGGGGCGACCTTTATGCTGAGACTAATCGCCACGAGGGTCGTCCTCGGATTTATAACCCTGTTCGCCGTGAGTATCCTGATATTCGCGGCCACCGAAGTACTCCCCGGCGATGTCGCCTCGGCCGTTCTCGGCCAAGGCGCCACGCCGGAAACACTTGCGGTCTTCCGCCATGAGTTGGGGCTCGATCGCCCCGCTTATGTTCGCTACATGGAATGGTTCTTTTCAGCCATCCAGGGCGATTTCGGCGTCGCACTGACAAACAAGCGCGACATTATCTCGACCATAGGGCCAAGATTTGGCAATACGATGTTCCTGGCCGGATTTGCCGCGGTTATAGCTGTGCCGCTCGCAGTCGGACTCGGCATCCTCGCCGCCATCAATGAAGGCAAATGGATCGACAAGCTGGCCAATATCTTATCGCTGTCCGCCATCTCGGTGCCTGAATTTTTCATCGCCTATCTGCTTATCCTGTTTCTCGCCGTCAAGCTGCGCTGGTTTCCCTCGCTGGCGACCGTCTATGAAGGCATGTCGTTTGGCGAGATGCTCTTCAAGGCCGCGCTGCCGGCCATGACGCTCACCCTGCTGGTGACGGCGCACATGCTGCGCATGACGCGCGCATCGGTGCTGTCGATCATGTCGCAGCCCTATATTGAAATGGCGTTCCTCAAGGGCCTGCCGCGCAGCCGCGTGATTATCCGTCACGCCCTTCCCAATGCTGCAGCCCCCATCATCGCCGTCATCGCCCTTAACCTGGCCTATCTGATTGTCGGCGTCGTCGTTGTCGAAGTGGTGTTTGTCTATCCCGGCGTCGGCCAATATATGGTCGATGGCGTGACCAAGCGCGATCTGCCTGTGGTTCAAGCCTGCGGTCTGGTGTTTGCCTCGGCATTCATCATCCTCAATACATCCGCTGACATCTTGAGCATCCTTGTCAATCCGCGCCTGCGCAAACCCGCCAAGGGGAACTAAGATGGCCAAATCCCGTTTCTTTCCGACTTTTTCCGCCTGGGTTGGCATCTCCATTGTCACCATATTCATCCTGATGGCGATCTTTGCCCCACTGATCGCGCCCTATACTGAAGCCGAAACCGTCGGCAAGACCTGGGCGCCGAGTTCAGCCGATTTCTGGCTGGGAACCGACAATATCGGTCGTGACATGCTGTCCCGCGTCATTTACGGCGCCCGCATGACCATCGGCGTGGCGCTCGCCACCACGATCCTGTCGTTCATCATCGGCATGGTCACAGGGCTTCTTGCAGCCGTGGGCGGACCGGTCATCGACCAGATTCTCTCGCGCTTTGTCGATATCATGTTGTCGATCCCGCTTCTGGTGTTCGCCCTGATCGTGCTGTCGATGTTCGGTTCTTCGATACCGACTTTGGTCATTACCATTGCAATTCTCGATTCAACCCGCGTCTTCCGCCTCGCACGCGCCGTCGCCATGAACATCGTTGTGCTGGAATTCGTCGAGGCGGCCAGGCTGCGCGGCGAAGGCACATGGTGGATCATGCGCCGGGAAATCCTGCCCAATGCGCTGCCGCCGATGATTTCCGAATTCGGCCTGCGCTTCTGCTTCAACTTCCTGTTCATTGCCGGCCTCTCCTTCCTGGGCCTCGGCATCCAGCCGCCTTATGCGGATTGGGGCGGGATGGTGAAAGACAACGGCAAGGCCATCGCCTTCGGCCTGGCTGCGCCTCTTTGGCCTGCCATGATGATCGCTACCATGACCATCGGCGTCAATCTGGTCGTTGACTGGATCCTGTCAATCAATGCGCGTCCTTCAGGCGCTTCGGCGGAGATGTAATCAAATGACCGATCCTGTCCTGAAACTGAAAGACCTGCGGGTCGAAAGCATCGACGGCCTCGTGCTGGTCGACAATATTTCCCTCGAACTCAAGCGCGGCGAAGTGCTCGGCCTGATCGGAGAAAGCGGCGCCGGCAAATCGACCATCGGCCTTGCGGCCATGGTATATGCCCGGGCCGGTTGCCGGATCACTGGCGGTACGGTGGAAATCGACGGCGAAGATGTCCGATTGATGGATGCCGAAGGCCGACGCAAGATGCGCGGCCAGCGGATTGCCTATATCGCCCAGAGTGCGGCTGCTTCTTTCAATCCCTACCATTCCATCATGGACCAGGTGTGCGAAATGCCGATCCAGCACGGATTGATGAGCGCAGCAGAGGCAAAGCAAAACGCCGTCAAGCTGTTCAAGGCGCTTGACCTGCCGGATCCTGAAAATTTTGGCGATCGCTTTCCGCATCAGGTCTCAGGCGGCCAGTTGCAACGCGCCATGACGGCGATGGCGATTTCCTGCCGCCCCGATATCCTGGTTTTCGACGAGCCCACGACAGCGCTCGACGTGACCACACAGATTGAAGTGCTGGCGTTGATCAAGGATTTGATCAAGGAATACAACACCGCAGCGCTTTACGTGACGCACGATCTGGCCGTCGTGGCCCAGGTTGCCGATCGCATCATGGTGCTCCGGCGCGGCAAGATGATCGAGCTTGGCACCACGGAGCAGATCCTGATGGCGCCCAATGATCCTTATACCGACGCCCTTGTTTCAGAACGCAAGGCCGCCGACCATTTCGCCGATGACACCGACGAGTCGCTCGGCGACACCATTCTCGCTGTTGACAATGTGGTTGCCAATTACGGTGACTTCACCGTCATCAAAAATGTATCGATCACGGTCGCCAAGGGCGAAACGGTCGCTGTTGTCGGAGAATCAGGTTCAGGCAAGTCGTCGCTCGCCCGCTTGATCGTGGGCCTGTTGTCGCGCACATCCGGATCAGTGAATTTCGATGGAAAGGAACTGGCGCCGTCGTTCAAGCAACGGCCCAAGGAAGATCTGCGGCGCATTCAACTGATTTATCAGTTGCCTGATGTTGCGCTCAACCCGCGCCAGACAATCGGCGAGATCATCGGTCGACCGGTTGCCCTGTACTTCAACAAGAGTGCGGCGGAAGTCGCCGAACGGGTGGCTGAATTGCTTCGGCTGGTCGGCCTGCCTGAAGATTATGCAGGCCGCTTGTCAACCGCCCTTTCAGGCGGCCAGAAACAACGCATCTGTATCGCCCGCGCTCTGGCAGCCAATCCCGACCTGATCATCTGCGACGAACCGACCTCGGCGCTTGATCAGTTGGTCGCAGAAGAAATTCTCAAGCTTCTGAAAAAGCTGCAGGACGATCTCGGAGTCGCCTATCTGTTCATCACCCATGATCTCGGCATCGTCCGGCGGATCGCCCATCGCACTGCCGTCATGTTGCGAGGTGAGATAATCGCCATCGGTCCGACCCACCAGATCTTTGCGCCGCCTTTCCATCCCTATACCGAAAAGCTGATTTCGTCGGTTCCGGAAATGCGGATCGATTGGCTCGACGATATTCTCGAGGAGCGCGAAGCCGCCAACGCCGGCTGAGAAAGCCGAAAGAAGTGAAATCGGGCGGCGCCTTCCGGGCGGCGCCCATTTTTTTGGGTCAATTTCAAATGCGGCGTTCGACCCAATTTGGTCAAGGAGCTTCTTTTTCATTGCAAGGACATAAAGATATCTTTATATGACGTTTCAAAATGCTGTTGAAAGGGTGTTTCATGACCTCCACCAATCCGCTAACCAGTCTGCTTGCCGAAAAAGGCGTGCTTCTTGCTGACGGCGCTACCGGAACCAACCTGTTCGCCATGGGACTTGAGGCCGGCGAAGCGCCCGAACTCTGGCTTGAAACCGCACCGGAAAAAATCACCAAGCTGCATCAGGACTTTGTCGATGCCGGCGCCGACATCATCCTGACCAATTCCTTTGGCGGCACGCGGCAGCGCTTGAAACTGCATCATGCCGAAAATCGCGTTCACGCCCTCAACAAGCGCGCTGCTGAAATTGCCCGCGCCGTTGCCGATGCTGCTCCGCGCAAGGTCATCGTTGCCGGTTCAGTCGGCCCGACCGGCGAATTGCTGATTCCGCTCGGCGCGATGTCCTATGAAGATGCGGTTTCCGCGTTCACCGAACAGATGGAAGGCCTGAAGGCCGGCGGCGTCGATGTCGCCTGGATCGAGACCATGTCTTCGGCCGATGAAATTCGCGCCGCTGCGGAAGCCGCCGTCAAGGTTGGTCTTCCTTATGTCTATACCGGCTCATTCGATACCGCCGGAAAGACCATGATGGGCATGCCGCCCAAGGACATCCACGCCGTGGCCGCCGATATCGGCGAAGGCCCGGTTGCTGTCGGGGCCAATTGCGGCGTTGGCGCATCCGACATCCTGTCCTCGCTTCTCGACATGACCGAAGCCGACCCGTCGGCCACCGTCGTGGTCAAGGGCAATTGCGGCATTCCGGAATATCGCGGCGCGGTGATCTATTATTCCGGCACGCCGCCGCTGATGGCCGAATATGCGCGCCTTGCGGTTGATGCCGGCGCCAGGATCATCGGCGGATGTTGCGGAACGGGTTGCGACCATCTCAAGGCGATGCGCGAAGCCATCGACAGTCACACAAAAGGCCCTCGCCCGACACTTGAAACCATCATCGAGAAAATCGGACCGATGCGCAACAAGACCGCTGATGAAGGCGGTCCTCCGCCGGTTCGCGAACGCGCACGTCGCAGGGGCTGATAGCCTGACGGTGTCATGGCGAAATCTGAATGCGCCGTAATCTGAAAAAGCAGGGCGTGGATTTCGAACCACGCCCTGCCCTTTTTCACGTCAGATACCGGAGGTCGCGCTCCAGCCGGAAAATCCGCTCATTCACCCGTCAATCCCTGGGCCAACCGGACCAGATTGACGAATTCGGCGCGGTAGCCGAATGTGTCTTCGCCGCGCGCCTTGGTCGCCATGTCGATGATGCGCTGATAGTTGAAATCAGCCACAGGATCCTCGCCTTTCAGCTTCTGGCCGAAAGCCGCGACCGCAACGGAAAAACGCACATCCTGCGACGTTGCATCAACTGAATCCACTGCTTGCGCCTCGGTTACCGGCATGGTGACCAGCGTGCTCTTGTCTTCATCGGGTTTCTTGTAGCGGATCTTGACGAAGGCCAGTTCATCGGTCGCCTTGTCGGGTGCAACCTGGCTGGCGGCAGCCTGCGGATCGGGCGCGCCGTAGCGCAGGTCATCATTGACCATGGCCGGGCTTCCCTTCGGCGTGACTTCATAGATTGCGGTGACCCGATGACCCGAACCGATTTCGCCGGCATCAATGCGGTCATTGTTGAAATCCTCACGGTTCAAAGCCCGGGTTTCATAGCCGATCAGACGGTATTCGGCGATCCTGGCCGGGTTGAACTCAACCTGGATCTTGACGTCCTTGGCGATGGGAAACAACGAAGACCCGGCTTCTTCGACAAGCGTTTTCTGCGCTTCCGACAAGGTATCGATATAGGCCGCCGTGCCGTTGCCGTTCTGGGCCAAGGTCTGCATCAGGGCGTCATTGTAATTGCCGGAGCCAAAGCCGAGCACGGACAGGAAAATCCCGCTCTTGCGCTTGTCCTCGATGATCTTTTTCAACTCGCCGTCAGAGGACGGCCCGACATTGAAATCACCGTCGGTCGCCAGCAGCACCCGGTTGACGCCATCCTTGATGAAGGCCTTCTTGGCAAGCTGATAGGCAGTCGCTATTCCTTCCGCACCGGCTGTCGAGCCGCCCGGTTGCAGATTGTCGATTGCCGCCAGAATTTTGTCGCGGTCAATTGCCTTGGTCGGTTCCAGCACCACACCGGAATTGCCGGCATAGGTGACAATCGAAACCGTGTCAGTTGGTTTCATCCGGCCGACCAGCAGTCGAAACGCGCTTTTCAGCAGCGGCAATTTGTCAGGCTCGTTCATCGAACCGGACACATCGATCAGGAACACAAGATTGGCCGAAGGTTGCTGGGCCAGCGCAAGATCATAGCCCTTGATGCCGATATGCATCAGCCTTGTGTGCTCGTTCCACGGCGTCGGCATCACCGTGACATTGGCCTTGAAGGCCTGGTCGGCGCTTTCCGGCGGCTTCCAGTCATAGGGAAAATAATTGATCATTTCCTCGACGCGGACGCTCGCAGGATCAGGCAACTGGCCTTCGGTCAGGGATCGCCGCATATAGGCATAAGAAGCCGTATCGACATCAATCGAGAAGGTCGAGACGGGTTCGGTCGCCACCGATTTGACCGGATTGATATTGTCGGAGGAAAACTTGTCGCCCTTTTGCTTTTCGACAGGCACAATCTCCGTCTGCCGACGCAATGTATCGACGGTCAGGCTTCCGTCAAGTTTGTCGCTTTGCAGCACCCGCCTCGCGCGATCACTACCCGCTATCAGTGGCTGGGCCTCAGATTGGGCGGGCGCGAGTTCAACAACGGATTCGTCATCTTGCGGCGAATCCAGCACCATGCTCTGCTCTTCCGTGGTAGTGGACGACTGCGCCTGACCTGCTGCCACAAGTCCGTCTTTCACCGCCGGAGCGGCAATGCCGGCGTCATCGGTTGTTTTTTCAGCCGGGGCCGGTTCGCTGTGGAGGGACGCGATTTCCTTTTTATCCGCGCCAATGCGAGCAGCTGCATTCCGGGTATCGGCAGACGCCGTTTCATTCTGTTTTGCAAGCCTGGCTGGCGCATTTTCGCCCCCGTCCGGCGTGTCCGCAGTTGTCGGATCGCTCTCAATCCTGCCGGCAATTTCGGCAACTTTCTTGCCCGGTTCTGTTGCTGTTACAGTCCCAGAGGCCGGCAGCTTCTTCTGTTCAGCCAGTTCTTCCGTGCTGTAGCCGGCCATCTTGCCGCGGGTAATTTCCATGGTGATGAAACCGGCGGCGGGGACCACCAGAAGGGTTGCCAGCGCTGATCCTGCCAGTAATTTGCGGTTCATGACATTGCTCCATAATGTGTTGATAATGGAGCTTTGACGCCGCCGCCCCGCCAATCCTTGGGCGTGGTTTTCATTTTTTTTCGCTTCATCAAACGCGGCCATTGCCGAAGCCAGGGTGTCAGCCTTCCGGTCAACGGAAGGCTTCGGGGCGTTAAGGCCTGACAATTTGTTCAAATCCATGTTCATCTCTTCCACTCCTACGCCACTTCCCGGCCGAGCATGTCGCGCAATCTCTTGCGCGCCTCATGCACATGCCAGGAAACGGTCGATTCCGAGCAACCCATGACATCGGCTGCCGCCGAATGGCTCAGCCCTTCAGAATAAATAAGCATGACGGCATCGCATTGCTTGGCAGGCAGTGATCGCACCGCCTCCCACAAAGGCTGCGTCTCGTCATCGCCGCCGCAATCGATCTGATTGGAGGGATCGGAAAAATAGGCCATTGTCTTGGCCCTTTCCCGTACCGACTTGCGGACCTGATCGCGCACCGCATTCAACGTCAGCGTATACAACCAGGTCCGAAACCGGCTTTCGCCGCGAAAATCACCAATCATCCGGCCGAGCTTGACGCAGACATCCTGTGTGACATCTTCGGCATCGGCCACATTGCCGGTCCATCGCCATGCCACCGCATGAATGAAATCATAGTTCTCGGCCAGCAACTGGCCGAAGGCGTCACGGTCGCCGCCTCTTGCTTTCGAAATCAGCTCATCGTGCACGATTGCTGCCCTTCATGTCTTCCAACTGAGCATGAGACGTTTCGCACAAGTCGATTCCTTGGGTGGTGAAAGAAATATTTTCAAAACGGGCCGTCCTGCATCAGTTCAGTCATTTTCAAGTCTTCTGAATCGGTCTACAAAGCAAGCAGGAGAGTTGGAACATGTCGAACCGGCATTGTACAGGTTTGGCAGCCGCATCCCCGTCCTGAAATCGAGGCTGTCAAATTGTCTTCCGTCAAAGATTACCGGCTGGGACTCTTGCTGTCCGTGGGTGCGGCCTTTGCGTGGAGTACTGCGGGCTTCTTCACCCGGTTGATCGAGCACGACAGCTATACGATCCTGTTCTGGCGCGGCATATTCGGGGCGATCGGCATTTTTGCCATGATCCTGATACGTCATCGCGGCGGCTGGAAGAAGGAAATGGCCCGCTTCGGCAGGCTTGAGGTCATCTACATGCTGCTGACAGCGAGCGGCATGTCGATGTTCATCATATCCCTCAACATGACGACCATCGCCCACAATTCGGTGATCTACGCCACCATTCCGTTTGTTTCAGCCCTGCTCGGCTGGTTCATTCTCAAGGAAGTTCCCTCGCGCACTGCAATATTTGCAAGCCTGGTCGCACTTGCCGGCGTCGTCTTGATGATGAGCACCGGTCAGGATGGGGATATCTGGGGCGATATTCTTTCCTTCGGCATGACGCTTACCATGGCGTGCTCGATCATTCTCGTCCGCCGCCATCCGCAACTGGCAACCATGCCGGCGGTCATTGCCGGCGCGCTGCTGGGTTCGCTGGTCTGCGGACCTTTTGGGCATCCCCTTGATGTGACTTGGCTGGATCTGGTCTATCTCGCCTGTTTCGGCGTTGTCAGTTCCGCATTGGGCAATCTGCTCTTTGCACTGGGCTCCAGCCGCATACCGGTCATCGAAACCGCGCTGATCGGCGCGCTGGACACGCCGCTTGCGCCCTTTTGGGTATTCCTGGCTTTCCATAAAGTTCCGGGACCCAATTCAATCATCGGCGGACTGATTGTTTCAGGCGCCGTTGTCACACATATCATCCTGTCGCATCGGACAATACCGGCAACGCCCCTTGCTGCATGAGACAGGGCCTATGATGCCGGTCTGGTCTGGCGTGCGCGGTTGCGAAACACGGTCACCCCGATAGAGGCCATGGACACCATCGCCAAAGCCATCCAATCCGTCGGTCCCAGATATTCGTCGAGCAATATCAGCCCTGTGATGGAGGCGAAAGCCGGTTCCAGACTGAGCAGGACACCAAAGACCAGTGGTGTGAGGCGTTTGAGCGCCAAGAATTCCAGGCAAAGCGGAATCATGGCAAACAGCGCCACTGCCAAAGTCGTGCCAGCAAGGCCGGGCGAAACGAAAAATTCCGCTGCCCCCTGCCAACCGAACGGCGCCAGCGCCAGGGTGGCAATCAGGTTTGCCGCAAAAAATCCGTCAAGCCCTGAGGAAGATCTGCCGGTCCGCATGGACGCCAGAATATAGAGCGCCCAGCAGGCCGCATAGGTCAGGCCGAAGCCGATGCCTATCCAGCCAACCGTTCCCGTGCCGTCCAGCGGCGTCAGCACCACGACGCCGGCAAAACCTAACAGGGGCCAGAAGAAATCGACCAGGCGGCGCGCGCCGCTGACGGATACAGCCAAGGGACCCAGAAAGCCGATGGTTGCCACCAGGCCCAGCGGCAGGTTCAACAGGGCGTAAAAATCAGCGACATTGAAGAGGGCAATGATGATGCCCAGCATCGCCGCATCCAGCCATTGCCGACGGCTGAAATTAACAAGCCGCGGTCTGGCGACGACACCGAGAATGACTGTGCCGAGAGCAGCACGGACAAAGACAAAGCTCACCGCGTTATCGGCAGTCAGCACGGTTTTGGCAAGGCCTGCGCCAAGGGTGAGAATAACCAGCGCCGCGATCAAAAGCACGGCGGCGGGAACAGCATTGCCAAGACGGATGACACCGGATTCAAAGTCGCGAAAACGCATTGGAAATCAACTCTGCCAACCAGGACCGCCCCCGGTCTGTTGAGGATTTCACATCGGACCACGGTTTCCGCCCGATAATTCGGGTTTAGCCCAATCACGATTACAGTCAACCCGCTTTTCAGATGGAAAGCGCCTGCATGTGAAACCGCAACTGCGCATCAGAATAGCGAAACTCGCTGCCGACAGGACAGGCATTGCGCGAAAGGCAACCCTTTTGCATGCAGCCGCTCCGGCCTTGCCGTGCGGCCAGATGGCTGCGACAGGGTGCGAACTGGAAGCCCTCTGCCGTGATGGCGTCTGCGGGACA
Organism: Rhizobiaceae bacterium; assembly: GCA_041742335.1. Taxonomy (GTDB): domain Bacteria; phylum Pseudomonadota; class Alphaproteobacteria; order Rhizobiales; family Rhizobiaceae; genus Rhizobium_E. The sequence continues at coordinate 104,122 of JBGSIT010000093.1, forward strand.
GGCCGATACACAGGGTCTTGCGAGACACGAGTCGCAAGGCGAATTCAACGGTTCGCCGACAGGTGGTTCAAGCGGCTCTGCAAAAGCCACAGCACCCCGATAGCCGTGCCAAAGGCCATAGACAGGGTGGATCAGGATGCCAAGCGGCGAGGCCTTCAGCCCCTCTGCCCGCATCGCCCAGCCTTGAAATGGCTGCCAAGGCTGATCTGAAGGATAATAGGCCGTGCCGCCTGCCCGTTCGGCCAGGGGCCCGATGACGGCTTTCGAAAAAAGGTCCAGCGGATGGTCTTGGTCGCAACTGCCCTGCTTTGCGCGCCAAGTCTCGAATGCCGGCCAGAGAGCGCCGCCGACAAAGCCGACCAGCACCAGGCTGCCGGCTTGTTGGCCGGATTTGAGCAACGGGCCTTCGCCGGTGAAGTTGACATGGCCGCGCAAGGAAAATCCGTACGGGGCAAGCCCCGCACGGATGATTTCAACGCGTCCGATTTCCGCTGTCATTTCGGACCCTTATATTCATAATGCGGGCGCCAGACTTCCTTTTGGATCATGTCTGCAACTTGCACCGCACCGCCTGTCTCCCTGGCGCCGGGTCCTCTTCAGGTAAATGCATCCGGCATAGCGTTCTTCTTGGCCGCGATAAAGGCAAGAAGTGCTTCATCGATGGCCGGATCCAGTTCGGGGGCCTCATACTGGTCCAGCCAGCTGCGGCACAGCGCATTGGCGCGTTCTTCGATCCGCTTTTCGCCTTCAATCTCCCATTGTTCAAAGGAGTTGTTGTCGGCCAGTGCCGAACGGTAAAACGCCGTCTGGAAATGGGCCTGCGTATGGGCGCATCCCAGATAATGGCTGCCAGGGCCGACTTCCCGAATGGCATCCAGCGCTTGGGCTTCTTCCGACAGGTCCACACCTTCAGCCATTTTCTGCATCATGCCCAACTGGTCCTGGTCGATCATGAATTTTTCGTAAGACGAGACCAATCCGCCTTCCAGCCAGCCGGCCGAGTGCAAAACGAAGTTGGTGCCGGCCAGCAGCGTCATGTTCAGCGTATTGGCAGATTCATGGGCGGCCTGGGCATCGGGAACCTTGGAGCCGCAGAGCGAGCCGCCGGTCCGGAAAGGCAGGCCGAGGCGGCGGGCCAATTGGGCCGCACCGTAGGAGACCAGCGACGGCTCGGGCGTTCCGAATGTCGGAGCCCCCGATTGCATGGAAATGGAGGCCGCGAATGTGCCGAAAAGCACCGGCGCGCCCTTGCGGATCAACTGGGTGAAGGCGGCGCCCGCCAGAACTTCGGCGAGGATCTGGGTCAATGTACCGACAATCGTCACCGGGCTCATGGCGCCCGACAGGATGAAGGGCGACAACACGCAAGCCTGGTTGTGACGCGCATAGACCTTTGCCGCGCCGAGCATGGTTTCATCAAACACCATCGGCGAATTGGCATTGATAAGGTTCAATGTCACGGCGTTGTTTTCGACAAAGTCGTCGCCGAACACCAATTTGGCCATGGCGACTGTGTCTTCGGCGCGTTCGGGCGCGGTGACCGACCCCATGAAGGGCTTGTCGGAATATTTGATGTGGGAGTAGATCATGTCGAGATGACGCTTGTTGACGGCGACATCGACCGGTTCGCACACAGTGCCGCCCGATGAATGCATCGAAGGCGCCATATAAGCGAGCTTGACGAAATTGCGGAAGTCCTCAATCGTCGCATAGCGGCGCTTGCCGTCCAGGTCGCGCACGAAGGGAGGGCCGTAAACCGGCGCAAACACCGTCGCCTTGCCGCCAATCTGCACACTGCGGGCCGGGTTTCTGGCATGCCAGGTAAATTCGGAAGGCGCGGTCTTCAGCAATTCACGACACAGGCCCTTGGGGAAATGAACCCGCTCGCCACGCACATCGGCGCCGGCCTTTCGCCACAGATCAAGCGCTTCGGCGTCATCCCGGAATTCAATGCCGATTTCCTCAAGGATGAGATCGGCGTTGTTTTCGATCAGTTGCAGGCCTTCTTCGTCAAGAACTTCATATTCCTTGATTTTCCGTGTGATGTAAGGCAGCGACAAAGCCGGGCCGCCGCCTGAGCGGGACGCGCGGCGGGCCGCAGCACC